>NZ_NEGZ01000149.1 GCF_002127585.1 Janthinobacterium sp. GW458P
CAAGCCGGCCTGCGTGGCCAGCGGGTCGTCCAGGCGCGGAAACACATCGCCGGCCTGCGCGGGCAGCGCGGGCAGCGCGGCCAGCAGGCCGGCGGCCAAGGCCATGGCGCGGAGGCTAGCGTTCATGCAGGGCCTCCTTCTGGTGCTGCACCAGCGGCGAGAGCACGTATTCGATCACCCTGCGCGTTCCCGTGCGGATTTCCGCCCGCACGGCCATGCCGGCCGACAGCGGCACCAGTCTGCCGTCGATGACGATGGCCGGCTGCTGCACCGTGATTTTCACGGCATACACGAGTCCCTTCTTCTCGTCCTCGATGGCGTCGCGCGAGACGCTGCTGACGACGGCGGGCACGGTGCCGTATTTCGTGTAATCAAACGCGTCGATCTTGACGGCCACGGCCTGCCCCGCCTGCACGAAGCCGACGTCGCGGTTTTCCAGCATGGCGTCGATTTCCAGCCGGCCCTGGCGCGGCACGATCTGCATCAGCGCCTGCGCGGCCGGCACCACGCCGCCCACCGTGTGCAGTTTCAACTGCTGCACCGTGCCGTCGACGGGCGCCGTCAGGCGCAGCAGGCTGCCGCGGGCCAGCGCGCGGCGCGCATCCTGGCCGCTGGCCGCCGCCGCTCTGGCCCCTTCCGCCAGCGCGTCATACGCGTCTTTCCTCGTCTGCGCCACCAGGGCCGCCCGTTCGCTGCGGGCCGACGCCAGCTGGCCGGCCAGGTCGATGCGCGCCTGCTCCTTTTCCAGCCACGCGTGTTCGGCCACGTCGCGCGTGTCCGCCAGCGCCCGGTAGTCGCCGGCGCGCTGCGCGGCCAGCGGCAGCGCCTGCGCATAGCGGGCGATTTCGCCGTCGAGATACGCCAGCCGGGCGCGAAAGCTCGCGTACTGGCCGTCCACATGCGCCTGCGCGGCCGCGCGCTCGGCCACGGAAGCGTGCTCCGGCGCGGCCAGCTGCG
>NZ_NEGZ01000150.1 GCF_002127585.1 Janthinobacterium sp. GW458P
CCACGCGGCCGCGCGCATCGCCGCCGTCACCGTGCCGTGGCTGGCCGCGCGCCGGGGCACGCCATGACGCCGCCGCGCCCGCTGCGCAACGCGCTGACCATCGACGTCGAGGATTACTTCCAGGTCTCCGCCTTCGCGCCGCACGTCGCCCGCGCCGACTGGCCGCACCTCGAATGCCGGGTCGAGGCGAACATCGAGCGCATCCTGCTGCTGCTCGAAAGCCGCCGCATCCACGCCACCTTTTTTGCGCTGGGCTGGATCGCCGCACGCTATCCGGCCATGCTGCGGCGCGTGGCGCAGGCGGGACACGAGGTGGCCAGCCACGGCTACGCCCACCTGCGCGCCAGCGAACAGCCGGCCGCGGCCTTCGCCGAGGACGTGCGCCTGAGCAAAACCATCCTGGAACAGGTGACGGGCCGCGCCGTGCTGGGCTACCGGGCGCCCAGCTTTTCCATCGGCGCCGGCAACCTGTGGGCCTTCGACGTGCTGCAGCAAGAAGGCTACCGCTACAGTTCCAGCATCTACCCGATCCGCCACGACCATTACGGCATGCCCGATGCTCCCCGCTTCGCCTGGCGCCCGCGGGGGCCGCAGGGYGTGCTGGAATTGCCCGTCAGCACAGTGCGCATGGGCCGGCGCAACCTGCCTGCCGGCGGCGGCGGCTATTTCCGCCTGCTGCCGTATCCACTGTCGCGCTGGCTTTTGCGGCGCATCAATTCGCGCGACGGGCAAGCTGGCATATTCTATTTTCATCCCTGGGAAATCGATCCCGGCCAGCCGCGCCCGCCGGGCCTGAGCGCGAAGACGCGCTTTCGCCACTACCTGAACCTGGGGCGCATGGAAGCGCGGCTGGCGCGCCTGACCCTCGACTTCGCCTGGGACCGCATGGACCGCATTTTTCTTGAAAGCACATGATGCACGAGGCCAGCC
>NZ_NEGZ01000151.1 GCF_002127585.1 Janthinobacterium sp. GW458P
ATAGCAAGTTGGTCCCACCCCTTCCCATCCCGAACAGGACCGTGAAACAACTTTGCGCCGATGATAGTGCTGCAACCAGTGTGAAAGTAGGTTATCGTCAGGCTTGTTATTTGCTGAAACAGCCGCCGGCTGTTTCATCTAGAAAAAACCCGCTCAGCAATGAGCGGGTTTTTTTTCGTCTGGCGCTTTATTCCCCGGGCACTACTGGGAATGCACTCGTCAAGCAGTGCTTAGCCTCTTATCGATGCCACTGCAGTCATCAGGCCGGTGCCGATCTAATGCAGCTGCATGCGAATGAGCCTATTAATCCGCAAGCGCCAACGGACACCAGGGCGTTCTGGATGGTATTAACTGGTCAGTTTAATGGCGGTATGGCATCGCATCATTAAATTTCACACTTTCTTAGAATAAACCTTGCTGCCTGCGTATAGCTTTGCTATAGTTCGCCTCCCCAATGAGGCGCTGCAGTTTGCAAAACAACGGGATCACTGGAAACGGTGAAGGTAGTAAAAAAGAGGGTTGACGGATTTAGCGAAATGCCTCATACTCTTCTTTCTTCGCAGCTGACAAACACAACGCTTTGTCGATAGCGCGAAAGCAGTAACCGAATACAGTTCTTTAACAATTAACAGTCGATAAGTGTGGACATTTGATGTAGTGCAGCGCCGATTTTCGGATTGGCGTCATACTTAAAATATCAAATGTTCACAAGAAATAATGAAATAGGCGCTACGAAAGTAGTGGCCTGTCAGTTTTTTGAGTGAGCAAATCTTTTGCAATGTAAAAGATTTGGATGGTAGTGATACTGTCCGACCTGTCAGAAATGACATTAAACAGAGATTAAACTGAAGAGTTTGATCCTGGCTCAGATTGAACGCTGGCGGCATGCCTTACACATGCAAGTCGAACGGCAGCACGGAGCTTGCTCTG
>NZ_NEGZ01000152.1 GCF_002127585.1 Janthinobacterium sp. GW458P
CCTGCTGTCCGCCATGCCGCGCGCGCGCCCCTCTGCGCCCGCCGCGTCGGCCCTGGCCAGCCTGCGCGCCATCCTGCAGCCCGCCTTGCTGCTGGCGGCCGGCGTGGCGGCGCTGGTCAGCGTGGCCACCTTCAGCTTTTTCACGTATGTCTCGCCCTTCCTGCTGCAGCTGGGCGGGCTCGATGCGGACTGGCTCAGTGCCGCCATGCTGTGCTTTGGCGCGTGCGCCATCGGCGGCAACCTGCTGGGCGGCTGGTGCGCGGACCGCCCCCACGCCCTGCGTTTCACCATGCTGGCGCTGGCCGCGCTGGCGCTCAACCTGCTGGGGTTTTATCTGCTGCGCGCGCAGCCCCTGGCCCTGCTGGCCCTGTGCGGCAGCCTGGGCTTGCTGTTCTTTGCCCTCGTGACGCTGTCGACCGTGCGGCAGCTCGCCCTGGCGCAACGGCATTGCCCGGGCAGCGACGCCGTGGCGGCGGGCTTGAATATTGCCGCCTTCAATGCGGGCACGGCGGCCGGCGGGGCGCTGGGCGGCATGCTGATCGTCGCGTTTGGCCTGCCCGGCATCGCCATCGGCGGCGCGCTGGCGGCGCTGCTGGCCATGCCGGCGCTGTGGTTACAGTCGCGCAAACTAGACGGCCCGCTCTAGTTTTTGCGCGCGGAAGCGCAGCGCCTTTGGCGTACACTGGCTTGCAAAGGCGGTACAAGACAAGGGGAGACATGGGAATGCGACGCAGATCGTTTCTGACACTGGGACTCATCGGCGCCTGTGCGCTGGCGGCCGGCGGCGCCGCCTACCGCGCCGTGCGGGGACCGGCGCCGCCTGGCCGCTTCG
>NZ_NEGZ01000153.1 GCF_002127585.1 Janthinobacterium sp. GW458P
AAGGAGGGCGCTTACCACGGTAGGATTCGTGACTGGGGTGAAGTCGTAACAAGGTAGCCGTATCGGAAGGTGCGGCTGGATCACCTCCTTTCTAGAGTTTGCACGAATCAGTAATGATTCACGCATCAAATGTTCACACTTATCGGCTGTTAAATGAAGAAGAAACAGTAGTCGTAGTAGTTCCGCGTTGGGGCTGTAGCTCAGCTGGTTAGAGCACCGTGTTGATAACGCGGGGGTCGTTGGTTCGAGTCCAACCAGCCCTACCAGTAAAAGCGTCAAACGAAAGTACACAYCTACTTTCGTTTGGTTGATAGCTAAAAACCACTGGCAAAGCCAGATGATTTTTAGAAGTCAAAGCCACGCAAGACCCATAGGGGGATTAGCTCAGCTGGGAGAGCACCTGCTTTGCAAGCAGGGGGTCGTCGGTTCGATCCCGTCATCCTCCACCACGTTTTACCCGAAAGTGCAAACGTAAGTTAATCACAGTGGTGATTAAATTTAGGTTTGATCTTTTAGCGATCAAAGCTGTTTCGTTCTTTAACAATCTGGAAGAAGTAAAGATTATTTATTGATCGGTTTATCGTAAAACATAAATCGATGGGTAATGATTGTATGTATCAACAAACAAGCAACAACGTTGTACTTTCTTATCCCTGTAGCGCTCTTTTCGTTTGAAAGAATGAAGAGGCTAACGTTATAGGGACAAGCGAATAAGTGCACATGGTGGATGCCTTGGCGATTACAGGCGATGAAGGACGTAGTAGCTTGCGATAAGCTGCGGGGAGTGAGCAAACACACTTTGATCCGCAGATTTCCGAATGGGGCAACCCA
>NZ_NEGZ01000154.1 GCF_002127585.1 Janthinobacterium sp. GW458P
GTCCCCTCGCCGCTCACTGCCAGCTGTCCCCTCGCCGCTCACTGCCAGCTGCACCAGATAGCGTCCCTCCCCCGTCTGCACGATGGAATCGATGCGGCCCTGCGCGCCGCCGCTGGCGACGACGTCCAGCGCATCGGCCGCCAGGATCACCGCTTCCGAGAACTGCAATTCATAGCGCAGGGTGCTGGCGCCATGGACGGGCGTATCGCGCGCCGTGATGCGACGGTCAGGGTCAAGGCCGCCGACGGCGCCCAGGGTCAAGGCCGCCGACGGCGCCCCGGGACCGTTCGCATTGCTGGCCACGGCCGTCACGCTGTGCCGGCCGTCGGCCAGCGGCGCCGACAGGCGGTAGCGCCATGCGCCGTCGGCGCCGGCCGTCACGCTGCCGACCAATTGGCCGTCGACGGACACGCTGACCGTGCTGCCGGCCTGCGCCGTGCCCGCAATGGCCGGCATGGCGTCGCGCGTGACGCCGTCCGTGGCGCTGCTGCCAGTGTCGGCGCCGGCCGCCAGGGCCAGCGAAGGGGCGCCGGGCGGCCGGGCATCGACGTCGAAGG
>NZ_NEGZ01000155.1 GCF_002127585.1 Janthinobacterium sp. GW458P
TGTGCGCGTCGAAATACGCGCTGACCGTCGCCGCCAGGGTCGCTTGCAGCACGGCGTCGCGGTGTGCCAGCGCCGCGTCGAGCAGCGCCGTGGCCGAGCGCCGCCCCGCGTCGCGGCCGCCGAAATCGAACAGGCGCCAGGACAGGCTCAGCGAGCCAGTATTGCTGCCCAGGCTGCTGGAAGCCGTGGCGGCGCCGGGATAGGCGGTGCGGTCATGCACGCGGCTCAGGCCGGCATTCAAGGTCGGCAGGTAGGCGGCGCGGGCCTCGCCCAGGCCGGCCGCCTGCAGCTTGATGCCGGCCCAGGCGCCATGCACCTGCGCGTTATGGCACAGGGCCAGGTCGACGGCCGCCGGCAGGCTCAAGGGCACGGCCCCATCATGGGCGGGCGGGCACGGCGCGGCGCGGCTGTCGCCCGGCAGCAACCGCCCGGCGTCGGG
>NZ_NEGZ01000156.1 GCF_002127585.1 Janthinobacterium sp. GW458P
ACGGCGGCCACGCTGAGCGGCGGCACGCTGTCCGGCCTGGTCGGCRATGAAACCGTGACGCTGGGCGCATTGAGCGGCGCATTCAGTGACAAGAATGCCGGCAACGGCAAGACCGTGGCCGTGAGCGGCGGCCAGCTGGGCGACGGCASMGGCCTGGCGGCGAACTACAGCGTGAATGCGCCCGCCAGCGTGACGGCGGCCATCACGCCGAAGGCGCTGACGGTATCCGGCATCACGGCTGCTAATAAAATCTATGACGGCACTACGGCGGCCACGCTGAGCGGCGGCACGCTGTCCGGCCTGGTCGGCAATGAAACCGTGACGCTGGGCGCATTGAGCGGCGCATTCAGTGACAAGAATGCCGGCAACGGCAAGACCGTGGC
>NZ_NEGZ01000016.1 GCF_002127585.1 Janthinobacterium sp. GW458P
TGACCCGTCCTGGAATAAGTTGACACTTTTTCGTTACAGAGAAGGAGTGTCCGATGGAACAAGGGTTTCGACGCAGTCAGCGAGATTACAGCCTGGCTTTTAAATTGAGCGTTGTCGAGCAGGTTGAAAAAGGCGAGATGACGTACAAGCAGGCGCAAACGCGCTACGGAATACAGGGTCGGTCGACAGTTTTGGTATGGTGTCGCAAACACGGCCTGCAGGATTGGACGCATCCCAGGGGCCGAAGCCAACGGRGAGCGACCATGACAGACACACCAGCCAGGCCACTGACGCCAGAGCAGCGCATCAAGGAGCTGGAGCGTCAGCTCAAGGAAGAAAAACAGAAATCCGCGCTGTTCGAGGCGGTTCTCGACGTCCTGCGTGACGAATACGGGGTGCCGGTAAAAAAGCCTTTGGGCAGGTCATCGCGCGCAAGCAAGTCGAAGGATTAAGCGTCGAACGGGCCTGCCGCTGTGTCGGCATCAGCCGCCAAGCGTATTACCAGCGCYGTCAGCGCGAGCGACATTGCCTGGACAGGGCGCAAACTGTCGTCAAGCTGGTGCAGCCGATACGCCTGCGCCAGCCACGCATCGGCACGCGCAAGCTGCACAGCATGCTCGGTGCAGCCTTTTCCGGTGCAAAAATCAAATTGGGACGCGATGGACTCTTTGATATCTTGCGCCAGGAGCGGCTGCTGGTGCAACCACAGCGGGCCTATCATAAGACCACGAATAGCCATCACCGCTTCCGGCGCCATCCCAATTTACTCAAGGAGGGGCCGGGACAAGTGCTCGCCACGCGGCCGGAGCAGGTGTGGGTAGCCGATATCACGTATCTCCCGACCGCCGGAAAATTCGTCTATCTGAGCTTGGTAACGGATGCGTATTCGCGCAAGATCGTGGGCTATCACGTGCACGCAAGCCTGCAAACCGAAGAGGTCAGCGAGGCCTTGAAGATGGCCCTGCGAGCACGACAGCGCAAGAYGCCGCTGATCCATCATTCAGACAGGGGCATCCAGTACTGCTCGACTTACTATCAAGAAATTCATCGTCGTCATGGACTGACTTGCTCCATGACCGACGGCTACGACTGCTATCAGAATGCGCTGGCCGAACGTATCAACGGCATTCTGAAAGGCGAGTTCTTGCTGAATCGACCTGCAGACCTGAAACAGGCGAGCAAAATGGTGGCGCAATCGGTGCGGATATACAACCAGGAACGACCACATACGGCCTTGAAGTACAAAACGCCCGATGCGGTGCATCGGGCGTTTGTGCAGCAATAAATACTGTCAACCTATTTTAGGACTGGACACAAACAGGCGAGCAAAATGGTGGCGCAATCGGTGCGGATATACAACCAGGAACGACCACATACGGCCTTGAAGTACAAAACGCCCGATGCGGTGCATCGGGCGTTTGTGCAGCAATAAATACTGTCAACCTATTTTAGGACTGGACATTAAACACCTAACAAAACCGTAGCGAGCGGATGGGATTTGCGGTTGAGAAGCGGAGCTGTGCTTTAGCACAGTGAGCATCTGAAACCGCAAAGCGCGACGCGCAGCAGGTCTGGTTGGGTGTTTTTAGAACAATTCGTTCTTGACGGCTTCCTTGGCTTTCTCTTCCTCCGGCGTGCCGCGCGCCGCGCCTTCCAGGCTGCCTACGCCCGTGCCCGGTGGATTTTCCGCGTAGTAATACTCGTCGCCCACATGGATCAGGCCTTCCGGCACGGCACGTTCCTCGACGGGAATGCTTTTCAGGGCTTTGGCCATGTAGTTGATCCAGATCGGCAAGGCCAGGCCGCCGCCCGTTTCCCGGTTGCCAAGGTTGCGCGGCTGGTCGTAGCCGATCCAGGCGATGCCGACCAGCTTGGCCTGGTAGCCGGCAAACCACGCATCGATGGAATCGTTGGTGGTGCCCGTCTTGCCCGCCAGGTCAGGGCGCTTCAATGCCATGGCTTTATTCGCCGTGCCGAAGCGCACCACGTCGTTGAGCATGCTGTTCATCATGAAGGCATTGCGCTCGTCGATGACGCGGTTGGCTTCCTCGCCCGCCAGGTCCGGCTTGGCTTGCGACAGGACATTGCCGTCGCTATCGGTCACCTTGGCGATCAGATACGGGTTGATCTTGTAGCCGCCGTTGGCGAATACAGCATACGCGCCGGCCATCTGCAGCGGCGTCACGTTGCCGGCGCCCAGGGCCAGGGTCAGGTAGGGCGGGTTCTTGTCCGCGTCAAAGCCGAAGCGCGTCGCGTATTCCTGGCCGTACTTGGCGCCGATCTTGTGCAGGATGCGGATGGAAATCATGTTTTTCGATTTCATCAAGCCCTTGCGCATGGTCATCGGGCCATCGTACTTGCTGTCGTAGTTCTTCGGTTCCCACGCCTGGCCGCCCGTCTGGCCCGCGTCGAACGAGATCGGCGCATCGTTGATGATGGTGGCCGGCGACAGGCCCCGTTCCAGCGAAGCGGAATAGATGAAGGGCTTGAAGGCCGAGCCGGGCTGGCGCCACGCCTGCGTGACGTGGTTGAACTTGTTGCGGTTGTAATCGAAGCCGCCCACCATGGCGCGGATGGCGCCGTCCGTGGTGCTGGCCGACACAAACGCCGATTGCACTTCCGGCATCTGCGTCAAGACCCAGGTGTTGCCTTCTTGCATGACGCGGATCACGGCGCCGCGCTTGATGCGGCGGTTCGGCGCCGCCTTTTCCGACAGCCAGGCTGCGCCGAAGGTCAGGGCGGGACCGGTAATGGTGATTTCCTCGCCGGCCGAGGTGACGGCCTGGATGGACTTGGGCGAAGCCTGCAGCACCATGGCGGCGATGATGTCATCGCTGTCCGGGTGGTCGGCCAGTTCCGTCTCGATGGCGTCGTCGGCTTCGGCCTTGGTTTTCGGAATCTCGATGTAGGCTTCCGGGCCGCGGTAGCCGTGGCGTTTCTCGTAATCCATCACGCCCTTGCGCAGGGCGATATAGGCGGCGTCCTGGTCGGCCTTGGTGATGGTGGTGTAGACGTTCAGGCCGCGCGTGTAGGTGTCTTCCTTGAATTGCTCGTAGACCAGCTGGCGCGCCATTTCCGACACATATTCCGCGTGCACGCCGAAGGCGCTGCTGTCGGTTTTCACTTTCAGCTCTTCATTCTTGGCTTCCGTGTATTGCTCTGGCGTGATGTAGCCCAGCTGCGCCATGCGCTGCAGGATGTATTGCTGGCGCATGCGCGCGCGTTTCGGATTGACGACGGGGTTGTAGGCCGACGGCGCCTTCGGCAGGCCGGCCAGCATGGCCGCTTCGGCCACAGTGAGGTCCTGGATATTCTTGCCGAAATAGATTTGCGCTGCCGAGGCGAAGCCGTAGGCGCGCTGTCCCAGATAAATCTGGTTCATATACACTTCCAGGATCTGGTCCTTGCTCAGGTTCTTCTCGATCTTCCAGGCCAGCAAGACTTCATATGCCTTGCGTTTCAAGGTCTGTTCGCTGGACAGGAAGAAATTGCGCGCCACCTGCTGCGTGATGGTCGAGGCGCCTTGCTTGGCGCCGCCCGTCAGGTTGTGCAGGGCCGCGCGCGTGATGCCCAGATAGTCGACGCCGCCATGTTCATAGAAGCGGTCATCCTCGATGGCCAGCACGGCTTTCTTCATGACATCGGGAATATCCTTGATGTGCACCATGTTACGCCGTTCTTCGCCGAACTCGCCGATCAACACGCTGTCGGACGTGAAAATCCGCAGCGGCATCTTGGGCTTGTAGTCGGTCAGGGTGTCGAGCGCGGGCAGGTTCGGATAAGCCATGGCCAGGCCGAAGACCACCAGCAGCACGCCGACCACGCCCAGGCCCAGGAATGAGAGCAGGGCCATCAGCAGGAAGCGTTTGGGTTTGCTGCCCTTCTGGGGCGGTTTCGAGCCGGCGTTGCCAGCGGAGGATGAAGATGTCATGCGTCTAATGTCTTTCGGTTAATTATGCCGGTCAATTATAAGCGAGCTTGCCGGGCTGGCAGCGCGCCGTGGCGCTTGCCTGGGGCAGTGTCGAAACTTGCCGATACTCTATATAAGCGTGTATTGGCCGGCTGGCAACCAGGATTTGGTAACAATTAATCTGCGCCAGATCACAGCCGGGCCAGATAGGCGCCGCACGCCGCAGACTCGGGCGTGAAATGCATTTACAAGCGATCGCCACCGGGACTAGGATTTCTGCTGACAGCGGCTATCGCGCAGTGACGTTTCTCCATGAAAAACATATCCATCAGCAGTCTTCTTGCCAGGGGCTTGCTCGGCGTTGACATAGGGCAAGACGCCGTGCGTGTCGTCGAGCTGGTCCGCCGGCGCGGCATGCTGTCGTGCCGCCATTGCGGCGCCGCCGCGCTGGCGCCCGGCGTGATACTGGAGGGTAACGTCGAAGACATGGCGGGCCTGGCGGATGCCTTGCGCCAGGCCCACCGTGACAGTGGCAGTGCTTGCACGCGGGTGGCGCTGGCCATGCCGGCCACAGCCCTGATCACGCATGCGATCCGCCTGCCTGCCGGATTGCCGGAAGAGCAACTGGAAATCCTCGTCGAGCTGGAAGCGGCGCAATACATGCCGTTCGCGCTGGAAGACGCCAACCTGGACTTTTTCATTCTCGGCCCCGCGCCGCCGCTGGCCGGTACCACAGGCAAGGAGGTTGACGTGCTGCTGGTGGCGGCGCGGCGCGCCAGCGTGCAGCGCCGTCTCGACGCGGCCAGGGCGGCCGGCTTGCTGGCCGTCGTCATGGATAGCGAGGCGCTGGCCTTGCAGGCGGCCAGCGCGCAGGGCGGCTGGCAAGCCTTGCCCGAAGGCGGCGCGGCCTACCAGCTGGCCTGGGGCCTGGCCTTGCACCGGTACGCCCGATGAAGACCGCGGCGCAGGGACAGCGCGTCAACCTCTTGCCGTACCGCCAGGCGGCGCGCCGCCGACGTGTCCAAGCACTGCTGTGGCTGCTGACCGGCGGCGCCGGGCTGGGATGGCTGCTGGCGCTGGCCACGGCGCTCTGGCTGCAGGCCAGCCTTGGCGAATCGCTCCGGCGCCAGGAGGGTTGGCGTCGCGCCACGCAGCAGGTGGCGGCAGTCCTTGCCACGGGCAAGCGGGTGCAGGACGAGACGGCGGCGGTGCTGGCGCGCCGGCAGGCTATTGTCGTATTGCAAGAACAACGCAATGCCTGGGTGCACATGCTCGAAGTCCTGGCGCGGTCCATGCCGGCCGGCGTGGTCTTGCGCAGCGTGCGCCAGGAGGCTGCAATGCTGCGTCTGCAAGGGCATGCGCTGGCGCAGGACCACGTCGCGGCATTGCTGCTGGCGCTGGCCGAGGCGGCACCAGCGTCGCAGCCGGAACTGCTGGAAGTGCGCGGCGTGGCCGACGGTGCGGTGGAGTGGACGATACGGCTGGTATGGCCGGCGCCGGCGGCGTCGGCCCCGCCATCCTAGACAGAGGAGGCTGATCATGCTGAGCCTGAAAAAAGCGTCGCTGTGGCCTCTGCCGGCGCGCCTCGCCTGCGCCGCCCTGAGCGCGGCACTGGCGGCCGCGCTGCTGCACCTGGCCTGGATCGAAGGATTGCTGTCCGCCGTACAGGCCGCGCACGGCGAGGAGGCGCGCCTGCGCAGCGCCTATTTTCTGGCCAGGGCCCAGGCGGGTCACCTGCCGCGCTGGCGTGAACAGCAGCACCTGGCCAGTGCCGAGCTCGCCAAGCTGGAACAGCAACTGCCGGACAGCCAGCAACTGGCGGTGCTCTTGTCTGATATCAATGAGGCGGGCCGGGCGCGGGGCCTGCAGTTTGCCCTGTTCAAGCCCGGTGCGCCCCAGCCGCAGGCGCATTACGTGGCGCTGCCGATTGCCGTCCAGCTGCGTGGCGGCTATCACGCCATGGGCGCGCTGATGGCGGACCTGGCGCGCCTGCCGCGCATCGTGACCGTGCACGAGTTGGCGTTGACTGGTGGCAAGGATGGCATGCTGACTCTCGACGCCATGCTGCATGCGTATCGTCTGCCTGATGCGCGGGAGCGGGCCGCGCAAGCCCGTGTGCCGCCGCCGGCCCGGCCCGCGTCACTGGCCTGGCAGGCGGCGCCCGTCTTCGTGCCGCGTGCATATGAAGGCGCGGCCTTGCCCGATCCGTTCGGCGCGCCGCTTGCGGGGCCGCCGCCAGCAACGGCCGGCGTGGCCGGCCCGGATCTGCGCCGTCCGCGCGAACCGCTGGAAAGCGTGGCCATGCCAGCCCTTGCCATGGTGGGCAGCGTGCGCCACGCCGACCGCCTGAGCGCGCTGGTGCAGGCGGGGCAGCATGTGCACCGGGTGGAGGTGGGCCAGCATCTGGGGCAGGATCATGGCGTCGTGACGGCCATCAGCGAACAGGCCGTGCAGTACCGTGAACTGCTGCGCGAGGCGGACGGTTCCTGGCATGAACGGCGCGGCAGCCTGGCCTTGCAGGCGGCGGGAGCGAAGGCCAGCCTGCCCGAGGCGGCGCCGTGAAGCCGCGCCGCATGCTCGTGGCCACACTGCTGTGCCTGCATGCCAGCGGCCTGGCCCAGGAGGCCGTGGTGCATGTGTCGGCCCCGCGCCTGTATGCGGGCGAGAAAATTTCCGTCGACTTCCAGAACGTGGGCGTGCGCGCGGCCCTGCACATCCTGGCCGATGCGTCCGGGCAAAACATCATCGCCAGCGACAGCGTGGCGGGCAACGTGACCCTGCGCCTGCGCGACTTGCCGTGGGACCAGGCGCTCGATGTGCTGCTGCAGGCCAAGGGCCTGGACATGCGGCGCAATGGCAACGTGCTGTGGATCGCGCCGCGCGAGGAAATCCTCGCGCGCGAAAAGCTGGAGCTCGAAACGCGCGCGCAGATCGCGGAACTGGAACCGTTGCAATCGGCCATCTTCCAGCTCAATTACCAGAAGGCCGAAGCATTCCGCACGGTGTTCGGCCTCGATGCGGGCGAGGGGCGCAGCCGCCTGCTGTCGCGCCGTGGCAGCGTGCTGATCGAGCCGCGCACGAACCAGCTGTTCGTGACGGACGTGCCGGCGCGCCTGGAACAGATCCGCTTGCTGATCGCCAGGACGGATATTGCCACACGGCAAGTGATGATCGAGGCGCGCATCGTCGAGGCGAACGACAGTTTCAGCCGCAACCTTGGTGCGCGCCTGGGCTTTACGGACCAGCGCCTGGCGGCGGGCCAGGCGCCCGGCTTTTCGCTGGGCGGCAGCGGCCGCCGCGCGGCCATCGGCGGCAGCTACCAGGGCGTGGGCGAGGCGACGGGGCAAACGGTGGCCGGCAGCGGCGCCTTCGTGCCGAACACGCAGTTCGTCAACTTGCCGGCCGCCAGCATCAATGGCTTGCAGCCGGCCAGTTTCGCCCTGAGCCTGTTTTCGGCGGCCGCCAACCGGTTTTTGAACCTGGAGCTGTCTGCGCTGGAAGCCGATGGCAAGGGCAAGATCATTTCCAGCCCCCGCGTGGTGACGGCCGACAAGGTGCTGGCGCTGATCGAGCAGGGCATCGAATTGCCGTACCAGGTGGCCACCAGCAGCGGCGCCACATCGATCACGTTTCGCAAGGCCAACTTGCGCCTGGAGGTGACGCCGCAGATCACGCCGGATGGCAACGTGGTGCTGGAAGTGGACGTCAACAAGGATAGCGTGGGCCAGGAAACCCGTTCCGGCTTCGCCATCGACACCAAGCATGTGCGCACGCAGGTGATGGTCGAAGACGGCGGCACGGTGGTGCTGGGTGGTATTTATCAGCAGTCGGAACGGGGCACGGACAGCAAGGTGCCGCTTCTTGGCGACATCCCCTTGCTCGGTGTTTTTTTCCGCAGCACGGGTCGCAGTCAAGAAAAAACGGAACTGATGGTGTTTATTACACCGAAAATAGTGGCAGATCGGCCAGCAACACGTTAATGTCACATCTTTACGTTTAAGTAACAATGCAGACGAAAGCGGACTGATGGCGACTATGCGGAATTTTTCTTTAGGCAATATTTCTTGGGGCAGGGCATTGAATTGGCTGGCCTTGCTCGTCATGAGCGCTGTACTGGCCGCCTGCGGCGGCGGCGGCGGCGATCCGACCCTGGGCGTCAAGGATGGGGCGAATGCCGGTGTCGGCAGCGTGGCATTGATTGCCAGTGCGACAACGATAGTGGCGTCGGGGGCGGACGGTACGGAAGTGGTGCTGACGGCTATTGTTAAAAATGCCAGTAATAACGCCATGCAAGGGCAGACGGTTTCATTTACCGCCAGTTCAGGCACCATCAGCAATACCAGCCGCGTCACTGATGCGAACGGCACGGTGACGGAAAAACTCAGCGTCAAGGGCGACGCCTCGCTGCGCGACATCACCATCAAGGCCAGCAGTGGTGGTGTGGAATCGCTTCCGGTGGTGGTGAAGGTCGTGCCCGTCACTTCCGGTATCGCCAGCCTGTTGCTGACGTCTTCCGGCGGCACCCTGGCTTCGTCGGGCGGAACCGGTGTTAACGTGATCGCGTTTGTCAAGGATGCCAACAATGCCGTGGTGCCCAATGCCAGCGTGACATTCAGTGCCAGTTCGGGCGCGCTGGGGGCAACGCAGGTCAGCACCAATGCGCAGGGGCAGGCGTCGGTCAGCCTGAATACGGGCGGCGACGCCAGCTTGCGCACGATCAAGGTCACAGCCAGCGCCGGCGCGCAAACGGCCAGCACGGATGTCGGCGTCAGCGGCACCAAACTGGTCATCAGCGCCTTTTCGACGGTGAACCTGAAGACGAGCACCGACATGGTGGTCAAGCTGGTCGATTCGAGCGGAAATCCGCTGGTGGGCAAATCGGTGGCGTTCAGTGCCCAGGTCAATGCATTGACGGTGAAGGGCGGCGGTTCCAGTCCGGCCCTGACGGACAACAACGGCCAGTTGGTGCTGAGCTACAACGCCCAGGCGGGCAGCAGCGACAGCATCAGCGTCAAGGCGCAGGGCGACAGCGTCCTGCTGCCTGTCGCAATCAATGCCTCCAATTTCACGATTAACGCTGTATCGGGTTCGAATGTGGCGCTGACCACGCTGGCGACGAATACCTGCTATGCGGTCGCGGTGCACAGCGATGTGGCTGGCGTACCACAGACGGGCAATGTGCGTTTCAGTACGTCGCGCGGCACCATCTACCAGGACGCCGCCTGCGGCATAGCCTTGCAAGCGCCGTTGACGCTGGTCGGCGGCAACGCCATCGCCTACGTTCAGGCCAGCGGCGCCGGCCTGACCGCGCTCACGGCAAAATACGAAGGCAGCGGCGTTTCGGTACAGTCGGACGTGGAGTTTGTGGCGCCGCTGACGGCCCAGGCCAGCATCAGCCTGCAGGCCGATCCAGCCGTCATCGGCGTCAATACGGCCGGCAGCACCGCGCAGCGCAGCGCCCTGCGCGCCATCGTGCGCGATGGCACGGCACAAAACAACCTGGTCAAGAATGCCCAGGTCAGCTTCTCCATTCTGAGCGACGC
The DNA here is from genome assembly GCF_002127585.1 of Janthinobacterium sp. GW458P. Lineage (GTDB taxonomy): Bacteria > Pseudomonadota > Gammaproteobacteria > Burkholderiales > Burkholderiaceae_D > Janthinobacterium. The sequence continues at coordinate 9,454 of NZ_NEGZ01000016.1, forward strand.
CAGCAACGGCTCACTGAGTTCGCCGTCCGTGGTCGCGACCGACAGCGACGGCATGGCGACGGTCAGCTATATTGCCGGCCAGGCTACGACGGGTGTCGATGGCGTGGTCGTCAAGGCGCAGTTGCAAGGGGTGTCGAACAATGCCGCCACCGTCAAGCTGACGGTGACCAAGAAGGCGCTGTTCATCAGCGCCGGCAGCGGCAATGCGCTTGACGCCTCGGACAGCAGCACCTATCGCAAGACCTATACCGTGTTCGTGACGGACGCTGCCGGCAACCCGGTGCCCGATGTGATCATCACCGCGGCCGCCTGGCCCCGTCATTACTACAAGGGCTACCTGCAGTATTCGCAGGCCGCCACCGCGTGGGTTGTGGCGGCATCGCTGGCATGTGACAATGAAGACAAGGATCGCAGCGGTACGCTGGATCCGAATAATGATTTGAACCTGAATGGCCGCCTCGACCCCGGCATTCCCCTGAATTTGTCGACGGGCGGCAAGACAGACAGCACGGGAACGGCGAACGTGACGTTGACTTATCCGCGCGACAGGGCCAACTGGCTGGACGTCGAATTGACGATTCGTGGCAATAGTTCCGGGACGGAGGCAACTTATGTCGGTTACACTTTGCTTCCGGGGCTGGCTACGGACTTTAACCGCCTGGATGTTTCCCCTCCAGGCGTCATCAGTCCGTATGGGCAGGCCACTGATTGTCGTAACCCAAATTAATTGTCGCAGCAAATGCAAAATCTGTTTTTAGTAGGCCTCATGGGCGCAGGCAAAACCACGATCGGGCGCATCCTGGCCCGCAAGCTGGGCTTGCGCTTTGTCGATTCCGACCACGAGATCGAGGCGCGCACGGGGGCGACCATTCCGTGGATCTTCGAAATCGAGGGGGAAGCGAGCTTTCGCCGGCGCGAGGCCGAAGTCATCCGCGACCTGAGCGCCCAGGAAGGCATCGTCATGGCGACCGGCGGCGGGGCTATTCTCAACGCCGACAGCCGCGCCTACCTGAAGGAGCGGGGCACGGTCGTGTACCTGCGCGCCAGCGTCAGCAACATCCTGGCGCGCACCAGCCATGACAAGAACCGCCCCCTGCTGCAGACGGCCGACCCGCGCAAGAAGCTGGAAGAATTGACGGCGCAGCGCGAACCCCATTACATGGAAGTGGCCGACATTGTCATCGACACGGGCCGTCCTAACGTACAATCGATGGTTCAGACCATCCTGATGCAGCTGGCCAGCCTCGAATGCGAGGCCTCGCCCAACTGCGTCATTCATGCAGAGCCTTCGATGAACGAGCAATCCAAAATGTTGTTGAGCGTAGACCTCGACGAACGCAGTTATCCGATCGCCATCGGTCCCGGCCTGCTGGCCGACGCCGATGCGCTGCTGCGCCATATCAGCGGCCACAAGGTGGCCATCGTCACCAATACCACCGTCGCGCCGCTGTACCTGGGCCGCCTGCAGGCGGCGCTGGCCAGCGATGGCCGCGAAGTGATCAGCATCGTCCTGCCGGACGGTGAAGAATATAAGAACTGGGCCAGCCTGATGCAGATCTTCGACGCGCTGCTGGCCAATAAATGCGACCGCAAGACCACCCTGGTGGCCCTGGGCGGCGGCGTGATCGGCGACCTGACCGGTTACGCGGCGGCCAGCTACATGCGCGGCATCGGCTTCGTGCAGGTGCCCACCACCTTGCTGGCGCAGGTCGATTCCTCCGTCGGCGGCAAGACGGGCATCAACCACCCGCTGGGCAAGAACATGATCGGCGCGTTCTACCAGCCGCGCGCCGTGATCGCCGATACCTCGACCCTGGAAACCCTGCCGGCGCGCGAGCTGTCGGCCGGCCTGGCCGAAGTGATCAAGCATGGCGCCATCATCGACGCGGCGTTTTTCGACTGGATCGAGGCGAACATGGGCAAGCTGATGGCGCGCGACAAGGGCGCGCTCGCGTATGCGATCGCCCGCTCGTGCGAAATCAAGGCCGACGTGGTGCGCCAGGACGAGCGCGAAGGCGGCCTGCGCGCCATCCTGAACTTCGGCCACACTTTCGGCCACGCCATCGAGGCGGGCCTGGGCTACGGCCACTGGCTGCACGGCGAAGCCGTCGGCTGCGGCATGGTCATGGCGGCCGACCTGTCGTGCCGCATGGGCTATATCGACCGGCCGGCCGTGGACCGCATGCGCGCGCTGGTGGCCGCCGCCGGCCTGCCCGTCAAGGCGCCCGACCTCGGTGTCGAGCGCTGGCTGGAATTGATGGAAGTGGACAAAAAGAACGAGGGCGGCGCCCTCAAGTTCATCCTGTTGAAACCGCTGGGCAGCCCGTGCATCACATCCGCGCCGCATGAACTGGTGCTGGCCACCCTGGCCGCCGGAGTACAGTAATCATGACGCCGGAAGACTTCCTCGCCCCGTATGCGGCCCATTCGGCACAGGGGCAGGGACGTCGCTTTGCCGAGGCGGCGCACGCTTCGCGCAGCCAGTTCCAGCGCGACCGCGACCGCATCATCCATTCCTCGGCCTTCCGCCGCCTCGAATACAAGACCCAGGTTTTCCTCAATCACGAGGGAGACCTGTTCCGCACGCGCCTGACGCACAGCCTGGAAGTGGCGCAGGTCGGCCGCTCGATTGCGCGCAACCTGCGCCTGAACGAAGACCTGGTGGAAGCCATTGCGCTCGCGCATGACCTGGGCCACACGCCGTTCGGCCACGTAGGCCAGGACGTGCTCAATGAATGCATGCAGGCGCACGGCGGCTTCGAGCACAACCTGCAAAGCCTGCGCGTGGTCGACACCCTGGAAGAGCATTACGGCGCCTTCGATGGCCTGAACCTGATGTTCGAGACGCGCGAAGGCATCTTGAAGCACTGCTCGCTGGCGCATGCGCGCGAACTGGGTCCCGTGGCCCAGCGCTTCATCGACCGCACGCAACCGACCCTGGAAGCGCAGCTGACCAATCTGGCCGATGAAATCGCCTACAACAGCCACGATATCGACGATGGCCTGCGCTCCGGCCTGATCACCATCAAGCAGCTGGAAGAAGTGGCATTCTTCGGCCGCCTGTGGCGCGATGTGCAGCAGGCGTTTCCCGGCCTGTCCGGCCGGCGCGCCATCTATGAAACCCTGCGCCGCCTGATCACGGCCCTGGCCGACGACCTGATCGTCACCTCGACCGCCCTGATTGCGGAAGCCGCTCCCCGCGACGTCAGCGAAGTGCGCGCCAGTGCGCCGCTGATCCGTTTTTCGGACGCCATGCGCACGGACGCGACGGAGCTCAAGCGCTTCTTGCGGGCGAACCTGTATCGCCATTACCAGGTCAACCGCATGCGCGTGAAGGCGAGCCGCATCGTGCGCGAACTGTACGACAGCTTCATGGCCGAACCGGCGCTGCTGCCGCCCGACTATCAGCTCAAGGATGGCAATGTGACGCAGCAGGCGCGCAAGATCGCCGACTACATCGCCGGCATGACGGATCGTTACGCAATCCGCGAGCACCGCCGGCTGTATTCGCTCGACGAGCTGTAACCCTCATTTTGGGGCCAGTCGCTTCGCGATCGCAACACGCCCCACTGGGGTGCGTTCCCCCGCCGGGTCTGACCCCAATATTCTCCCTTTGTCAATCGGCATGATCATCTAGGCTTCCGCACGATCCCCCCAATATCCCCGTAGCGCCTTCTTTTCTATCATGGCAGCAAGTCAACAAGGGCTTGCCGCCCATAGTCAAGGAGAGTGTCATGATCGAATCGCGCCGCAGTTTCTTGCGCGCCTTGCCCGCCATTACCGTCGGGGCGGCCATCGCGCCGCTGCCCGGCAAGGCCGCCACCAGGGGCGAGGGCGGGCAGCGCTGGGCGATGGTGGTCGACGTGCAGAAGTGCATCGGCTGCCAGGCGTGCACCGTGTCCTGCATCATGGAAAACGCCGCGCCGGAAAACAGCTTCCGCACCGTCGTCTCGACCTATGAAGTCAAGGAAGAGAACCGCTGCGGCACCTACATGTTGCCGCGCCTGTGCAACCACTGCGCCAATCCTCCCTGCATCCCCGTCTGTCCCGTGGGCGCCACCTTCCAGCGCAAGGATGGCGTCGTCGTCGTCGACGGCGACCGCTGCGTGGGCTGCGCCTACTGCGTGCAGGCCTGCCCGTACGACGCGCGCTTCATCAACCATGAGACGGGCAAGGCCGACAAATGCACGTTCTGCGCGCACCGGGTCGACGAAGGCTTGCTGCCGGCCTGCGTGGAAACCTGCGTGGGCGGCGCGCGCATCTTTGGCGACCTGAATGATCCGGAAAGCATGGTGCACCAGCTGCTGACCGAGAACAAGGTCAAGGTGCTGAAACCCGAGCAGGGCACCCAGCCCCACGTGTTCTACCTGGGACTGGACACGCGCTTCGCCGGCCACGTCGAAGGCGAAGCGACTCTTTGGCAACCGAGCAAACACGGGAAATAAACCATGGACAGCCACATCACCGAAATTCTCAACGTCACGCGCGAAGCGGCATGGCTGCCGTGGGCGGTGCAGTATTTTTTCCTCATCGGCCTCAGTTACGGCAGCTTCATGCTGACCCTGCCGTATTTCGTCTTCGGCCGCAAGGCGTATGAACGCCTGGGACGCATCGCGCTTCTGGCGTCCCTCGTCTGCGGCATGACGGCGCCCGTGGCGTTGCTGGCCGACCTGCACGGGCCGGGCCGCTTCTACCATTTCTACATTTACTTCCAGCCGCAATCGTGGATGTCGTGGGGCTCGTTTTTCATTCCCCTGTATCTTGGCTGTCTGATGCTGTACGCGTGGCTGGCGCTGCGCGTGGACTTCGCCGCGCGGGGGCTGGGCCAGGACCGCCTGGCCTTTGCCTACCGCCTGCTGGGACGTGGCGGCGCCGCATCGCGCAAGGCCATCGTCACCGCCGCCGCATTCACCCTGCTCGCCGCCTTTGTCGTGGGCCTGTACACGGGCATGGAAGTGATGGTGGTGCGCGCCCGGCCCCTGTGGTTCACGCCGTTCCTGCCGGCGCAATTTGCCGCCACGGCCTTTGTCGGGGCGGTTGGCCTGGCGCTGCTGTTCAACCGCATCCTGCCAGGGCGCGACAAGGTGCTGGAAGTATCGCTGAATCGCGCGCTGGCCCTGTCGCTGGCGCTGGTGCTGGCCCTGGGCGGCGGCTGGCTGTTCGTCAGTCTGTCCGGCGTGAGCGCCAGCCACAGCATGGCATTTACCCAGGTGGCCGGCATGCCGCAATGGCAGCTCACTGCCGTCTGGGCGGTGCTGTCGTCCATCGTGCCGATGGCGCTGGCCATCTGGCGGCCGGCCACGAGTGGCCTGGCCAATGGTCTGATCGCGCTGCACAGCGCCTGGATGATGCGCTGGACGATTTTCATCGGCGGCCAGAACATCCCGAAAACGGGCGCGGGCCTGTACGACTACCACCTGCCGATGGGGAACGACGGCTTGATGGGCATTATCGGCACGGCCGGCCTGTGGATCGCGCTGCTGTTGCTGATGCTGGAATTTTTGCCATGGGCCGGACGCGTCGTCGCTGCACGCAGCCGTCCCGCCATGGCCACGCACTGAGGAGTCAAAGATGAACGATCAAATACACGACAACGCAAATACCGACGTCCCTGGAGACGAAAACGAAAAGCGCCGCAAGCTGCTGCGCTACGGCGCCATCGGCGGCGGCCTGGCCGCGTTTGCCGCCGGCTTTTCCACCACGGCCGGCCGCATGGTCGACCATGCGCTGGGCAAGGACAAACCCGTACAGCGCTTGCACGGCAATTCCCTGGCGCCCGAGTTTTCCGTCGACACGGCCACGGGCAAGCTGACGCTCAATCCGGACCAGCAGGTCAGCTACACCATGTGCATGGGCTGCACCACGTTCTGCGGCGTGCGCGTGCGCCTGGATAAAAAAAGCGGCAAGGTGCTGCGCGTGGCGGGCAATCCCTACAGCCCCCTGTCGGCCGATCCGGCACTGCCGTATCAGACACCGATACGCGACAGCTTTATTTCCCTGTCGCGTTTCGAGGAAAAGGGCTTGAAGGGACGTTCCACCGCTTGCGGCCGCGGCAATGGCGTGCTGGAACAGATGGAGTCGCCGTTCCGCGTGCTGGCGCCCATGAAGCGCGTGGGGCCGCGCGGCGGAGGCCAGTGGGAGCCGATCGCCTTCGACCAGCTGGTCAAGGAGGTGACGGAAGGCGGCGACCTGTTTGGCGAAGGCCATGTGCAGGGCTTGCGCGCCTTGCGCGAGCTGGAAAAACCGATCGATCCGGCGCAGCCGGAACTGGGTCCGCAAGTCAACCAGGTGGGCCTGATGTGCAGCACCGACGATGGCCGCCTGGCGTTCGGTACGCGCTTTTTCAAGCAGTCGTACGGCAGTTTGAACCTGGTCAACCACGGCTCGTATTGCGGCGGCGCCTACCGCAGCGGCTCGGGCGCCATGTTCGGCGACATGAAGAAAATGCCGCATGCGAAAGTAGACCTGGAAAACACGGAATTTTGCATCTTTGTCGGCACGGCGCCGGGCAATGCGGGCAATCCATTCAAGCGCCAGGGCACCTTGATCGCCAAGGCCCGTTCGGGCAAGCGCGAATTCAGCTACGTTGTCGTCGACCCCGTGCTGACGAATGCGGACAGCCTGGCCGCGGGCGACCGCAGCCGCTGGGTGCCGATCAAGCCGGGCACGGATGGCGCGCTGGCCATGGCCATGATCCGCTGGATCATCGAGCATGAACGCTATGACCGCAACTTCCTCGTGCAACCGAACCTGAAGGTGGCGGAAGCGGCGGGCGAGGCTGCCTGGTGCAATGCCACGCATTTGATCATCAACGAGAAGGGGCATCCGCGCGATGGGCGCTATCTGCGCGCATCGGACATCGGCGCGGTGGAGCTGCCGGAAGAGGAGCGCTACAAGGATGGCGACGCATTTTGCGTGATCGACGCGGCCACGCAAGCGATCGTGCCGCACAACGCCGCCAAGGGCGAGGCGCGCCTGTTCTTCGACGCCCCGCTGGAGGTGGCTGGCGCGCCGCTGCACCTGAAGACGGCCATGACGATGCTCAACGAGGAATCGCAGCGCCACAGCATGGCAGACTATTCCAGCGCCTGCGGCATCCCGCTCGACGTCATCGAAGGCCTGGCGCATGAACTGACCAGCCATGGCAAGCGCGCGGCCGTCAATGCACACGGCGGCATGATGTCGGGCGCCGGCTTTTACAACGCGTACGCGCTGGTCATGCTCAACACCCTGATCGGTAACTTGAACCGCAAGGGCGGCACCCTGGTCAATGGCGGCAGCTTCAAGGATGCGGGACCCGGTCCGCGTTACAACCTCGAGAGTTTCGACGGCGAGATCAAGACATCCGGCATGCCGATCGGGCGCAATGTGCCGTATGAAAAAACCTCGGAATTCAAGCTGAAAAAAGAAGCGGGCAAGGCATATCCGGCCAGGGCGCCGTGGTATCCGAACGCGCCCGCACTGGCGACCGAGTGGCTCACCAGCGCCATGAACGGCTACCCGTACGCCTTGAAGGCGCTGATACTATGGAGCTGCAATCCGGTGTACGGCATCACGGGCTTGCGCGCGCAGATCGGCAAGGAACTGGCCGATCCGAAGAAGATTCCCCTGATCGTCGCCATCGACCCCTTCATTAATGAAAGCTCGGCCTTTGCCGACTACCTGCTGCCCGATACCTTGCTGTACGAAAGCTGGGGCTGGGCCGGCGCCTGGGGCGGCATGCCCGTCAAAATGAGCACGGCGCGCTGGCCAGTGGTCGAACCGCGCGTGCAAAAAACGCCGGACGGCCAGACCATCTGCATGGAATCGTTCTTCATCGCGCTGGCAAAAACGATGGCCTTGCCCGGCTTCGGCCCCGATGCCTTGCAGGACATGGATGGCCAGCGCTTCCCCCTTCAGCGTGCGGAAGACTGGTATTTGCGCGGCGGCGCCAACATTGCCTGGCAGGGCAAGACGGCCGTGCCGGAGGCCAGCGATGACGATATCGCGCTGTCCGGCGTGGCGCGCATCCGCCCCGAACTGGAACGCACCCTGAAGCCGGAAGAGTGGCGCAAGGTGGCCTTCATGCTGGCGCGGGGAGGGCGCTACCAGAGCTATGGCGAGATGTTCGGCCTGCGCCTGCCGCCGCCAGCGAATGCCAAGGCGCCGGCGGCTCCCGTTCCGGTGGCCGACGAGACGCCGTATCCGCAGGACTGGTCCACGCACCGCTACCTGAAGCCCATGATGCTGTACAACGAGGGGCTGGGCGTGAGCAAGAACAGCTTGAGCGGCAAGCGTTTCCCCGGCACGCCCGCGTGGCGAGTGGCGGCATTTGCCGATGGCACGCCCGTGCGCAAAACCTACCCGGCCAGCGAATGGCCGTTCGAGTTGATCAGTTTTAAATCGGCGCTGCAGAATTCCTACAGCATCGGCGCGCGGCGCTTGCGCGGCATCCATCCGGACAACCCTGTCGCCGTGCATCCCGACGATGCGGCGCGCCTGAAGCTGGAGAATGGCGACCAGATTTACCTGGAAACGCCGGGCGGCAGGGCTAGGGCCACGGTGATGCTGCGCCACGGCGTGCAGCGCGGCGTGATCGCCGTCGAACACGGTTTCGGCCACAAGGAGCATGGCGCGCGCGCGCATCGCATCGGCAAGTTGCGCCAGCCCGATGAACCGGCCATCGGCGCGGGCATCAACCTGAACGACCTGGGGCTGACGGACCCGAGCCGCGGCGACAAGAACGTGTTTGTCGATCCGGTCTCCGGCACGTCGGTGCGGCAAGGTCTGCCGGCGCGCATCGTGCGGGCTTAAAGCTCTCCACAGGCCATCAGCAGCCGGGCTACCTCGGCTGCTGAGTGCAGGCCCAGCTTTTCCATCGTGTTATGACGGTGCACCTGCACCGTCTTGTCGCTGATACCCAGCTCGCGGGCGATGACTTTCGAGGCTTTTCCCTCGGCCATCAGCAGCGCCACTTCGCGCTCGCGCACCGTCAGGGTGGCCAGAGCCGTTTGCGCCGTCGTCGCGCTGGCGGCGCGGCGGCTTTCGTCGATGCTGCGCGTGATGGCGCGCGTGACGGCGTCCAGCAGCACCTGGTCCTTGCACGGTTTTTCCAGAAAGTCGCAGGCGCCCGCCTTCATCGTCTGCACGGCCATGGCCAGGTCGCCGTGGCCGCTGAGGAAAATCACGGGCAGGGAAATTGCGTGACGCGACAGTTCCTGTTGCAGTTCCAGTCCGCTCATCAGGGGCATGCGCACGTCGAGCAGCAAACAGCCCGGTACATGGCCATCGTAGCGTTGCAGGAAGTCGCGCGCGGACTCGAAAGCCTCCACTTTCCAACCGGCCGAATCGAACAGATAGGCCAGCGAGCGGCGCATGGCGGCGTCGTCGTCGACGACAAAGATGATCGCATCGCTTTCATTCATGGTGTTTCCTTATCTACTTCCATATGCGTATCTTCGGGCAGGCGGAACCAGACCGTCAAGCCAGGCGCATCGGCGTTGGCGTGGGCCGACAGGCTGCCGCCAAACGACTCGATGATGCTCTTGCTGAGGGACATGCCCAGGCCCAGGCCTTCGGCCTTGGTGGTGAAAAACGGTTCAAACAGGCGCGCCATCTGCGCCGTATCGAGGCCGCAGCCGGCGTCGCGCACGGCCACCGTACAGGCGCCGTTTTCGCGGTGCAGCAGCACGCCAATCGGGTGCTGCGGATGGTCGTTTTCCACCTGCGCGTCGAGCGCATTCTTGAGCAAATTGAGCAGCACCTGCTGCACTTGCTGCGGGTCAGCCAGCACGCGCGGCCCAGCGCGGAGCGTTTCGTGACGCCAGCTGATCTGCGCCTGTGGATGGGCTGCGCGGAACAGGGACACCGCTTGCTCCACGGCGTCGGCCAGGGCGAAGGCCGTGCTGTGCGCGGGACGTTTTTGCGCCATCGCGCGGATGTGACGGATGATGGCGCCCGCGCGTTCGCTTTGGGTGGCGATTTCCTGCGCGCCGTCGAGCAGCGGGGCCGCGTCCAGCCGGCCCGCCGTGATGCGGCGCGCCATGCCGCGCGCGAAATTGCCGATGGCCGCCAGCGGCTGGTTCAATTCATGCGCGATGGCGCTGGCCATCTCGCCCAGGATGGCCAGGCGCGCCGTGTGGTCGAGCGTGGCCTGGCGCTGGCGCGCCTGTTCTTCCAGCGCGCGCTGCTGGTGCTGCGCCGCGCGCAATTGCTCCGTGCGCCGGCTGACCAGGTATTCCACGCGCACCGTATGCACGGCCCAGGCCACCAGCAGGGCCAGCACCAGCAGCATCCAGCCCCAGTAGCGGCGCAGCGCCGTCTCGAACGTCAGCTTGTCCAGGTAGGCGTAGGGGCCGATGCGCAGTTCGCGGAACAGTTCATCGACAATCTGGTAGTCGCTGGGCACCGTCCAGCTGTAGCCTTCGCTGGTGCGCGGCATGGCCAGCAGGGCCTGCGCCACTTTTTTCGCCAGCGCTGGCGGCGTCTGGCGCAGAGCCACGAAGGGCCAGTCCGGATACAGCCGCGACGAGCTGGCGCAGCGAAAGCCGGGAATCGGACGCGTGGTGATCACGCGCAGTTCCTCGGCCCGTACTTCGCCGCGCGCCACCATCTGTTCCAGCAAACAGGTGCGCACGATGCCGGCATCCATGCGGCCCGCACGCACGGCCTCGACGATCTGCTGCGAGGGAAAACCGCTGTAGCGCAGGCTGGCAAAATCGTGCGTGGGATCGATGCCCGCTTCCCGCAGTTCGCGCGCGGCGATCTGGTAGCCGCCAAACGCGTCGGGCGCCACGGCCATCACGTTCTTGCCCGCCAGGTCGGCCAGGTCGTGCAGCGGCGACGCGCTGCGCACGACGATGGCCGAGCCGATGGCCTGGCGCGGCGAGTCCGTCCATGGCGATTCGAGCGTGGCGATGCGGCTGGCGCCGTCGCTGTGTTCGAGCGCCACGTAGTGGCCGCTGCTGGTGATGGCAAAGGCGATGGCCTGCGACTGCACGGCCCGCGTCAATCCGGCCTGGTCGTAGTCGGCCAGGATAAAACGGATGCCGGGAATGCTGGCCTGCAGGTGGCGCGTCACATACGACCAGTCCTGCTGCACGGCGTCGCCGCCCTTGTAGGCCAGCACACCGATGCGTACCTCCGGCAGCGCGTCAGCCGCTTGAACGCCATGCAAACACAGCGCCGTCAGCGCGAACAGTAAAAAACGCCGCACTAGAACATGCTGCGCTGCGCCGCGCGCGCATCGCCGAACAGGTCGAGCAGCAGCTTCTTGATGGGCGCCGGCAGCGGCGCGTCGGCGATTTTCGCGCCGTCGTACCAGACGTGCGTCGCTTCCCCGGCCAGCGTCAGGCGGCGTGCCAGGGTGATGCGGCAGGGGACGATGTGCAGCTTGTAGTGGGTAAATACGTGCACGATGGGCAGCAAGCGCTCCTGCGTTTCGATTTCGCCGAAGGGCGCCACGGCGTGCGCCAGCGCCTGCTGGTCTATTTCTCGCGTTGTATCTTCATCGGCCAGCACATGGCCATCGAGTTCGGGCAGCGACAGCAAGCCGCCCCAGATGCCGGAACCGGGGCGCTGCTCCAGCAGTACCTGGCTGTCGTCGATGATGGCCAGCATGACGGCGTGTTTCTCAGGACTGGTTTTCTTCGGCTTGCGCACCGGCAGATCCTTGGTGCGGCCGGTGGCGTAGGCCACGCAGCGCGCTTGCAGGGGGCAGCGGCCGCAATCGGGACTGCTGCGCGTGCACAGGGTGGCGCCGAAGTCCATCAGGCCCTGCGTGTAGGCTTCAATGCCGGTTTCCGGCAGCAGTGCCTCGGCGCGGCGCCACATGGCTTCTTCGACCCGTTTTTCGCCGGGATAGGCGTCGATGCCGAAGGTGCGCGCAAACACGCGCTTGACGTTGCCGTCCATGATGGCCGCGCGCGTGCCGCTGGAAAACGCGGAGATGGCGGCGGCCGTCGAGCGGCCGATGCCGGGCAGGTCGGCCAGTAGCAGCGGGTCGCTGGGGAAGACGCCGTCGTATTCGGCCACCACGCGCTGCGCGCATTTGTGCAGGTTGCGCGCCCGCGTGTAGTAACCGAGGCCGCTCCACTGCGCCATCACGTCTTCCACCGGCGCGCCAGCGAGGTCGCGCAGGGTGGGGAAGCGTTCGAGGAAGCGCGCGTAGTAAGCGAGGACGGCCGTCACCTGCGTTTGCTGCAGCATGATTTCGGACAGCCAGATCAGGTAGGCGTCACGCGTATTTTGCCAGGGCAGCGCGTGGCGGCCATGCTGCTTTTGCCAGGCGATGACGGTGGCGGAAAAAGTCGGGTCGCTATAATTTTCCAGGGGTGCCCCGTCCGTGGCGGGCGAGAGCGGATGCAGCAGACGTTTCATGCAGGATTCCAGTGTTGTATTCAGTGTGCAGGGTTCATGCGGCGCTGGCGGCGCGCAAGGCGGCCAGCAATTGCGCCAGCTGCGCCTTGTCGCGTTCGAGCGCCGCCAGGCTGGCTTCAAAGCCGGCGATTTTCTGTTCCAGGCTGCCGGTGGCGTCATGGATGCGCTGGATCGAGGCAAAGCGCAGTTTCAGCTGCTCCTTGTATTCGACGATCTGTGCTTCCAGCGGTGCCATGATGACTTTCAGCCAGGCGCTGGCGTCGTCGTTGGCGTTGGTGAAACTGCGGCGCACGCGCGAGGCGATGGTGTCGAAGAATTTTTCCATCAGCACAGTCCTGCTGGTGGTGAGCAGGGTGGCCGTACCGAACTGCTTGTGGTACACGGCTTCGATATCGTCGATTTCCTGGCGATAGCGGGCCAGCGAAAACGGCATCGGCGCGGCCAATGCCAGGCCATGTTCGGTGGCGAATTTGCCGTACATCACCTGCATCATTGCCATGATTTCGGCCGTCTTGCCTTCAGACCGCTCCAGGTTGCTGGCGATGCGTTCGAAGTACTGGCGCATGGCTTCGCGCAGGCCAGTGAAAAAACGGCTGCGCTGCATTGCCGTGCGCACGGCGTCGATGTCGTCGCGCACGATGTCCATGCCCAGACTCGTGTACAGCTCCGTCGACAGGCGGGTAAACACGGCGCGCGTCGCTTGCAGCTTGAACAGGCTGCTGTCGAACTCCTTTTTCTCGATATCGATGCGCCGCATCATGTGCGCGATCACGCTCTGGTTCTTGCCGCGCAGGCTATGCAGCTCATGCAGCTGCTCGGCGCCGCCGCGCGCGCGCGCCGCATACTGCACCTGTTGCGCCGCTTCGATGGCATCGACGTCGAACGCCAGCTGGCGCCGGATGATGTCCTTGCGCGCAGGGATCAGTTCTTCGAACAGGGCCGTCTCCAGCGCCTGCAGGCGGCTTTTTTCCAGCAGCGCGACGTCGTGGTTGATCTTGCCCACCAGGGCTTTCTGCGCCGAGACGGGGAACACCTGGCCAGCGTCCAGGGTCAGCAAATGTGCCACGCTGGCCTGCTGGCGCTCGATCGCTTGCGCCACCTCGGCGTCGCCGCGCAATTCGTCCCACATGCTGTCGATCTTGTTGAGTACGACCAGACGTCCGGCGCCGGCACCGATATGATTGCGCCAGACCTCGATATCGCTGCGCGTCACGCCCGTGTCGGCCGCCAGGATGAACAGCACCGCGTGCGCGTTCGGAATCAGGTTCAGGGTCAGTTCCGGCTCCGTGCCGATGGCGTTCAGGCCGGGCGTGTCGAGGATGACCAGGCCCTGTTTCAGCAGCGGATGGGGGAAGTTGATGATGGCGTGGCGCCACATCGAGATTTCCACCTGGCCGTCCTCATCGACCATCGCGGGCGCGTCCGCGTCGTCGGCGTCGTACAGGCCGTAGCGCGCGGCTTCCTCGATGCTGACTTTTTTCGTCAGGCTGACCTGGCGGATGGCTTCCTGCATGTCGCCGCCCGCGTCGATGTTCAGGGGCAGGACGGTCCAGGCGGCGGGCAGGTCGCGGTAGTCGCTGGTCGACAGGTTCTGCGCGCGCGTCTCGATGGGCAGCAGGCGGATCGACGGCTGCCACGCCGCGTCGTACAGCAGTTCGGTGGGACACATGGTGGTGCGCCCCGCCCCGGACGGCAGGATGCGCTGGCCGTAATCGGCAAAGAAAATGGCGTTGATCAGCTCGGATTTGCCGCGCGAGAATTCCGCCACGAAGGCGACAGATAAACGGTCATCGAGCAGGCGGGAGCCACAGCGGGCCAGGCGCAGCGCGGAGGCGCCGTCGACCAGGCCTGCCGCGCTGGCGGCCTGCCGGTAAGCCTGCAAGGCGGCCAGCACGTCCTGGCGCCATGCGCTGTATTGTTCCAAGTCCCTGACCATCTTGCTCCCTTTAATAATGACCTGCTTTTGACGCGCTATTTCTGGCAATTCACGCAATAAAACGTGGAACGCTGTCCCTGCACGATTTGCCGGATAGGCGCGCCGCACACGCGGCAGGGCTTGCCCGCCCGGTTGTACGTGTAATACGTCTGCTGGAAATAGCCGGACTGGCCGTTTACGCCGATGAAGTCGCGCAGGGTGCTGCCGCCTTGCACGATGGCTTCGGCCAGCACGTCGCGGATCGCCTGCGCCAGTTTCTCATAGCGGGCCAGGCCAATGCGCCTGGCCGGCGTCTTCGGGTTGATCCCCGCGCGAAACAGGCTTTCGGAACAGTAGATATTGCCCACGCCGACGACGATGTCGCCCGCCATCAGCACCTGCTTGATGTTGGTGCCCTTGTTGCGCGTTTTTTCGAACAGCAGCTGGCCCGTGAAGCGGCCCTCGAGCGGTTCCGTGCCCAGGCCGCGCAGCAGTACGTGGCCATCCAGCGGACCGTCGGCCTCGTCGTGCCACAGCACGGCGCCGAAGCGGCGCGGGTCCGTCATGCGCAGCACCTGGCTGCCGCCGTCGGCGTCTTCCACGATCAGATCAAAATGGTCGTGTTTTTGCGCTTCCGTCCCGGGCGGCAGCACGCGCAGGTGGCCCGACATGCCCAGGTGGATAATCAGCGTGCCGTGCCGGAAGTGGATCAGCAGGTATTTGCCGCGCCGTCCCGTCAGGCCGATGGTTTGCCCGGACAGTTGCTCGCCCAGGGCAGGGGGGAAGGGCCAGCGCAGGCCGTCGCGGCGCAGCACGACGGAACGCACGGCGCGCCCTTCGAGATGGGGCGCGACACCGCGCCGTGTAACTTCGACTTCTGGCAATTCTGGCATAGGGCTCGAACGGATAAAAAGCGGATAAAAACAGGCGGGCCGCCGGCTGATGGCTGGCCCGGAGAGCATACGTCACGCCAGCGTATATATTTCGTTACATACGTGAAGTACGCAATCTGCGGGTTGGGCGTAGAATCAAACTTTGCCGTTTAGCCAGGATCAGCCTTTGAAAAACGCTTTCGCCATTGTAACCTTGTCCGCCCTGATGGCCACGCATGCCATGGCGCAGACGCCTGCCGCCCCTGCCGATGCCGCGGCCAGCCCCTCTGCGTCCGCGCCCGCCGCGCAGCAGGAACCGGATGCCGACGCCCAGGCGGACGCCAAGGCGGAGGGCTTGCCCAAGGTCGAACTGAGCAGCGACCTACTGTACAAGCTGACCAAGGCGGAAATGGAATTCAAGAGCGGGCAGTGGCAAGGGCCGTACGTGACGATGATGGTGGCGGCGCAGCAGACGCGCGATCCGCGCCTGGCGCGCCGCGCCTCCGAAATGGCGCTGGCGGCCAAGCAGGGCGGCGAGGCGCTGGCGGCCATCCGCCTGTGGCGCGAGCTGGCGCCTGCATCCGACGAGGCGACGCAGTTTTTCCTTGGTTTCGTCGTCCTGACGGACAAGATCGAAGAGGCGGAGCCGATTTTTGCCGAACGCCTGGCCAATGCGCCGGCGGGGGCGCGCGGCGTGGCCCTGTTCCAGATGCAGCAGATCCTGTCGCGGGCGAATGACAAGCTGTATGCCTACTCGATGGTGACGCGCCTGGTACAGCCCTACCTGGACATGTTCGAGGCCCACCTGGTACTGGCGCAGGGCGCCCTGTCGATCGGCGAGCGTGACCGCGCCATCGGCGAGGCGAACAAGGCGCTGGCCATCAAGCCCAATTCCGAACTGGCCGTGCTGACCCTGGCGCAGGTGACGGGCGAGCCCGAGGCGGCTGGCAAGGTGCTGGCCGCCTTCCTGCAGAAGAATCCGGACGCCGTCGAGGTGCGCGGCGCCTATGCGCGCCTGCTGGTCGAGCAGAAGCAGCTGGAGCCGGCGCGCGAGCAGTTCCTGCTGCTGCTGAAAAGCCAGCCCGATAACGTGGGCGGCCTGTACGCGCTCGGCATCGTGGCGCTGCAGCTGGAAGACACCAAGGGCGCCGAGCAGTACTTCAAGCGCTTCCTGGCCGTGCTCGACAAATCGCCCGGCGACGCGCGCGATCCGTTCAAGGCCCTGATGATCTTGTCGCAGATCGCCGAGACGCGCGGCGACACGGCGGGCGCCATCGCCTGGCTGGACAAGATCGACAACCGCGAATCAAGCGGCTATTTCGATGCCCGCCTGCGCCGCGCCCAGCTGATCGCCCGTGGCGGCAATCTCGATGCGGCGCGCAAGGCGCTGACGGAAATCGAAACGGACGATCCGGCCAACAAGGCGCAGGTGCTGCTGGTCGACGCGCAATTCCTGCGCGACGCCGGCTATGTGCAAAGCGCCTACACGGTGCTGGAAAACGCGCTGCTGCGCTTCCCCGACAATCCTGAATTGCTGTACGACTACGCCTTGCTGGCCGAGCGTCTCGACAAGCTGGACCTGATGGAGGCCAGCCTGCGCCGCGTGATGGCGCTGGCGCCCGACAACCAGCATGCGTATAACGCCCTGGGCTACTCGCTGGCCGAACGGGGCATCCGCCTGCAGGAAGCCCATGCGCTGATCGAAAAAGCCTTGCAGATGGCGCCCGGCGACCCCTTCATCATGGACAGCATGGGCTGGGTGCAGTTCCGCATGGGCAACCTGGCTGCCGCCGAAAGTGCGTTGCGCCGCGCCTATGCCGTGCGCAGCGACCCGGAAATCGCCGTCCACCTGGGCGAAGTGCTGTGGCAGAAGGGCGACAAGGCCGAAGCGCAAAAGCTGTGGCGCGAAGCGCAAGGCAAGGACCCGAAAAACGATGCGCTGAAAAGCACCCTGGCGCGCCTGAATGTCAGTTTGTGATTGTATCGATTAATTCAACTATAAAAAACCAGCGCCATGGCGCTGGTTTTTCCTTGTGCCCATGTTAAAAAAACTCTTTCCCCTGACGCTCGCCTGCCTGGCCCTCTCGGCCTGCTCGACCCTGAGTTCCCCATTCTCGTCCGGCGCCGCGCCATCCGCTACTACCGTCGCGCCCTACCGTGAGCAACTGGAGCTGACGGGCCGCCTGAACGTCGTCTACCAGAAGGATGACAAGCCCGAATCGGCCACCGTCAATTTCAACTGGCAGCAGACGGCCGAGCGCACGGACGTGACCCTGTATTCGCCCGTGGGCAGCACGCTGGCGACGATTGCCGTCACGCCGCGCGAGGCCGTGTTGACGCAGAGCGGCAAGGCGCCGCGCAGCGCGCCCGACGTCGACACCCTGAGCGCGCAGCTGCTGGGCTGGTCCTTGCCCGTGTCGGGCTTGCGCGACTGGCTGCAGGGCTATGCCATGGGCGCCGACGGCAAGCGCTTCGTTGCTTCACCGGCCAACGACAGCGTGACGACCAGGGACGGCTGGCGCTTGCGCTATGTGTCGTGGCAAGAAATAGGGCAAAATGCGGCCGACACTAGACCGGGCGCCTTGCCCCAACCACGGCGCATCGATGCCGAACGCAATGCCAGCGCGCAGGCCGATGCCGTCTCGCTGCGCATCGTGCTCGATCCCGCCCCATCCGCACCAGCACCATGACGTTGACTACCCTGAATAACTGCCCGGCCCCGGCCAAGCTGAACTTGTTTCTGCACGTCAACGGCCGCCGCGCCGACGGCTACCATCTGCTGCAGACGGTGTTCCAGTTGCTCGACCATGGCGACACCCTGCACTTCGCGCTGCGTGACGATACGGTCATCCACCGGGTGACGGCGCTGGCCGGCGTGCCGCAAGAGCAGGACTTGATCATCCGTGCCGCCAGATTGCTGCAGGCGGAAGTGCTGCGCCGCACGGGCGCCTTGCCGCGCGGCGTCGATATCGCCATCGACAAGGTGCTGCCCATGGGCGGCGGCCTCGGCGGCGGCTCGTCCGACGCGGCCACGGCGCTGATGGCGCTCAACCGCCTGTGGCAGGCGGGCTTGACGCGCGAGGAACTGATGGCGCTGGGCTTGCCGCTGGGCGCCGATATCCCGTTCTTCATCTTTGGCGAAAACGCCTTTGCCGAAGGCGTGGGCGAGGCCCTGCAGCCCGTCGCCACGCCGGAATGCTGGTATGTGGTGATCGAACCGGGCGTGCAAGTACCCACCGCCGCAATTTTTTGCGCGGAAGGCTTGACGAGGAATACTGAACCCGTCACAATAGCGGACTTTTCCAGGCACCTCGCAGAAGGAAACGATGCGGGCGGGTTTGGTAAAAATGATTTACAGCAAGTGGCATGCAGTCTTTTCAAGCCGGTAGCAGATGCGGTAGAATGGCTGGGTGCTTACGGTGAGGCCAGGATGACTGGTTCCGGTGCTTGTGTGTTTGGTGCGTTTGGCAGTCAGGAAGAAGCGGATGCGGTGCTCAGCAATGTGCCACCAGTCTGGATCGCCTGGAAGGCTAAAGCGCTGAATCGCCACCCGATGCTCACCATGTTGTAAAGAGCAAAAAAAGATTTTGCTTAGCGTCAAAAAGTCGGTATAATGCTGGCCAACATGACGGCAAGCAGTCAGTAACGTAGGGGAATCGCCAAGCTGGTTAAGGCACTGGATTTTGATTCCAGCATGCGAAGGTTCGAATCCTTCTTCCCCTGCCACCATTTCACCGTAGTCTGTCGATGCGAAGTTGGCGTCCAGTGCGGGAAAAAGCAGATATGCTGCCACGCAGCATATTCTAAACAATGACTGACCGGGCCTATGCCCGGTTAGTGCTTTTCAAGACTTCTATATCACCTCTTGGGACTCCCATGGCTTACGAAAACCTGATGGTTTTTACCGGCAACGCGAATCCAGCGTTGGCAGAGGGGGTCGCAAAAAACCTCGGCATCCCTCTCGGTAAAGCAAACGTTTCGAAATTCTCCGACGGCGAAGTAATGGTCGAGATTAACGAAAACGTGCGCGGCAAGGATGTTTTTGTTTTGCAATCCACCTGTGCTCCAACCAACGACAGCTTGATGGAAATCATGCTGATGGTTGATGCCTTGAAACGTGCTTCCGCCGGCCGCATCACCGCCGCGATTCCCTACTTCGGCTACGCCCGCCAAGACCGCCGTCCACGCTCCGCGCGTGTGGCGATTTCGGCCAAGGTGGTGGCGAACATGCTGGAAGAAGCCGGTGTCGAGCGCGTCCTGATCATGGACCTGCACGCCGACCAGATTCAAGGTTTCTTCGATATCCCAGTCGACAATATTTACGCTTCGCCAATTTTGCTGGGCGACCTGCAAAAGAAAAACTACCAGGATCTGCTGGTCGTGTCGCCGGACGTCGGCGGCGTGGTACGTGCGCGCGCCCTGGCAAAACGCCTGGGCTGCGACCTGGCCATCATCGACAAGCGCCGTCCAAAAGCGAACGTGTCCGAAGTGATGAACATCATCGGTGAAGTCGAAGGCCGCAACTGCGTGATCATGGATGACATGGTCGACACGGCAGGCACCCTGACCAAGGCTGCCGAAGTGCTCAAAGAGCGCGGCGCGAAAAAAGTCGTGGCGTATTGCACGCACGCGGTGCTGTCGGGCCCGGCGATCGACCGTATTTCGGCCTCGCCACTCGATGAGCTGGTCGTGACCGACACGATTCCCCTGTCCGAAGCGGCCCTGGCCTGCGGCAAGATCCGTCAATTGACGTGCGCGCCGCTGCTGGCCGAGACGTTCAAGCGCATCATCAAGGGTGATTCGGTTATCTCGCTGTTTATTGACTAAATAGCGTAGCAGTAAAAGACGTAATGCCTGCGGCGCGACCGGCTTTTTGCCTGTTGCGCCGCAGTGTTTTAGTTTTCGGGGTGTTTTTCACCCATTTTCGAGGATTCCTGGTCGCGGGAATCCTCATAACACAAGGCGCAAGCCTTGTTCTTCTTGGAGTTTCACATGAAAGTTATCGCATTCAAACGCGAATTGCAAGGTTCCGGAGCGAGCCGCCGCCTGCGCATTTCCGGCCAAACCCCTGGTATCGTCTACGGCGGCGCTGAAGCCCCTGTGCTGATCTCGCTCGATCACAACGCCCTGTACCACGCGTTGAAAAAAGAAGTGTTCCACTCGTCGATCCTGGACCTGGAAATCGACGGCGTTTCCCAGCAAGTTCTGCTGCGTGACTTCCAAGTCCACGCATACAAACAACTGGTTCTGCACGCTGACTTCCAGCGCGTTGACGCTAAGCAAGCTATCCACGTGAAAGTGGCGCTGCACTTCGTAAACGCTGACGTTTCCCCGGCAGTCAAACTGCACGGCGCGACCATCAGCCACGTAGCCAACGAAATCGAAGTTTCGTGCCTGCCAGGCCAACTGCCAGAATTCATCAACGTTGACCTGTCGAACATCGACGTCGGTCACTCGCTGCACGTCGGCGACCTGGTCCTGCCAGCTGGCGTGACCGCTGTCACCCACGGCGCCAACCTGACCATCGCTACCGCTTCGGTACCGGCTGGCCACGTTGCTGCTGAAGCCGCTGCTGCTGAAGTTGCTGCTGACAAGAAGTAATTTTGCCGCCGCAGCAATGCGGTAGTTGCAAGGAAAAACCCGCCAGGTTCGCCGCGCGGGTTTTTTTCCGCCTGTTTTCACCGATAATGCTTTCTTTTACATTGCAGACACAGCCATGCCCATACGCCTGATCGTCGGCCTCGGCAACCCGGGACCCGAATACGAACAAACCCGCCACAATGCCGGCTTCTGGCTGGTGGACAATCTTGCCAACAGCTTGCCTGGCACGCGGCTGCAGCGCGATTCGCGCTATAACGCCATGCTGGCGAAAACCTCGATCGGCGGCAACGAAGTCTGGCTGCTCGAACCGCTGACGTTCATGAACCGCTCGGGCCAGTCCGTGGGCGCGCTGGCGCGCTTTTTCAAGATTGCCGCCGATGAAGTGCTTGTCGTGCATGATGAACTGGACTTGATGCCCGGCATCGCGCGCCTGAAAAAGGGCGGCTCGGCCGGCGGCCACAATGGCTTGAAAGACATCACGGCCGCACTGGGCACGCAGGATTACTGGCGCTTGCGCCTGGGCATCGGCCACCCGCGCACCCTGAGCCTGCAGCAGCAGGTGGCCGACTTCGTGCTGCACCGCCCGCGCCGCGAAGACCAGGAACTGATCGAGCAGGCGATAGAAAAATCCCTGCAGGTCATGCCGCAGATCGTCGAAGGCAAGTTCGAGGCGGCCACCATGAAGCTGCACACAGCGTAGTTATTTCCCCGCCTTGCCGAAGCCGGCCATGATGGTTTTCGCCATCTGCTGCTGGCTGGCCTGGGCACTGCTGCCTTCGCCCGCGTTGGCGGCGATCAGCAAGCCGTCGCCGCTGCCGGGCGCCAGGGCGATCAGCGCATGCCAGTAGCCGTTCGAACCCAGATGCGTGAGCACGCGCTGCGGCGCCTGCGGTGGAAAATGCATCACGCCCCAGCCCAATGCCGCATTCGTCTCGCCTTGCGCCGTATGCAGCAAGACATACGTTTCCTTCCTGAGCAATTTCCCCTTGCCCTGCTCGCCCTGCAGTTGATCAAGCGCAAACTTAGCCCAGTCAGCCATGTTCAGGTGAATTTCCCCGTCGGGCGCCATCATCAGCGGATTGCTCGCCATTAAGCCCGCGATGGGCTTGCCTTCCTTGTGGCCCAGGTTCTGCCCGCGCACGGTGGGGCCGAAGGCGGCCTGCATGCCCAGCGGGCCGAACACTTCCGCCTGCATCAGTTCTTCATACGTCTTGCCCGTGACGCGTTCTGCGATGGCGGCGGCAATCATGGCGCCGCTGTTCGAATAATGCGATTCGCCGCGCGGCGTGGCCACGGGCGCGTCGGCCAGCGCGCGCTGCGCGTATTCCAGGCGCTGCAGCGGCAAGGCGCGCGCGTCCGTGTAAGTGGAATTGATCCATGCCTCATCCGGATTGGGCGGCAGGCCGGCGCGGTGCGCCAGCAGATCCATCAGATTGACGTCGCGGTATTCGGCGCGCATGCCGGCACTCAGCGCGGGCAGCATGGTTGAGAGCGGCGCATCCCACGCCAGCACGCCCCGTTCCACCAGCCGCGCGATCAGTGTCACCGTCATGGCCTTGCCGTTGGAGCCGATATTCCACACGTCATCGGCGCGCACGGTGTCGTGGCCGGCATTGGCGCGCAGGCCAGCTTGCGCCTGCGCATCGATCTTGCCGTCGCGGATCACGAGTATGGCCATGGCCGGCACGCTCTTGTCGGCCAGCGCCTGCTGCAGCATGGCGTTCAAGTCATGGGCGCGGGCGGCGCCGCCGAGCAAAAAGGCGGTGCTGCAAACGAGTGCGGCAAGCAGGGTTTTCATGGTGCCTCCAGTCGGTAGGGTAAGGGAATATGCTAAAATGTTCGCAAAACATGATCTAATTATTGTTTTACGATAATTTATTCTAGCAACACTTTCCGCATCCGTATACTTTTGAATATGAAAAAAAATCAGACGGGGCCGGCGGCGCTGAGCCGGCGCGTGCGCTACGGCGTTTCGGGATTCTTTCTGCTGTACCTGCTGCTGACGGTGCTGGGCTGGCTGGCGCCTGCGCCGGCCGCGCAAGGCAGCCTGGGCGGCGTCGGCATGTATGAACTGCTGCTGCAATTGCAGAGCCAGCCATTCGAGCGCCTGGCCGCCATGCCCCTGTGGCAGCGGGGACTGGGCCTGGCGCTGGCCTTGCCAGCCCTGTGCGTGCTGGGCGACGCCGTGCGCCAGCTGGCCCTGGTCTTGCGCCAGTTCGAGCAGGGCGTGTTTTTTACGCCGCAGGTGGCGCGCCACTTTCGCCGCTTCGCCGGCGGCTTGCTGCTGGGAACGGTGCTGACTTTGCTGGAACCGACCGTGCGCGGCATGCTGTTCGGCTTGCTGGAAGAGGGAACGCGCCAGCTGCGCCTGGTTGTCGACCTCACGGGCGGCGACCTGTGGACCTTGCTGCTGTGTTCAGTTTTCTTTGCGCTGGCGCAAATCCTGCATGAAGGCCAGAGATTGGCCGATGAAAACAGCGGGTTCATCTGATGGGCATCGTCGTGCGCCTCGACCTGATGCTGGCCAGGAAAAAAGTGAAATCGAAGGAACTGGCCGCCTTTGTCGGCATCACGGAGCAGAACCTGTCCCTTTTAAAATCGGGCAAGGTGCGCGGCGTGCGTTTCGACACCTTGTCGAAAATCTGCGAAATGCTCGAATGCCAGCCCGGCGACATCCTGGAATTCGATGCGTCGCAGCCGGACGACGGGGATGGCGACAGTTAAGGTCGCCGGGGCGGTTTTTTTGAAGAGTAGGGTGCATAGAGGTACAATTGACCCTTAGAGCATGAATACAGCAAGATTATCCAGAAAACGCCCGCAACGGCCGTTTTGCACCAGCCGCTTGCCGGCAATATTTGATTAATTAAAGGTTTTCCATGAGTCTCCAATGCGGTATCGTCGGCTTGCCGAACGTCGGCAAGTCCACCCTGTTCAATGCACTGACGAAAGCCGGCATTCCGGCTGAAAACTATCCATTCTGCACCATCGAGCCCAACGTCGGCGTCGTCGAAGTGCCGGATCCGCGCATGGATGCGCTGGCCGCCATCGTCAAGCCGGAACGCATGGTCAACGCCATCGTGGAATTCGTCGACATCGCCGGCCTGGTAGCCGGTGCATCGAAGGGCGAGGGCCTGGGCAACCAGTTCCTGTCGCACATCCGCGAAACGGACGCCATCGTCAACGTCGTGCGCTGCTTCGAAGACGACAACGTCATCCACGTGGCCGGCAAGATCAATCCGCTCGACGATATCGAAGTCATCCAGACCGAACTGGCGCTGGCCGACATGGGCACCGTGGAAAAAGCCATCCACCGCGAAAACAAGAAAGCCCGCTCGGGCGACAAGGACGCAGCCAAGCTGCTGGCCATCATGGAACGCATGATGCCTTACCTGAACGACGCCAAGCCCGTGCGCGCCATGGGCCTGGACGCCGACGAAATGGAACTGATCAAGCCTTTGTGCCTGATCACGGCCAAGCCGGCCATGTTCGTGGCCAACGTGTCCGACTCGGGTTTTACCAACAACCCGCTGCTGGACCAGCTGACGGCGTATGCGCAATCGCAAAACGCCCCCATCGTCGCCATCTGCGCGGCCCTGGAAGCGGAAATCGCCGACCTGGATGACGCCGACAAGGGCGCTTTCCTGGCCGACATGGGCATGGAAGAGCCGGGCCTGGACCGTCTGATCCGCGCCGGCTACAAGCTGCTGGGCCTGCAAACCTACTTCACGGCCGGCGTGAAGGAAGTGCGCGCCTGGACCATCCCCGTAGGCGCCACGGCACCGCAGGCGGCCGGCGTGATCCACACTGACTTCGAACGCGGCTTCATCCGCGCGCAAACCATCGCCTATGACGACTTCATCGCCTACAAGGGCGAAGCAGGCGCCAAGGAAGCGGGCAAGATGCGCGCCGAAGGCAAGGAATACGTGGTCAAGGATGGCGACGTGCTGAACTTCCTGTTCAACGTCTAAATTGGGAGTGTTGTTTCATGGCATTTCATTGTGTTTCATGATGCCGAAAAATTCTTGAATTTTTCCTATGAGAGCCGCGAAATTCGCGGCTTTCTCGTTTCTGATTGTTTCACAATATTTCTTGAGTATTCATGAAAATTGCGGGTACATGGGTGGGTACAATTGCTTGGCATTGCGGGTGTTGGTGGGTACAATCCGGTAACTCATCAATTGCCCGGAGACAAGATGCTGACTGACGCACGCTGCCGAAGCGCCAAACCGATGGAAAAGCTCTACCGGCTGAACGATTACAAGGGCTTGTATCTTGAAATCAAGCCGAGTGGCGTGAAGGCATGGCGCTATCGTTTTAAGCTCGGAGGTAAGGAATCGCTTTTTGCGCTTGGCGACTACCCCAGTGTTGGCCTCGCCGATGCCCGCGAAAAATGCGAAGACGCGCGTAAGTTGGTAAGGCTGGGAGTCAGTCCTGTTCAAAATCGACAGTTTGAAAAAATTAGGCGTGAGATGGATTCCGCTAATACTTTCGAGGCCGTTGCAAAAGAATGGTTAGCGTTGAAAGATTGGGAGGATGTGACCAAGACGCGACGGTTGGACATGCTTCAGAGGGTAGTCTTCCCGTCAATTGGGAAGTTGCCCGTGCGACAAATTACATCCGCTCATGTACTCGATATTCTCATGAAGACTGTTAAGCGCGGAGCGCCGTCCGTTGCCGCCGAAGCCAAGCGAACGATGTCGTCGGTGTTCGAACTTGCGGTTGCGACGCTGCGCGCCGATGTCGACCCGGTGTGGGCGGTGCGTAAATCGTTGCCGCCCAATAAAACCCAGCACAAGCGGGCTTTGTCAGTTGAGGAAATTGGCAAGCTGCTTGTTGATTTTGACGGCCACGGAGGTAACTTCCAGACGATCAATGCATTTCGATTGATGTGGTTGACGCTTACGCGACCTAATGAATCGGTTAAGGCAGAGTGGTCTGAGTTCGATATCGAAAATGCGCTTTGGAAAATTCCAGCGCAGAGGATGAAGGCACGTCGAGAGCACCTGCTACCGTTGCCGACGCAGGCGCTTGACTTGCTGAAGGCTATGAGGCCCGTAACGGGGAATACGAAATTCGTTTTCCCAAATCGAGATGACCGTGCGCGCCCGATGGCCGATGCGGCTTTGCGGCAAGCTTTGAAAAAGCTGGGATGGGCGACCAAATATAGTCCGCATGGGACGCGAACAACTGGCTCTACTCGATTGAATGAAATTGGCTTTCGCCATGATGTTATAGAGGCTCAGCTTGCACATGCGGAGCCAAACGCTGTCCGTCGCGCATACAACCATGCCACCTACCTTGAGGAGAGGCGTGTCATGATGCAAAAATGGGCCGACCTTCTGGATGAGTGGAGAAAACAATGACGAGTTCAATGTCTTTTGGTGGCGAGATAGGTGTTCAGGAAAACGATGTTCTGAGGCGTTTTGTCGAGTTTGTCGAAACAGTTCGTGAGTCGCGCAGGAATCGTGGAGAGTCGGTGATTCTGGGCGCGCAAGTGTTTATCGGGAAGTTGCTTGATCTGCGTCGCTTATATGCTGCCCAGCGCGACCGGGAGTGCAAGATCGATGCGGCTCGAGATCGTATTGTGCACATTCGGAAGTTGTCGGTGGCGCTTCTTGATGCAATTCATGGGCTTGATGATTTTGAATCGAGTGTCCTGTTTGAATCGCGTGCTTCTTCTGATGTAGTCGAGTGTACTAGGTGGTTGGCAGGGGCAGCTACATCGCTATCTGGAGGTCATTCTATAGGGCGTAAAGGGGATGTGGTGGTTCGCAATCTTGCATCGGAATTCGTGATCATGTGTATTGAGCACGATTGGCTGCCTATTCGCGTCGCCAATTCGGCCGTGACCGAAGCGGCCACTTCGGATCATTGTCGGTGTCTTACGATGGTGCTTGAGGCGTGTGGCCTGTTGGACCAAGTAGCGTGTTCGAAGGACCGGGCTGATCTGTTACGTACCAAGGCAAGTTCAGCATTACGAAGCTTAAGAAAGGGATTTGACTACGTGGCGGCCCAAAGCGAGGCACAGCGCGAATTCGGCGAATCTTTTCTATACAAAGCGCAGTTCGATGGAAAGACGTTCATTTCCGTCGTGGATGAAAGCGTTTTTGATACCTGGCTCGACGATGACATTGATATCGATTCACTTCCAAACTTCATTCCCCCTGGTGCGCCAGCCGTCTAGCACGGAAACAACTCCCCGTCACGGGCATTAAATGGCCGCTCTAGGCCAGTATTTATTGCCCGTGCCTTCTATCTTTCCCTCTGCCAACATTCTCCCCGGTTTCATTGTCTTTCGGGGAGCGCCATGCGCATTCGTTCATATTCAGATGTTCTAGAAATTCTCGGCATAAGTCGTGTGACGTTGTGGCGTTGGCTGCGTGACGACGGCTCAAATTTCCCACGGCCAGTTTGTTTGGGTAAGCGCAAGTTGGGTTTTGTCCAGAGCGAACTTGATGCGTGGATAGCCGGGAATCGTCGTTCATGAATCAAACTTCCATTGTGAAAAATTCTTGTGGCCATGGCTCTCCTCGCGCACATCCGGTATTTACGTATCGGATTTTCAGTGGTGTAACCATGCTTTCGCAAGGTGCTTTCAACGACTTTTTACTTTGCGTGTTGACCGCTCAGCAGATCAAAAATGAATCCCTTTCGAAACTTTTGGGAAGTGTTTTGCGTGTTGAGGTTATTTATCCTCATGGCGCACGTGTCCCATCTGCGGACCTTTTCGCGGCTGAAGCAGCCCTCGCTGCACCTGCGCCTGGAACTGAGTTTGGTTGTCCGATTCGGAAAAATATAGGTCAACTTGTCGAGTCTCGTCGCGGTTCAGCCTCGCCGAGTTTCATGGTTATTGACAATCTTAGTACGGCGTCACGGCAAAGCTCGAACGTGCACGCGGTAGCGGGTGCGGGCGAATTTTGCCGTGTGTCCGCCGAAGGCGGACCTGCTCGTCAGAATACTTTAAATTCAAAGGAATCTGCGGCATGAAGCGCTCCGTACAAATGCACAATTTAAACCCAGCGATTCGTGCTGTCGATGCAGAGGCTGTTCGTGCCATTTTTTGGTCGCGTGCGTCAATCTCAGCCCGTATTGTTGCTGTTATGGCGGCAGGTTTCCCCATGGAGCGCGCCAATAGCAGTCTAATGTCCTTTGATACGAGCGAGCGAGATATCGTTTGGAGCGCGCTTCAGAATTTGCTTTGCGAGCTTACCGCTATACAAAAATGCATGTGCGGCGGGCATGCCTCCAACGTGGCAAGTAAGGTACATTGATGCTGGACATGGGGATTCCGTCGCGCATGGCCAATGCCGTGCATCGTCTTTTTGGCGGCCTCAATGAGCGTCGTCAGAGGGTTGTCGATGCGGTGCTGAACGACGATCTGCGTTTGCCGCTGGTCGACTTGTGGGGCGCAATGACTTCGCCTGCCGCGATTACCACAGCAGCAGTCCAGGCCGCACGCGAATGCTACCAGGTCTGTGAGCGAGTGCAGACGACTGACGGTATCGAGGCCGGTATTGCCGAGATATGCGCCAGACGCGGCGTGGCCGTGCCGGTGGCCCGAACCGTGGCCGGATACATCGCCCGTGCCGTGGATAAGTGTTGGTGGCGCCGGGCGCTGCGCCGCGAACTAATTCGCCGGTTTGAGTATACCTCTATCCAGCTAGGTTTGACCCATGTGTCCGCTGACCCATATATCAGTCGCGAAACGTGTCTGGCGCAGGCCGCACAAAACTACGCTAACCAGAAAATGCTGGAATCGGTCACGGCCACTAATGAGCACGGTGACGTATACAGCTTGGCCGAACTGGCTGCGCTGGGAATGGGTAACAAGACGTTGCGTCGCGGCGAGTTGATGCTGCGCATACGCGGTTTTGAAGAAATAGCCAGCGCGATGCGTCATGTGGCCATGTTCTGGACGATCACATGCCCCAGCAAATTTCACTCGGTGGGTGGAACAAACGAGAAATACAACGGCGCCACGCCACGCGATGCACAGGACTACCTCGTCGCTGTGTGGGCACTTATCCGTTCGGCGCTGCACCGTCGCGGCATACAGCCGTATGGATTTCGCATTGCCGAGCCTCACACGGATGGATGCCCCCATTGGCACATGCTGCTTTTCGTTGCACCTGAACACCAGGATGAAATGGAGCGCGTGATCCATGCCTACGCTTTGGCCGAAGACGGCGACGAGGACGGCGCGGCAGCGAATCGCGTCAAGCTGGTGCGAATCGAGGCTGGTAAGGGTACGGCTGCCGGCTATATCGTTAAATACGTTAGCAAAAATATCGACGGCACCGCCGTGGGCGATCACAAAACGTTTGAAAACGGCCAGACCTACATCATCGCTCCAGACCTGTTCGGTAATATGGAATTCACGGCATCGCAGCGCGTGACCTACTGGTCACAGGTATGGGGCATTCGCCAGTTCCAACAGATTGGCGGCGTGCCGGTGGGCGTATGGCGCGAGTTTCGCCGCCTGTCGGCTGAGTCTATACAGCACGCGCCGGAGGTAATCCGTGAGGCCTACCAGGCCGCCCAGAAAATCGATTCCGACGATCCATTATTAGCGCAGCAGTGCGATTTCGCCAGGTTTATACGAGCGATGGGCGGCCCGACATGCGGCCGCCGCGCCGTGATCAGGCTGGCGACACGAGCTGAGTCCATACAAGGCCGCTATGAGCTTGAGGACGCGCACAGGCCCGTAGGTGTGTATCTGGCGGCGCAGCCACATACCGTGTATGAATCGACGCGCTACGAGTGGACGATAGACAGGGAGCGCGCCGGGGTGGCCTTTGCCGTTCCTAGGACTAGTGTAAATAAGTATATGCAGCAGGCAAAAGCCGAACCAGCATATCAGCCAAAAAATAAATTTCCTGCTCCATCCTTTGATGATGGGCGCAGCTTTCACCCGGACACCGGCAAGCCTTGCATCAAGGTTGACCACGCTGGGCTTTACATGCGCCACAAGAAACGCCCGCCAGGTACGCCAAGTGTGCACTTAACCTACCTGAGGGAAAGATATCAGAACTTCCACTAGATGTCAGTCATGGCCTTGCGCACGCCGCGTGCCTACTGAAGATTTTTATCAAGCGATTGCGCTTTGTACCGGCGCGCAATCGTGAGAAGTACCAC
The DNA here is from genome assembly GCF_002127585.1 of Janthinobacterium sp. GW458P. GTDB lineage: Bacteria > Pseudomonadota > Gammaproteobacteria > Burkholderiales > Burkholderiaceae_D > Janthinobacterium. Next base: position 39,334 of record NZ_NEGZ01000016.1, read on the forward strand.
GCAAGCCGGAAATTATGCAGAAAGTTTAGGGGAATAGAAATGGCGGAAGCGAACGTAATGATGAAGGTGGACGACAAGAAGGGCCATCAGGCAAGCAAGGTAATGCAGGTAATGGTGAGTGGTCGTATCGAGGGTTCCAAATCCTATGAGGGAAAGCGCTACACACAGGTGATCACGCCTGCAGCCGATGTCTATTCGCGGCCGCAGATGGTTGAGATTCGTAGCAAAGCTCGTCTGGGCGATAAGGGCGAGGAAATCTCAGTACCGTGTGCGCTGGGCGGTTTCCAGCGCAAGCCGTATGAAACGAAGGATAAGCAAACCGGTGAGGTTGTGAAGGTAGTGCCGGTTGAGCATACGCTCGATCTCATCGAAGAATAATGGTTGCTAGGCGAGGAAGACATGGATGCTGTTTCATCTGAAGTTGTGATTTCAATTGCAGTTGTTGTCTTGTTCGCTCTCGGTTGGATTGCGGGAGGCCAACGATGACCGGCCTGTTCAAGTCGCTCGGGCCGATCCTATTCCTGACAGGACTATTTGTCGCCGCCGTATATCTTGTCAAGTACGTCATTCATCGGATTGTGGACCACAAATGACCATTTACCAGGTTGTCGGCTACTGCCTAACTGCGTTCGGCCTGGGCTATGCGGGAGGCGCGATTCGACGTATTGCGCGTCAGGCTATCGAGTCGCTTGATTAAGCCTGTGATTTGTCACGATAAAGTTTTCGAAGCACTCCCCGGCATTGCCAAACCGGGGTTTTATTAACGGCATTTTTTAGAGAGTCACACATGAAAGTAATCACTAAACAGGCGCTGGTTGCCGCTTCCGCAATGGCCGCTACCGGTGCAGCCTTCGCAGCTGGCGATCCGGGCGTTGAGGCCATTACTGCGCTGTCCGCGCAGGCGCAAACTTATATCACTGCTGCTTTCGCGGTCGCCGTGTTGGTTGCGGGGGGCTTCTGGGGCATCAAGATGATGAAGAAAGCGTTTGGTAAAGCTGGCTAATCTTTTTCCCGATTTACCTTGCGGCCAGCGTTTAATCACGTGGCCGTTTTATATGGCATCCACTCCATGGCATCGTTCAAGAAAACTGTCGTCATCCTATTTGTATCTGCCACGCTTGCGTTCGTGCCAATCCGGTCTCAGGCGATTGTTCCATTGATTGCGGGCTGGCTTTTAGAGATCACGTACGGTTCTATTCTCATCAGCGATATTGTTGCCGGGGTGACTGGCACGATATCTGCAATTTTTTGGTATGAGTGCAATAAGTTTGGAAGTATCAATACGAGTGTGTGTAATAACAAGCCTCCATCGATGCCTGCCGCACAGGCTCCCAAGCCAGCTATCACCGTTAGTCTTAAGCCTGATGCAAAACGAGAAAATCCCGATCCAAAGAAGTTCTCCGACCCGGCCCCAGGTAGTGGCAAGCGCGATGTGACGCCGAAACCGCAGATTGCAGCTAGCGGTAATCCACCCCCTCCACCTCCTGCCGGTCCGATTAGCATTGGTGTCTTTGCACAAAATCCGTCCGAACCGCACAACGATCCTTCTGCTGAGTCTACCCGTATTTGGATGGCCAAACAGTCACATGCCTATGGAGATGGGTATGTTGCCGGTGTTATTACCGTCAAGCAGATGTTTGCGCCAGACCGCGCTTTTCCTTTTGTCGCCAAAGTTGTCACATGCAGGTTTCGTCCAGATATTAATCCTAGCTCCGAAGAAGGGTTGGCTGAGGGCGCTGATTGTCTGGCAAAAGCAGACGCGAGTAATGCTGCCCTAGAAGCGCGTTATCTTACGTCTGCTCGCGATTCATATTGGATTCGCATTCCCTCAGAAGGGTTACGCCCAGGTGACCTTAACGTTAGCACTGATGTTAGAGGCAAAGCTGTTGTGTTCTATGATCAGGCCCGTGATGTCGATGTTAGCTGCGATCCTGGCTACAGTGCGTCGGCTTCTGATTCGAGCAAGTGTGATCTCACGAATGTATCTGCGGTGAAGAAGCCTGCCGATACAACTTGTGAAATTTTGTTCGACCCTGCGACTAAGCAAATGTTGACGGATAAGGCGAACCCGGCGTGTGATGGTTTGTCCGATACGGCCAAACTGACGCTTGCATCCCAGGACGGTTCTCAATCCATCGAGGTGGGCGCCAACGCTGGTAATGGATTCGACATCAGCATTACCAAGTCGGATGGCAGCAAGACGGGCCTCGACACTGGAGTGTACGATCCTGGAACCGGGGGCTATGTCATCGTTCACGTCAACATTACGCCTCCCGAGAAACCCGACAAAGGCTTGGGTTGTGGTGGGCCTGGTCAAAGCGCGTGCAGCGTTGAGTTTGCACGCGACGATGCCACTAGTGTCAAGTCCAGTGATACCAACGCCGCCAACCGGACTGCCGACACAGGCATGAAAGGTAAGCTTGATGCGATTAGCTCAAGTCAGTTCAACTGGTCTTTTATTCCCTCGATACCTACGGCAGTCTGTAAAAATCCCTCGCTCAAAAGTCCCATAGGCAACGTTACTATCAACATGGATATTTGCGTCTGGTTTGACCGTCTCTCGTTCTTTATCAACGCTGTGCTTGGCGTGCTGTGTGTTTACGGCTGCGTTAACCAAATTCAGTCTGCCATTCGGGACTGATCATGAGGCGACTCCCTTTCCTAATGCTGGGTTTATCCGTCATAGGCCTTGCGATGACAGCCTCGGTCAATGCACAGACTACTAGCTCGGCATGTGGCGGCTCTTCGCAGCCTCGTTGCCAAGTCACGGCACCTGCCGATCAAGCCACAACCGATTACACGAAATCAAATACGGACAATATTGGCTCTTGGAATACTTATTCTCAGTCGCAGGTCAATGTCGCATCGAGTCGTTTCACTTGGTCGTTCATTCCTAGAATTCCGACTGCGGCCTGCGTCAATCCCATGATCGATAGCCCCAATGGTAGTGGTGCGGTGATGATGGACATTTGCTCCCCGCTCGCCACCTTTCAGACGTTCATTAATGGCGTCTTGGCTTTCTTCTGTCTGCTGGGCTGTGTCCAGCAAATCCGGGCCGCACTGGCCGTCAACTAGGAGCATCATCATGTGGGCAACTCTTATTGGTTATCTCGGTTTCGAGAACACCGCCAAAGTCGGGATGCGCGTTTGGGCAGTCACCACGCTAACGGCGATGGTCGCCGCGCTGTGGGCCGCTGGCCAAGTCTGCGCAAACGTTGTTTGCGGTCCCGTCATTCAAGGCATTAGCCAGTCTCACCCTAACTTCGCAGTGGGCTTGTCGCTTGCATTCAACCCGGTCACGTACACGCTCGCCAGCGTCTATTGCAGCGTGTGGGCAGCATGCGCCCTATACACGTACAAGAAAACGATCCTCGATAAGTTGATTTGACATGGTCGTCTCTACGATCTGGCGAGCCGCTACTTGTCCGCTGACGCGGTATGTCAGTTTTACATCTACAAGAAACGCACTTTAGATAAATTGGTTTAATGATGGTCATTTATAAATTTTTTTTGGTTTTTTTGGCTGGCTTGGTTGTTGGTTTTCTTATCGGCTTGTTCTCGTCTAAGCACTATTGGAGACTGTGATATGGCTGTCTACGCAATCACCGGCAAGCTCGGAAGCGGCAAGGGCAAGGGCGCGATGAAGCTATTGCGCGACTACCTGCGCGCTGGCAAGCGCGTTGCGACAAACTGTGACGTGTTCATGGAGCATATGATGCCAGGGCAGTCGAAGCAGACCGTTATTCGCGTACCGGATAAACCCACGTCGGCGGACCTGTACGCCATCGGCTCAGGCAACCACTTCATCGACTTCGAGCCTGTGCTCAAATATTCCGCCAAGGGGTTCGAGTACACACCGCCCGCGCCGCAGCTTCTCCCCGGTTTCGATGAGTCGCACAACGGGGCGCTATTCCTCGACGAATGCGCGTCCTGGTTGAATAGCCGGGACTTCCAAGCTGGCGGACGTAAGGAGCTGCTGGAATGGGCGATCCATGCACGTAAGTACGGATGGGATGTGTACTTCATCTGCCAGAACATCAGCCAGATTGACAAGCAGCTGCGTGACAGCCTGTTCGAGTACGTGGTGCGTATGAGCCGCCTCGACCGAATGAAAGTGCCGTTTGTTTCGGCCGCGTTCAAGCTGATCACGGCAGGCCTCAGCGACGGATCACTGCCTCGCATGCATATCGGCGTGGTGCGCCTCGGTTGCTCTCCGGATGGCGTCGTAGCCGACCGCTGGCACTTCCGGGGTGATGACCTGAACCGGGCCTATAACACCACACAAGTGTTCTCGGACAGCTACCCGCATGCTATCCATTGCTTGCTACCTAGCTGGCACTTGCAGTCACGCACCGGCATCCGTCCTGGCTTCGTTGGCCCTGTACGTATTCCCCAGGACTACGAACTTCTCGCAGTCCGCCCGATTCCTCCCAAACCACCGCACAAGCACATGACCAAGTTTCTCGCAATCGCTCTAATATTTGGCCTCGTACTCGGGGGCGTAGGCTCTCATGTACTTGGGCCGATGTTTTTCACCCCCTCTGCCGCCGTGGCCGATGCCGCCAAGCCTGCCAAGTTCTCCGAGACCGTTACCGGCAAAGGGTTTCTCACCAATTCCGGTTCTGTGAGCGTGGTTCTTTCCGATGGCCGTGTTGTATCGCCCCTTCACTTCAAGTCTGGTGCCAGCGGCTGGGAGGCTGAAATCGAGACAGGGCTGTGGGTCAGAGGAGGTGCGCAATGAGACGCTTCCTGTCTTCCCTGATCCTTGCCCCGGTCTTGGCGTTTGCCGCACCTGCTTCGGCTCCGGTTTCAATGAGCTTCGATGCTACGCCGCTGATAGCGTTTGGCGAAGCTATGTTCAAGGCGATCATGCACCGGGACTTTGTGGTATCTCCCGACGTTATCGGAATCGATAAACGAATTACGATCAAGGTAAAGAACATCGACCTCGCCGAGCTGCCACGCTTCGTTGAAGACCTGCTGCTTCGCGAAGGAATTGCGACGACGCTCAAGGGCGGTATCTACTACTTGTCGCTGAACCGTGAGAGCGGCCCTCAGAATGTCATTGCGAGCCAGCAGCTACCTGCGCACTCGGCTAGTCAGGCAATGAGCTTCACCAGCCCGCAAATCGCGCCGATTGGCATCGATGGTCACGTGTTGGAAAATGCCGTTGGTTTTCAAACCAGGAAGGAAGACGAAGAGTCGGAACTTTTTGCGCCAATTCACCGGACCAGCGAGTTTGTAGCCGCAGTCGTCTCCGCTGGTTTCGGCGCCAAGGCTGCCACCGTCGCTGGCGAATTGGTGGTGCTTACTGGCTCTAAAGCAGCTGTTTCCAAGATGCTTTCGTTGTGCCGCAGTCTCGACACGCACGCCAAGATGGTCGACGTCTCCGCATCGTGGATTGAAGTCACTAACAGCAGCGGCTCTGGCCGTGGCATTTCATTGGCGGCTTCCTTTCTGGGGGCCAAGCTGGGAGCCTCGCTCGGTACAACTAATTCGGGTTCGGCCATCAGTCTGAAGAACACACGCTTTGAGCTGGTGATCGATGCGCTGAATAGCGATACCCGTTTCAAACAGGTTACGAACAGCCGTCTTGTTGGCTATGACAGGACCAAGCTTAAATTGACGGTGGGTGACAAGACGGCCACTGTTTCCAGTAGTGGCAACGACAATGCAGGCAATCGGGTTCAAAACATCGTGTATACGCCGTCCGGGGTCATCATTGATGCCTTGCCTCGGGTATTGGGGAGCGGAGAGATTAGCCTGGACGTGGACGCGCAGATCAGTAGCTTTAAAGCAAATAGTAGCGGGCTTGTCGGGTCTCCGACACTTATCCTGCGCCAGTTGACCACCACCGTAGGTCTCAAAGACGGTGACGTAATACTGTTGGGCGGCTTGCAGGATACTCAGTCGTCGGAATCGAAATCCGGGTTGAGTTTCCTACCTGCATCCTGGTCCGCTGGGTCGGACAGCAAGACTCAGACCGATCTAGTGCTCGTGGTATCGGCAAAGGTCTTAGAGGACTAAGGTAAATTGTATTGCGATTTGCACCAGCTGCAACAGGCTGATGAACGAACGTTTCATCGCCGTATGTTGTTGCGATTCCGGGATTATCATGGGATCGTTGTACGGGGTAATGGCTCAACTAAGTGAGTATGGCAACTCGGCTCAAACGCGACTGGCTCTCGGCTTCTGAGTGTTTATGCGTACATATTTTGGGCTTCGTCCGTCAGGAAAGTTTGAAGGCCTTGACCGATTTTATCAACGAAAATTTATCGTGAAAAGCCGCTAATACCTAGCTGTCGCCACTGACGCCGAAGCGACCAAGGCTATGGGAAATCGTTGCCCCCTATCAATGACCCGAGGAGAAATAATGAAAACATATGTTCGCCTGACTGATGCCGGTTTCGCCGCCCAGATGGAAGATGGGCGTTGCATCGAGCGCTTCGATTTGTTTGACCTGGCTCATGAGCTACACGCTGCTGGTGTAAATGCTGATGATGTGTCTTGCGGCGATTGGCGCGAAGGCGAGCATGTTTTGATGTCAGGCCAGCAGGTCGCCTTGAAATTTGAGTTGCGCCGACTCGGGCTGCGCACATGATTCTATTCTTGGGTGTTGCAGCTGAAGTCGAGTTGTCCCTGAGCGTCAAACCCGAGTGGCCCTAGTAATCTGAGTGTTTATGCGTATACCGTCTCAGCCTCATCGGTCATCTTAATCTTTAATTCGCGCGCGATGCGCGACACCGAAGCTCCTTCGATCAAGGTACGCAGCGCACCGCTGTGAGTTTGAAATCTTCGCCGTGCTGGCGATACGGACCGCGTTTGGCCTGGATGGGGAGTGGTTGAATTATTGTGTCCATAAATAAATTTGTGGACACAATCAATTTGCATCCCAAACGCCATCATGGGCGGCAAGGCCGTTCACGTACAGACGGCGCTGGGATTACCAGGAACTATATTCCAGACGAAAGGTTCTGTTTTCAGTACTGCGGAACTGAGCTACGATACCTCGCTTCTCTCTGCACTTACGAGATAGAAAGAGCGTCGTTGCAGCAGTGACGGGTACCTTATTTGCAAAACTCGGGGTAAAGGCGAGGAGACAAGAAAGCGCGCCAGCGGGCCGGTCTTTCGCTTTAGCGGCCTGATCCCCGTGAAGGGGATCACTTGATGTATCATGGCGCCCCTCCAGGGCGACAGCCGTTGTCTGGGGAATCGTCAACTAAGTGCCAACCGCATCAGAGAAAAGTTTGACGCGGCGACTAGCTTTTATAGTGAGACTGAAGCGCCCCCACTTTTTGGGGGCAAATGGTCAACTTAGGGCATTCAACAGTTGATTTTGATGACGACGATTACTAGTAATATACTCGGCACTGCGTTGTACAGTGCTGAGCAGTTCTATGGTTTGACAAGACTGCCCAAAAAACCGCTCCATTCTTTCGCTACGCCTTCGAACGAATCATGCACCCAAGTCGGAATTTCGCTAATCGCGGGAATCGGTATGTCCTTTAGAGTTCGATTGGCTTGACGACCGTAATTGAACCTGTATTTATTTGCGCGAATGCACATACAATAGTACAGTTTCTGCTCGAGTGACATCTCTAACTTAGGACGTAGAAAATATAGATCTCGGCCGGAGTAAAAAGGCTCTAATTGCACAAACGTTTCGAGAACAGAGCCGCCTCCGGCTACAGTTAGCACACCTGCTTCGATAGGGGTGACATCGGAAATCACCTGAACTTTCCCTGTGACGCCATTATTCTTCGCAGAACGTCCAACAAAATTGATACCATTTGCGTCGCGAATTAACTTATTAAGTTCTAAGTTAACGCCGTATATAACATCAAAAAGCTCTGATATCGGAACGAGTTTCATTCGTCCTCTCCCTCTATTTCTTCATCTGATTCTGCCGCTTCGTTTACCAAACGGCTCAAAAGGAATTTCTTTACTGTACGCTCGAAGGAAGCCTTGCCTAGGTGAGCGTAATCTGTTTCAAGATATGCCTCAGCGCACCATTCATCGGATGCGGATACATGCTTTGTTACACTGGTTCCGACGATAACTTCACGGTTCCTGAACATGTCTACCCAGCTGTCTCTAATTAAAGGCCAGCGCTGGTCTGGGTCAATGCGACCTCGATGCCTAACTACTGAGTAGCCGTCGTCTTTCCAGTAGCCAAACCAAGTCTTCTTCTTGCTTGTAGCATGAGGGACATGGGCCGTAAATACCATGATGCACGTTATCGTGCCGACCGGATAAAATAGCAGGTCGGGCATAGACATTACCGCTTCGAGTGTATGATGTTTCAGTAATTCACCCTTGGCGGTATGAGGGGCTATTGCGCATGACATCGGCATAATTGCTACGCCAATACCATGTGGCCCTAGGCAGTCCAGCATATGTTTCGTAAAGTACAGCTCATGCAGGCTCGCGTCGCTTTGCGAAAACGGAGGATTTAACATCCCCGCCGTCGCTGCATGTTTTTTTATTGCTTTGGTAATGGCAGTGTCAAAGCAGGAGCCTTGATAAAGATTTGCCTTCCCATCACCCCGAAGAATCATATTGCTAGCTGCAAGCGCGAACATATTCGGTTGCTGCTCGACACCTATTAAGCCATTTGCTTTAATGGTTGCTCTATCTACTTCGGTAATTGCATCTCGAATCATGTGGTGCATAGCAGAAACAAGGAAGCCGCCAGTTCCCGCGCAGATATCTAGCACTTTGCTATTTTTGTCCACGTTCGCCAGCAGAGCGAATAACTCAGTAATATGACGTGGTGTTAAAACTATACCAAGTGCTTTTTTATCGCCACTGGTATATTTCAAGAATTCACCGTAGAACTGCCCTACGACATCGAAATCGTGGTAAACACTGATGAAGGGCCAGACTCTTTCGTTTAATGCCTTCACCAATTCATGCAAAATTCCTTTTGGAAACTGGGAAGTCGCACGACCAAGCTCAGGGTGCACTGCAATACTTGAGTATGGCTGCACCATGTTGTCTTTTTTAGCTTCGGGTATATCCGCAGAACGAATTTCGTCTTTTATGACACGCATCCATTCGCGTTGTAAGTTTTCCGGGCTGTGAGCGTGATAGCTTACTGAAAACGCTTTGTTACGAAGAGCTATGAGGGTGCCACTTACTAGCAACGGCTTCTCACTCTCGGTCAGTTTTGCGTGGTCGCGCATGAATGCATGAAGTTCACCAGCAAAGCTCATCAATTCACCAAAGCGCAGCTTTTGCACTTTGGGGTCAAAAGTTGCATGTTCGACATAATCTGACCATCCGATTATGTTATTGATACTTTTTCCGTCTTTTGTTACCAGTGGCGAAGGGCGCGGCGCACCCTTTGTATGAAGATATGTCGATACCTTCATGCTACTTTTCGTCTCTCCGCTTACTGCCACGGCTATAACGTTAAATTCCTTGGATAAATGACGCGCGTAATGTAAAGCGCCATCGGCCGCGAAGCGTTGAATTCGTTTGACAGCGTCTACATCAGTTTCAGACAGGTCTATGCCTTCGATGAGTTCATCAATTCTCGAACTAGCGTGATCTTTAACGTCGGCTTTGCATTCAAAAATAACAATAATATCCGGAGTAATGATATCGCTAATTATAAATTCAGGGGCGCCGATGCCACCCTTCCCTGATTTGCTGGCCGCCTTGAGCAATTTTCGGACTGCATCGGAGTTGCTTTTCTGCTCCTCTACTGCGATGGTGCCTTCTTCATCATAGTAGTTTAGTGCCATTAATGAATTGCGGACTAAGTTCTCGGTTTTCCTCTCATTTTTGGACTTCGAGAGTGGTTTTATTGTGGGAAGCGACATGGATTTCTAGAGTGCTGGCGGCTTACATGCGGATTGCTTGGCGCCAATTGTAACCGCGTAAGTATATAGCAGATAACTACGTCGTTAGCTAGGGGTAAAGCGCTGCCATGACCTCGGCGGCGAGGGTGTAGCACTTGCGTAGCACCTCCGTCGCGCTTATTCTCGGTATCATTGAGCAAGCTGGAGCTAGTCAGAATGCCCGGACATATGCCCTCCGATATCGTAGCCCGCGCAGTCGTCGGAAATTTGCATTGGGATTCCCGTGGCCGGCTTAAGAGTAGAAGAGGGCGGGATATCCCAGTGTTGCTCTTGGGGAAATATTTTAGGAGAGCCATGCTCGTCAGTTTTTGTATAGCCTTGGTGAAAGTGGGTACGTTAGTGAGTACAGAAGAGGATGGTGTGTATGTTTGTTAATTTAATCAACCATATATGATCGAACTTTCTGTTCAACGTCTGATCCAGACCTGGCCCCATGCGGGGCTGCAACGAACCCTGCAAGTCATTGATTTGCAGGGTTTTTTATTGCCCGTTTGTTTGATCCCATCGCCTTGCCATGCCGCGCGTTCCGGCCCGGCCGGTTGCGCCTGTCTTGCTTTTTCGCATACAATGAGAATAATTCTCATTTATATTGATGCGCCTGCCGTCCCGCTGGCCATCGACCACAGGAAGGGTATCGTGAGCACCGCCGAGTTAGCGCTTCAGCAGCAAGTGAGCAGTCTGTACACCGACCACCATGGCTGGCTGCGGGGCTTGCTGCGCCGCAAGCTGGGCAATGCCATCGATGCGGCCGACCTGGCGCACGATGTGTACCTGCACCTGATGAAGACGGGGCGCGTGCCGCCGGCCGGGGAATCGCGCCGCCACCTGACGCAGATCGCCAACGGCATGGTCATCGACCTGTACCGCCGCCGCCAGATCGAGGCGGCCTACCTGGAAGTGCTGGCCCTGGCGCCCGAAGCGCTGGCGCCGTCCGGGGAAGAGCGCGCGCTGGTGCTCGAAGCGCTGGCGCACATCGACGCCGTGCTGCACCGGCTGCCTGCCAAGGCGCGCACGGCATTGCTGTTATGCAAGCTGGATGGCCTCAGCTACCGCGATATCGCCGCCGAATTGCAGGTGTCCGTCTCGTCCGTGGAAAAATACATCGCCGCCGGCCTGCTGGCCTGCTACCAGGCCCTGCACGGGCAGGACGCCTGAGCCATGGAAGTGGTGATTGCACCGGCCATCGTGCAGCAGGCGGCCCAGTGGATGGCGCGCCTGTGGTCCGACGACGCCAGCGATGAGGACCAGGCCGATTGCGCCCGCTGGCGCGCCGCCCATCCGCACCACGATCTCGCCTGGCAGCGCCTGCAGGCGTTCGAAGGCAAGCTGCACAGCGTGCCGCGCGACGTGGCCCGCCATGCGCTGCGCGAACCGGCTCCCGCCGCCTACCTGAACCGCCGCCGCGCCCTGACACTGCTGACCGTGCTGCTGCCCGTGGGCGGCATGCTGTATGCGGCGCGCGGCACGGACGCCTGGCAAGTGGCCACGGCTGGCCATAGCACAGCCACGGGCGAGGTCCGCGAGATTACCTTGCCTGATGGCACGCGCGTGATGCTGGCCTCGGCTTCCGCCGTCGACGTGCGCTTCGACGCCGGCGAGCGCCTGCTGGTCTTGCGGGCCGGCGAAATCCTCGTCACCACGGCCCACGATCCCGACCCGGCGCAGCGGCCGTTCCGCGTGCAGGGGCGCCACGGCACGGTGCGGGCCCTCGGCACGCGTTTTACCTTGCGGCAAGACGAATACACGTCGCGCGTGGACGTCTTCGAGGGCGCCGTCGAGATACGCCTCGCGCATGCGCCCGGCAACGCCGTGGGCGTCGCCACGGGCTACGGTGCCGTCTTCTCGGCCGACATCGTGCAGTCTGCCGCCCCCGTGCCGGCCAGCGCGGCGGCCTGGACGAAGGGCGTGCTGGTGGCCGACCACATGCGCCTCGATGAGCTGCTGGCCGAACTGGCCCGCTACCGGCCCGGCCTGCTGCGCTGCGATCCGGCCGTGGCCGGCTTGAGCGTCAACGGGGTGTTTTCGCTGCGCGACACGGACCGCGCGCTGCACAACCTGGCGCTGGCCTTGCCGGTGCGGATCGTTGCGCGCACGCGCTTTTGGGTCACGGTGCAAGCGGCTGCCTGACAATGTTGCGGGCCCGATTGAGGGTTTTGTCATCTCGTTCGGGATATAGGGTGAGAGCCACTCTTTTCTTTTGACACCATGCCTGTCCTTTTTTCATGAGCACCCATGACGCGGCCCCGGCCGAAACCAAACAGCCTGGCCCCATCAGGCGGATACTGCAGCCCATCCGCGGGCGCCTGATCGCCGCCGCCATGCTGGCCGCCAGCGGTTCCATGCTGACCCTGGCGCCGCTGGCGGGCATCGCGCGGATCGCGCACAGCGCCTTTGCGCCGGCGCACGGCGATATCTGGCCCATCATCATCGCCAGCGTCGCCTGCCTGTTCCTCGGCATGGCGCTGATGTCGCTGGGCGAGCTGGCCGCCCACCTGGCCGACAACCGCCTTACCCACCAGCTGCGCCTGCAAGCGATGCAGCGCCTGGGGCAGGTGCCGCTGGGCTGGTTCACCAGCCGGGCCTCGGGCGAGGTCAAGCAGGCGATGCAGGACGACATCAACACCCTGCACAGCCTCACCGCGCACTTTTATACAACGACGGGGCGCGCCGTGGGCGCCATCGCTATCTCGGTGGTGTACCTGTTCGCCATGGACTGGCGCCTGGCCCTCATCGCGATATTACCGTTTCCCGGTTTTTTCCTGTTCTTCGGCCGGGCCATGAAGGCCAGTAGCGGCAACATGGCGCAATTCGTCGCCGGCATGGGACGCATCAACAATGCCGTGGTGGAGTTCGTCAACGGCATTCCCGTGGTCAAGGCCTTCGGCGCCACGGGACGCGCGCACGGCAGCTACCGCGCGGCCGTCGATGCGTTTGCCGATGCGTTTGCCGCGTTTACGCGGCCGCTGGTCGGTTCGATGGCCAATGCCAATGCGCTGATCGCGCCCGTCGCCGTGCTGGGCGTGGTGGTGCTTGCCGGTACCGTGTTCGTGGCGCTGGGAGCGATGGCGCCCGTGGACGTGCTGCCCTTCGCCCTCGTGGCGCCCGGCATTTCCGCGCCCATGCTGCTGCTCCATTACCTGACGCACGACCTCAACAACGCCACCGGCGCCGCCCAGCGCGTACTGGCCTTGCTCGATACGCCCGTGCTGGCGCAGCCGGCGCCCGGCCAGCAGCAGTTGCCGAACGGCACGGAGATCCGCATGGAAGGCGTGGGCTATGCCTACGACGGGCAGAACAAGGTGTTGTCCGGCTTCAATTTGACCTTGCATCCCGGCACGGTGACGGCCATCGTCGGCGCTTCCGGTTCCGGCAAGTCGACGCTGGCGCGGCTGCTGCTGCGCTTTTTCGACCCGACCGAGGGGCGCATCACCCTGGGCGGCGTCGACCTGCGCCACATCGCCACGCCCGAGCTGTACCGGCGCATCGGTTTCGTGCTGCAGGAAGTGCGGCTGATCCACGCCAGCGTGCGCGAGAACATCGCGCTGGGGCGGCCATCGGCCAGCGCGCGCGAGGTCGAAGCGGCGGCGCGCCTGGCGAACATTCACGAACGCATCCAGGCCTTGCCACGCGGCTACGATTCCGTCATCGGCGAGGACGCGCAGCTGTCCGGCGGCGAGCTGCAGCGCGTGAGCATCGCCCGCGCCGTGCTGCTTGATCCAAACGTGCTGGTGCTCGACGAAGCGACGGCCGCGGCCGATGCGGAAAACGAAGTGGCGATCCAGGATGCGCTGTCGCGCTTTGCCCGGGGCCGCACCTTGCTCGTGATCGCGCACCGGCTCGACACCATCATGCACGCCGATCACATCGTCGTGGTTGACAACGGCGCCATCGCCGAGCAGGGCAGCCATGCCAGCTTGCTCGCAGACAAGGGCCGCTACGCGCAATTGTGGGCGCTGGGCGGCTATCAGGCATCCCCGGAAGAGGCTCCCCCATCATGCTGAAGACCTTCATTCAACTGCTGGGCGACGATGCGCCCGTGTTCCGCCGCTACTGTGCCATGGCGCTCGCGTATGGCGTGCTGAGCGGCTTGACGATCACGGCGCTGGTGCTGGCCCTGGGCCGCCTGCTGGCCGGCGACGCGGGCGGCGCGGCCCTGTGGCTGCTGGTGCTGCTGGCGGGGCTGGTGGCTTGCTGGGGCTGGCGGCGCCAGGTGGAAAAGGCGGGCGTGCGCGTGGGCGTGACGGTGCTGCAAGGGGCGCGCCAGCGCCTGGGCGACCATGTGGCGCGCCTGCCCGTCGGCTGGTTCACGCCGGAAAACACGGCGAAACTGGGCCATGTCATCACGCAGGGCATGATGAACGTGGCCCAGCTGCCCGCCCACGTACTGACGCCCGTGATCTGCGGCGCCGTCACGCCCGTGGTATTGCTGGCCGCGCTGTTCGCGCTGCACTGGCCGCTCGGCGTGACAGCCTTGCTGGCGCTGCCCCTCCTGGCAGCTGCCTTGCGGCTGACGGCGCACCTGGGCCAGCGCGCCGACGATGCTTATCACCGCCATTTTGCCCGGACCAGCCAGCGCCTGGTTGAGTTTGCGCAAGCGCAATCCGTCTTGCGCGCATTCGGCGGTGACGGCACGCGCTTCCTGCAGCAAGCCATCGACGGGCAGCGCCACGCGGGTACGCGGCTCATTTACCTGTCGGCGCTGTCGTCGGTGCTCAATGCCTGGGCCGTGCAAGCCATCTTTGCCGCCCTGCTGGCCGCCGCCGCGCTGTGGTTCGATAGCCGCCTTGGCAGTGTGCTTGAAACGGCAGACGCCATCGCCGTCATCGTGGCGCTGCTGCTGGTGGTGCGCTTCGTCGACCCGCTGCAGGAAGTGGCCAGCTACGGCGAAGTGCTGCGCGGCGCGCGCGGGCCGCTCGATGCTGCGCGCGATATTTTCGCCGTGCAGCCCTTGCCGGAAGCACACCAGCCGCAAGCGCCGCGCGACGGCGCGGTCGAATTGCGCCATGTGCACTTCCGCTATGCACAGGACCAGCCCGACGCATTGACAGATATCAATCTGCAGATTGCGCCGGGCAGCATGACGGCGCTGATCGGCGCTTCCGGTTCCGGCAAGACGACCCTGGTGCGCCTGATCGCGCGTTTCTTTGACGCCAGTGCAGGCGCGGTGCTGGTGGGCGGCGTCGATGTGCGGCACATGTCCAGCGAGCAATTGGCAGGGCAGATCAGCCAGATCTTCCAGGACAGTTATCTGTTCCAGGGCAGCATCGCCGACAATATCCGCCTCGGCAAGCCGGGCGCCACCGATGCCGAGGTGCTTGACGCGGCGCGCCAGGCGGGCGTGGCCGAAATCATCGCCCGCCTGCCGCAGGGGCTGGACACGCCCGTGGGCGAGGGCGGCGCGCGCCTGTCCGGCGGCGAACGCCAGCGCATCGCGATTGCCCGCGCGCTGGTCAAGGATGCGCCGATACTGCTGGTCGACGAGGCGACGGCCGCGCTGGACGCGGAAAACCAGGCCGCCATCGCCGAGGCGCTGGCGCGGCTGCGCGGCAAGCGCACGGTGATCGTCATCGCCCACCAGCTGTCGACGGTGGCCATGGCCGACCGGATCGTCGTGCTCGACGGCGGCGTGCTGCGCGAGCAGGGCGCGCCAGCCGCCTTGCGCGCGCAGGGCGGCCTGTATGCGCATTTCCTGGCCCAGCGCCAGGCGGCCAAGGGCTGGCGCATCGCCGCACCGGGGCGCCAGCCTTGAACGGGATGACGATTTGACCCGCGCGCGTCTGTTTTTCCTGTTCTTTTTGCTGTGTGGCGCCTCGCTGCTGGTCGGCGTGCGGAATATTGCCTGGACGCAGCTGTTTGCACCGTCTGACGCGCTGTTCGCCGATGCCTGGCTGACCCTGACGGCCAGCCGCCTGCCGCGCCTGGCGGCGCTGGTGCTGACGGGCGTGGGCCTGTCCGTCTGCGGCGTCATCCTGCAGCACATCGTGCGCAACAAATTCGTCGAGCCGGCCACGTCGGGCGGCCTCGACGCGGCCAAGCTGGGCATCCTCGTCGCGCTGACCGTGGCGCCTGCGGCGGGCACGGCGGGCAAGATGGCGTTCGCGCTGGCCTTCTGCCTTGCCGCCAGCGCCTTGTATGTGGCCCTGATCCGCCGCATCCGCTTCAAGAACACGATTCTGGTGCCCGTCATCGGTCTCGTGTATGGCGGCGTGCTCAGCGCCGTGGCCGAGTTTTATGCCTACCGCAACAACATCCTGCAAAGCATGCAGGGCTGGCTGCTCGGCGATTTTTCAAAAATCGTCCAAGGCAACTATGAAATCATCTACCTGGTCCTGCCCATCGTTGCCCTCACGTATCTGTACGCGCAGCGTTTTACGGTGCTGGGCATGGGAGAGGGGATGGCCACCAGCCTGGGACTCAATTATGGCGCTACGGTGGCGCTGGGCCTGATGCTGGTGGCCGTCACGGTGGCGGCCACGGTCATCACGGTAGGGGCGATTCCGTTTGTCGGGCTGGCCATCCCGAACCTGGTGGCCTTGCGCTACGGCGACAACCTGGGCCGCACCCTGCCCATCGTCGCGCTGGGCGGCGCTTCGCTGCTGCTGGCCTGCGACATCGCGGGGCGCTTGCTGATCTACCCCTTCGAGGTGCCCATCGGCCTGACGGCGGGCGGCGTGGGCGGCCTGCTGTTCCTCATATTGATCATCCGGGGGCGGCAATGAGGCGCATGGTGACGCAGCGGACGCTGTGGCTGGCCGTGCTTGTTTTGGCGCTGGTATTCCTTTGCGCTGGCGCAAACTTCGATGTGGATTACATCCTCCCCAAGCGCCTGGCGCGGCTGGCCGCCATCGCCATCGGCGGCGTCTGCGTGGCCGTGTCGTCGATCGTGTTCCAGACCATCGCCGGCAACCGGATACTGACGCCGGCCGTCATGGGCTACGAAGCCGTGTATCTGCTGCTGCAGTCGCTGCTGGTCCTCGTCATGGGCATGCACAGCGTCGTGCTGCTGGGACCGAACGGCAATTTCGCCGTGTCCATCGCGCTCATGCTCGCGTATTCCTGGGCCATCCATTACTGGCTGTTTCGTGATGGCAAGAAAAACGTGTATTTCCTCTTGCTGCTGGGATTCGTGCTGACGATGGTGATCGGTACGTTCACCCAGTTCATCCAGCTGCGCATCAGCCCCGGCGAATTTGCCATTTTGCAAGGATTCAGCCAGGCCTCGTTCAACAAGGCGCAGCCCGCGCAGTTGCTGTACGCGGCCCTGCTGGCGGGCGCCGCCGGCGTGGCCGTGCTGACAACCTTGCCGGCGCTCGATGTGCTGGCGCTGGGGCGCGAGCAGGCCATGTCGCTGGGCGTCGACTACCGGCGCATGGTGCGGCTGCAGCTGGCGCTGATCGCCGTGCTGGTGGCGGTATCGACGAGCCTGCTGGGTCCGACGGCCTTCATGGGCATCTTTGTGGCGAACACGACTTATGCCCTGGCCCGCACGGCGCGCCATCGCGTGACCTTGCCGCTGGGCTGCGTCATCGCCATCGCCATCTTCCTCGCCGCCCAGCTGCTGGTCGAGCACGTTTTCAATTACCGGACCACGGTCGGCATCCTCGTCAACCTGGTGTGTGGCGCGTATTTCCTCGCGCTCATGGTCCGCACCCGGGGCACCGCATGATCCACGTCAAACAGATTAAAAAAAGCTACGGCAGCAAGCGCGTGCTCGACAACGTCAGCGTGCAGTTTCCCAAGGGCAAAGTGACATCCTTGATCGGCCCCAACGGCGCCGGCAAGACGACCTTGCTGATGCTCATCGCGCGCCTGCAGGAAGCGGATGGCGGCGAGATTGTGGTGGACGGTCGCCGCATTGGCGATATCCGCATCGGCGACTATGCGCGGCAGGTGGCCACGCTGCGCCAGTCGCCCGATTTTCATTTGCGCCTGACGGTGGAGGAGCTGGTCGCCTTCGGCCGCTTTCCCTACAGCCGAGGTAACCTGACGCCGCAGGACCGGCAGGCGATCGCCGATGCCATCGCCTTTTTGTCGCTGGAATCGCTGCGCACCGCCTACGTCGATGAGCTGAGCGGCGGCCAGCGCCAGATGGCTTTCCTGGCCATGACGATTGCCCAGCAGACGGATATTTTGCTGCTCGACGAGCCGCTCAACAACCTCGACATGAAGCACGCCGTGCAGATCATGCGCGCGCTGCGCCGCCTGTGCGACGAGCAGGGGCGCACCGTGATCCTGGTGATCCACGACATCAATTTCGCCGTCAATTACTCGGACCACGTCGTCGCCATGCAGGGCGGCGCCGTGCGCTGTTCCGGCCCCGCGCACGAGGTCGTCACCGAGCAACGTTTGCGCGCCCTGTACGACATCGATTTCCACATCGTGCGCGACGAGCGCGGCTGTGTCTGCAATTACTTCACCCCCACAGGAGCTTGACATGATCTGCAACCAACCCCGCCTGGCGCTGGCCATGCTGCTCGCCGCCGCGGCCATCCTGCAAGGCTGCAGCGACAAGACGGCGACAATGCCGCCGGCGCCCGCCGCTGCCGCCCCGCAGCCGGCGTTTGCGCCCATCACCATCGTGCACAAGCTGGGCACGACGGTGATTGCGCAGCGTCCGCAGAAGGTGGCCGTGCTCGACATGAACGAAGTCGATTTCCTCGACCAGCTGGGCGTGCCCGTGGCCGGCATGGTGAAGGATTACGTGCCGCACTTTCTCGCGCGCTACAGGGATGACGAGGCCATCCGCGACCTGGGTGCCATCGTGCAGCCCAATCTCGAACACATCCACGCGCTTCAGCCCGACCTGGTGCTGATGACCTCGATCCAGGCCAGCCATTACCAGGACTTGAGCCAGATCGCGCCCACGGTGCATTTCGACGTCGATTACCAGAACAGCGAGAGCAAGCACATCAGCGTAGTGAAGGAGCACTTGCTGACCCTGGGGCGCATCTTCGGCAAGGAGGATATTGCACGCCAGAAAGCGCAGGAGCTGGACGACAAGGTGGCGGCCGCGCGCAAGGTGACGCTGGTCCGCCCCGAGAAGGCGCTGATCGTGCTGCACAATAACGGCGCCTTCAGTGCATTCGGCGTGCAGTCGCGCTACGGTTTTGTTTTCGATGCGCTGGGCGTGAAACCGGCCAGCACGGCCGTCGAGGCGGGCTTGCACGGCCAGCCCATATCCAGCGAGTTCATCCAGCAAGCCAATCCCGACATCATCTACGTCATCGACCGCACGGCCGTGATGGAGCACCGTCCCGTCATGACGGCCGAGCAGATGGCCAACCCCCTCTTGCGCCAGACCAATGCCTGGAAGAACGGCCGCGTCGTCTTCGTCGATGCCGATGCCTGGTACATCACGGCGGCCAGCGTGACGTCGCTGCGACGGGTGATCGACGACGTGCTCAAGGGCTATCAATAAGATATCTTATTTTTGTAATGATTCGTATTTGCATTGAGGGTTTTGCCTTTTCGTTCGGGAGATAGGGTGAGAACAAGCAATCTTCCCCTCTGAAAAGGACTTAACTTATGGCAACACGCATGGCGACACGCCACCTTCCCGCCTTGACCCTGGGCCGTATCGCCACCGCCGTGCAACTGGCGCTCGTCACGGGCTTGACCATGGGGGCGCTGGGCGTGGCGGCTCCGCCGGCCTGCGCGCAAGCGGCGCAGGCCCGCCAGGCGTTCAGCGTGCCGGCCGGCTCGCTGGGCCTGGCGCTCAACAGCTTCGCGGCGGCGGCCGGCATCGAACTGACGGTCGATGCAGGTTTACTGCAGGGCAAGAATAGCGCCGGCCTGTCCGGCAGCTACAGCGTAGCCGAAGGATTTTATGAATTGCTGCGCGGCCAAGGCTTGCAGGCCGTGCGCGAGGGCAATGGCAGCTATACGCTGCGCCGCGAACCGGCACAGAATGCCGCGGCAGAGGCCGCAGCGACCATGCCGGCCGTGACGGTGTGGGGTAAAGGCAATACCGTGACGGAGGTCTATGCCGGCGGGCAAGTGGCTGCCGGCGGCCGCGTGGGATTTCTTGGTGACAAGGATTTCATGGAAACGCCGTTCAATACCATCAGCTATACGGACCAGTTCATCGAAGACCGGCAGGCGCGCGACATCACCGATGTGATCTCGGCCACCGATCCCACCGTCTTCAGCAGCGGCATGACGGGCATCATCGGCGAAAACTATTCGATACGGGGTTTCAGCTCCGCCACCAGCGATGTCGCGTTCGGCGGACTGTTCGGCGTTTCGCCCGTGTACCGCACCTCGCCCGAAATGTTCGAGCGCATCGAAGTGCTGAAAGGGCCGTCGGCCTTGCTCAACGGCATGCCGCCGGGCGGCTCGGTGGGCGGCAGCATCAACCTCGTGCCCAAGCGCGCGGGCGAGACGCCGCTGGCGCGCGTGACGGCGTCGTACATGTCCGATGCGCAATGGGGTGGGCATGTTGATCTGGGTCAGCGTTTTGGCGAAAATAAACAGTTCGGCATCCGCGTCAACGGCGTCTACCGCGACGGCGACGGCGCCATCGACCACCAGAAAAAGAAGACCCGGCTCGCGTCCGTGGGGCTGGACTGGCGCGGCACAGGCGCGCGCCTGTCCGCCGACCTGTACAGCAGCGAAGACCGCGCGCGGGGCTTGAACCGGGGCGTCAACCTGGCCGCCGGCCTGCCCGTGCCGCGTCCGCCGAAACCGGAAACCCTGCTCAACCCGAGCTGGGCCTTCTATGACACGCGGGACAAGGGCGCGCTGCTGCGCGGCGAATATGACGTGAACGCACAGCTGATGGCGTATGCGGCCATCGGCGCCGGCAAGGCCGATTACCAGTCGACGGGCGCCTATCTGATCCAGGTGTTCAATACGGCCGGCGACTACCGCACCAACCTGGCCGATCTCGGTTTTAACCTTGAAAAACAATCGGCGGAAGTGGGCGTGAAGGGCAGGTTCCGCGCGGCCGGCATCGGCCACCAGTGGGCGGCCAACGCCACGTATTACCACCACACGGACCAGCAGTTCGGCCGCAGGAATACCCTGGCGCAGGACTGGATCACGAATATCTACCGCCCCGTATGGGGACCTGCCACGCGCTTTGACGCAGCGCAAATCTCGAAGACGGCACTGCGCCTGGCCAGCTATGGCCTGGTCGATACTGTGTCGTTTGCGCAGGATCAAGTGCAGCTGACGGCGGGCTTGCGGCGCCAGGAGGTGCTCAGCGACAGCTTCAACGTCAGGACGGGCGCGCGCAGTTCCCGCTATGACGCCGCCGCCACGACGCCGGCCGTCGCCCTGCTGGTCAAGGCCGCCAGAAACGTTGCGCTGTACGCCAATTACATCGAAGGCCTGAGCCAGGGGGCGACGGCGCCCATGACGGCGGCCAACGCGGGAGAGGTCTTTGCCCCGTATAAATCGAAGCAGATGGAGGCCGGCGTCAAGGTCGACCTGGGCGAATTCGCCCATACGCTCAGCCTGTATGAAATCAAGCGGCCCAGCAGCTATGTCGACCCGGTCAGCAATGTCTTTTCCTTTGGCGGCGAGCAGCGCAACCGCGGCGTCGACTGGGGCTTTTTTGGTTCGCCCGTGCGCGACGTGCGCCTGATGGGCGGCGTGGCGTATGTCGATCCGGTCTTGAGCAAGACGGTGGGCGGCGCCAACCAGGGCAAGCAGGCAGCGGGCGTGCCCAGGCTGCAGGCCAAGCTGGGCGTGGAGTGGGATGCGCCCGCCATTCCCGGCGTGACTCTGACGGCGAACGCGACGGCGGCGTCCAAGCAGTACCTCAACGAAGACAACTCACTGTCCGTGCCGGGCCGCACCGTGTTTGACCTGGGCGCGCGCTATGCCACCCGCGCCGCCGGCCGGCCCTTGACCGTGCGCGCCAGCGTGAGCAACGTGGGCAACAAGGCGTATTGGGCGCTGCCGCAATGGACCAGCCTGGGCCTGGGCGCGCCGCGCACGGTCATGCTGTCGGCCACGACGGAGTTTTAAGCCGTCTTGCCGCTAATCGTCCGGGCCCCGTGCCTGCCTGTCCGAGCGTTGCCACGTCCACATCAGGCCGATGCCGGCCGAGGTGCCGCTGTTCTGGCGCAACAGGGGGCTGGCGCGGTTGGCGGCGCCTGTGTAATTGTCGTAGCGCAAAAAGGCAAAGACGCGCCAGTCCCGCTGCAGCCGGTAAGAGCCGCCCAGGCCCAGCCGCGTGAGCATCAGCCCGCTTTTTGCCGCATACGCCGGGCGTTCCGGGGTGGCGAAGGCGGCGCTGACGCCATACAGGTAATCGTTGATGCCGCCATTGCCCAGTACGGCGCCGAGGCTGGCGTCGAGGTGCCATGCCTGGCGGTCGCCCTGCAGCGCATACACGAGGCGCGGTTCGAACGTGGCGCCCTGGCGGCGCAGGCCGCCGCGCGCTTCGATGACGGCGCGCAAGGGCAGCTCCAGGCCCAGGCGGCTGTGTTGTGTCGGCTCGGCCAGCTTGATTTTCAGGCGCGGGCCAAATTCCAGCAAAGTCCCCAGGTCCGGCATGCCGCGCCGGGCCGGTACGTCGCTGGAGCGGGCCGGCAAGGACAGGGCAAAACCGATATCGAAATCGAGGCGCTCCGTATCGAGCAGGCGCGCGCCCACGCCGGAGCGGTCGGCGCGCAGGACTTTGCCGCGATAAATCAGATAGGGCAGGGCCAGGGTGCGCGTCGAACGTTCGCCGGCGCCCGGATAGGCAGGCGTGACAGCCGTGCCGCCGAAGATGCCCGCTTCCCATAAAGGCAAGGCGGCTTCGACGGCATACGCGGGCGCGATGGCGGCAAAGAGGGGGGATAGTGCCAGCAGCGTGCGTGTCACTCTCATCGGCATCCCCCGTGCTATGGCGGTGTTCCGCAAGGCTTGCCCACCGGCAGCGATTCCCGGTCGGTAAATGCGCCCAGCGCCCAAGATTGATGAAAGCCCAGTTCATTGCGCACGGCCAAGGCTTGCGTCGCCTTGCCCTGGCGTTCATATTGGTCGATCAGCGCCTTGTAGCTGAGGGCGCTCGAGTATTCGCTCTTCTTTGCCAGCGCGATGGCCTGGCGGAAATGAAATTCGGCCGCATCGTAGCGGCAGGCCCCGCTGGCGGCGCGTCCCGCCTGGTGATGCAGCCGCGCCTGCCAAGCGAAGTCGCCATGGCCCAGTTCGGCATTCTCGGCCGCGGCCGCGTAGCTGCGCATGGCTTGCGCCCAGTCGCCCTGGCTGGCCGCTTCCCGCGCGAACTGTTCCTGCTGCGCCGCCGCGCGCAGTTCGATTTGCGTGGAGCAGGCATTGAGCGCGATCAAGATCAGCGGCAGGACGAGGCAGGAGCGGAAGGGGCGTAATGTGGACATGGCGCCACTGTAGCGCGGATAAGGGCGCGCACGTTTGCGCGGGACACATGAATTGGGGATTTGTGCGCCATTGATGACATATAATTTGCACACGACTTTGTTATCTTTGACACATCACCGAACGGGAGCACCATGTTTTCACGTAAATTCCATTCCTGTGCACAGCTGATGCTGGCCACCTTGCTGATGGGCTTTGTCGCCGCCTCGCCCGCGCGCGCGCAGGAAGCGGCCGTCAAGTTGCCGAATGTGGTGATCCTGGCCACGGGCGGCACCATCGCCGGCAGCGGCGCCGACAGCACCACCACCGTGGGCTACACCTCGGCCACCGTGGGCGTCGAGCGCTTGATCGCCGCCGTGCCGGAACTCAAGAAAGTGGCGAATGTGAAAGGCGAGCAAGTGTTCCAGATCGCCAGCGAAAGCATGGGCAACAGCCACTGGCTGACCCTGGCCAAGCGCATCAATGTGCTGCTGGCCTCCGCCGACGTCGACGGCGTGGTCGTTACGCATGGCACCGACACCATCGAAGAGACGGCGTATTTCCTGAACCTGACCGTGAAAAGCCACAAACCGGTCGTCGTGGTGGGCGCCATGCGTCCGTCGACAGCCATTTCGGCCGACGGCCCCATCAACCTGTACAACGCCGTGTTGCTGGCGGGCAGCAAGGAAGCCGTGGGCAAGGGCGTGCTGGTGGCCTTGAACGACCAGATCAACGCCGCGCGCGAAGTGACCAAGACGAACACCTCGACCACGGACACCTTCAAGTCGCCGGAACTGGGCATGCTCGGCTACATCCAGGGCAGCAAGCCCTTCTTCTACCGCCAGTCGACGCGCAAGCACACCCTGGAGTCGGAATTTGACGTCAGCAAGCTCGACGCCTTGCCGCAAGTGGACATCGTCTACGGCTACGCCAACATGAACCGCGTCGGCATGGACGCCTTCATCGCCGCCGGCGCCAAGGGCATCATCCACGCGGGCGTGGGCGACGGCAGCGTGGCCGCGCAAATGAAGCCGGCGCTGGTGGAAGCGCGCCAGAAGGGCGTGCTGATCGTGCGTTCGAGCCGCGTCGGCCAGGGCATCGTGGCGCGCAATGGCGAAGCCAACGACGATGAACTCGACAGTGTCGTCTCCGATACCCTGAACCCGCAAAAAGCCCGCATCCTGCTGATGCTGGCCTTGACCAAAACCAATAGTACGCAAGAAATCCAGCGTATTTTCTACACATATTGATCGTCGTCACGCCGGCCCGGCCACTGCGGCTGGGCTTGGCGGATTTACGCTTGCCCGCTTTGCTGCCATACTGCGTTTCTGAATAACTTCCTGGCAGAAGTTGCAATACTGCCCCGGCCCATGGCTATCCTGTCCGACATCATTCTGTATCCCATCAAATCCTGCGCCGGCATCCACCTGCGCGAGGCGGTCCTCACGCAGTCGGGGCTGATGAGTGAGCACGTATTCGACCGCGAATGGATGGTGGTGGACCCGCAGGGCCGCTTCCTGACCCAGCGCGAACATCCGCGCATGGCGCTGATCGTGCCGCGCATCAAGGCCGCCACCCTGGAATTGCGCGCGCCGGGCATGCTGCGCCTGGAAATCGAGCTGGGCTTGCCGGATCCGCAACATGCGCCCATGCTGGAAGTGCAAGTGTGGGACGATGCCGTGCGCGCCTACGACTGCGACGAAGTCACGGCCACCTGGTTTTCGCAGGCCATCGGCGTGCCATGCCGCCTGGTGCGCTTTCACCCGGACGTGGTGCGCGCCACCAGCACCAAGTGGACGAATGGAATTGCCGCATCGACCATGTTTGCCGATGGCTACCCGGTGCTGATCGCCGGCAGCGCCTCGCTGGCCGACGTCAATGACAAGCTGCGCGCGGCCGGCCGCGAGGCGCTGCCGATGAACCGTTTCCGCCCGAACCTGGTCATCGGCGACATCGGCGCCTTCGAGGAGGACTACGCGGCGTTCCTGCAATTCGGCGCTACCATATTAAAACCCGTCAAGCCGTGCTCGCGCTGCCCGATTCCGTCGGTGGACCAGGCGACAGGCGTGCCGGGGCCGGATCCGCTCGACGTCATGCAAGGTTACCGTGCCAGGCCCGAGCTCGACGGCGCCATCTGCTTCGGCATGAATGCCATCGTCACGCAAGGCGGCGATGAGCGTATTGTGGTGGGACAAGACATCGGTTTCGAACTGGCATTTTAAGCGCGGCGCCCGCACAGAAGGGTTTAAGGTTTCTATGAATCAAGCAATACCGCCAGAGCCGGGCCAGCCGGGGAACGATGCCGTCGCACCGGCCCAGCGCGTTGCCAGCCTCGAAGCCGAGAATCAGGCCTTGCGCGCGCGCATGGCCTTTCTGCTGGAACAGGTTGAGCGCAACCACGACATCATGTGCCGCCACCAGGCGTTCGACCTGGAAATTGTCGGCGCGTCCACCTTTCCCGAGCTGATCGGTACGATATTCCGTACCCTGCCCGTGATTTCCGACCTTGACGGCGTCACCCTGAGCCTGCTCGACGAGGATGACGATATCTTGCTCGTGATGGAAAAGCTGGGCGTCGATTTCAGCGCCTTTCCGCAGTTGCTGTTCGTGCATGCCGTGGCGCAGCTGGGCTTTGCGCCGCAAGCCACCGTGGCCGCCGGCGACGCCTCCTTGCCGCCGCTGCCGCTGCTGGGGCCGTTCGATGCGGCCGTGCATGGCCCCCGTTTTCCGGGCATCGACGCGCCCCTGCGCAGCGTGGCCCTGGTGCCCTTGCTGCGCAACAAGCGCCTGATTGGCAGCCTGAATCTCGCCAGCAGCGACGTGACGCGCTTTACGCCCGTGCTGGGCACGGATTTCATCAAGCACATGGCGTCCATCATCGCCATTTGCCTGGAAAACGTGATCAGCAATGAAATGCTGAAGTACATAGGCTTGACCGATTCCCTGACGGGCGTCTACAACCGGCGCTATATCGACCGCCGCCTGCTGGAAGAAATCGCCCGCGCGCGGCGCCAGAATTATTGCATTTCATGCATGTATATCGACATCGACCATTTCAAGTCGGTCAACGACACGCATGGCCACCAGGGCGGCGATGAAGTGCTGCGCGAAGTGGCCACGCGCATCCGCACGGAATTGCGCCGCTCGGACGCGCTGGGGCGCTTCGGCGGCGAGGAATTCGTCGTGCTGCTGATCGATGCGGACCTCGATAGTGCCACGTTCGTGGCCGAACGCATCCGCGCCAGCATCGCCGGCACCATGTTCGACCTGCCGGGCAGCGCGCAGGCGTGGGTCAGCGTGTCGATCGGCGTGGCCAGCCTGGAAGCGGACGCGGCGCTGCTGCCCATCGAAGCCGTGGCGCAGCAGCTGGTGGCGCGCGCCGACCAGGCCCTGTACCAGGCCAAGGCGGGCGGGCGCAACAAGGTCGTCAGCTGGCAGGCGCAGGTCGAATAGTTATTTCAACAGCAAGGTTTCCGCCTTGGCCACGGCGTCGGCGCTGCCGCGCAGCACCACCACGTCGCCGCTGGCCAGCTGCGTGTCGGGCGTGACGTCAAGGCGGCCGCGGCCGCGGCGGATGGCCGTCACAAAGGCGCCGCAGGCGGCCACGTCGATCGTGCTCAAAGGCAAGCCCACGCAATGGGCGCCTTCGCTGACGGTGACCGTGTGCAGGCGTTCCAGGTCGGCATCGTCGTCGGCGTCGCTGGTGCCGTGGAAATAGCCGCGCAGCGAGGCATAGCGCTCTTCGCGCGCCGCCTGCACGCGGTGCACCACGCGGCGCAGGGGCACGCCCATCATGATCAGCGCGTGCGAAGCGAGCATCAGGCTGCCTTCCATCAATTCCGGCACCACTTCGGCCGCGCCCGCGTTTTTCAGCTGGTCGAGGTCGCTGTCGTCATGGCTGCGCACGATGACGGGCAAGGTCGGCGCCATTTCGTTAAGTAAATGCAATAACTTCAGTGCCGACGGGGTATTCGCATAGGTGATCACGACGGCGCTGGCCCGGTAGATGCCGGCCGCCACCAGGCTTTCGCGCCGGCCCGCGTCGCCGTACGAGACGTGGGCGCCGGCCAGCTGGGCTTCCTGCACCCGCTCCGGGTCCAGGTCCAGCGCGTGGTATTCGATTTTTTCTTCCGTCAGCAGGGTGGCCAGGCTTTGCCCGCTGCGCCCGAAACCGGCGATCAGCACGTGTTTTTGCGCGGCCATGGTACGCGTGGCGATCTTTGTCAGGGCCAGTGATTGCATCATCCAGTCGTTGGCGGCCAGTTTCATGACGATGGCGTCGGACTTGGCGATGAGGAAGGGCGCCACCAGCATCGACAGCACCATCGACGCCAGCACCACCTGCACGACGAACGGGTCCATCAGCTTGATGCCGCCGGCCAGGTTCAGCAGCACGAAGCCGAACTCGCCCGCCTGCGCCAGGGCCAGGCCCGTGCGCAATGACACGCCCGTCGACGAGCCGAACAGCCGGGCCAGTCCCGCGATCAGGGCAAATTTCAGCAGCACGGGGCCGCACAGCAGCAGCAGCACCAGCCACCAGTTGTCGAGCACGACGCGGATATTGAGCAGCATGCCGACGGTGATGAAGAACAGGCCCAGCAGCACGTCGCGGAACGGTTTGATGTCTTCTTCCACCTGGTGCTTGAATTCCGTCTCGGAAATGAGCATGCCGGCCACGAACGCCCCCAGGGCCAGCGACAGCCCGGCCCGCTCCGTGATCCACGCCGCGCCCAGGGTGATCAGCAGCAGATTGAGCATGAACAATTCCTGCGAGCGGCGCTTGGCCACGATGGTCAGCCAGCCGCGCACCATCTTCTGGCCGATGAACAGCAGCAGGATCAGCACGACCAGGGCCTTGCCGCCGGCCCAGGCCAGGGTTTCGGCCAGGTTGTCCGAATCGCGCGTGAGGGCGGGAATCAGGATCAGCAGCGGTACCACGGCCAGGTCCTGGAACAGCAGGATGCCGATGATCTTGCGGCCGTGCTCGCTTTCCAGCTCCAGCCGTTCCGTCAGCATTTTCGAGACGATGGCCGTCGACGACATGGCCAGCGCGCCGCCCAGGGCGAACGCGGCTTGCCAGCTCAGGTGGATGTAGGCGGACAGGTAGCGCCCGACGAACCAGCCGAAGACGACGGTGGCGACGATGGTGGTGGCCACCTGCGCCATGCCCAGTCCGAAGACGATGCGCCGCATGGCGAGAAACTTGGGCAGAGAAAATTCGAGCCCGATGGAAAACATCAGGAAGACGACGCCGAACTCGGCCAGGGTATGGCTCGCTTCATTCTCGGCTGCCAGGCCCAGCGCGTGGGGGCCGATGACGATGCCGACGGCCAGGTAGCCCAGCATGGGCGGCAAATGCAACATTCTGAAAGCGACCACGCCCAGCACGGCGCTGCCGAGTAACATCAGGGTCAGTTCAAGCGAGGAAAACATGGGTTGCCCGGGGAGCTCAGTGGAAATCGTTGTTTGTTGTGACTGGCAAGTTTTTTGCTTTCCTAATTCGTTTATACTTTGGGCATGAGTGTAACCCATGAAAAAACAATGCTGAAAGCTTTTGATCGAATTGACATGCAAGCGACCACCGAGCGCGCTGTCGCGCTGGCCCGCACCACCCTGCAGATCGAGTCCGACGCCATCAACGCCCTGCATGCGCGCCTGGCCACGGACGACAGTGTCGGCCGCGCCGTGGCCCTGTTGCTGCAGTGCAAGGGACGTGTCGTCGTCTCCGGCATCGGCAAGTCCGGCCATATCGCGCGCAAGATTGCCGCCACCCTCGCTTCCACCGGCACGCCGGCCATGTTCGTGCATCCGGCCGAAGCGGCCCATGGCGACCTGGGCATGGTCACCTCGGACGATGCTTTTATTGCTATTTCGTACTCGGGCGAGTCGTCCGAACTGATGGCCATCATGCCTGTCGTCAAGCGCATGGGCGGCGTGCTGATCTCCATGACGGGCAAGCCGAACTCCAGCCTGGCCCAGCTGGCCGACGTGCACCTGGATATTTCCGTCGAGAAAGAAGCCTGTCCGCTGAATCTGGCCCCGACGGCCAGCACCACCGTCACCCTGGCCCTGGGCGACGCCCTGGCCGTGGCCTTGCTCGACTTGCGCGGCTTCAAGGAAGAAGATTTTGCCCGCTCGCACCCGGGCGGCGCCCTGGGCCGCCGCCTGCTGACCCATGTGCATGACGTCATGCGCAGCGGCGAACGGGTGCCCAAGGTGCCCGTGGACGCTTCCTTGCTGCAGGCATTGGAGGAAATGACGAAGAAGGGCATGGGCATGACGGCCGTCGTCGATGCGGACAACCGCCCCGTGGGCGTGTTTACCGATGGCGATTTGCGCCGCATGTTCGAGCGCGTGCAGGATTTCACGCAAGTGGCGATCCGCGACGTCATGCATGCGCAGCCGCGCAGCATCGCGCCCGAGCGCCTGGCCGTCGATGCCGTGGCCGTGATGGAGCAGTTCCGCATCAACCAGATGCTGGTGGTGGACGCCGACGGCAAGCTGGTCGGCGCGCTGCATATCCATGATCTGACGCAAGCGAAGGTGATCTGATGGACAGCGTGGCGGACAACCTGGCGCGGGCGGCCAAGGTCAAACTGATGATCTTTGATGTCGACGGTGTGCTGACCGACGGCAGCCTGCATTTCGGCCCCGATGGCGAAATGATGAAAACGTTTAATGTGTATGATGGCCTGGGCATCAAGCTGCTGCAGGAATCGGGCGTGCAGACGGCCATCATCAGCGCGCGCCGCTCGGCCATCACGGCGCGCCGCGCGCAGGACCTGGGTATTACCCATGTGCACCAGGGCGGCCACGATAAACTGACGCCGTTCCGCGAGTTGCTGGCGCTGACGGGCTTGACGGAAGAGCAATGCGGCTACATCGGCGACGACGTCATCGACGCTCCCCTGCTGCGCCGCGTGGGCTTTGCCGTCAGCGTGCCGGGCGCACGCCCGGAAGCGCTGGGCCTGGCGCACCATGTGACGCAGGCCGGCGGCGGCCGCGGCGCGGTGCGCGAGATCTGCGAATTCCTGTTGCGCGCGCAGGACAACTATGCGCGCGTCATGGCGCCGTTCCTGGAGTGAGGTGCCGTGCCTCGCCGCCAGTGACATTTGAAAGAGTGAAGCAATATGCGTAAGCCAGGAGGCGCCCATCGCTGGCGCATGAGTTTTACCGTGCTGGGGGCGGTCATCGTCGCGCTGGGCAGCTTCTGGCTGCTCGAAGTGATGAACAAGAATGCCCAGGACATTACCGCCAGCAAGCATTTGAATGAACCGGACTATTTCATCACCAATTTCAGCCTGGTGCGCATGGATTTGACGGGCAAACCCAGCTACATCGTGTCCGGCACCAAGCTTACGCATTACCCGGCCGACGATTCGTCCGATATCGACCAGCCTTTCGTGCGCAAGCTGACGCCCGACATGCCGCCGATGAACATGAATGCGGAACTGGCGCATATCGATCAGGATAATACCCGGCTGCAACTGCACCGCAATGTCGTGATCGACCGCATCGCCAGCCCGAAGGCGCAGAACCTGACCTTGAAGACGGAAGCGCTGACGGTGTTTCCGGATGAGGAAAGAATGGAAACGGACATGCCTGTCGACATCCTGACGGGCGCTTCGCGCATCAACGGCGTGGGCATGAAAGCCAACAACGCCACCGGCGTGGTGGAAGTGCATCAGGCGCTGCGCATGGTCCTCCCGCCGAAACCGCGCCCGGCCGCGACGGCAAAATGACAGAATGAAACAAGGAAACCATACTATGAAGAACATCTTGCTGCTGACTCTATTCTCGACCGTTTGCTCGCTGGGCGTGATGGGCGCGGCGCATGCCGAGAAGGCCGATTCCGAGAAGGAAGCCGTGATCACGGCGCGCAGCGGCCACGTTGATGACATCAAGCAGGTGCGCACCCTGACGGGCGACGTGGTGCTGGTCAAGGGCACCCTGACCATGAAGGCGGGCCGCGCGCTGATCACGGAAGACCCGCAAGGCTACCAGTTCATCACTTTCTGGGCCGACCCCGGCAAGCTGGCCACGTTCCGCCAGAAGCGCGATGGCGCGGGCGACCTGTGGGTGGAAGGCGAAGCGGAGCGCGTGGAATATGACAACAAGACGGAAGTCGTGAAACTGTTTTCCAAGGCCAAGGTGACGCGCCTGGAAGGCACGAAAGTGACCGACGTGGCCAATGGCGCCTACATTTCGTATGACAGCCGCAAGGAAGAATTTGCGATGGAAAATTCCAACAGCGGCACCAGCACCCCCGATGGCGGCAGCGTGCGCATGGTGATCCAGCCGAAGAACAAGGCTCCTGCGGCGGAGAAGACGCCGGCGACACCCGCGCCAGGAAAGAAATAATGGAAAATACACGTTGCGGCAGCACCCTGATCGTTCGCGGGCTGCAGAAAACCTATGGCAAGCGGCAAGTCGTGCATGATGTCTCGCTGCAAGTCGAATGCGGCGAAGTAGTGGGACTGCTGGGCCCGAACGGCGCCGGCAAGACCACCTCGTTCTACAYGATCGTCGGCCTGGTGCCGTCCGATGGCGGCAGCATCGATATCAGCGGCGTGGATATTTCCAGCCTGCCCATCCACCGCCGCGCGCAGATGGGCCTGTCCTACCTGCCGCAGGAAGCGTCCGTCTTCCGCAAGCTGACGGTGGAAGACAATATCCGCGCCGTGCTGGAAATCCAGACCGTCGAAGGGCGCCCGCTGAAGAAGGCCGAGATCGAGGAGCGCCTGGATAAATTGCTGGCCGACCTGCAGATTGAAAAGCTGCGCGAGAACCAGGCCCTGTCCCTGTCGGGCGGCGAGCGCCGCCGCGTGGAAATCGCCCGCGCGCTGGCCACCGACCCGCGCTTCGTGCTGCTCGACGAGCCGTTCGCCGGCGTCGATCCCATCGCCGTGATCGAGATCCAGCGCATCGTGCGTTTCTTGAAGGAGCGCAATATCGGCGTGCTCATCACCGATCATAATGTACGCGAGACGCTGGGTATTTGCGACCGTGCCTACATCATCAACCAGGGCTCGGTGCTGGCGTCGGGACGCCCCGATGACATCATCGCGAACGAGTCGGTACGCCGGGTCTATCTGGGCGAACACTTCCGCATGTGAGCCAATGAAACAATCATTGCAGCTGCGCACCTCGCAGCACCTGGCACTGACGCCGCAGTTGCAGCAATCGATACGGCTGCTGCAATTGTCTACCCTGGAACTGCACCAGGAACTGGAGCAGTTGCTGACAGACAATCCCCTGCTCGAGCGCCTCGACGACCCGCTCGACCGGTCGCTGCGCCTGTTGTCCGACGGGGCCTTGAGTTCCACGGCCGCGCCGGCCGAAGCGCCGCCCCAGCCGCCAGGCCAGGAAGCGCCCGCCGCGCCGGCCGAAACGGACGGCTTTGACGGCGAGGCGGGCGAGGGCCCGGCCGCCGCGGACGGCGGCGACAGCGACTGGAGCGAGGCGAGCCGGGGCAAGGCGCCCGACGACGAAGATTCCCGTCCACAACTCGAAGCCCACCACTGCACCTTGCGCGAGCACCTGATGGAGCAGATGCGCGTGACGGTGCTCGAATTGCGCGACCGCGCGCTGGTCGAGCTGATCATCGATGCCCTCGACGACAATGGCTACCTGGAGGAATCGCTCGACGACATCCTGGCGCGCCTGCCGGAAGAGCTGGAAATCGACGCCGACGAACTGCGCACGGCGCTGGCGCTGCTGCAAAGTTTCGACCCGCCCGGCGTGGGCGCGCGCAATGCGTCCGAATGCCTGGCCCTGCAAATCAGGCGCTTGCCGCACATCGCCCTGGTGACGCGGCGCATGGCCCTCGTCATCGTGGAAAAGCACCTGGCCTGGTTTGCCCAGCGCGATTTCAACAAGCTGAAAAAAGCCCTCGATTGCGACGATGAAGACTTGCGCGAGGCGCAGACGGTGATCCGGCTGTGCAACCCGCATCCGGGCGCCGTGTTCGCCTCCGACGTGTCCGACTACGTGGTGCCCGACGTGGTCGTCAAGCGCGCGCGCAATGGCTGGCAGGTGAGCCTGAACAATGACGTCATGCCGCGCCTGCGCGTGAACGCCATGTACGCCAATTTGTTGAAGCAGGGCAAGGGCGAAGGTGCCATGGGCGCACAGTTGCAGGAAGCCAAGTGGCTGATCAAGAACATGCGCCAGCGCTTCGATACGATCTTGCGCGTGGCGCAGGCGATAGTAGAAAGACAAAAGAACTTTTTCTCGCATGGGGCCGTTGCCATGCGGCCCCTTGTGCTCCGTGAAATAGCTGATACACTGGGATTACACGAGAGTACTATCTCGCGGGTAACAACCCAAAAGTACATGCTGACCCCGCATGGCATGTTTGAGTTGAAATATTTCTTTGGTAGCCACGTCGCCACCGAAGCGGGGGGCGAAGCGTCATCGACGGCGATACGGGCATTGATCGTGCAACTGACAGGAGCAGAAGACCCTAAAAATCCTTTATCCGACAGTAAGATTGCGGACATGCTGGGGGAACAAGGCATGGTGATTGCGCGACGTACTGTTGCCAAGTACCGGGAAGCGTTGAAAATTCCGCCAGTGAGCCTGCGTAAGTGTTTGTAAGTTTTTTTCGGTTCCTCTGCGGGCCGGATAGGATGGACCGCACGAACCCGATCATCTTTAGGAGTGTGTATGAATCTCACCATCAGCGGACATCATCTTGAAGTGACACCAGCCATCCGTGAATACGTACAAGCGAAGCTGGAGCGCGTGAAACGTCATTTCGATCAAGTCATCGATATCGCCGTGATTCTGACCGTGGATAACCTCAAAGAGAAAGAAAAACGTCAAAAGGCCGAAGTCAACCTGCGTCTCAGCGGTAAAACTGTCTATGTGGAAAGCCTGGCGCATGACCTGTATGCCGCGATCGATACCCTGATCGACAAGCTCGATCGGCAAGTGATGAAATACAAAACCAAAGTGCAAGGGCACGGTAAAGAGGCGATCAAGCATCTGCCAGACAACTCAGAGGAAGACGCCGTCGTCGCCGTCTAAGGCCACCGGTTTCCCCCAGTTGTGATCAACTAAGGGCGCACATTGCGCCCTTTTTTGCGTCCTGCGAAACGCAATGTCCGTGGTGAAAGCGCTAGAATGCGCCATCCTCACTTCTTTCCATCCTGCCATGAGCGATTTCGTCCACACCTCCATCCGCAACCGCACGGGCCACATCGTGCTCGACCGCCCGAAAGCCTTGAATTCCCTGTCGCTGGAGATGGTGCGGGCCCTGAGCGCGGCCCTGCTGGCCTGGCGCGACGACCCGCAGGTGGACGCCGTCGTCATCCGCTCCAGCAGCGAAAAAGCCCTGTGCGCCGGCGGCGATATCCGTTTCTTTTACGATGCGGGCCTGGCCACGCCGCAGGGCGGCAGCGCCCAGCTGGAAGATTTCTTTACAGAAGAATATGCTTTAAATCATGTCATACACTTCTATCCGAAACCGTATATTGCCGTGATGGATGGCGTCGTGATGGGCGGCGGCATGGGCGTGGCGCAAGCGGGGCCCGGCAACCAGTTGCGCATCGTCACGGGACGTACGCGCATGGCCATGCCGGAAGTCAATATCGGCCTGTTCCCCGATGTGGGCGGCAGTTACTTTCTTTCCCGCCTGCCGGGCCGGCTGGGCCTGTACCTGGGTTTGACGGGGCTGACCATCGGCGCGGCCGATGCCCTGTACACGGGCCTGGCCGATGTCTACCTGCCCGAGGCGCAGATGGCGGCGCTGCAGGCCCTGTTCGAGTCGACGCCGGGCGAGGCCTTGCCGGTGGCCATCAAGGCGCTGGCAGCCCCATTCCAGGCCCAGGCGGGCGAGTCTGTCCTCGCTCCCGTGCGCGCGGCGCTGGACCGCCACTTCAGCGCCGGCTCCGTGGCGGCCATCATGGCTTCGCTGGCGCAGGACGACAGTCCGTTCGCGGCCAAGGCCCTGGCGGCCATGCGCCTGCGCTCGCCGTTGATGATGTCGGTGACCCTGGAATTGCTGCGGCGTGGCGCCCACCTGGGCGTGGCCGATTGCCTGCGCATGGAGCGCACGCTGGTGCGCCACAATTTCGCGCATGGCGAAGTGCTCGAGGGCGTGCGCGCGCTGGTGGTCGACAAGGATAACGCGCCGCGCTGGAACCCATCAAGCCTGGACGAAGTCGACGCGGCCATGGTGGCGCGCTTCTTTGCGCCCGTCTGGCCGGCGCTGGCGCATCCGCTGCGCCACCTGGATTAACTAAGTCACCCCCAATAAATTATTGTGTTTTCTGACTTCCATAACCGGCGTTGCGCGGTGTTGCCGCAGCTAGCAGTGCCCGCACTGCGTCGCTGCTGGCGCCTTGCACAGCATCCGGTTGTGTTCGTCATAATTTCACAATAATTTCCTGAGGATTACTTAGGCGCGTTCGCGGTGGCGCAGGACCACGCGCTCGCGCGCGCCGAAATACTGCGCCAGCCGCTCCGCCATGTACACGGAGCGGTGCTGGCCGCCCGTGCAGCCCAGCGCCACCGTCAAATAGCTGCGGTTGTCGGACTTGAACGACGGCAACCATTTCTCGATGAAGGCGCGGATGTCGGCCAGCAGCTCCAGAGCGCTGGGCTGCGCGTCGAGAAAGGCGATCACGGGCGCGTCGCGTCCGTCCAGCGGACGCAGGGCCAGGTCGTAATACGGATTCGGCAAGGCCCGCACATCAAAGACGAAATCGGCGTCCAGCGGCACGCCCAGCTTGAAGGCGAACGATTCGAAGAACAGGGTCAGCGGCGCGCGCTCGGAGGCGACGATATCCTTGATCCAGGCGCGCAGCTTGTTGGCGCTCAGTTCCGAGGTATCGATCACATGGCCCAGCTGCTCGATGGCCGACAGGCGTTCGCGCTCTTCCGAAATGCATTCGATCAGCGTGCGGCGGCTGGCCGGATTGTGGTTCGGACGCAATTCGTGCGACAGCGGGTGGCTGCGCCGCGTTTCCGAAAAGCGCGCCACCAGCGAATGCGTGGTGGCCGTCAAAAACATGACCTTGACGTCATGCCCCTGGTCGCGCAGCAGGGCCACATTGTGCGGCAAGCTGACGAGCGACTCGGCGCTGCGCGCATCTACGGCCACGGCCAGTTGCGGCGTGCCTTCGTCAAGCAAGGTTTGCACCAGGCTGGGCAGCAAGGCCGGCGGCAGGTTGTCGACACAGTAATAGCCGGTATCTTCCAGCACATTGAGCGCGACGGATTTACCGGAGCCGGATATTCCGGTGATAAGGACGATATGCATAGGCCGATCATACAATAAAGAACGGCGCTCTGCTTTCGAAGCAATTATCTTTACAAATTATTGCAATTTGGACTGTAGTCTTGGTTAAATAAAATCATCCCATCAGGAACTTGTTCTCTCAGGCAACTAATCGCCACTCATGGCGAGGCGTTGGTGCAGCAGGGAATTCACGCAGCAYAGCTGCGTGCCTGCGCAACGGTTCGCCCTTGCAAGGGCGGACTCCTTGGCAGCATTAATCGCCACTCATGGCGAGGCGTTGGTGCAGCAGGGAATTCACGCAGCACAGCTGCGTGCCTGCGCAACGGTTCGCCCTTGCAAGGGCGGACTCCTTGGCAGCATTAATCGCCACTCATGGCGAGGCGTTGCCGCTCCATGAATTCCTGCAGGGTATCGATGCCGCGCAGCTGCAAAATCGTATTGCGCACGGCCGCTTCCAGCAGCACGGCGATGTTGCGGCCGGCGGCGACGGGGATGACGACTTTGCGCACAGGCAATCCCAGCACGTCTTCCGTGGGGAACAGGAAGGGCAGGCGCTCGACTTCCTCTTCCAGCGCGTTGCGGCGCACCAGGTGGACGATCAGTTTCAGGCGCATCTTGCGGCGCACGGCCGTTTCGCCAAAGATGGCCTTGATATCGAGCAAACCCAGGCCCCGCACTTCCAGCAGGTTTTGCAGCAGGGGCGGGCAGCGGCCTTCGATCATGTTGGGCGCGATGCGCGAGAATTCGACGGCGTCGTCGGCCACCAGGCCGTGGCTGCGCGAGATCAGCTCCAGTCCCAGTTCGCTCTTGCCCAGTCCCGAATCGCCCGTGATCAGCACGCCCACGCCCAGCACGTCCATGAACACGCCATGCATGATGATGCGCTGCGCCAGTTTTTTCGACAGGTAGACGCGCAGGAAGTCGATCACCTGCGCGGCCGGCAGCGGGGTCGAGAACAGGGGGATGTTTTGTTCGTCGCAGATGGCGAGGATGTCGGGCGGCGTTTCCAGTCCTTGCGCGATGATCAGCGCGGGCGGACCGCCGGCGATCAGCTCGCCGATCACATGGGTGCGCGTATTGACCTTCAGGCGCTGGTAGTAATTGATTTCCTGGTGGCCGAAGACCTGGATGCGGCCCGGATGGATCAGGTTCAGGTGGCCCACCTGGTCGGCGGCCGACGAGACGTCGCCCGAGATCAGGCGTTCGCCGCCGGGGAAGCCGGCGAACCAGCCCAGTTGCAGACTTTCACGATTATCGTCGTACAGGCGTTGTATCGTCAGCGGCGTTTGCAACATGGCAGTCTTCTTCAGGAGTGGAGGAATACCTGAAGTTTAACCCGCCGCTTGCAGACTGGGTTGCCAATTGACGATGCGCGAATGCACGGATTTCGGTTCCGGATCCGTGGCCAGCGCCGTGCGGAAGGCGTCGTCGGAAAACATTTCGGCGATTTCCGACAGGATTTCCAGATGTTGCTGAGTGACATGATCGGGAATCAGCAGGAAAAACAGCAGGTTGACAGGCTTGCCGTCGGGCGACTCGAACGGAATCGGTTCGGCCAGGCGCACGAAGGCGCCCAGCGGGGCTTTCAGGGTCTTGCTGCCTTTGACTCTGCCATGCGGCACGGCCACGCCGTGGCCCAGGCCGGTCGAACCCAGGCGTTCGCGGGCAAACAGATTGTCCGAAACGGTGGAGCGGGCAATGCCGTAGTTGTTTTCGAAGATCAGGCCGGCTTGCTCGAAGGCGCGCTTTTTGCTGGAAACTTCCAGGTCCAGCAAGACGTTTTCGAGGGATAGTATTTTGCTAAGATTAGTCATGACACTCAATGAAATGGTGCAATGCGCAGAGGGCTTGCGAGCCGAATTATAGGCCTGTTTTCGCGGCCTGTAACGCCAATTCTCAACAGTATACGCCCGCTGCGGGCGCAGTGTGCGCGCCGCCCCGCGCCGTCCTCATTTTAACAAAAAACCAACACTGGGGTGCGCCGGCTATTTCGTGATTAAAAAGGCGGTGCGCGCCGCTTTTTCCGTCGCCAAATGGCGATTTTCCGACTTTTCGGCGCTTTGATGATGCTGCAAAGCATGACCGCAACGTTGTTTTAAAACACAGTGACCATGCTCGTCGGCATCGCTTTTTCGCAACTGCGCGTGGTGTTACTGGCGTGCATTGCGCAGGTTGCCCGGCATCACTCCCGTGCTGTAGTTGCTGCGCCACGGATTGATGTCGAGTCCGCCGCGGCGCGTATAGCGCGCATACACGGACAGCTTCTGTGGTTTGCACTGGCGCAAGATGTCGACGAAGATGCGCTCCACGCATTGCTCGTGGAATTCATTGTGCTCGCGGAAACCGATCAGATAGCGCAGCAGGCTTTCCTGGTCGATCTGCGGGCCCGCGTACTCGATCTGCACGCTGCCCCAGTCGGGCTGGCCCGTCACCAGGCAATTCGATTTGAGCAGGTGCGAAACGAGTTTTTCTTCCACGGGCGCTTCCTCCAGCGCCGCCTTCAACAGCAGCGGCGAGGGCGTGTACTGCGTGATTTCCAGGTCCAGGCGATCGAGCAGCACGCCGTCGAACTCACCCATTTTCAGCTTGTTAAAATCTTCCTGCAAGGTCAGTTCCACCTGCACGGGGGCGCCGAAGCCCTTCGATAAATCCTGTTTGAGCAGGGTCAACAGGGCTTCCGGGCTATCCAGTCTGGTCTGGTTGAACGAGTTCAGGTACAGCTTGAACGATTTCGATTCGATGATGTTGGGCGAATCGGCCGGCGCGCTGATCCTGGCGATGGCCACCTGCGGCTTGCCGCGCTGGTTCAGCCACGACAGTTCATAGGCATTCCAGATGTCGAGGCCGAAGAAGGGCAAGGTGCCGCGCAATTCCAGCTCGTCGCGCTTGCCCTGGCGCGGAATGGGAAACAGCAGTTCCGGCGCGTAATCGGTGCGGTAGGCGGAGCTTTTGCCCAGCGGAGATTGTTCGGCGAGGTCGTTGGTGGTGGTCATGGTCGTGTGGCGTGAATTCGGTCAAGCACGCATGGTAGCCTATTTCAACCCACCAGCGACGGCTGGGTTCGGACGCGCAGGAGGAATACGGCCCGATGGGACGTATTCCGATCGCGAAGCGACTGCCCCCTTCTTTTACCCCAGGAACAGCTTATACACAGGATTGCTGCTCTCATCCCAGTAACGGTACCCCAGGGTATCGAGGAAACGGGCGAATTCTCCCATTTCATCGGGCGGCACCTGCAGGCCGATCAGGATGCGGCCCACGTCGCCGCCCTGGCTGCGGTAATGACACAAGGAAATATTCCAGTTCGGCGCCATGCTGTCGAGGAAGCGCATCAGCGCGCCCGGGCGTTCGGGGAATTCGAAGCGGTACAGCAGCTCATCCTGCGCCAGCCGGCTCTTGCCGCCGACCAGGTGGCGGATGTGCGACTTGGCCAGCTCGTCGTGCGTCAGGTCCAGCGTCTTGAATTCATGTTCCTCGAAGGTTTTCGCCAGCACACTCGATTCATGCCTGTCGGCAATCTGGATGCCGACGAACACGTGCGCCGCTTTTTCATCGCTGATGCGGTAATTGAATTCCGTCACATTGCGCGCGCCGATGAGCGAGCAGAAGCGCTTGAAGCTGCCACGCTGTTCGCGC
Organism: Janthinobacterium sp. GW458P; assembly: GCF_002127585.1. GTDB lineage: Bacteria > Pseudomonadota > Gammaproteobacteria > Burkholderiales > Burkholderiaceae_D > Janthinobacterium. The sequence goes on from NZ_NEGZ01000016.1 coordinate 79,390, forward strand.
ATGGTGACGGCAAACACGGCTTCGCGGAATTCGCCCAGCTCGGCCCGTTCCGCGACAAAACGCAAACGGTCGAAATTCATGTTCGCGCCGCTGGCGATGGTGACCAGGGTTTCATTGTTGACCGGGTGCCTGGTCAGGCTGGCCCGCTCCACATAGGCCTTGGCGCCGGCGATGGCCAGCGCGCCGGACGGCTCCAGGATGGAGCGCGTATCCGTAAACACATCCTTGATGGCGGCGCAGATGGCGTCCGTGTCGACCGTGATGATTTCATCGACATACGCCTGCACCAGGCGGAAGGTTTCCTCGCCGGCCAGGCGCACGGCCGTGCCGTCGGCAAACAGGCCCACGTCGTTCAGGGTCACGCGCTCGCCCGCCTTCAGCGAGCGGGCCATGGCGTTCGAATCGACGCTTTGCACGCCGATGATCTTGATGTCGGGACGGATCTGCTTTACGTAGGCGGCGATGCCGGCGATCAGGCCGCCGCCGCCGATGGGGGCGAAGATGGCGTGGATGGGGCCGGCGTGCTGGCGCAGGATTTCCATGCCTATCGTGCCCTGGCCGGCGATCACGTCCGGGTCGTCGAACGGGTGCACGAAGGTCAGCTTCTGTTCCTTTTCCAGGGTCAGCGCGTGATTGTAGGCATCCGTGTAGGACTCGCCGTGCAGCACCACTTCCACGTTCACGCCGCCGCGCCCCTTGACGGCCTCGACCTTCACCAGCGGCGTGGTGGTCGGCATGACGATGACGGCGCGGCAACCCATGCGGGCGGCCGACAGGGCCACGCCCTGGGCGTGGTTGCCGGCCGAGGCGCAAATCACGCCGCGCTTGCGTTCCGCTTCGCTGAGCTTGGACATCTTGTTGTAGGCGCCACGAATCTTGAAGCTGAACACGCTTTGCATGTCTTCGCGCTTGAAATAAATCTGGTTGTTCAGGCGCTGCGACAGGGCCGGGGCCAGTTCCAGCGGCGTTTCGGTGGCGACGTCATAGACGCGGGCGGTCAGGATTTTCTTGAGGTAGTCGATGTTCATAGTCTGCAAGCAAGTGATTCTGGGCCAGAAAGGGTCTGGAGCGTGTCGGTCGATAGCGGCTGCGCAGGGCGGATAGCCAGGCAACAATAATGCTCTGTGGAACTATGGGCCGGTGGGCCCCTGCCGGTTGGCGCGATGTGTGTGGCGCCCAGGCTGCTCTTCATTATAATGGAGAGCCTTACCGCATCGCGAAGTGTTCAATGATCGAATCCGCAATCGCCTGGCTGCTGCAGCTGATCGCAGCGCCGGAAGTCGGGCTGACATCGGTCTTTCTGATCAGCTTTATTTCCGCCACCCTCTTGCCGCTCGGCTCGGAGCCGGCCGTGTTTGCCGTCATCAAGGCCAATCCCCCCCTGTTCTGGGCCGCCATCGGCGTCGCCACCCTGGGCAATACCCTGGGCGGCATCGTCGACTACTGGATGGGCTACCGCGCCAAGCAGGCCTTCGCCAGGGAGCGCGACACGCGCTGGTTCCGCTGGCTGGCCCGCTATGGCGCCAAGACCATGCTGCTGGCCTGGCTGCCCATCGTCGGCGACCCCCTGTGCACCTTGGCCGGCTGGCTCAAGCTGCCGTTCTGGCCCAGCGTGGCCTACATGGCCGTCGGCAAGTGCGCACGCTATCTGACCATGACGACCCTGCTGCTGTACGTGCCCGACGGTTTCTGGCACCGGATCGGCCAGATGCTGGCTTGAATGGGGCTGGTGCAACGCCTGTTTGCTGCATTTTCAGGCAGGCCGATAGTTTGCAGTAGAGTCCGATTCTTGGCATTTTTATGTAAAAAATGCAGGTGTGCTGATTTTTTATTCATGAAAAATGCGAGTGGGCCATATTTGCTATGGCAGAGATGACCCCGCTTAAACCTTGGGCGGCATAAGGCTGTTCCCGCATGGTGCGGCGCAATAAGATAAAATGGCTCTTTAGGGTCCAGTCCACATCGTCACCATACTCCATGAACGCTCCCGCACAAATCCAAGCTTTACTGGCAGAAACGCCGAATGGTCCCGCAGCAAGCCGCCTGCGCGAAATCCCGTATAACTACACGTCGTTTTCCGATCGCGAGATCGTCATACGCCTGTTGGGGGAGGACTCCTGGCGCCTGCTCGACGAGCTGCGCGGCGCCCGCCAGACGGGCCGCTCCGCCCGCATGCTGTACGAGGTGCTGGGCGACATCTGGGTCGTGCGCCGCAACCCGTATCTGCAGGATGACCTGCTCGACAACCCGAAGCGCCGCCAGGGCTTGATCGACGCCCTGCATCACCGCCTGGCCGAAGTCGACAAGCGCCGCTTGAGTATCGATGCGGCCGGCGGCGACGCGCTGGCGGCCGGCGAAGCGCCGGAAGTGGCGCAGGCGCGCAGCAGAAATGTGGAATTGCTGCTCAAAGCGGCCAGCAAGGCCGTGGCCGACTTTGGCGACGAATTCCGCAAGACCTACGATTTGCGCAAGCGCACGGTCAAGGTGCTGGGCCGCTACACGGAAAAGCACAACGTGCGCTTCGACGGCATGACGCGCGTCTCGCACGTGACGGACGCCACCGACTGGCGCGTGGAATACCCGTTCGTCGTGCTCACGCCCGACACGGAAGAGGAAATGGCCGGCCTGGTGAAAGGCTGCATCGAGCTGGGGCTGACCATCATCCCGCGCGGCGGCGGCACCGGCTACACGGGCGGCGCGATTCCTTTGACGCCGATGTCGGCCGTCATCAACACGGAAAAGCTCATTACCCTGGGCGCCGTGGAAATGACGGTCCTGCCGGGCCTCACGCACGAATACGCGACCATCCATTCGGGCGCCGGCGTGATCACGAACAAGGTCTCGGAAGCGGCGGAAAGGGCCGGTTTCGTGTTTGCCGTCGACCCGACGTCCGCGCACGCGTCTTGCATCGGCGGCAACGTCGCCATGAATGCGGGCGGCAAGAAAGCCGTGCTGTGGGGCACGGCGCTCGACAACCTGGCGTCGTGGCGCATGGTCGACCCGAACGGCGACTGGCTCGAGGTCACGCGGCTCGACCATAACCTGGGCAAGATCCACGATATCGCACTGGCACGTTTCCAGCTGGAATGGCGCCACCCGAGCACGCGCGACGCAACGAAACCGAACGCGCCGTTCAAGACGGAAATCCTGGAAATTCCCGGCCGCAAGTTCCGCAAGGAGGGCCTGGGCAAGGACGTCACCGATAAATTCCTCGCCGGCTTGCCGGGCATCCAGAAAGAAGGCTGCGACGGCCTGATCACGTCGGCGCGCTGGATCTTGCACAAGATGCCGAAGTTCGCCCGCACCGTCTGCCTGGAATTCTTTGGCCAGGCGCGCGACGCGATCCCGTCGATCGTGGAAATCAAGGATTACCTGGACGGCTTGCCGGCCAAGGGCGAGCAATACGCGACGATCCGCCTGGCGGGCCTGGAACACCTGGACGAGCGCTACCTGCGCGCCGTCGGCTACGCCACCAAGTCGAAGCGGGGCGTGCTGCCGAAGATGGCCCTGTTTGGCGACATCGTCGGCGACGACGAGAACGCCGTTGCGCAAGCGGCGTCGGAAGTGGTGCGCATCGCCAACACCCGCGTGGGCGAAGGTTTTGTGGCCGTCAGCCCCGAAGCGCGCAAGAAATTCTGGCTTGACCGCGCCCGCACGGCCGCCATTGCCAAGCACACCAATGCGTTCAAGATCAATGAAGACGTCGTGATCCCGCTCAACCGCATGGGCGAATACACGGATGGCATCGAACGCATCAATATCGAGCTGTCGATCAAGAATAAACTGCAACTGGCGGATGCCTTGAGCGAATTCTTTGCCAGGGGCAACTTGCCAGTAGGCAAGAGCGACGACGCTTCCGACGACCGCGTCGACGATGCGGAAATGCTGGGCGACCGCGCCGAGCAGGCGCAGCAGTTGCTGGCGCAAGTGACGCGCCGCTGGACGTATCTGCTGGCCCAGCTGGACCGTCCGCTGGCGGACGTGAAGGGCGAGTTGGCCAAGCTGGGCATGGAGCGCCTGCTGCCCGTCTTCGATGCGCGCCTGGAAACGCAGCCGGGCGCCACCCTGTTCGACGTGGTGCAGGACCGCACGGTGCGCATTACCTGGAAGCAAGAAATTCGCGCCCAGCTGCGCCAGATCTTCAATGGCGCCGCCTTCAAGCTGATCCTCGACGAGGCCACGGCCATCCACGCGCGCATCCTGCGTAGCCGCGTGTTTGTCGCGCTGCACATGCATGCGGGCGACGGCAACGTGCACACGAACTTGCCCGTCAACTCGGACAATTACGAAATGCTGCAGGACGCCCACCAGGCCGTGGGCCGCATCATGATCCTGGCCCGCTCGCTGAACGGCGTGATTTCCGGCGAGCACGGTATCGGCATCACCAAGCTGGAGTTCCTGACGGAAGAAGAAATCGGCGACTTCCGCAGCTACAAGCAGCGCATCGATCCGGAAGGCCGTTTCAACAAGGGCAAACTGCTGAACCTGCCGGGCATGGGCGCGGACTTGCGCAATGCCTACACGCCATCGTTCGGCCTGATGGGCCACGAATCGCTGATCATGCAGCAAAGCGATATCGGCGCCATCGCCGACAGCGTCAAGGATTGCTTGCGCTGCGGCAAGTGCAAACCCGTATGCTCGACCCACGTGCCGCGCGCCAACTTGCTGTACTCGCCGCGCGACAAGATTTTGGCGACCTCGTCCCTGATCGAAGCCTTTTTGTACGAAGAACAGACGCGTCGCGGTATTTCCATCAAGCATTGGGAAGAGTTCGAGGACGTGGCGGACCACTGCACGGTCTGCCATAAATGCGTGACGCCTTGCCCCGTGAACATCGACTTCGGCGACGTGTCGATGAACATGCGCAATTTGTTGCGCAAGATGGACAAGAAGAGCTTTAATCCGGGCACCAAGGCAACGATGATGTTCCTCAACGCCACCGATCCCGTGACCATCAACGCCACGCGCAAGGTCATGATCGGCTGGGGTTACAAGGCGCAGCGCCTGGGCCACGATCTGTTGAAGAAGTTTGCGAAAAAGCAAACCAAGGCGCCGCCGCCATCGACGGGCAAGCCGCCCGTCAAGGCGCAGGTGATCCATTTCATCAACAAGAAGATGCCGGGCAACCTGCCGAAGAAATCGGCGCGCGCGCTGCTCGATATCGAAGACGACAAGGTCATCCCGATCATCCGCAATCCGAAGACGACGACGGCCGATACGGAAGCCGTGTTCTACTTCCCCGGCTGCGGTTCGGAGCGCCTGTTCTCGCAAGTGGGCCTGGCGACGCAGGCGATGCTGTGGGAAGTGGGCGTGCAGACGGTCTTGCCGCCTGGCTACCTGTGCTGCGGTTATCCGCAGCGGGGCGCGGGCGAGTTCGACAAGGCCGAGAAGATGATGACGGACAACCGCGTCCTGTTCCACCGCATGGCCAACACGCTCAATTACCTGGACATCAAGACAGTGCTGGTGTCCTGCGGCACCTGCTACGACCAGCTGGCAACGTATCAGTTTGAAAAGATTTTCCCCGGCTGCCGCATCATGGATATCCATGAATACCTGCTGGAAAAACAGGTCAAGCTGGAAGGCGTCAATGGCACGCGTTATATGTACCACGAGCCTTGCCACAATCCGATGAAGCTGCAGGAATCGGGCAAGACCATCAATTCCCTGATCAGCACGGTAGACAACGTGAAGATCGAGAAGAATGACCGTTGCTGCGGCGAATCGGGCTCGCTGGCCGTCACGCGCCCCGACATTTCCACGCAAGTGCGTTTCCGCAAGGAAGAAGAGATGGTCAAGGGCGCCGACAAGCTGCGCGGCGACGGTTTCACGGGCGACGTCAAAATCCTCACCAGCTGCCCGTCGTGCCTGCAAGGCTTGTCGCGCTACAATGACGATTCGGGCACGACGGCCGATTACATCGTCGTCGAGATCGCCAAACACTTGCTGGGAGAGAACTGGATGCCGGATTACGTGAAACGCGCCAATGACGGCGGCATCGAACGGGTGCTGGTGTGAGTTCCACCTGCGATTTGTGCAGCTTGCTGGACGGCTACGCCAACAAGCAGGGTTGTGAATCCTTGCTGTGGCGCAGCGAGCGCCTGTCCGTGGTGGCCGTCGACGACCCAAGCTACCCCGGTTTTTGCCGCGTGATCTGGAACAAACATGTGAAGGAAATGACGGATTTGACGCCGGGCGAGCGCAATTACGTGATGGAAGTCGTGTGGCAAGTCGAGCTGGCCGTGCGCGAAGTAATGCAGCCGGAAAAGGTCAACGTGGCCAGTTTCGGCAACATGACGCCGCATGTGCACTGGCACGTGATTCCCCGCTACCGCGACGATGCGCATTTCCCCAATCCAAGCTGGGCCGTGGTGCAGCGCGAAACGGCGCCCGAGGTGCTGGCCGCGCGCCGCGCACTGCTGCCGGCCTTGCGCGCCGCCATCATTCAACGTTTATCCGCATAAAGTATCGTCATGACTGAAAAAACAGCAACACCGCAACCGACCGGCTTGACCGTGCACAACCAGTCGCGCGTGCTCGACGTGGCATTCGACGATGGCAGCACATTTGCGCTGCCGTTCGAATACCTGCGCGTGTACTCGCCGTCGGCCGAAGTGCAGGGCCATGGCAAGGGCCAGGAAACTTTGCAACTCGGCAAGCGCCTGGTGGGCATCACGGGCATCGAACCTGTCGGCAACTACGCCGTGCAGCCGACCTTCAGCGATGGCCACAACTCCGGCCTGTACACCTGGGCGTATCTGTACAAGCTGGGCGCGGAGCAAGCGACCCTGTGGCAAGCCTACCTGGACCAGCTGGCGGCTGCCGGCTACCCCGGTGACAGCGGCCGCGACGCCAAGGCCGACATGACGGTCAAGCAATCGTCCGGCGGCGGCTGCGGTAGCGGCGGCAATGGCGGCGGCTGCGGTCATCAACATTGAATTAAAAATAATGCGGTAAGCTTGTCGGATTGCCGCATATCCATTCGTCGTATGAATGCCCGCGCTTGCGGGCATTTTTCTTTTGGAGAAGAGACTATGGAATACATGATCCTGATCTACGCCGACGAGGCGCGCTATGCCGCCATGGCAGAGGGCCAGATGGCCAGCCTGATGGCCGACTTTGCCAGCTACACGCAGGCGCTGGAAGCGGCCGGCGTGCTGCGCGGCGGGGCCGAGCTGGCGCCCGTGGGCAGCGCCACCAGCGTGCGCGTGCGCAATGGCAAGCCTGTCATCACGGACGGGCCGTTCGCGGAAACCAAGGAGCAGCTGGGCGGCTACTATCTGCTGGACTGCGCCCACCTGGACGAGGCGCTGGCCTGGGCCGGGCGTTGCCCGGCGGCGTCCTTGGGCACCATCGAAGTGCGCCCCGTCACGGCTTGAGCATGGCCGGCGACGCCATCGCGGCCGTCGAATACGTCTTTCGCCAGGAAAAGGGCAGGGTGCTGGCCGGCCTGATGCGTCGCTTCGGCGACCTGGGGCTGGCGGAAGACGTGCTGCAGGAGGCGTGCCGCAAGGCGCTGGAACTGTGGCCGCAGGCAGGCATCCCCGACAATCCTGCCGCCTGGCTCAGTGCTGTGGCGCGCCATGCGGCGCTCGACCATGTGCGCCGCGCGGGCAAGAGCGTCGGCGATGCCGACGCCGTGCTGTCCTGCCTGCCGGCGACCATGGTTGATGAAACGCACGCCATCGAGGACGACCGCTTGCGCCTGCTGTTCATCTGCTGCCATCCCGCGCTGGCGCCCGAGGCGCAGGTGGCGCTGGCCCTGCGCACCCTGTGCGGCTTGTCCACGGCCCAGATCGCGCGCGCCTTCGGCGTGGCCGAAGCGTCCCAGTCGCAGCGCGTATTGCGCGCCAAGCGCAAGATCGCCGAAGCGCGCATCCCGTTCGAGTTGCCAGCGGAGCAAGAATTGCAGCCGCGCCTGGCGCAGGTGCTGCATGTGATTTACCTGGTCTTCAGTGAAGGCTATTGCGCCGGCGGCGGCGATAGCCTGCTGCGCGCGGATCTGTGCGCGGAAGCGCTGCGCCTGGGGCGGCTGCTCGATAGCCTGCAAGCGGGCCAGCCGGAAGTACGGGGGCTATTGGCCCTGATGCTGCTGCAGGCGTCGCGCGGCCCGGCCCGCCTCTCGCCCGAGGGCCAGTTGCTGACACTGGAAGAGCAGGACCGCCGCCTGTGGGATGGCGAGCTGGTGGCGGAAGGGCTGGCGTTGCTGGAGCAGGCGATGGCCGTCCGGACGCCCGGGCCGTACCAGTTGCAAGCGGCGATTGCCGCCCTGCACGCCCGGGCGGCAATCGCCAGCCAGACGGACTGGCGCCAGATCAGCGCCCTGTACGGTGCCTTGCTGCGGCACAAGCCGGAGCCCTTGATCTTGCTCAATGCCGTGATCGCCTGCGCCATGGCGCATGGCGCCGCACACGGGCTGGCGTGGCTGGCGCGGCTCGAAGCCGTGCCCAGCCTTGCCAACTCGCATTATCTGCACGCGGCCCGCGCCGACCTGCTGCGCCGCCAGGGCGACAGGCCCGGGGCGCTGGCGGCGTATGCGCAGGCGGCAATGCTGGCAGAGAATGCAGTGGAAAGGCAATACCTTCTCCGGCGTCACGGGGAAATGCGTCTGCCGCTTGTATAATGCTCGCAAGTTCAAACAGACTGCCTACCATGACCAATACGACCCATTTCGGATACAAAACAGTTGCAGAAGACGACAAAGTGCGCGAAGTCGCCAAGGTGTTCCATTCCGTCGCTGCCAAATACGACGTGATGAACGACTTGATGTCGGGCGGGCTGCACCGTCTGTGGAAGACGTTTACCATCGCCAACGCGGGCGTGCGCCCCGGCTTCAAGGTGCTCGACATCGCCGGCGGCACGGGCGACCTGTCGAAGGCGTTTGCCAAGCAGGCGGGCCCTACGGGCGAAGTCTGGTTGACCGATATCAATGAATCGATGTTGCGCGTGGGCCGCGACCGCCTCTTGAATCGCGGCTTGCTCACCCCCACCTTGTTGTGTGACGCAGAGAAACTGCCATTCCCCGATAACTATTTTGACCGCGTCAGCGTGGCCTTTGGCCTGCGCAACATGACGCACAAGGATGTGGCGCTGGCGGAAATGCGCCGCGTGCTGAAACCGGGCGGCAAGCTGCTGGTGCTGGAGTTTTCCAAGGTGGCGGCGCCGCTGCAAAAGCCGTACGACCTGTATTCGTTCTCGGTCTTGCCGTGGTTCGGACAGAAAATCGCCGGCGACGCGGAAAGCTACCGCTACCTGGCCGAATCGATCCGCATGCACCCGGACCAGGAAACCTTGAAGACCATGATGGAAACGGCGGGCCTGGAGCGCGTGCAGTACTACAATTTGACGGCAGGCATTGCCGCTTTGCACACTGGCATCAAGATGTAATGCATCAACGTTGGTGATTTTAGGAGATGGAATGAAATTGAAGAAATTTATGGTCGGCATGATGCTGGCCGCGACCACGGTATCCATGCTGGGCGAGGCGCTGGCCCGTCCGATGGGCGGTGGCCGCTCGATAGGCCGCCAGTCGCAGAACGTGGGCCGCCAGGCACCCGCTCCTGCGCCAGCGCCGGCGCCGGCCG
>NZ_NEGZ01000017.1 GCF_002127585.1 Janthinobacterium sp. GW458P
GGCGCTGCTGCCGCTGGTCAACACCGGCCCCGGCAACGACAGCGAATGCACCGCGCTGCTGGCCCGCGCGCGCGCGCAGCCGGTGGCGCCGAAACCGGGCAAGACGCCGCGCAAAAGCCGCTGATGGGTGCGGCAGCTGGGCGCTTTTACAATTGTTACACCCCTATGTGCGTTGCCGAACAGACCCTGCCTTGCCACAATTCTATTCTGTGATCGTGCCTGAAACACCCGAGACGTGGCGATACGAACGACCTTCCCGCGCATACCATGCCGGCGCCACGAGGTCCGAATTCATAGGAGATTTATCATGCAAACCATCAAAAAACTCGCCGCCACCGCTTCCGTCGCCACCTTGCTGCTGAGCCTGACCGCCTGCGCCAACATGTCCAACCAGGATAAAAACACGGCCATCGGCGCCGGTGTCGGCGCCGTTGCCGGCTCCGTGCTGACGGGCGGCAGCGCCGTCGGCGCAGTCGGCGGCGCCGCCGTCGGCGGCGTGATCGGCAACCAGGTCAAGCCGAAGTAACCGGCCGGCGGAAAAGCGGGGCGGGCGCGCAGGCGCCTGCCCCGCTTTTTTGCGTCCGGCTGCCGTTGCCGCTATTGAAAAATTACTCTCAAGAAATTAGACGAAGACGTTGGCCATGCCGATGGGGCCGGCATCCTTGACCAGTTCGTAGCAGCGGCAGGACACGGCTTCCAGGCCCGCCGAATCGAGGATCTCGATGTTGCCGCGACTGTAGCTGATGAGTTTTTGCTGTTGCAGCGCACTGGCCGCCTTGGTCACGCCGACCCGCCGCACGCCCAGCGTATGGGCGAGGAATTCGTGGGTCAGGTGGAATTTTTCCGACTGCAGGCGGTCGCGCGTGATCAGCAGCGAACGGGCCAGGCGCGCTTCGAGCACGTGAAAGCGGCTGCACACGGCAATCTGGATGGCTTGCGCCAGCAGGGTGTCGGTGTAGCGGTACAGCAGGCGCTGCAGGGAATCGAGGCGGACGAATTCGGCGCAGAAGTCGGCCCGCGCGATGCGGCTGGCCGTGCCGGAACGTTGCACCACGGCACGCACTTGCGCCAGGTCATGCCCGAGCGCGACGGAGGCGCCCAGCACGCCTTCGCGGCCGACGGAACCCACCTCGAGCGTCATGCGGCCTTCCGCCACGGCCAGCAGCGAAATCAGGCAGTCGCCGGGAAAATAGATGTAGTCGATGGCCTGGCCAGGTTCGTACAGCACGTCGCCCACCTCGACCGTGACGGTGTGGAACAGCGCCGACAGGTGCCGCAGGTCAGGCTCGGGCAGGCTGGCCAGCAAGCGGTTGCTGGCGGCAGGCGTGCTCAAGCCGGTACGGCCCGTGTCGCGGGACAGGTTCAAGCTGGCGGTCATTGATGGCATTGCCTTTTCCTGGTCGTCGTTACAACTCGACATAATTTTTACCTAGCGTACGGCGCGGCACCGGTCCTGTATGTACGGTGACGCACGGAAGCGCGGGACGCGGCGCAGCACACTGACTGCACCGGCTTGCGATACCGGCCTGGCCAGCCCGAACACACGCAGTACCGGATTCATTATTTTAAAAAACCAAGGAGCATTCCATGACTACCACCACCAAATCCCTCCACCCGCTGGTCCTGGCCGCCGCCGTCGCCGTCCTGCTGTTCTGCGGCGTCGGCACGGCCGCCCTGATGGGCTGGCTGCCCGCCTCGCAGGGCGACACGCAGCCGCTGCCGGCGAGCACCTCGGCCGAACAGATGGCCAGCCTGCAGGCGAACCAGCCGAACCAGGCGGCCGCCATGCAGCCGCTGGCGGCCCTGCCGCAGCAGGCGCAGCAGCCACAGCCCATGCAGCAGCCCGCTCCCGCGCGCCAGCCACAGCCACAGCCACAGCCACAGCAATATGCTGCCGCGCCGGCGCCGCAGGTGTGCAGCAACTGCGGCGTGATCGAAGCCATCCATGAAGTCAATACGCGCGCCGAAGGCAGCGGCGTCGGCGCGGCCGGCGGGGCCGTCGTCGGCGGCTTGCTGGGCAACCAGGTCGGCGGCGGCCACGGCAGGCAGCTGGCCACCGTGCTGGGCGCCGTTGGCGGCGCCGTGGCCGGCAACCAGATCGAGGGCAGCGTGCGCGCCACGCGCAGCTACAACATCGTCGTGCGCCTCGATAACGGCAAGACGCGCACCGTGCACCAGAGCGCCGCGCCGAACTGGCGCCAGGGCGACCGCGTGCGCGTCGTCAACGGCGGCTTGCGCGCGCTCGGTTAAGCGTGGCACGGCGGCCTTGCCGCCAGCGCAAGTTGCAAAACAAACACACGCCCGGCCCGTCCGGGCGTTTTCTTTTTGACAATGTTCGTTGGCGTACAGATGAGTTGCCCATGACGCGAGATGATGCACTCAGGAAATCTCAACCGTGCTCACTTCAAGGAGATGCGATGAATCACGACAAGACAGGCAGCAACAGGATCTGGCTGGGTTTTATCGGCGGCGGCATGCTCGCTACCGCGCTGGGCTTTTGCGCGCTGGACCTGGCGCCCGCGGCCGGCAGCGCGCCCGTGTTCGGCGTCATGCTGCTGCTCACCGGCGGCATGCTCAGCTGCCTGGCGGGCGCCGTCGGCATGGCCGGCATGCTGGCCTGGCTGCCGGGCATGGATGCCGGCCCGGCGCTGGCGCGCGACAGCGGCGCGGCAAATAAGCTGGCTAAATAAGGCTTGTGTACGGCAGCGTACAGATAGTTTCAGAAACAAAGTAGACAATAAGTCATGGCATCAACGTTGCGCGATATGCAGGGCAACGCGAATGACAAAACAACGATGGCAGCGCCGCCCGCTACCTGCTTGCAAGCCGGAAACAGGCCCGCGCCGCCATCCACACACTACTCACGGAGGACACATCATGCTCTACACAATCGCAGTAGTACTCATCATTCTTTGGCTGCTGGGCCTGGTAACATCCTATACCATCGGCGGCTTCATTCACATCCTGCTCGTCGTGGCCGTGATCATGATCCTGTTGCGCCTGATTAGCGGACGCGGGCTCTAGCCCGCAAGCGTCAGCACAGGCCGGGCGGTGCACGTGCAAACGGGCGCCGCCTTTTTGCGTGCGCTGGCAAGCCGGCCCATTTTGCAGTAACGTGTGCGGGTAGTTCTGGGTAGGTCCCAATAACAAAACAAGGAGAAAATCCATGAAAGCATTCAAAAACGGCGCTGGCGCCAAATCCCTGATCGGCATGCTGGTCCTCGCGCTGGCCGCCACCGGCTGCGCGGATATGTCCGCAACGCAACGCGGCACGGCCACGGGCGCGGGCATCGGCGCGGGCCTGGGCGCCCTGATCGGCGGCACCACCGGCGGCGGCAGCAGCGGCCGCACGGCCGGCGGCGCCCTGCTGGGCGCGGCCGCGGGTGCCGTGGTCGGCAATATCTGGTCGAACCGCATGGAAAACCAGAAGCGCGCGATGGAGCAAGCCACGCAAGGCACGGGCGTGCAAGTGTCGCAAACGGCCGACAACCGCCTGAAAATGGAAATCCCCAGCGATATTTCCTTCGACACCAACCGCGCCGACATCAAGGGCAACTTCCGCCCCATCCTCGACCGCTTTGCCGCCACCCTGAATGAAAACCCGAACACCACGGTCAGCATCATCGGCCACACGGACAGCACGGGCAGCGATTCCATCAATGAACCGCTGTCGGTGGAACGCGCGGCCCACACGCGCGACTACCTGTCCATGCGCGGCGTCTCGCCCACCCGCGTCGTCACGGAAGGCCGCGGCGCCCGCGAGCCGATCGCCTCGAACGCGGATGCATCGGGACGCGCACGCAATCGCCGCGTGGAAATCTATGTAGCGGAATTGGCGCCACGCTAAACTTCCGCCAAGATGAACTGACACCATGCGGTTCAGGGCCGGGCTCTGTATCCGACAGAACCCGGCCCTTGTCATTTGGGCGTGACGCCGCCTTGATGCGCGGGACATGGACGCCTGCGGAGGCGGAGAAGTCCCGTCCGGGCCCGGCGCCCGTCTGGCCGGCAGTTTACCTGCAGCGGGCGTACAGCAGGCATTGTCTGGGTTCCTCGGCAAGATTTGGCAGGACCAAGTGTCGCGCAAGCTTTCCTTCAAGCACAAACCCGGCCTTTTCCAGGGTGCGCGCCGAGGCACGATTTTCTGTATCACAGCTTGCCTGGACGCGAAAACAGTGCGGCAGCGCCAGCGCGGCCTCGCTCACGGCATGGACGGCCTCGGACATGAAACCGGCGCCCCAATCCTTGCGTTGCAAAACGTATCCGATATCGATCATGTGATCATGCAAGCTGGCTTCCAGCATGCCGATAGCCTGGTCCTCCTTGCCCTGACGGGCCAGGACGTAGGGACGGCTACGCCCGCTATCCCATTCCTGTATGCAATATGCAATAAAGGCTTCCGTGTCGGCGATGGCGCGGTGCGGCCGCCAGACCATATAGCGGACGACGTCAGTATCTTGAGCATACGCATCAAAAATAACGGCGCTGTCGGATGTGCGCGGCTTGCGCAAGGTGAGCCTTGGCGTGCGCAATACCTCTGGCAGAGACAGTAACATTGACAATCCTCGGTACGGTTCAGTAATTTGTAAAAAAATCAACAGCATGGATGTGCGTCAGCCGTGGGGCACAGCGCCTGCGGGGCCGCGGCCAGTTCTGCGGGCGATCGCCGCGAGGCGATCACTGCGCGCATTTTTTGCCGGGAGGTGCGTTTGGCAAGCTTATCCGCCATGTATTGACAGCGCGCGGATGCAGGACCATGCAGGGAGATCATTTCGCCTCCGCGGCGTGGCGTTCCAGGGAGGCCACCAGGACAGTCTTCGACGAAGCCTGCCCTCTCGCCATCGACAGCGGCCGGCCCGTGCTGGCATTGCCCCCGGCAAGCTGGCGTCCAGCTTGCCGGGGGCATGCGGAGTGCCGGCTATTTCTTCATGCGCGGCGCTTTACCTGGCCGTGCCCGCCTTGGCGCCGCCTTCCTTGGCCACCTTGGCAAAATCGCCCGCCGTCACCACCGACACGGCCGCTGGCTTCAGGTGCTCGCGCAAGGCCTGGTTCACTTGCGCCAGGGTCAGGGCGGATACCTTCGCTTCCAGGTCCTTGTCATAGGCCATGGTGCGCTCTTCGGCAAGGTAGCCGGCCAGTTCGCGCGCCAGGCCGCTGTCCTGCGTGCGGCCCACTTCCTGCGATTGCAGCCAGCCCTTCTTCGCTTCGGCCAGTTCCTCCTGCGTGAAGCCGTCGGCCAGCGCCTTGGCGATTTCCTCGCGCAGGGCCGCTTCCACCTTGACGGTGTTTTGCGGCGCGCTGATGGCGTAGGCCATCCAGTAGCCGGCCGGCTCGCGCGACGGCACGGACACTTGCGAGCCGACGCCGTACGACAGGCCTTCCTTCTGGCGGATGCGGTCGGCCAGGCGGCTGCGCAAGGCGCCGCCGCCGAGCATGTGGTTGGCCATCAGCAAGGCCGGATAGCTGGCGGCGTCATCCTTGAGGGGAATCGGCTGGATGGCGAACAGCACGCTGTTGGCCTTGTCCGGTGTTTCCAGCGTGACTTTCTCGCCACTGACGGGCTTGACGGCGTCGGGAATGCGCACATACGGCTGCTGCGCCTTCCAGCTGCCGTACAGGCTGGCCACTTGCGCCTTCAGCGCGGCCGGGTCGAAGTCGCCCACGGCGGCAAAGGTGGCGTTCGACGCGCCATAGTAGGCGCCATGGAAGGCTTTCACATCGGAAACCTTGATGGCTTTCCATTGCGCCAGCTCGGCCGGCAGGGTGGCCACGTGGCGCACATGGCCTTCCGGCGTGGCGTCGAGCAGGCGGCGGAAGGCGTTCACGGCCAGCGGCTGCGGCTCAGGCAATTCCTGCTCGGCGCGGCCCACGCGCTCGCGCTGCAATTCCAGGAATTCCGTCTCGTTCAGGGCCGGCTTTTGCAGCACTTGCGCCAGCAGGTCCATGGCGGCCGGCAAGTTCTCGCGCTTGCCCGTCAGCATGGCGGTCACGCCTTCGGCGCCGCCCGAGATGGCCACTTGCATGCCCAGCTGGTCGAACTTGTCCTTCACTTCCTGGCGCGACAGTTTATCCGTGCCGCGCGACAGCAGATTGGCCGTGTAGCTGCCCACTTGCCCCTTGCCGCGCAGACTGTCTTCGCTGCCGATCTGCAATTTCAACACGACGCTGACGTTGCCGCCCTTGGTTTTCTTCGGCAGCAAGGCGCCTTTCAAGCCGTTCGGCAAGGTGAAGCGCTGGGTGCGCGCCTCGATATTGTCCGGGCTCGGGTCGAACGCTTCGCCCTGCGCCACGACGGCGCGGCCCGTGTAGCCGGCCAGCTGCGGCGCCACGTCGGCGTAGGCCGGCACGACGGTGCGGTCCGGCGCATCGGTGGGGATGAAACGGCCCAGGGTGCGGTTCGAGCTCTTCAGGTATTTCTCGGCCGCCGCCTGCACCTGCGCCGTCGTCAGCTTGTCGAGCTGGTCGCGCTGCAGGAAGAACAGGCGCCAGTCGCCGGCCGCCAGCGACTCCGTCAGGGCGATCGTCATGCGCGCCGTGTTCGAGGTGATCAGTTCCACCTGCTTGTTCAGCTGTTGCTTGACGCGCGCCACTTCCGCATCCGTGATCGGCTGCGATTTCAGCTCTTCCAGCACTTTCAGCATGGCCGCTTGCGCCGCGTCCAGGTTGCCATCGACGGGCACGAGCGCGCCGAACAGGTTGTAGCCCGGTTCCAGGTTGCTCACCGAGTTGTATTCGATCTTGCTGGCCAGCTTGGTTTCCACCAGCGCCTTGTGCAGGCGGCCGGCGGGCGCGTCCGTCAGCACATGGCCGAGCACCTCGATGGCGACGGCGTCCGGGTTGCCGGACGGCGCCACGTGGTAGCCGGCGCCGACGAACTGCGTGCCGCCGCTGCGGCGCACCGTCACGGCGCGTTCGCCATCCTGCACGGGTTCAGCCGTATAAGTCGGTTCGATCACGCGCGTCGGTTTCGGGATCTTGCCGAACAAATCATTGATCTGCTTCAAGACCTTGGCTTCATCGAAGCGGCCCGCCACCATCAGCACGGCATTATCAGGCTGATAATATTTATGATAAAACGCGCGCAGGCGGGGAATGTTGACCTGCTCGATGTCGGAACGGGCGCCGATGGTCGACTTGCCGTAGTTGTGCCAGTCATAGGCGATGGCCTGGATGCGTTCGCTGGTTACGCCGATCGGGTCGCTCTCGCCCATCTCGAACTCGTTGCGCACGACCGTCATCTCGCCCTTCTGCGTCTTCGGGTTCCACAGGTCGTTCTGGTCGATGGCCGCGTTGACCATGCGGTCCGCTTCCATCGCCAGCATCTGGCGCAGGTTGTCGTCGTTGGCGGGGAAGGTGGCGTAGTAATTGGTGCGGTCGTACCAGGTGGTGCCGTTGAACTGCGCGCCCGTCGAGTTCAGGATCTCGACCGGGGTTTTCGTGCCCTTCCTGACGCCGAAGTTGGCGCTGGGCTTGAACAGCAGGTGCTCGAGCAAGTGGGCCATGCCCGTTTCGCCATAGTTTTCATGGCGCGAGCCGACCAGGTAGACGATGTTGGTGGTGAGCGTAGGCTTGCTGGCGTCCGGGAACAGCAGCACGCGCAAGCCGTTGGCCAGCCGGTATTCGGTAATGCCTTCGACGGAGGTGACTTTGACGGCGGCGGCGAGCTTGCCGGTTTTCTGGGTCGGGGCCGCTTCCACGGGGGTGGCGGCGAATGCCAGCGAAGGCGACAGGATGCCGGCGGCAAGCAGGAGGGCAGTAATTGGTTTCAAGGCGGATTCCTGGTAACACTACGTTTAAAGATGCGCAAGCGCAATACGATACGGGCGCAAAAATTGCCATGGACCCGCGCTGCGTCTTCGCCGCCCAGGGAAATGATTGCTCTCGCAATTTACGGCATACTTATCAGTTACGCAAGTACCTGTCATGGAGCGGTTATATGCGCGTGTTATACTCCACGGTTCCAGAACTATCTGCCTGTATATGAGACGAGCTCTCGTCCTGCTCTGCCTTTTTGTTTTCATCGCTTTGCCCCAGGCGTTTGCCAGCATGGCCTACGCCAGCCCTTCCCCATTCCAGCAAGCAATTGCGGCCGGCGTCTTCGCCACGCCCGCCTCCGACATGCATGGCCACGACGCCAGCGCCCATGCGGGCCTGCCCGGCGACAGCTGCGCCTTGGAAGAGTGCGACAACGACCCCGTCACGCCGTACCCGAACCCGCGCCTGGAGGCGCCGTTTTGCGCCATCATTTGGCAAGCGGGACCGGGTGCACTTGCCGAAGCGGACGTGCGGACGGCCACCCGGCCGCCGCGCGTCCGCCACGGATAGCGCCGCACGCATCGCATTCAGGCCTGGGGCAGGTTGCCTCTAGGCAAGCTTTATTTTGATTTAACTTTACAAGGTTACACACATGGAATGGTTATTTGACCCGACAATCTGGGTCGGCCTGCTGACGCTGGTCGTACTGGAAATCGTACTGGGTATCGACAACCTGATCTTCATCGCCATCCTGGCCGAAAAGCTGCCGCCGCACCAGCGCGACAAGGCGCGCGTGCTGGGCCTGACGCTGGCCCTCGTCATGCGCCTGGGCCTGTTGTCGCTGATTTCCTGGCTGGTCACCCTGACCACGCCCTTGTTTGCCATCTGGACCTTCTCGTTCTCGGGGCGGGACCTGATCCTGCTCGTCGGCGGCCTGTTCCTGCTGTTCAAGGCCACCACCGAGCTGCACGAACGCCTCGAAGGCGTCACG
Organism: Janthinobacterium sp. GW458P; assembly: GCF_002127585.1. GTDB lineage: Bacteria > Pseudomonadota > Gammaproteobacteria > Burkholderiales > Burkholderiaceae_D > Janthinobacterium. The sequence continues at coordinate 8,747 of NZ_NEGZ01000017.1, forward strand.
CACGCCCAGACGGGCCCGAAAGTCTACGCCGGCTTCGGCCTGGTGGTGGCGCAGATCGTCGTGCTCGACGCCGTCTTCTCGCTCGACGCCGTCATCACGGCCGTCGGCATGGTGGAAAACCTGTACGTGATGATGGCCGCCGTCGTCATTTCCATCGTCGTCATGATGCTGGCCTCGAAAGTGCTGACGCGCTTCGTCAACGCCCACCCCACCGTCGTCGTGCTGTGCCTGAGCTTTTTACTGATGATCGGCCTGTCCCTGGTGGCCGAAGGCCTCGGCTTCCACATCCCGAAAGGTTATCTGTACGCGGCCATCGGCTTCTCCATCGTCATCGAGTTCTTCAACCAGCTGGCGCGCCGCAACATCCTCAAGCTGCAGTCGAACGCCCCGCTGCGCGACCGCACGGCGCAAGCCGTATTGAGCCTGCTGGGCGGGCGCAAGGGCCGCGAGGCGGCCGAGGAGCACGAAGTCAAGGAGCTGCCCGACGTCTCCGCCTTCGGCGTGGAAGAGCGCAACATGGTCAGCGGCGTGCTGACCCTGGCCGAACGCTCGATCCGCTCCGTCATGACGCCGCGCGGCGACGTCTCGTGGGTGAACCTGAACGACAGCAGCGAAAAGATGCTCAAATTGCTGCGCGATACGCCGCACAGCATGATTCCTGTGTGCAATGACGACCTCGACAACGTGGTCGGCATCGCCCGCAGCAAGGACCTGATCGAGGATCTCGTCTCGCACGGCAAAATCGACCCGGCCAGCATGCGCGAAGCCATCGTCGTGCCGGAAGCGGCCGGCGTGCTGAAAGCCATGGAAACCCTGAAACGCTCGCGCGGCCAGCTGGTCCTGGTGGTCGACGAGTTCGGCACGGTGCAGGGCGTGCTCACGCCGATCGACATCCTCGAAGCCATCGCCGGCGAATTCCCCGACGAGGACGAGCAGCCCGACGTGGAAGTGCTGGGCCCCGGCCACTGGCGCATCGACGGCGCCACGGACCTGCATTACCTGGAGCAGGTGTTCGAGACGGCATCGCTCGTCAGCGAAGACGGCGAGTACAACTCGCTGGCCGGCTTCCTGCTGGCGCACTTTGAAAACATGCCGGCCGTGGGCGAAGTGCTGGAACTTGGCGATCTGCGCTATGAAATCGTCGAGGCCGACGAGCGCCGCATCGCCTGCGTGGACGTGCGCCGCATCGAGCCCGATCACAGTTTGTAACACAATGGCAAGCGTGCCGCGCTTGCCATGCCGTATGCTGGGGTCTGCCTTTTCCGGAGACGCCAAGATGAAATCACCCCTGCTACGCCTGACCCTGCTCGCTTGCGCCGCCTTGGGCGCCCAGGCCGGCGCCCAGGCCGCCACGCCGTCGACCACCATCAAGCCCGGCCTGTGGCAAGTCGACAGCAAGATGGCCTCGCCCGACGCCGCCACCGACAACGCCATGTCCATGGTGTTGCAGCAACTGGGCAACCTTCCCCCCGATCAACGCAAGCAGCTCGAAAGCATGGCCGCCAGCCGCGGCATGGCCATGCCCAGCGTGGGCGCCGACGGCGCCGTGCGCGTGACGGCCTGCGTGACGCCGGAGATGGCCGCGCGCAAGCAGATTCCCACGGGCCAGCCCGGCGATTGCACCTCAAGGAACAAGGACATCGCCGGTGGCATGCAAGTGTCGTTCAGCTGCGCGAACCCGAAATCGAGCGGCGAAGGCAAGGTGATGTTTACGGGCGACCAGGCTTTCAGCATGCAGCTGGCGGTGACGACCAGCGCGCGCGGCGCGCCGGAACAGGTGAATGTGACGAGCAACGGCAAATGGCTGGGGGCAAGCTGCCCTGCCCCATCCGCCGCGGCCGGTCAGAAACCGTGACGGAAGCCCAGGTTGAATGCCGCATCGCCGCGTCCGGCGTCGCTGGCGTTGCCCACCGTGTAGCGGGCGCCGTTCTTGTTGTGGATTTTCGCGTAGGACGCATAGAAATCGCTGCGCCTTGACAGCGAATACGTGAGGCCGACGGCCACCTGCGTGGCGTCGCGGTTGGCCAGGTCGCGGTCATCCTTGTGCACCCAGGACGCCAGCAGCTTGAAGCCGCCCGCGGGCACGGACACGCCCAGCAGGGTGTCGCGGCTGTCCGAGGACGACATCGACAGGGCCAGCGAACTGTAGGCATTGCTGGGGTCCCACGGCGAACTGCCATAGCCCTTGTTGACGCCCACGGCGGCAAAGGCGGTGGCCACTTTCAGGTCGACATTCGCCGCGATCAGGGTGTTGCGGGAAGACATGTCGATGGCGGGCAAGGTGCCGGAAGCGAGGATGAAATTGTTCTTGCGCTGGTGCGACACGCTCACGTTCACGGCGCCGGCCGAATAGCCGAGGGTGGCGCCATATGCGCGGTTGTTGGCGCTGCTGTAGGGCGACTCGCCGAAACTGTAGATGGCGCTGGCCGTCACGCCGCGCAAGGCGGGCGTCACATATTTGACGGTATTGTCGTAGCGTTTCACGCTGTAGCCGGCCAGGTTGCCGGCGCTGCCGGCCATGCCGCCCTTGAACGGGTCGGCCACGTCGGTAAGGGCCAGGTATTGCAGGTTGTACTGGCGGCCCAGGGTCAGCGCGCCCAGGCGGCTGTCCAGGCCCACGTAGGCCTGGCGGCCGAACAGGCGCCCGTCTTCCGACTGGCCCGTGTCGTTCTGGATGCCCGCTTCCAGCGTAAACACGGCGGAGACGTCGTTGCCCAGCGCTTCGCGGCCCTGCACGCCCAGGCGCGAGCCAGACGCGACGCCGCCCGAGACCCTGGTGGCGGCGCAATTGGCGGCACAGCCCCGTTCGGCCACGATGCCCGCATCGAGCACGCCATACACGGCAATGTTACTGGATGCGGCGCTGCCCGCGCCATCGGCGGCCTGGGCCGCTGCGCCCAGCGCGAGTGGCCCCATCCCTATCACAGCAAGCGCAAAATACGAGGTCTTCATGATAAATATCTCGGTAACGTGAGTTGAAACTGCCGGGTATTGATCAGGACATGCGCTCGGTGTCTGATCTTAGTGTTACCTTATCCTCGCTTTTTGTCCAGCAATCTGTGCGTTGTACAACAGAAACTTCAGCTTAGCCCTGGGAAAAGAGTCGGATACTGACAACACGCAAGGGTGAGCATGATCCATGGCAATTGCTGCACAATAAGGTCAAAAACAGGCCCTGCCGTGAAGCAATGTTCGGTGGCGAACGTTGCTGGATTTGACGCAGGCAGTACACTACTGGTTTTACCGACAGCGGCTCGCCCGTTTTTTCTGCATGCTAGCTATCCTCGAACGCATAGACCCCAACTCCAGCAATATCGACTTGCTGGTGGAATTGTTCAACTCTCTGCGTCCCAAGCGCCCCCACGACAGCGCTACCGCGATCGCCAACGTGCGCACCCTGCGCCAGCTTCTCAAAGGTAATCCCGCCCAGGCCCGCGCCCTGCACGAATACGTGCTGCGCGTGCTGGCCGCGCGCCGCCACGCCAGCCTGTACACGGACATCGGCGTGCTGTCGAACAGCGGCTTTTTCACCGAATTGAAACGCCGCATCGCCTACCGCATGCTGCCGCCCGCCCTCGGCGACGAATACCTGAACGACGCACTCGACCAGGTGCTGTACCTGAAGACCGATTATTTGTGGATCAGCAACGTGCCCGCCACGGACTGGCTGGAGCTGTTCGACGTGCTCACCAGCGACGATATCGAACTGGCCGTCGGCGACGGTAATATCATGCTGCCCGGCATGCTCGACGCCATCCGCACGCTGTCCTACCGCGTCTGCGCCATGGGCCTGGAGCCGGAACTGACGCGTTTCCACAGCGAAATTGAAGTATTCCAGTCGCCGTTCATGGTGCAGAACACGGAAGTAAACGCCTACCTGGACGCCTACACGAATTTGCTGCAAGGCGACATCGAGCATATCGAGGACGCGCGCCATTTGCTGGTGATGCTGGACCAGTGCGACGCCGTCATCGCCAAGATCCGCAAGAAGGCCCTGTACCAGGGCACCAGCATTCCCCTCACCTATCTGCTGGTGGCGCTGGCGCAGAGCATCGACCGCCTGCGCAAGCTGCTGTTCCTCGTCGACACGAGCGGCGAGCTGCCGGCCTCGGGCAACGTGGACATCGACGCCATCACGGTGGACGCCACGCAGGACTTGCTGCACCCGCAACCGGTCAGCCGCCGCCGCGCGGGCGCCGTGGGACTGGCGCTGGAACTGATACGCGCGCACAACCATAAGTACAAGGTCAGCGACCTGTTCTCCGACAATATCAACTTGCTGGCGCGCAATGTGACGGAAAACGCCAGCCGCACGGGCGAGCACTACATCGCGGAAAACCGCCGCGAGATGGGCGCCATGTTCCTCTCGTCGGCGGGCGCGGGCATCATCATCGGCTTCATGGCCCTGTTCAAGATATTGATGTCGTATTTGCGCTCGGCGCCGCTGGTCGAAGCGTTCATGTTCAGCATGAATTACTCGATCGGCTTCATGTTCATCCATTTGCTGCACTTCACGGTGGCCACCAAGCAGCCGGCCATGACGGCCTCGCGCATCGCCGCCGGCCTGCACAGCAAGGATGGCCGGAATATCGACCTCGACAGCATGGCCGAACTGATCAACAAGGTCTTCCGCACGCAAAACATGGCCGTGCTGGGCAACCTGGCCACGGCCATCCCCACGGCATGGCTGATCGCGCTCGGCTACAAGGCGATCACGGGGCACAACCTGGTGACGCCGGAAAAGGCCATGCACTTGCTGCACGACATAGACCCCATCGGCAGCCCCGCCATCTTTTACGCCATGATCGCCGGCGTGTGCCTGTTCGTGGCCGGCCTGATTTCCGGCTACTACGACAACCAGGCCCTGTACACGCGCTGGGCGCAGCGCATCGCGCAATTGCGCGGCCTGGGCCGCGTCATCGGCCAGGATCGCTTGCAGCGGCTGGGCCTGTACCTGGAAAACAACCTGGGCGGCCTGATGGGGAACTTCTATTTCGGCATCCTGCTCGGTTCCATCGGCACCCTGGGCTTTTTGATCGGCTTGCCGATTGATATACGTCACATCACCTTCTCGGCCGCCAACTTTGCGACAGCGCTGGTGGGACTCGATCACAATATGAGCTGGCAGCTGGCCGTCAAGTCGTTGTCGGGCATCTTCGCCATCGGCACGGCCAACCTGCTGGTCAGCTTCGGCCTGGCCCTGTGGGTGGCCCTGCGCTCGCGCCAGGTGCGCTTCAAGCACGGCATGCAATTGCTGAAGATCCTGGGCAAGCGCTTCCTGCGCTCGCCCATCGTCTTCTTCTTCGGCTCGAAAAACCCGCCGCCACTGGCACTGGCCGATGACTCGGCAAACCTGTCACCCACGACCAAGGCTCAAAAATGACCGCTCGGCGCTTGCAACCCTGCCTCACCGCCCTCCTGCTGTGCTGGACCCTGGCTGCATGCGCCGCGTTGCCAAACGTTAAGAATCTCAATACCACTTTGGCCCCCGTGGCCAAGCCCAAGGTGATCACGGGCAAGGGCGCCGTGCTGGACGTCAACAGCCGGGCCGCCCTGCTCAACAAGCGCTGGGCCAGGTCCGGCATGGACTTGAAGACCCAGGCCGCGCTGGAAGAGGCGGCCACGGGCGTGCCTTTGATCAAGGGCAACAAGGTGACCCTGCTGTTTGACGGCCCGCAAACCATGGCCGCCATGTTCCAGGCCATCAGCGAAGCGAAGACCAGCATCAACCTGGAAACCTATATCTTCGACCAGGACCCGCTGGGCCTGAAATTTGCCGACATGCTGATCGAAAAGCAGCAAGCGGGCGTGACGGTCAACGTCATCTACGACAGCGTGGGCACCATCGGCGTGCCGCAGGCGTTCTTCGAGCGCATGCGCGCGGCCGGCGTGCACCTGGTGGCCTTCAACCCCGTCAACCCCGCCAAGCTCAAGGGCGACGACTGGAAGATCAACAACCGCGACCACCGCAAGGTGCTGATCGTCGACGGCAAGACGGCGTTTACGGGCGGCATTAATATCAGCGATACCTACGCGAAAAGCTCGCTGTTCCGCTCCAGGAACAAGTCCGCCGACAAGAGCGACGTAGGCTGGCGCGATACCCACGTGAAAGTGGAAGGCCCGGCCGTGGCCGCCTTCCAGTGGCTGTTCATCCGCACCTGGGCCCAGCAGGACCAGGCCGACTTGCCGGACGCCAATTATTTCCCCGTGCTGTCCGAAGTGGGCGACAAGCTGGTGCGCGTCGTGGCCAGCGAGCCGGACGGCGGCTTTGAAATCTACAAGGCCTACATCCTGGCCATCCAGGAGGCAAAAAAATCGATCCACATCACGTCCGCCTATTTCGTGCCCGACCAGCAGACGGTCGACGCGCTGGTGGCGGCCGCCAAGCGGGGCGTGGACGTGACCGTGGTGCTGCCCGGCGTATCCGACAGCGGCCTCGTGTTCCATGCGGGACACGCGCTGTACGACCAGCTGCTGGCCGGCGGCATCCGCATCTTTCATTTGAAACTGGCCGTGCTGCACGCCAAGACGGCAGTCATCGACGGCGCCTGGTCGACCGTGGGCTCGACCAACATCGACATGCGCAGCTTTTTGCATAACAGCGAGCTGAACGTGATCGTGCTGGGCGACAGCTTCGGGCGCGAAATGGAAAACGCCTTCCAGGAAGACTTGCGCGATTCGCAAGAAATTACCAAGGCGAAATGGGAAACGCGGCCGATTTCCGACCGCATGAAGGAATGGGCGGCCCGTTTCATGAATTACTGGCTGTAAGCGGAGCGGTCCCGATGCGTTTGCTGAAATGGCTGTGCTGCCTCTCGCTGGCGCTGGGCTTGCTGCTCGGCGCCAGCGTGGCCGTCTCGGCCTGGAGCATCATCCACCGCGCCGGCACCGCACCCGTCGTCAGTGCCTCCGGCAAGTACAAGATCGAATCGGTCTCGGCGGCCGGCATCTTCACGCTGTTCGAGAAGGGGTATGTGCGCCTGACCGACATCGCCCACCCCGGACACGTGTACCGTTCGCCGATCGTGTTTGACGGCAGCATCGATTTTTCCCATCTGGACGAGACGGACGATGGCCTGATCTTCATGGGGCCGTTCTTTTTCGATACCCGGAAAAAGCGCTTTGTCACGGACGATCCCGCTGTCAAGCAAGTGTGGATGAGCTTTTTCACCAGCAATGTGCCATGCGACCTGTGGTCCCAGGCACGCCCTTAGCCTACAACGGCCGCAAGCTGGCCCACACCCCGCCCTGGCGCGCGAACGCTTCCGTGCTGACCTTTTCAAAGTCGCCCTTCCCGTCACTCCAGCTGTAGCGCTCGACCCGGATGCAGCTGTCTTCGATGCGGATGACATTGAACGAGTTCGACTCGCCCCGGCCCCGCGTGGACGTGGCCGTGCCCGCCTGCACCATCAGGGCCGCGTAGCCATCGATCTTGTAGCGCTCGGCCGTGTTGCCCGCCACGCTGGCATGCAGATGCCCGGCCAGCAATAAATCCACGCCGCATTCGGAAAACATCTGCAGCGCCAGCGGCGCGCGGTCCACCAGGTCATCCTCGTCGAAGTGCTCGGGCAAGTCAAATGGATGATGCGTGACAATGACGCGCGTCAAACCGGGCGGCAAGCGGCCCAGGCGTTCACGCAGGAAATCGATCTGCTCATGGCTGATGCGGCCATCCTTGAACGTCATCGAGCGGGCCGTATTGATGCCCAGCACGGCGATTTCCTCGTCCACGTATTCGGGCGACAAATCGTCCGTCACATGGCGCTGGTATTTCACCAGCGGCGTCAGGAAGCGGGAAAAAACGTTATACAAGGGCACGTCATGGTTGCCCGGCACGACGATCTGCGGCCCCGGCAAGCTGTCGAGGAATTGCCGCGCCTGCTGGAATTGCACGCTGCGGGCCCGCTGCGTGAGGTCGCCCGAGACCACCACCACGTCCGGCTCCAGGCGCTCGACCAGCGCGCGCAAGGGCGCCAGCAGGGCCGCATCGACCTTGCCAAAATGCAAATCGGACAAATGCACGAGGGTACGCATGGCCTACTCCTGGGCTGGCGCCGGCGCGGGAACGAGCACGTCCAGCGCGGCGGGACGGATGCGGTAGCGCAGCGGCGTATTCATGACGGTCACTTCGCCATCGGTGGCCACGCGCAGGCGGCGGTGGTGCGTGGCGATCTCCAGGTCGGTGGCCGTCAGCACGTCGAAGTCCTTGGCCTGCGACAACTTGCCGAACAGCGCATGCAGGGCCAGGCGCACGAGGCCCAGGCGGCCCGGACGCTGCGCCACGTACAGGCTCAGCTGGCCGCCATCGAGCCGTTCGCGCTCGCCGATATTCAAGCCTTCCATCAGGTATTCATTATTGCCGATGAAGACGAAGGGCGTGCGCCGCGCATGCACGGCGTCGTTGAGCTTCAGCTGCACGCCGAGAAAGGGATAGCGGCGCAAGGCGGCTACCAGCGCCCAGCTGAAGGCCAGCCACTTGCCCCGTCCCAGCCGGCGCTGCTGCTTTTCGCGGTCGCGCACGATGTCGGGATACAGGCCCAGGCTGGAATTGTTCAGGAAGATGCGGCCGTTGACTTCGCCCACGTCGACCTTCACGGGCACGCCCCGCGCCACGTTGGCAATCGCCGCCTCCAGCGTGAGGGGAATATTCAGATCCTTGGCGAAATGGTTCAAGGTACCCAGCGGCAAGACGCCAAACGCCGTGCCGCTGCCCACGACAACGGAAGCGACGGCGTTGATGGTGCCGTCGCCGCCGCCGGCCACGACGATGGGCGCGCCATCGCGCAGGGCTTGCCCGGCCGTGGCGATCATCTCGGCCCCGCTTTGCGCCAGGGTGACGGCGGCGTCGAGGCCCACGGCCAGGAATTGCGCTTCGAGCTGCTGCGCCCAGTCCGGCGCGTAGCCGCAGCCGGCGCCCGCGTTGATGATGACGGCGATTTTGCTCAGGATCGTTCCCCTTATGTGGTTTGCCGGATATGCCGGCGGCGGCGCAGGGTCGACACGCCCGCGATGCAGATGGCCAGCCAGCCATAGCTTTCCGCCATGGCCGCCAGCACATCGCTCAGGTAATGCGCGCCCAGGTAGATGCGGCTGAAGCCGACGAGCGCCGCCATCAGGAATGCCCCCAGCGCGATGGCGATGCGCCGGCCCCAGGCGCCAGGTGCCGTCTGGCAAATCAGGTAGGCGGCCAGCAAGCCGTACAAGGCTGTCGACGTGGCCGTATGGCCACTGGGAAAGCTGTACGTGCTCAAGGCCGTCTGCAGGATGGGCTCGTCAAAGCTGGGCCGCGCGCGGACAAAAATGTACTTTAACAGCAGGTTCAAAAACATGACGCCCGGCATGGTGATGACCAGGGTAAACAGCCAGTAATTGGCGCCCTTGCGGTGCAGATACCAGCCCAGCAAGGTAGCCAGGGTGATGGCGCCGATCACGCCATGCAGGTGCGTAACGAGCAGCAGGCAGCTGGTAATCCACGGCACGGCGTGCCGGTTGAACCACTGCGCCACCTGCAGGTCGATCACCGTAATCCGGGCCATGCCCATCACGGCTTCGGCGATCTCGTGGAAGACCACGATGGCCACCAGCATCAGCGCCACGCCGACCGTCATATGCAGGCCCAGTTCGCCTTCGGGCGACAGGCGCGCCTCGACGAAGCGGCGCAGTTTCAGGGTCCAGCCCGTGGTCATGCCCATGTCATTTTTCTCTTGCAAACTACTTGCTCCTCAAATCAGGCGTGATGATCAAAAAAACCACACCAGTAAAAAAATACTGTTTATTCATACAGTAGCTGTGTTTTCATACAGTAGTTATGCTATTCTGATGACTCGTTCAACACATCTCCCTCAAAGGAATTGTCATGGCAACATTGAATAGCGGTTTTGGCTCACGGTTCGGCCTGGAATACGCCCCAAGCTCTTTCCTCGTCCGCATGGGCAAGCGCGAAATCCTCGTCTGCCGCGACTTCCGCAAGCGCTACTACACCGTCAATCCCTTGATCGAGTGCGGTACGGGCATCGAGCCGGGCTATGTTGAAGTGCTGCTGATGCGCCGTTGGCTCCTCATTCTATCCAAGGCGCATTAAGAATGCCTTTAAAGCATGGTGCTTGCACCCTGTTCTAAAGTCAGCTCTGTCCGGCCACGCCGGGAGCGCGCCAGTACCGGCCAGCGGCAACGCTGGCCGACCCCTCATTACTGCGTGCGTTCCGGTGCGGCCGGGCTGGCAGGTGTTTTACCGTCAAACACATTCGCCTCGTACCACAGGGTCACGAACAGCACCATCACGACGGGGCCGATGAACAGGCCCACGAGGCCCAGCGTTTCCACGCCGCCCAGAATGCCGAACAGCACGGCCAGGAAGGGCAGGCGGGTGGCGTTGCCGATCATGCCTGGCCGCACGAAATGGTCGGCCACGAACAGCACCACGGTGCCCCAGGCGGCCACGCCGATGGCGGCGCCCACATTGCCCTGGAACACCAGCAAGGCGGCCGCGCACAGGTAAGCGAGCGGCGCGCCGAACGGGATGATGGCCAAAATACCAGTGGCGAACGCCCACAGGGCCGGTGACGGCAAGCCGGCAATCGCATAGGCGATGCCGATCAGCACGCCTTCGGCCAGGCCCACCAGCACCAGGCCGTTGACTGTGGCGCGGATGGCCGTGGGGATCTTTTGCGCATAGCGTCCCCACCGCTCGGGCCGCAAAAAATGGCTGCCGATGGCCGTGATCTGGCGCGTCAGCGCTTCGCCATCCTTGTAGAAGAAAAACAGGCATAAAAAGGCCAGGCCGAAGTCGACCAGGCGGTGGAAGACGTCGGCGCCGAGGACTTTCAGCATGTCGCGGGCGGAATGAAAGCCGCCCACGGCGCTGCCCGCAAAAAAGTGGCCAAGGCCATGGGGCTGGCTCAAGGTGGCTTGCCACCAGTCGCCGATGGCGCTGCCGGCCAGGGGAATGTGCGGCACCCAGTCCGGCACGGGCAAGCCGTCCGTATTCGCATGGACGACGAAGTTGGCCAGCACGGGCACTTCGCGCGCCGCCTGCGCCACGCCGAACAGCACGGGGATGATGAAGATGCAGGCGAACGCCAGGGTCAGCACGGCCGCCGCCACGATGGGGCGCTGGCCCAGCGCCGCGCGCACGCGCAGGTACAGGGGCCAGGTGGCCACGCACAGGATGCCGGCCCACACGAGCGGCAAAAAGAAACGCTGCATGACGAAGGCCGTCACGGCGATCAGGGCCAGGGAAAAGCCTGCGCTGACGATGTCGCGCTGGGTATCGTTCATGCCACTCCATTCGTGCCCGGCGCCATGGGCAGCCAGTATTCGCTATGCGCCACATGCGCAGGCGTAGCGTAACACGGCGATTCGCCGATTTACACGAGGCCCAGCTCCGCCGGTTTCACGCCGGCAAATACGTGGTCGAGTTGCGCCGGCGTCAAGCCGAAGGTGCGGCGCAGCAAGCCGCCCAGCACGGCCCGGTATTCGTTCAGCACGGGCATGTCGCGGTTCTGGAACAGGTTTGCCTGCGAAATCGCCACCTGCTCGCCCGCCACCTGCTTGCCCTTGATCCCGCCACCGAGCACCCAGAACACGCTGCCGTGGCCATGGTCCGTGCCGCGGTTGCCGTTTTCGCGGAAGGTGCGGCCAAATTCGCTGACGACGACGACCACGGTATGGCGCCAGGCGCCGCCCATTTCCTGCGAAAACGCGGCCAGCCCCCGTCCCAGCTCATCGAAGCGCCCGGCAAGATAGCCGCTGGCGCCGCCCTGCCCCACGTGCGTATCCCAGCCGCCCACGTCGACGAAACCGATGTTGTATTTGTCCTGCATCAAGCGGGCGATGCGCTGCGCCTCCAGTTCAAAACCCTTGGTACTGATGGCATTGCGGTTGGCCGCCTGCATTTCTCCCGTCAGTTCCCTGGCGACATCGTCGCGCACGACGAAGCCGGCGGCCACCTGCTGCTGCAAGGGCGTGCCCTTGTACATGGCGGCGATGACCTGGCTTTGACGCGCATCAATGCCGGACTTGCCCAGCGCGCGCAGCCCCATGTTCGGCACTTGCACGCCGCCCTGGAAGATCAGGGGCAGCTGGTCCGTGAAGGCGATGGCCGGGCTGGCCTTGCCGCTGTTTAAGGTCTGCACGAGGCGGTTCAAAAAGCCCGAGCGGAAGTCGCGCCGCCCGCCGATCTCCTGCCCCAGCTCGATGCTGTCCTGCGTCTCGAAATGGCTGCGCGTCAAATCCGTCGTGCCGGCAAACGGGACGAAGGCCGCCTCGCCGCCGTTGAACATAGGATAAATGCTGTCGCGCAAGGCGGGATGCAGGGCCCAGTCGCTGTTGAGCGCCAGCGCGCCGTTGTCCGCGCCCGGTTTCGCGATGGCGATATTCGGCCGCGATGCATAGTAAAAATCGCTGCCGATGGGCACCAGCAGGTTGTTCGCGTCATAGCCGCCGCGCAGGAAGACGAACAGCAGCTTCGCATCCGTGGCGGGCGCGGCCAGCAGGCTGCCCGCATGGGTGAGCAAGGGCGCGGCGGCCAGGGCTTTCAACAGGTCACGACGGTTCATGGCTATCCTCCGGTTTCAACTTAGCGGTGCATCATTTCTGGCGAAGACAGCAAAAAGGTGTTCCACTCCTGCGGCGAGCCAGCCTGCTCCAGGGCCTGGCGCGTGGCGGGACTCAACGTTGGCTGCAGCGACTGGTAATACAGGGCGCTGGCCAGCTGGGGGAACGCCGCTTTTTCCTGCGGCTGCGGGCCCTCCGTCCTGAACAGGCCGGCGCTGCCCGAGGCGATGGTGCGGGCGATATCGAAGCGCGTCGTCATCTGGCCGGGGCTGGCCCAGGAAGCGTCCGTCAGCGGATAGCCATCGGGCGTCTGGCGCCCGTACAGGGGCTGGCCCATGCGCGCGAGCCAGCTCAGCATGGGACCGGCGTTGAGGATGGGTTTGTCGTCGTAGCTGAGGCGCACGGCCGACACCACGTAATGCATGGGGTCCTTGAATTTCTTGCCCAGCGACTGCCTGAACTCGGGACTGCTGAACATGGTCTGCAGCACATCGGCGATCATGCCGTCGCTTTGCCGGAAGGTGGCCGCCATGCGCGCCACCAGCGCTTCGGGCGGATTGTCGCCGACGAAGTACTGGGCCAGCTTGCCGCTGATAAAGTGCGCGGTGGCGGGACTGCGGCTCAGGCGATCCAGCGCTTCATCGAGCTCGGCCAGGCCCCTGCCCTTCACGGTTTGCCCGAGGAATTGCTTGTCGCCGTAGTCGTGGCGGTTCGGATTGAACTCGAACAAGCCCCGGCGCACGTATTGCGATTGCAGCGCCGGCTTCACTTTCGGCGTGTCCGGCCCCAGGTTCACGCCTACGCCCGTCAGGATGCGCGCCAGTTCCTGCACGTCCTTCTGGCTGTAGCCGCCGTTCACGCCCAGGGTGTGCAATTCCATCAGCTCGCGCGCATAGTTTTCATTGATGCGGTTGGCCGCGTTGGCTTCATTGTCCAGGTAGCGCAGCATGGCCGGGTGGTGGACCGTGGCGCCCAGCAAGTCGCGAAATTTCCCCAAAACATGCGGGGCGATGGCGTTCGCCTCGTAATCGCCGACCATGGCGCGCAAGTTGTGCTTGCCCTGGTGCACGCTGAAATGGTTGAGCCAGAACCAGCTCAGTTGCTGCTGCAGCTGGTTCGGCGCATACACGTCGAGCAGCAGCGAGCGCGTGGCCGCCTCGCGCGCCAGGCGGTTCAGTTCCTGCTGATACTCCTTTTGCGCCTGCTGCTTCACCATGTCGTCCATCACGCCGGCCGACGCCTTGCGCTTTTGCTCCACGGACATGACGAGCTGGTCGAGCGGCACCTGGCTGATGGTCATGGCGTCGATCTGCGCCTGCACGGCGGGCGGCAAGGCTGATTTTCTTGGATGCAACTGCGCCTGCAGCCAGGCGTTCCAGCCTTGCGCCTGCAGCTGGCGCACGCTGCCCGCGTTCACGCCCCAGCTGACCCGTGCCAGCATGGCAATGTCCTGCGCGGAACTGGCCGGCACGCGATGATCGGCCTGTACGGCGGGTTCCGTCGCGGCGCAGCCGGCCAGCAACAGCAGGGAAATCAGGGTGGTCGGCAATAATCGGTTGGGGGGCATGGCGATCCTTCAGGCGGTTTCAACCAGAATGCATGAGAGTACGCCCTCGTTGACCCGCGCATGATTGCCATTTGCAACGAGTTGTAAAGAAACATTACCTTATAGCAACTCCGCACACTTGTCGCGCAGGAAATCGCGCAGCTGCAGCACCAGCGGCGTCACCTGCGCCCGGTGCATGCACACGAGGTGCAAGGGCGTGGCCTCGCCCGCCACTTCGGGCAGCAAGGCCAGCAAGCGCCCGGCGGCCACGTCGCCGGCCACGTCGAGCCGCGATTTGTAGGCGATGCCCAGGCCGGCCACGGCCCAGCGCCGCACGAGGTCGGCGTCGTCGGCGCTGCGGTTGCCGCTGACGGAAATCGTCACCTGCTCGCGCTGGGGCAGGCGGTAAAAAGTCCAGCGGTCGTGCAAGCCGTCTTCCAGCGCGAAGCGCAGGCAATTGTGCTGCGGCAAGTCCCCCAGCGCCAGCAAGGTCCCATGCTCGTGCAGGTAGGCGGGCGAAGCCACCAGCACGCGGTCATTGGCGGGCGCGATCGGCATGGCGATCATGCTCGAATCATCCTGCAGGCCATAGCGGATGGCCACGTCGACTTGCTGGCGCACCATGTCGGCCACCCGGTCGCTGACGCTGAGCTGGTAATGCAGCTTCGGGTGGCGCGCCTGGAATTCGTCCAGCCAGCCCAGCATCAGGTTGCGGCCCAGGTCGGAGGGCATGGCAATTTTCAAGGTTCCGCCGAAACTGTCCTTGCCCGCCAGCAGTGCGTCGTGGCCCGCGCGCAGCAGGCGCAAGGCTTCGCGCGCGTGTTCCAGGTACTGCGCGCCTTCCGCCGTCAGGCTCAGCGAACGGGTCGTGCGGGCCAGCAGGCGCAAGCCCAGCTCCCCTTCCAGGCGCTTGACGGCGGCGCTGGCCAGCGCGGGCGAGATGCCGATCTCGCGCGCGGCCGCCGACAAACTGCCCCGGTCGGCCGTGCGCACAAACACCTGCAAGTCATCGAGTCGCAGCAATTTTCAACATTCCTTTGAAAGTGTTTCGGTACGCGCCCCCTTTTTCCAGGGCGACAATACGACCATCATACGGTATCCACTCAACGAGGAAGCACATGAAAGCCATCGCCTACCGCCACAGCCTGCCCATCACGGATGCCGACGCCCTGCTCGACATCGCTCTGCCCGTGCCCGTCGCCACGGGACGCGACCTGCTCGTCGCCGTCAAGGCCATCTCCGTCAACCCCGTCGACGCCAAGGTGCGCAGGAACCGCGCGCCGAAGGACGGCCAGCCCGAAGTGCTGGGCTGGGATGCGGCCGGCGTCGTCACCGCCGTCGGTCCCGACGTCACCCTGTTCCAGGTGGGAGACAAGGTCTGGTACGCGGGCGCCATCAACCGCCCCGGCAGCAACAGCGAATTTCAATTGGTCGACGAGCGCATCGTCGGCCACATGCCGGCCAGCCTGGACTTCGCCGCGGCCGCCGCCCTGCCGCTCACGGCGATCACGGCCTGGGAATTGCTGTTCGACCGCCTGCAGCTCAGCCGCGACAAGAGCCTGAGCGGCAAGTCGCTGCTGGTGATCGGCGCGGCCGGCGGCGTCGGTTCCGTGCTGGTGCAGCTGGCCCGGCAATTGACGGGCGTCACCATCATCGGCACGGCCTCGCGTCCCGAGACGGCGGCCTGGGTGCAGGAACTGGGCGCCCACCACGTGATCGACCACAGCCTGCCGCTGGCCGCCGAAATCACGCGCCTGGGCTTGCCGCCCGTCGATTACGTCATCAGCCTGAACCAGACCGACAGGCATTTCGAGCAAATCGTCGAACTGATCGCGCCGCAGGGGAAATTTGCCCTGATCGACGATCCCGAGCACATCGACGTGCGCAAGTTCAAGGGCAAGAGCGTGTCCCTGCACTGGGAACTGATGTTTACCCGTTCGCTGTTCCAGACGGCGGACATGATCCAGCAGCACGCCTTGCTGGAGGAACTGGCGCAGCTGGTGGACGCGGGCGTCATCAGGAGCACCGTGGCCGAGCGCTTCGGCACGATCAATGCGGCGAATTTGAAACGCGCGCATGCCCTGCTGGAGAGCAATACGGCGAAGGGAAAAATCGTCCTGGAAGGTTTTAACTGATCAGGTAATCAAAATGGCCCGGAAATCATTGACATTCGTCAATGTCGGGCCCGTGATCACGGCGTCTCCCAGCGCCTGGAAGAAGCCGTGGCCATCGTTGTTGTCGAGGCTGTCGCGGGGCTTGATGCCCAGCGCCCAGGCGCGTTGCAGGGTGTCGGGCGCCAGAAGCGCGCCGGCGATCTCTTCCTGGCCGTCGACGCCATCCGTGTCGCCGGCCAGCGCATGGATGCCCGCTTGCCCGTCCAGCGCGATGCCCAGCGCCAGCAAAAATTCCACGTTGCGCCCGCCGCGGCCGTTGCCGCGCACGGTGACCGTCGTTTCGCCGCCCGACAGCAGCACGCACGGGGCGGGAAACGGCTGGCCCCGCATGGCCGCTTGCAGCGCGATGCCGGCCATGACCTTGCCCACGTCGCGCGCCTCGCCTTCCAGGCTGTCGCCCAATATATACGGCGTGACGCCGGCCGCGCGCGCCACGGCGGCGGCCGCTTCCAGGGCCATCTGCGGCGTGGCGACCAGGGTCGTGCGCGTGCGCGCCAGGCGCGGGTCATCGGCTTTCACGGATTCGCCGCGCCCGCTTTCCAGCGTTGCTCTTATGCTCTCCGGCAAGTCCATGCCATAGCGGCGCACGATGGCCAGCGCGTCCTCGCACGTCGTCGCGTCGCCCACCGTGGGGCCGGAGGCGATATCGCCCAGCTTGTCGCCGGGCACGTCGGAAATCGCCAAGGTCACCACTTGCGCCGGATGGCAGGCGGCCGCCAGCCGGCCGCCCTTGATGGCGGACAAATGGCGGCGCACGCAATTCATTTCGCCGATGGTGGCGCCGGACGCCAGCAGCGCCCGGTTCAAGGCTTGCTTGTCTTCCAGGGTGATGCCGTCCAGGGGCAAGGCCAGCAGCGAGGAGCCGCCGCCGGAGATCAGGCACAGCACCGTGTCGTCCGCCTGCAAGTTGCCAACTAATTCCAGCATGCGCCGCGCCGCCTGCATGCCGGCCGCATCCGGCACGGGGTGCGACGCTTCCGCGATCTCGATGCGTGCGCAGGGCACGGCATAGCCGTAGCGCGTGACGACGAGGCCGGACAGCGGCCCCGGCCAGTGCTGTTCGACGGCCTGCGCCATGGCGGCCGAGGCCTTGCCGGCGCCGATGACGATCAAGCGTCCCTTGGGCGCGGGCGGCAGATGGGGCGGCACGCAGTGCGACGGCTGGGCCGCTGCGATGGCGGCGTGAAACATGGCTTGCAGCAAGGCGCGCGGCGCTGGGGTCGTCGTCATGGTGTGTCCTCCGGTATCCGAACCCGATCATAGCAGGGACGGCGCCGCCCGGCGGCTAGAATGGCGTCTTCACCACATCACAGGAACACCATGAGCGACGCCATCGAATGGACCAGTCTTGCCCGCACCTTCGGGCTGTTTACCGTCACGGCCGTGGCCGAACTGCTGGGCTGCTACCTGCCCATGCTGTGGCTGAGCAACAAGGGCGGCGCCTGGCTGCTGTTGCCGGCCGCTGTCAGCCTGCTGGTCTTCGTGTGGCTGCTGACCCTGCATCCGGCCGCCAGCGGACGGGTCTACGCCACGTATGGCGCCATCTACATCGCCACGGCGCTGGGCTGGCTGTGGCTGGTGGACGGCGTCACGCCTGCCTGGACCGACATCGCCGGCGTGGGCATGGCCCTGGCCGGCGCCGCCGTCATTGCCATGGGGCACAAGGCAGCGTAATTACGCCGCGTGCTGGCGGAAGTTCGTTTCCGCCGACCATGCCGTGCCGGCGCGGGCCAGCAGCACGGCTTCGCCATCGGCCAGCCAGTCGTCCGCGTCGGCAATCTTCCACATCGCTTGCAGCAGCTTGCGGCGCAGGTCCGGGTCCGTGATTTCATCGAGCAGGCTGTCGATCACGCCATGGGCCAGCTGCACGGCGCCATGCACGGTCGAGGTCAGCATGTCGTCGCACAGGTCTTGCAGCAGCCGTTGAAAAGCGGCGGGCGGCAAGTCGATATGTTCGAGGATCTTGCTGCCGTGCAAGGCCTGCAGTTCGGAGCTGTCCAGGTTGCCATCGACGATCATCATCAGGGCCAGGATACGGCCCGCTGCCTGGGGACTATTGATTTCATAAGTACGCATGATCATTCCTTCCATTGTTATTCAAGAAACGCGCCCCCGCCGTGGCGGGGCGCGCGGTACCGCTTACTTTTTGCCGCGGGTGGCAAACACGCTGGCCAGGCAGCTTGCCGCGATCAGCACGAACACCACCAGCAGCGACGCTTCGACCGGCACGTGGAACCACGGCATGACCAGCATCTTTGCGCCGATGAACACGAGCACCATCGCCAGGCCATACTTGAGCAGATGGAAGCGGTCAGCCACGTCCACCAGCAGGAAGTACAAGGCGCGCAAGCCCATGATGGCGAACAGGTTCGACGTGAAGACGATGAACGGGTCCGTCGTGATGGCGAAGATCGCCGGGATCGAGTCGACCGCGAACACCAGGTCCGTCACCTCGATCAGGATCAGCACCAGGAACAGCGGCGTGACATAGCGCAAACCGCCCTTGTTCACGAAGAAACGTTCGCCGTGGTCGCCGTCGGCCACCCGCAGGTGGCGGCGGGCAAAACGCAGCACCGGGTTGTTCGCCACGTCCGGCTCGGCGTCGGCCGCCACCAGCATGCGGAAGCCCGTCACCAGCAGGAAGGCGCCAAACAGGTACAGCACCCAGCTGAACTCGCTCACCACCCAGGCGCCGGCCATGATCATCACGGCGCGCATGATGATCGCGCCCAGCACGCCGTAAATCAGCACGCGGCGCTGGTACTGCATCGGTACCTGGAAGGCGCCGAAGATCAGCAGGAACACGAACACGTTATCGACCGACAGCGCTTTCTCGATCAGGTAGCCGGAGAAAAACTCCAGCGCCTTCTGGCTGGCGATCTCGGGTCCGGCCGTGCCGTTCAGGTACCACCACAGGCCGCCGTTGAACAGCAGGGCCAGGCTGACCCACACGAGCGACCATGTCGCCGCTTCCTTGACGCTGACCTTGTGCGCCTTGTTGCCGCCGAAGACGAACAAATCGAGCGCCAGCATCAGCAATACAAAAGCGATGAAGCCGGCCCACATGGGCGCCGTTGCAATGCTCTCCAGGCCGTTCATCGGCGGCCTCCGCTACTGCCTCTATCTCTACGCCAGCACATGATGTCTCTCCTTGCATGAATGAGCAGTCATCATAGGCGCAATTGAAACATCGAACAAATCGAATATAATGAAGAAATACATCGAAAAACTCGATGCAACAACCAAGGATCGACGATGTCCACGCTCAACTTCAAGCACTTGCGCTATTTCTGGATGGTGGCCAAGACGGGCAGCATCGCCCGCGCGGCCGAGCAGCTGCACCTGACGCCGCAATCGATTTCCGGCCAGCTCAGCGACTTTGCCGACACCCTGGGCGTGGAACTGTTCCGCCGCAGCGGGCGCAAGCTGGAATTGACGGAGACGGGCAGGCGCATCCTCAGCCATGCGGAAGAGATCTTCAGCACGGGCGACGAATTGCTGGAAATCGTGCGCGACCAGTCGCGCACGGCGACGACCACGTTTCGCGTCGGCTGCGCCGATTCCGTATCGAAGCTGATCGCCTGCCGCCTCGTCGAACCGGCGCTGGGCCTGGCCGAGCCGCTGCGCATGATCTGCCGCGAAGGCCGGCTGGCCAGCCTGCTGGCGGACCTGGCCGTGCACCGGCTGGACCTGATCATCGCCGACCGCCCCATGCCGTCCCATTTGAGCGTGCGCGGCTACAACCACCTGCTGGGCGAAAGCGGCATGACCCTGTTCGGCACGCCGGCGCTGGCCGCCACGCTGGAAGGCGGCTTTCCCCGCTGCCTGGACGGCGCGCCGCTGCTGCTGCCGGGCGAGGATTTCGCCATCTACGGCCGCCTGCTGCAGTGGCTGGGCGAGCACAATCTGCACCCGCGCATCGTCGGCGAGTTCGACGACAGCGCCATGATGCAGGCCTTCGGCCAGTCCGGCGCCGGCCTGTTCTTCGCCCCCACCGTGATCGCGCCCCAGGTGTGCGAACAGCATGGCGTGGTGGCGCTGGGCCGGGTCGACAGCCTCGTCGAGCAGGTGTATGCGATCACCACGGAGCGCCGCCTGAGCCACCCGGCCACCATCGCCATCAGCCAGAGCGCGCGCCACGAGCTGTTCGTCTAGGCGCTACGCGGCGCCGACGACGATCTTGCCCGGCTGCCCGCCACTCTCCAGCAGCGCATGCGCGCGCCGCATGGTGGCCGCGTCCATCGGCGACAAACGCTGCCGCAGGGCAGAGCGCAGCACGCCCTGGTCCAGCAGCGCCGCCACGCGTTGCAGGATGCGGTGCTGTTCCTGCATGTCGGCGGTGGCGTACAGGGGCCGCGTAAACACCATTTCCCAGTGCAGCGACACGCTCTTGCCCTTCAGCGGCGCCGCATCGAAAACAGCGTGGTCGTCGATGACGGCCAGCTTGCCGTGCGGCGCGATGATCTGCGTCAAGGCCGCAACATGGCGCGCCGTGTGCGACAGGGCGGCAATGTGCGTGACGGGGGCGACGTGCAATGCCGCCACCTGCTCCGGCATGGGCCGCGCATGGTCGATCACATGGTGGGCGCCCATGGCGCGGCACCAGTCCGCGCTGTCGTCGCGCGAAGCCGTGGCGATCACGGTAAAACCCGTCAGCCGGCGCGCCAGCTGGGTCAGCATCGATCCGACGCCGCCCGCGCCGCCCAGCACCAGCAGGCTGCCCCGCTCCCGCCTGTCGCCGGGCGCAATGGCAAAACGCTCGAACAGCAGCTGCCACGCCGTCAGCGCCGCCAGCGGCACGGCCGCCGCCTGCGCAAAATCGAGCGTAGCCGGCATGCGCGCGGCGATGCGCTCGTCGACCAGGTGGTATTCGGCGCTGGCACCCGCGCGGTCGAACGAGCCCGCGTAATACACGGCCTGCCCCGGCGCGAACAGGGTCACGGCGCTGCCCACCGCGTGCACGACGCCGGCCGCATCCCAGCCCAGGGTGGCGACGGCTTGCGGCACGGCGACCAGCCCGGCCCGCACCTTGGTGTCGAGCGGATTGACGCCCACGGCGCGCACGCGCACCAGCACGTCGCGGGGGCCGGGCACGGGCATCTCGCCCTGCGTATCGAACAGGCCGTCCTGTTCGTCCACGCTGCTGCCCTTGTTGAAACCGATCATCTTCATTGCATGCTCCCAGCTAAATCTGCATGGTAGGCAGCCCCACGGGAAAGAAAAATATGCTTCAATGCGTTTCACTACTGACCAAACTGTCATGAATCATGCAAGATATCGATAATCTCTCGGGCGTGGCCCTGTTCGTGCAACTGGCCAAAGCGGGCAGCTTTGTCGCGGCCGCGCGCCAGGCCGGCATTTCGCCATCGGCCGTCAGCAAAAGCCTGGCGCGGCTCGAGCAGCGGCTGGGGGCGCGCCTGTTCCAGCGCAGCACGCGCCAGCTGAGCCTGACGGCGGAAGGCAAGCTTTTCCTGGCGCGCAGCGAACGCATCCTGGCGGAAATGCAGGCGGCGCAGGAGGAACTGGCGGGCCAGCGCGCGCCACAGGGACGGCTGCGGCTGGGCTTGCCGGAACTGGGCGGCCTGTTCCTGCCCGCCCTGGCCGCATTTTCCCAACTGCACCCCGCCATCGCGCTGGACCTCGATTTTTCCGACGCGCTGGCCGACGTCGTCGGCGACGGCTTCGACGCCGTCATCCGCATCGGCGCGCCGCGCGACTCGCGCCTGGCCGCCCGCAAGCTGGGCCAGTTCCGCTCCTGCCTCGTGGCCTCGCCCGCCTACCTGGCGCGCCATGGCACGCCGCAACACCCCCTTGATCTGCAACAACACGCCTGCCTGCACTACCGCTTCCGCCACAGCGGCAGGGTCGAAGCGTGGCAGCTGCGCCAGGACGACGGCGCGGTGCCCCTGGACTTGCCCCTGTCGATGGTGTGCAACAACGTGGAAGCGCGGCTGCACTTCGCCCGGCAAGGCCGGGGCATCGCCTGGCTGCCCGAGTGTACGGTGCAGGCGGCGCTGGCCGACGGCAGCCTGGTCGAAGTGCTGAGAGACTACGCGCTCGACGGCCATCCGGCCCACGGCTGCTGGCTGCTGTGGCCGTCCGGGCCGCACCTGGCGCCGAAGGTGCGGGCCCTCGTCGATTTCCTGGCCGGAACAGACCTTTTGTTGCCGGCTGCCCACGGATCAGGCACATAAAATACATTTGGACAAATATAGCCTTATAATGGCAAGCCTCCCCGACGCCTTGCGCGCCCCTTCCTGGACTTGCCGCAATGAAGCACTTGCACGACATCCCCTCTGCCTTCAAGCATGAATTTGCCAACCCGCGCCTGTGGTGGTCGCGCGCCGTCGTCGTCGGCATGGCCGCCGTCGCGGGCCTCGTCGTCGTGGGCTTTACGTGGCTGGCGGAAACAGCGCTCGATTGTTTTCTCTTTTTTAACGGCAATGCCTGGTGGTTCGCCCTGCTGTGGACGCCCGCTTGCGCCGCCCTGCTCGTCTGGCTGACGCGCCGCTACGCCATGGGCGCGGCCGGCTCCGGCATCCCGCAAGTGATGGCCACGCTGGACCCGGCCGTGGCGCCCGAGCAGCGCTCCTTGTTCGTCTCCCTGAAACTCAGCGCCGCGAAAATCGTCCTGACGGCGGGCGGCTTGCTGGGCGGACTCTCGCTGGGGCGCGAAGGGCCATCCGTGCAGATCGCCGCCGGCGTGATGCTGGCCGCGCGCCGCTGGCTGCCCCGTCACTCGCAGGTGAGCGCCCATTCGCTGCTGGTGGCCGGTGGCGCGGCCGGCATCGCGGCCGCCTTCAACACGCCGCTGGCGGGCGTCATGTTCGCCATCGAAGAACTGTCGCGCTCGCCCGAGCAACGCAACAGCGGCTTGATTGTCGCCGGCATCGTGCTGGCAGGCATGATGGCCGTCTCCATCCACGGCAACGCCACCCACTTCGGCATCATCCATCCCGGCCCCATCGGCCTGGCGCTGGCCCTGCCAGGCTTGCTGGTGACCCTGGTGGCGGGCGTGGCCGGCGGCCTGTTCGCGCGCCTGCTATTGGCCTCCGCCCGGGGCAATCCGCTGGGAAAATTATCGGCGTGGAGAAAGCACCGGCCCGTGCTGTTCGCCGCCGCCTGCGGTTTGCTGGTGGCGGCCATCGGCATCGCCAGCCACGGCGCCACCTTCGGCAGCGGCACCGTGGCCACGCGCGCCATGCTCGAAGGTTCCAGCGATGCGGCGCCGGCCTTTGTCGCCTTCAAATACGTGGCGACGTGGCTGACCGTGTGGTCGGGCGTGCCGGCCGGCATCTTCGCGCCGTCGCTGGCCATCGGCGCCGGCATCGGGCATGACATTGCGCAATTGCTGCACTATCCGCATGCACCGGCCCTGATCGCGCTGGGCATGGTGGGTTTCCTGGCCGCCGCCACGCAGGCGCCGCTGACGGCGTTCATCATTGTCATGGAAATGGTCGACGGCCACGGCATGGTGCTCAGCCTGATGGCTTGCGCCGTGGTGGCCAGCACCGTCTCGCGCGTGCTCAGCGAACCGCTGTACGGGGCGCTGGCGCAGCTGCAGCTGCAGCGGCTGCCGGCGCCGCCGAACTAGAAATGGCTGCAGGGGCGCAGCAAGCGGCCGTCCTGCCATGCGCAAACGGTGCGCGTGCCATCCTCGGCCCAGCTGCGCTCCAGGCCGTGCTTTTCCCCATGCACGTAATGGAGGTGCGATTTTTCGCGGCCGTCCGGCCACCAGGCCTGGTGCAGGCCGGTGCGCCGCCCGTCCAGATACGTCCCCCGCTCGGCCAGCCGGCCATTCGGATGAAACGCCTCCGCCTCGCCCGACAGCACGCCATCGGCAAAATGGGCGCGGTTGCTGACCTGGCCTTGCTCGTCAAAGCTCAGGTACTCGCCATCGGCGGGCTGGCCCGCCTGGTAGCGCAATTCACGGCTCAGTTGGCCATTTGCATGGTAGTGGCTATGCAAGCCCTCGTACTCGCCGTCGCGGTAAGCCTTGCGGCTTTTTAGCGTGCCATCCGCGTACCAGGCGACGTTGACGCCGTCGAAATCGCCCTCGCCATTGCGCTCTTCGAGCAGGCCCAGCTGGCCATCGGCGAAATACACGCTGCGCTGATGAACATAGTTGAGCCGCGTCGTATCCGCGTCGCGCAGCCAGGCATCCATGTGCAGCTTGCCTGGCGGCTGCGCGAAATGCAGCTGCCAATGCCAGGCCTGGCGGGCCGCATCGTGGCGCAGCGGCGCGCGCTGCTCGTAGATGGCGGCGGCACGTTCGACGGCTTGGTAGTCGGCGTCGAAATACAGGATGGCCGGCGACGGCTCGGCAGGCAAGGCCGGGGAGGCCAAGGCATAGACCATGGAAACAGGTGAACCGGCCAGGACGGCGGCCAGCAGAACGGAATTGAGTATCTTCAATGCATGCTTTCATCAACGCTGCGATAGCGCCGATGATAAGGGCTAACAGTGTGGTCCAGCCACACGCTAGCCCTACATGGTGAAAGGAAACGGCTGCAGCCCCGCCTTGCGGTCATCGGGGGCGACGACGGCCAGCAAGGCCCTCAAGCCCCGGTTCAGATGCGCCAGGCTGTCGGCATCGAGCTGGCCCAGGGCGCTGGGCAGCAAGCCGCGTGCCGGCTGGGGCGCGCCGGCGATGACGGCCTGGCCTTCGGCCGTCAGGGTCAGCGTGACCACGCGCTGGTCGGGCTGGTCGCGCGCCTTGCGCACATAGCTTTTTTTCACCAGCGCATCGACCAGGTTGCTGGCCGTCGTCTGGTGGATGGACATCCGGGCAGCCAGTTCGCCCATGCGCAGCCCCGGCAGCTCCAGCAATTCCTGCATCACCCACAATTGCGCGCCCGACACGCCGCACTGCTTCTCGATCTGCGCCGAGTGCCGCTGCGCCGCGCGCATGACGACACGCATGTTTTGCAAGGCCAGGCTTTGCGCCTTGACCATCGCCGATACTTCCGCTTCCACCACCGTTGCCTCCAGTTATCAGATCCGGCATCGCGCCTGCTGGCGGACCGGAATCCCTGCATGATACCTGCAAAGGCGGGCGGCTCCTAGCGCATGGACACTGGCTCTCCGGCTTGCCACGCCTGTTCCAGCACCAGCTTGCCGGACGGGTCCCACTGGCGCTCGACGCCGTGCTTCTTGCCGTGCACATACGGCACGAGCTGCTGCAGGCTGCCGTCGGCGTACCAGCTTTGCAGCAAGCCGTGACGCTGGCCGTCGCGCATGGGCGTGACCTGGGCGCGCACGCCGTCGTCATGCCACTGCGTCAGGTCGCCCTGCTCGCGCCCCTGCGCATCCTGTTGCCAGGCAATGGCCGGCTGGCCGTTGGCGCCCCACTTCTGCATGCGCAGCAGCTTGCCCTTGCGGTACAGCGCCTTCTGCGCCAATTGACCATTGTCATGGCTTTCAAACGACCAGCCGTCGGGCTCGCCATTGCGCCACATCATGCTGGCGAGTACCTTGCCATCGGGCGCCAGGGTGACGGCCTCGCCATCCTGCTGGTCATGGATGAAATGACTGCGCTGGAACAGCTTGCCGTCGGCGTAAAACAATTGCTGCAGCCCATGCATCCTGCCGCCCTTCAGGAAGGCGCGGCTGCTCACCTTGCCATTCGGGCCATACGACACATACTCGCCATCGGCCATCTGCTGGCCGTGGTAGCGGATGCGGTTCATCAGCTGGCCATTCTCATGGTAGGTCTCGGCAATGCGGTCGCGCCCGTTCGGCAGCAGGGTCACTTTTTGCTTGAGCCGGCCGCTGTCATAGAACGATGTGCCGCCAGCCGGCGCTTGCGCCTGCGCCGCCAGCGGCAGCACCGTCAGGAGCGCCGCCAGCAGCGCCAGGCGCAGGGTCCGTATGGTCAGTCGATATGGCATGCGGCCCCCTACTGCGCCGCCACCGGCTGGCCATCGTGCCAGGCCTGCTCCAGCACCAGCTTGCCCGTCTTGTCCCATTGGCGCTCGACGCCGTGCTTCTTGCCGTGTTCGTAAGGCACGATCTGCCGCAGGCTGCCGTCGCTGTACCAGGTCTGCAGCAAGCCGTGGCGCCGGCCCTCGACAAACGGCGTCACGCTGGCGCGCACGCCGTTGGCATGCCAGTCCGTCGTGTCGCCGTGGTCGCGCCCCTGCTCGTCTTTCTGCCACGCAAAAATGGGCCGGCCATTCGGGCCCCACGTTTGCAAGCTGAGCACGGCACCTTTCCGGTACAGCGTCCTGTTCGACACGACGCCATTGCCATGGCTTTCAAACGACCAGCCGTCGGGCTGGCCGTGCACCCACACGGTCCGGGCCAGCACGCTGCCGTCCTCGGCATACATGACAAACTCGCCCTCGCGCTTGCCATCGACGTGCCGTCCCCTTCGGAACAGCTTGCCATCGGCATAAAACGATTCCTCCAGGCCATCCATCTGGCCATTGCGCCGGTACGAGCGGTTGCTGACGGCGCCATTCGCGCCATACGACACGTGCTCGCCATCGGCCATCTCGTCGCCGTGATACAGCGTGCGGCTCATCAGCTGGCCGTTCTTGTGATACGTTTCCGAGATGCTGTCGCGCCCGTTCGGCAGCGCCGTCACCTTCTGCTGGATCTGGCCATTCTCGAAGTACACGCAGCCGCCCAGCAGCTCCTCGCCCTGGGCATTGAAGTAGGTTTCGCGCAGCAACTGGCCATTTTCGTAGTAATACTTGCGAAAACGCACGAACTTGATCTGGCTCAAATCCAGGTCCGTGGCATAGGTTTCAAAGGCCAGCACGCCCGGCGTGTCGGGAAATTCGAGCCGCACATGCCAGGCGCCCAGCGCCTCGTCGCGCACGGGCGGCGTGCGCAGCGCATACGCGGCGCGGCGCTGATTGCTGGGCATGAAATTTTCATCCAGATACATGGTGTGGTCTTCCTCCTGCAAGGTTGGCGTTGGCGCTGGCGACTGCGCCGCCGGCTGTTCCTGTGCCGCCAGCGGCAAGGCCAGGGCCATGCCCAACAGTGCGGCCAGTGCCGCGCGCGTCGTCTGTGGTGTGTGCATTGTGTTCCGTTGCAATGATATTGTGCGGCTGCCATCATAATGGAAAGCAACGTTTTCCCCCGTCACGAAAGAAAGCCATGCACTTGCCAGCCGCCCCGAGCGACACCCAGATACTGGACATCATCGATGCCTGGATCGCCGACCTCGCGCGCGGCGATTACGCGTGCGCCCATGCGCGCACGGCGCACGACGCGTATTACGGCTGGACGCCGGCGCTGCTGCGCGCTGTGATCGAAGGCTATGGTTCGCCGCAGCCGTATGCGGATGGCCGGGTCTACCGGGTCACCCCGGCGGCGCTGGCCAGCGGCACGCCGCACGAGCGCTGCGTCGAACGCCCGGACGGCCAGGATGGCGGCATGGTGATCGCCGAAGCGCGCCATTCCCTGCCCCTGAACGGCGTTTGGTCGGATCTGACTGCCACCTTTCGCGTGGAGGGCGCCAGGCTGGTATTACAGGAAATTCACGTGTTCTAAGGGTCTAGGCCGCGCCATCCTTGACGGGCGACAACTGGCTCGCATGCAACCGCGCATACGCGCCGCCCTGCCGCAGCAGGTCGGCATGGCTGCCCGACTCGACCAGGCGGCCGCCCTGCATGACGACGATGCGGTCGGCGCTTTCGATGGTGGACAGCCTGTGGGCGATGACGATGGTGGTGCGGTTGCGCATCAGCACTTCCAGCGCCGCCTGCACGGAACGCTCCGATTCCGTGTCCAGCGCGCTGGTCGCTTCGTCCAGCAGCAGGATCGGCGCATCCTTGTACAGGGCGCGCGCGATGGCCAGGCGCTGGCGTTGCCCGCCCGACAGGCGCGAACCGTTCTGGCCCGCCTGGGTTTCGTAGCCTTGCGGCAACTGCATGATGAAGTCGTGGGCGTAGGCGGCGCGCGCCGACGCTTCGATTCTGTCCTGGTCCGGGGCCGGGTCGCCGTAGGCGATATTGGCCGCCATCGTGTCGTTGAACAAAATCACATCCTGGCTGACGAGGGCGAACTGGCGCCGCAGGGCCAGCAGCGCGTAGTCGCGCAAGTCTACGCCGTCGAGCAAAATCCGGCCGCCGCTGACGTCATAGAAGCGCGGCAGCAGGCCCAGCAAGGTCGTCTTGCCGCCGCCCGAGCCGCCCACCAGGGCCACCGTTTCGCCGGCGCGGATGTCGAGCGTGATATCGCTCAAGGCCGTGGGCGCATCGGGATCGTCGCTGTTGTAGCGGAAGTGCACGTTCTGCAGGGACAGATTGCCCTGCACGGCCGCCGGGGCGATGCTGCCCGGGTCCGGCTCCAGCGGCGTGTCGATCAGGCCGAAGACGGACTCGGCCGCCGCCAGGCCCCGCTGCAGCGGCTCATTGATTTTCGTCAAATTCTTGATCGGCGACTGCATCGCCATCAGCGCGCCCATGAAGGCAACAAAAGCGCCCGGCGTGATGGCGCCGCTTTGCGCGCGCAGCATGGCGAAGTAGATCACGGACGACAGGGTAATGCCGACGAGCATCATGATGAAGCCGGAATTCATGGCCGAGGTGGCAGCATGCTTGACGGCCAGTTGGCGGTTGCGCTTGACGACGTCGACGAAGCGCGCCTGCTCGTAATCCTGGCCGCCGAAGATTTTCACCACGCGCTGGCCGCCTATGCTTTCGTCGAGCACGGAAGTGAGTTCGCCCACGGCTTGCTGCGAACTCTTGCTCAGGTGGCGCATGCGGCGCCCCGCCAGGGTCACGACGACGGCCACGATGGGCATCGACGCCATGCAGAACACGGCCAGTTTCACGTCGATGCTGAACAATAAAATCAGGTAGCCGATGGTGGCGACGGAATCGCGCACCATCACATTGAGCACGTTCAAGCCCGCCTGCGACACCTGGCTGGCGTCGAAGGCCACGCGCGACTGCGTCAGGCTGGTGGTGGTGGTGTCGAAAAAACGGCTGGGCAGGCGCATGATGGTGGCGAACATCTTTTCGCGCAAATCGGCCTGCACGCGGCTCGATAGCCAGACGGAACCGTAGTCGCCGGCAAAACTGGACACCATGCGCAGCACGGCCAGGCCCAGGATGGTGGCGGGGATCACCCAGATATCCACCTGCCCCGCCTGCGCCGGCAGAAAACGGTCGACCCAGCCCTGCAGCATGCCCATCACGCCGGATACGGGCGCGACCTGCGTGCTAGCCGTCGTGCGCATGGCGTCGACGACGTTTTGCAACTGGCGGATCAGCAATACATCGGTGGCGGACGCGACGCCCACGGCCAGCAAGGTGGCGGCAACGATGGCGCCGTAGCGGCGAAACTGACTGGCCAGGCGGAAAAACAGAAGGCGGCTTTGCTGCATGCAGGTGACAAAAGTGAGGGTAAAGCGTGATTCTAACCGCTGCCAGACTTAGCTATGAGAAAGTCGTCGCCTTGCCGGCGCAGGACCGGCAAGGAAAGGCACGGGCGATCAGCTCTTCGCCACTTTCCAGGCGGCAGTGCCGGCCTGGCACACTTTCAGCTTCAGGGTCTGTTCCTGGCCCTTGGCGCTCAAGCCTACCTGCACCTTGCGGCACGTTTGCGCGTCCGTCTTTTGCGTGTCGCTGGCCGTGATCTCGGCGGCGATGCGCACGGAATTGCGCAAGCCTTCATTGCTCCATTGCACCGTTTCGCCATCCTTTTTCTCGTTCAGGACGTCAGTGACGGCTTTCACGAAGACGGGCTTGTCATTCTTGTTCAGGTAAGCCATCGGCGTATCGGCCAGGAAACCCAGGCCGACGGCCGAAGCGGAGGCGCACAGGACGGCGCTGCCGAGGATCAGGGCGGAAAACAGTGGTTTGGTAGGGATACGCATCGGAAGACTCCTGGTAAGAAAGTAAATAAGGGGCAATTGTACGGGCAAGCGGGCCTGGCCAGGGTCCGCAGGCGAAATGTCCATTTTCTGCAAGGCGTCGAGACTGGGCAGGAAACAGATCGCCGACGACAGCGCCGTGGAAAAATCGGGCGGCCTGTGCGTACTGGCAACGCCGTCCTCGCCCACGCCAGACATTTGCCGCAGCATGCCCATGGTCACCGCGATGTCGCGGCCGAACTGCTGGCGGCCCGCATGCGCTGCGCAATAGCCGTCGCGTCTTTGCTCTTGCGTCTTCACCGTGATCTTAAACCAGCTCTGCCCGAATGGCTCTTTCATTTCAACAACAAAGGCATGCAAGCTTATTCAAAGCACCACTTTCCATACCAATAGTGATAAATTGCAACAAACCAGGGGCGCGCCCGCATGAATTAAACGATAATGCAATGACGTAGAGCAAGATCTGAACCACTGGACAACATCGCATGAAACTGTATGAAAAGCTCGTCGGCGACATCGAGCAACTGGTCGCCCAAGGCGTGCTCTTGCCCGGCGAACGCATCCCCTCGGTGCGCCAGACCAGCCAGCAGCACAAGCTGAGCATCACCACGGTGCTGCGCGCCTACGTCAAGCTGGAAAGCATGGGCGTGATCGAAAGCCGGCCCCAGTCCGGCTACTTCGTGCGGCCCCGCGCCGGCGACGGCGAAGCTGCCGGCCTGTGCATGCAGGCCTCGCAGCCGAGCACCGTGCCGGCCGAAGTGCACGTGAGCCGCCTGGTGCTGTCGACGCTGCGCTCGATCGGCTTGCACGAGGCGATACCGCTGGGCTCGCCCTACCCCGATCCTTCGCTGTTCCCGTGGGAACGCATCAACCAGTACGCGAGCGCCGTGGCGCGCCGCAACCGCGACTGGAGCGTGACGGACGACCTGCCGCCGGGCAACCCGCAACTGATACGCGAAATCGCCCGCCGCTACCTGGAAAACGGCCTGGCCGTCGATCCCGACGAAATCATCGTCACCGTGGGCGCCACGGAAGCGATCAACCTGTGCCTGCAAGCCGTGGCCAGGCCGGGCGACACCATCGCCGTCGAATCGCCCACCTTCTACGCCATGCTGCTGGCCGTCGAGCGGCTGGGCATGAAGGTGGTGGAGGTGTCCACCGATCCGTATGACGGCATCTGCATCGAAGCGCTGGCCGACATCATGGCCCGGCAAGCGATCGCCGCCGTCATGGTGATGCCGAACTTCCAGAATCCGCTGGGTTTCCAGATGTCGGACCAGCGCAAGCGGGCCCTGGTCCAGCTGCTGGAGCAGCACGACGTGCCCGCCATCGAAAACGGCGTCTACAACGAACTGTATTACGGCGACGCCCACCCGTCCTCGCTCAAATCGTTCGACCGCAAGGGCCTGGTGCTGCACTGTTCCTCGTTTTCCAAGAGCCTCAGCGCCGCGCAGCGCGTGGGCTGGGCCCTGGCCGGACGCTACCGCGGCAAGGTGGAGGAACTCAAATTCCTCAACACGCTCACCACCTCCTCGTTCCCGCAGCTGGCCATCGCCGAATACCTGCAGAACGACGGCTACGAACAGCATCTGCGCCGCATCCGCAAGGCCTATGCCCAGCAGGCGCGCATCATGGCCGCCGCCGTGCAGCGCTTCTTTCCTGCCGGCACCAAAGTCTCGCAACCGCAGGGCGGCTATGTGCTGTGGGTGGAGTTGCCGGGCAAGGTCGACGCCATGCAGCTGTACCGGCGCGCGCTGGAATGCAAGATCACCGTGGGACCGGGACGCATGTTTTCCGTCAGCCAGGCCTACAGGCATTGCATCCGCCTCAACTACAGCTATCCGTGGAACGCGGGCGTGGAACAGGCCATTATTCTGCTCGGTAAACTGATCACCGAGTTTTTATAAACCCATCATCCGCCCACCAGCGACATGCGCACGGTGCGATACTGCTTGCGCTGGCCGCCGCCGGCCTGGGCCAGTGCGCCGCGCACTTCCGAGTAGCGGTCGCCACGGCGCTGCCAGTGCCGGCGCAACAGCGCTTCCAGCCCGCCCGGGCCTTGCGCAGGATCAAGGTGGGGCCGCAGGGCCAGGCCGTCCTGGGCGAACAGGCAGGTAAACAGCTTGCCGTCCGACGAGACGCGCACGCGGCTGCAGTCGCCGCAGAACGGCTGCGACACGCTGGAAATGAAGCCCACTTCGCCGCCGCCGTCGAGATAACTGTAGCGGCTGGCCGTCTCGTGCGAGATCGGCTTGCCTTCGCCCAGCGCCACAAGGGGAAATGCTGCCGCGATCAGCGCGCGCGCTTCATCCGACGGGACGACATGCGTGCGCGACCAGGCGCCGATGCCGCCCACGTCCATGAATTCGATCAGGCGCAGGATCACGCCCGTGTGGCGGAAATGGCGCGCCAGCGGCACGATCTGGCTGTCGTTGACGCCTTTCTGCACGACCATGTTGACCTTCACGGGGTGCAAACCCACGGCTTGCGCCACCGCTATGCCGTGCAGCACTTTCTCGACAGGAAAATCGACGCCGTTCATGCGCTGGAAAATGCCGTTGTCCAGGCTGTCGAGGCTGACCGTGACCCGCTCCAGGCCAGCCTCCTTCAGCGAGCGCGCCTTGGCCGCCAGCAAGCTGCCATTCGTCGTCAGCGCGATGCTCACGGCGCGCCCGTCCGGCGTGGCGAGCCGCGCCAGGCGCTCGATCAGCTGTTCCAGGTTCTTGCGCAGCAGCGGCTCGCCGCCCGTGATGCGGATTTTATCGACGCCCAGGCGCACGAAGGCGCGCGCCATCGTTTCGATCTGCTCGAAAGACAAGCGCTCGCTCGAAGGCAGGAACGGGTAATCGCCGGGGTACAGTTCGGCCGGCATGCAATACGTGCAGCGGAAGTTGCACTGGTCGATGACGGAAATGCGCAAGTCCGTCAGGGGGCGGCCCAGCATGTCCACGCACGGTTCAATATGGTCTGGCTGCCGGAGCGCCGGCTGCGGATACAGGATGGTGTTCATGGTGCTTCCCCTCGATAGGCATACGTCAGGACGTAGCATAGGGCGAATGGGGGCAGGCCAGGAGGTACAGTCCGGCGCCGGGCGATAGAGTACAGACGCGATCTAATCCGCTGACGGTGCAGCAAAGACGCTGGCGCACAGCTCGGCGCCCGCCGCGCTCAAGGATGCGCTGCCGCCGCCGCTCTCCGCCGTGGCGAGTGTCACCAGTCCCGCGCTGGACAGCGCATTGAGCTGGCGCAACAAAGTGCTCATCTGTACCCCTGCCCGCTTGGCCAGCTTGGCCAGCGACCACGGTTTCCCGGGCGCTTCCTGGCGCGCCTGCCACAGCAGCGCCAGCAACGCTATCAGCGCCGCGTCGATTCCGTCTTCTTGCTCCATGTTCTACCCCGTTCACGATCCGGCATGCACGCTGCACTGCCCTCGTTTGCATCATAAATCAGGGACCTTGCCGGCGCGACGCAAATCGCCCGCGCCCCATCTGTACTCTGTTTTTTTGTCCGGAACTGTGCGCCTACGGGGCGGCCCGCCGCCCCTACCATGTGATTGTCCCATCGCATATCATCAGGAGAGTCATCATGAGCAAGCCAAAGTCCGACGCGCGCATCGCGCCCTACACCCATGCCGCGGCCGGCTGGGGAGCACTCAAATACGTGGCCATCAACCTGTTCAAGGAAAAAGTCAGCGCAGGCAACTACCGTTCGCTGTTCGAGCAAAACCAGCCCGACGGCTTCGACTGCCCCGGCTGCGCCTGGCCAGACCGCGAACACGCGTCCACGTTTGAATTCTGCGAAAACGGCGTCAAGGCCGTGGCCGCCGAATCGACGAGCAAGCGCGTGCGCCCCGAGTTTTTCCAGGAACACACGGTCACCGAGCTGATGGCGCAGTCGGACTATGATCTGGAACAACATGGCCGCTTGACGGATCCCATGGTGTACGACGCGGCCAGCGACAAATACCGGGCCATTGCCTGGGACGATGCGTATGCCCTGGTGGCGCGCCACCTGCACGCGCTGGACGACCCGGACCAGGCCGCCTTCTACACGTCTGGCCGCGCCAGCAACGAAGCGGCCTTTTTGTATCAGCTGTTCGTGCGCGCCTACGGCACGAATAATTTCCCCGACTGCTCCAACCTGTGCCACGAAGCGACGAGCCGCGGCTTGCCGGAAACGGTCGGCATCGGCAAGGGCACGGTGCTGCTGGACGATTTCGAGCATGCGGACACCCTGCTGCTGTTCGGCCAGAACCCGGCCACCAACCACCCGCGCATGCTGGGCGAATTGCGCGAAGCGTCGCGCCGCGGCGCCACCATCGTCTCCATCAACCCGCTGCACGAACGGGGCCTGGAGCGTTTCACCAGCCCGCAGCATCCGCTGGAAATGCTGACGGGCGGCAGCACGAACATCTGTTCGCTGTTCATCTGCCCGACACTGGGCGGCGACTTTGCGCTGATCAAGGCCATGGCCAAGCGCGTCGTCGAGCTCGATGACGAAGCCATCGCCCACGGCCAGGAGCGCGTGCTCGACTGCGCCTTCATCGCCGAGCACACGCGCGGCTTCGACGCCTTCGCCGCCGACCTGCGCGCGGAAAGCTGGGACTTGCTGCTGGCCGAATCGGGCGTGGCGCGCGACAAGATCGAGGAATTGACGCAGATCTATATCAAAGGCAAGGCCGTCATCGCCACCTGGGGCATGGGCGTGACGCAGCACAAGAATTCGCTGGCCACCGTGCAGATCCTGTCGAACTTGATGATGATGCGCGGCAATATCGGCAAGCGCGGCGCGGGCCTGTGCCCCGTGCGCGGCCACTCGAACGTGCAGGGCGACCGCACCATGGGCATCGAGGAACAGCCGAGCAAGGAATTCCTCGACCGCCTGGGCCTGGTCTTCGGTTTTGAACCGCCGCGCCACCACGGCTACGACGCCGTCGGCACCATCGAAGCCATGCTGGAGAAAAAGGTCAAAGTGTTCGTCGCCCTGGGCGGCAATTTCTCGATGGCCACGCCGGACACGCCGCGCACCTGGGACGCGCTCCGGTCGTGCGACCTGACGGTCCACATCGCCACCAAGCTCAACCGCAGCCATCTGGTGCACGGCAAGGATGCGCTGATCCTGCCGACCCTGGGCCGCACGGAAATCGACGTGCAGCAAGGCGTGGCGCAAGGCGTGACGGTGGAAGACTCGATGAGCATGGTGCACATCTCGTTCGGCATGAACCAGCCCGCCTCGCCCGATCTGCGCTCGGAAATCGCCATCGTGGCCGGCATGGCGCAGGCGACCCTGGGCAGCGAGAAGATCGACTGGCTGCGCTATGCCGGCAACTATGCGCTGATCCGCGATTCCATCGAGCAAGTATTCGACGATTTTTTCGACTACAACTTGCGCGTGGCCAAACCGGGCGGCTTCCACCTGGAAATCGCCTCGCGCGAACGCGTGTGGAAGACGGCAAGCGGCAAGGCGCAATTCCTCGTCAACGCCGTCGAGCTCGATACGCCGATCCACCGCGCTCGCCAGCAATATGGCGAACGCCTGATGGTGCTGATGACCACGCGTTCGCACGACCAGTACAACACGACGATCTACGCCATGGATGACCGCTACCGCGGCGTGTTCGGCCAGCGCAGGGTCGTTTTCATCAACAAGGACGACCTGGCCATGCTGGGCTTTGCGGCCGGCGACTGGGTCGACCTGATCGGCGTGTGGCATGACGGCATAGCACGCCGCGCCGACCGCTTCCTGCTGGTCGAGTACGACATTCCGCGCGGCTGCATCGGCGCCTACTACCCGGAAACCAATCCGCTGGTGCCGCTCGACAGCGTGGGCCACGGTTCGCGCACGCCGACCTTCAAATCCATCCCCGTGCTGCTGGCGCCTTCGGCCGCCCTCGGCTGATCAGGAGCACCCCATGTTCGGTTTCGATACCCTGGACCTGTCGCGCGCGCAATTTGCGATGACGGCCATCTTCCACATCCTGTGGCCCATCTTGACGATCAGCCTGTCGCTGTTCCTGTTCGTCGTCGAGGCGCTGTGGCTGCGCACCAGCGACCCCGTCTACTACCGCCACGCGCGCTTCTGGAGCAAGCTGCTGGTGCTCAACTTTGCCGTCGGCGTCGTCAGCGGCATTCCCCTGGAATTCCAGTTCGGCACCAACTGGGCGCCGTTTTCCCACCATTCCGGCCAGTTCATCGGCAACATCCTCGGTTTCGAGGGCGCCATGGCCTTCATGCTGGAAGCGGGCTTCATCGGCGTCATGATGTTCGGCTGGGGCCGCGTACCGAAGGGCGTGCACCTGTTTGCCACCGGCATGGTGGCGCTGGGGTCGAGCATTTCCTCGTTCTGGATCATGGTCGCCAATTCCTGGATGCAGACGCCGGCCGGCGTGCGCGTGCTTGACGGCAAGATCATCGTCACCGATTACGTGGCCGCCATCTTCAATCCCGACATGGCCTGGGCCGTGGGCCATATGTGGGTGGCCGCCGTGGAAACGGGCTTGATCGTCATCGCGGGCATTTCCGCCTGGTATATGTTCAAGCGCCGCGAACCGGCCTTCTTCGCCCGCTCGTTCAAGCTGGCGCTGATGCTGCTGCTGGTCATCGCACCGTTGCAAGTGTGGCTGGGCGACTCGAGCGGCGTCGACGTCTTCAAGACCCAGCCCGCCAAGGGCGCGGCCATCGAAGGCCACTGGCACACGAACCGCGATGGCGAAGGGGCCGCCTGGTCCCTGCTGGCCTGGCCCAACCAGGCGGAGCAGAAGAACGACTGGTCGCTCGAAGTGCCCGGCATGCTCAGCGTGATCGCCACGCATAGCGCCACTGGCAAGATCACGGGCCTGGCCGACATCGCCCGCGCAGACCAGCCGCCCATGCTGCCGCTGCTGTACTACGCGTTTCGCGCCATGGCCGGCATCGGCATGTGGTTCGTGCTGCTGGCGTTCTGGACCTTCGTGGCCTGGCGCAAGGCGGGCGCACGGGTGGACGCGTTTTTGCGCCAGCGCAAGCTGCTGCTGGCCTGGGTGCTGACGATACCGCTGCCCTACATCGCCGTCGAGTGCGGCTGGATCGTGCGCGAAGTGGGACGCCAGCCATGGGTCGTGTACGGCTTGCTGCGCACGCGCGACGCCGTCTCCGACGTGGCGGCCCATGCCGTGGCCGGCAGCATGCTGATGTTCTATGTGTTTTACATCGTGCTGTTTGTCACCTTCTTTGTGTTTGCCAGGAAATGGCTGCAGCAAGGCCCGGACGTGGCGCTGCCGCTGCCGGACACCGCCCATGCCGCGGGGTATTGAGATGCGCCCCCATCAATCAAGGAGTAAGTAATGGATATCAATTCGCACGCCATGCTGGGCAACGCCTGGTTCGGCTTGATCGGCCTGATGCTGGTGTTTTACGTGGTCACGGACGGCTTCGACCTGGGCGTGGGCATCCTCAGCCTGTTCACGCGCCGCGAGCAGGAACGCAACCTGATCTTCCAGTCGATCGCCCACGTGTGGGACGCCAATGAAACCTGGCTGGTGGTGGTGGGCGGCGCCCTGTTCGGCGCGTTTCCCGGCGCCTACGCCACCCTGCTGGAAGGGCTGTACATCCCCATCATGCTGCTGATTGCCAGCCTGATCATGCGCGGCGCCTCGATCGAGTTCCGCCATGCCGCCGGCAACAAGCGCCTGTGGGACCTGGTCTTCGGCGCGGGCAGCCTGCTGGCCGCCGTGGCGCAGGGCGTGGTGCTGGGCAAGGTCATCACGGGCTTGCAGCCGGGCCCGCTGAGTGCGGTTTTCACGGCCTGCACGGCGCTGGGCGTGGTGGCCGGGTACTGCCTGCTGGGCAGCACTTACCTGATCAAGAAGACGGGCGGCAGGCTGGAAGCGGCTGCGCGCCGCTACGCGACCACCAGCGTGCTGGCGACGGTCGCGGCCGCCATCGTGCTGTCGGCCGGCACCATGGTCTTCAGCGCCATCGGCCACGACCGCTGGGCGCAGCCGGGCGTGTTCGGCGTGCTGCTGGCCCTGGCCGCCGTCGCCGCCAGCGCTTTTATCTACATCCTGTGGGCCGTGCATGTGAACGGCGTGCGCGGACCGTTCCGCGGCGCCATCGTGCTGTTCCTGGCCTCGTTCGCGGGCCTGGCCATCAGCTTCTTCCCCGACCTGGTGCCGGGCAAGCTGAGCATCGCGGCGGCCGCATCAGACGAGCCGACCCTGATCTTCATGCTGATCGGCATGGGTTCCATGCTGCCGATCATGGTCGGCTACAACCTGTTCCAATACTACGTCTTCGAGGGCAAAGTCGTGCCCCGCAATCATTGATCGGCATCAGATCATGATCATTCGGCCTACCACCAACTGGTTCCGCATGCTGTTCGTCTGGAACGGCTCGGTGCTGCAAGCCATCATCCCGCAACTGCTGCTGATGCTGGTCGTCAGTTCGCTGGCCTTGCTGACGGACGGCCGCATCTTCGGCGTCAAAATTCCGCTCGATACGGCGCCGTTTCCCATGGTCGGCATCAGCCTGGCGATCTTCCTCGGCTTTCGCAACAACGCCAGCTATGCGCGCTTCGTCGAGGCGCGGCATATCTGGGGGCAATTGCTGATCGCCGCGCGGGCCCTCGCTTCGCAGGCGCTCACGTATTTGCCGCAGGAAACAAGCGGCCTGGACCACCAGTTGCTGCTGCGCCGCCTGATCGCCTTCGTCTACGCGCTCAAGCACCAGCTGCGCCAGACGGACCCGCTGGAAGACCTGGCGCGCTACCTGCCGGCCGGCGACGTGCAGCGCTTGCAGGGCATTAACTTCAAGCCCGTCGCCGTGCTCCATTCGGTCCGGGCCATGCTGCACGAGGCCGTGCAGCGCCAGCCGGGCCAGACGCAGCTGCTGTGGATGCTCGACACCCAGCTCAACGACCTGGCCGCCACGGTGGCAGGCTGCGAGCGCATCAAGAACACGCCGATTCCGTATCCGTACGGCGTGCTGGTGCACCGCACCGTCTATATGTACTGCTTCTTGCTGCCGCTGGGCCTGGTGGACGCCATCGGCGTGGCCACGCCCCTCATTTCCGTCTTCGTTGCCTACCCCCTGTTCGCGCTGGAAGCCATCGCGCAGCAGATCGCCGAACCGTTCGGCCTGGCCCCCAGCTGCCTGGCCCTGAACGCCATGACGCGGGAAACGGAACGCTCGCTGCTGGAATTGAACGGCGAGCCGCTGCCGCCCTCGATACGGCCCTGCCCCCGCTATCAGATCGATTAACCGGAGAACAGCATGGACTTTGACACGACGACCATCGAACGCGACGGCTACCTGGACGTTCCCATGGTGCGCCACCAGGCGAGCGTGGCCACGGCGGGCCGCGACATGGTGGCCGAGGAGTATCCCGTGGCCCTCGTCTACAACGGCATCGCCCACGCCGTGATGATGGCCACGCCGCGCGACCTCGAGGAATTCGCCGTCGGCTTTACCCTGACCGAAGGCATCGTCGGCAGCGTGCGCGACATCTACGACCTCGACGTGTGCTGCGGCGCGGACAGCGCGGAAGTGCGGCTGACCATCGCGCAGCCGGATTTGATCAAGCTCAAGGCCCGCCGCCGCGCGCTGACGGGGCGCACGGGCTGCGGCGTGTGCGGCATCGAAAGCCTGGCCCTGCTGGACCTGGTGCCGGAAAAGATCACGCGGCCGCTGCCGCCGCTGGTCGCCAGCAGCGCCATCCTCGGACGCGCCGCGCGCGAACTGCTGCCCTGGCAGGAGCTGATGCACAAGACGGGCGGCGTGCACGCGGCCGCCTGGTGCACGGCCGAGGGCGCGGTGGTAAAAGTGTTCGAGAACGTGGGCCGGCATAACGGCCTCGATAAACTGATCGGCTACCTGGCGCTGCACCGCATCGCCATGCACGACGGCTTCGTCTTCCTGTCGAGCCGCGCCAGCTATGAACTGGTGCGCAAGTCGGCGCGCATGCATATCGGCCTCGTCGCCACCATCTCGGCGCCCACCTCGCTGGCCATCCGCATCGCGCGCCAGGCCGGCATGCAGCTGGCCAGCTTTTGCCGCCGCGACGGCTTTGTCGACTACACGGCCGACGCCGTGCCGCCGGCAGGATGAAGCCAGCAGCATTGGCAAACGGGCAAGCCTTGCCGCATAATGCGGGCATGTTCAAACTGACTTTTCTCGGCACGTCATCCGGCGTGCCCACGCGCCACCGCAACGTCACGTCGCTGGCCCTGCAAACGACGCACAACCGCGACTGGTGGATGATCGATTGCGGCGAAGCGACGCAGCACCGGCTGCAGCGCCTGCCCCTGTCCGTGCACGACCTGGTGGGCATCTGCATCAGCCACGTGCATGGCGACCACAGCTATGGCCTGCCGGGCCTGCTGGCCAGCGCTTCGATGACGGGGCGCAAGAAGCCCCTGCTGCTGATCGCCCCGGCCGCCATCAAGGCGTGGATCGACGCGACCCTGCTGCACACGGAACTGTTCCTGACGTATCCGCTGATCCACATCGACGTGGACAGCGCGCAAGTAGTCCACCAGGAAGCGGGCTTGACCGTCTCGCGCCATGCGCTGTCGCACCGCGCGCCGAGCGTCGGTTATCGTTTCGCGCTGGAAACGAGCAGATGGAAGCTGGACAAGGCGGCACTGCAGGCGGCGGGCGTGCCGCCCGGCCCCGCCTGGGGCTTATTGCAGGCGGGCCAGGATGCGCTGCTCGACGACGGCACGGTCTTGCGCGCCGCCGCTTTCCGCCAGACGGAAACGCAACGCGCCGCCGTGGTCATCGGCGGCGACAACGACACGCCGGCGTTGCTGACGGATGCCTGCACGGACGCGCAGCTGCTCGTGCATGAAGCCACCTACACGGAAGCCATGCTGCAAAAGGTGGGGCCCGGCCCCACGCACAGCTCCGTGCAGCGCGTGGCGCAATTCGCCGAATCCGTCCGCCTGCCGCATTTGATCCTCACCCACTTCAGCGCCCGCTATCACAATGCGGAAGGCATGGCCGAGCTGGAAGCGGAAGCCCGGCTGCATTACTCGGGCGAACTGTTCCTGGCGCGCGATTTCGACAGCTATGAACTCGACGCGGCGGGCGTGCTGAGCAAACCCGAGACGCCGCGCAGCAAATGAGCGGCGCGTAGCCCGGACGCGGGCGCTATTCCGCGTCCGTCCGTTCGGCCGCTTTGCCTGCCGCCGTATTGACGGCCACCGCCGTGGCATTCACGGATGTCGTGGCGGTGGTCACGCTCTTTGTCACCATGCGCGTGTAGTCGGCCACATTCACGCCCGCTTGCGTGGTATAGCCGCTCACATGCTGGCCGACTTTCACATTCCTTGTCACCGAAAAACCCGATCTGAACATTTTGCCCAGCGATGCGATCACGATGGCCAGCAGGGGCAGCGAGGCGAATAACAGCAGCAATTCGCTGAACGGATCGCTTTTGCGTGACAGCCACGCCGTCAGGAAAAGA
Source organism: Janthinobacterium sp. GW458P (assembly GCF_002127585.1). Taxonomy (GTDB): domain Bacteria; phylum Pseudomonadota; class Gammaproteobacteria; order Burkholderiales; family Burkholderiaceae_D; genus Janthinobacterium. The sequence continues at coordinate 50,298 of NZ_NEGZ01000017.1, forward strand.
CAGAACACGCCATACGCGAGCGGGCTAAACAGGGGATGGTGGATTTCCGGCGCCAGCGCGGCGATAAACACGACAAGTATCAAGGCTGCCTTGAAAGCGATCGGCAGCAATACCTGCAATGCCGCCAGGACGCTGGCCAAGGCATACAGTATCAACAGGACATCGGCGATCCAGCCGACGACGGGAATGAAGGCGCACAGCATCAATATCCCGATCAGCAGCAACGATCCCGCAATGCCTTCCAGGATGGCGATACGATTGCGGTACAAATGTGCCGCCAGCGACAGCAGGCAGGTCGCGGCCGCCGTAAGCGCGGCCAATGGCAGCCGGTCTTCCTTGCCCGCCGCGCAATACAGCAGAACATAGGGAAGCAGCAGCAGCATCAATATCGAGAACCGGAAACCACCGCCCTCTTTCAGCACAGTCATATTATCCATCTTTTATATAGTGATCGGCCCGCATGCGCGACTTCGCCTTGCCGGCCTGCCCATGCCGGGCACGCCATCGCTATATTGTAAATGTAAAAATTTCTCAGCGGAAATATTTATTGAATAATAAATGAACTGACGGGAAGTAGAATAATGCTGTGGCCACAATAGGAATTAATGCGGATCGGTGCCGTACTGCGCCGCGTATTCGGCCGCCAGCAGGCGCGCCGCCTGCTGCTGTGACGGCGTGAGAATTTCCAGCAGCTGGTCGCGGTTCTTGATCGATTGCGCGCTGCCCGCCTCGGCCGGCATGGCGATCCACGCATACGCCTGCACATAATCGAGCTCCACGCCCTGCCCTTGCGCGTACAGCAAGCCGTATTCATTCTGCGCCGACAGGGAGCCGGCCTCGGCCGCCTGCTTGTACCAGAACGCCGCCTCGGCGTAGTCTTGCGTTACATCAACACCCTTGCGGTAAGCCTGCGCCAGGTTGAATTGCGACTGGCCATCGCCCGCCTCGGCCGCCTGGCGCCCGTACGCCAGCGATTGCGCCATGTCTTGCGTGACGCCATCGCCGCTCGCATACATCAGGGCCAAATTGGCCAGCGACGGCGGAAAGCCCGCCTGCGCGGCCGCCGTGAACAGTTCCACCGCTTTCGGCACGTCCTGTTCGACGCCATGGCCCTGGTAATACAGGCTGGCCAATAAATGCTGTCCCGCGGGATCGCCGGCCGCGGCGGCGGCGTCGAATTGCCGGAATGCCTCGGCATAATGGCCATCGTTATAAGCGAGTATGCCCGCTTCATTCAAGGATGCGGTGGAAACGGTCATAAAGATTCCTTAACTGGGGGATTTCTGGCATTGTACACAGCACTGTTCCGCACAGAATGCACGATAGGGGAACGGTGTGGCGCATTGCCCGGATCCTGCGTTATGATCATTGACTGCACGATTTAATCCCGGCATCAGAACAGTGCCAGTTCAAGTATATCTCCATGAAACTGATTGCTTTGCTTTTATCCCTGCTTTCCACCTCCGCTTATGGCGGCACGCTGCATCTGGACAAAGCCGCGACAGGAACAGTGCGGCAAGCGGCCGATATCCGCTATGTCAATCACGATGAAAAACAGACTTACCGGCTGAAAACCGGCAAGCAGTGGCTCAATGGCAGTTGCAGCAGCAGCGGCATGGGCAATTTGCACGCGCTGCTGCTGGACATGAATTTCGACGGCCATGCCGACCTGTGGGTCACCGGTTATACGGATAGCCAGGGACGCATCCGCTGTTCCGACGTGTGGCTGTGGGATACGCAGGCAAAACAATACAGTTTCAACAAAGACTTATCCGCGATTCCGAATCTCGATATCAGCATCGCCGAGCAAAGAATCGAAGGCGGCATCGCCAATTGCGGCTGCGCGGCGCAATGCTTTTATGAAGACAGCTATGCGTGGCGGGCCGGTGGATTAATCACTATCGCCCGGCGCGCACAGGATTGCGAGCGTTATCGCGAATATGGCTTGAATGAAAAGAATGACTTGATCCTGATGAAAGACGAAATCATCGATAGCGGCAATTCCGACCAGCAGGCCATCGAACATACCAAAGCCTACGACTGGCGGCGCCATGGACAAATCATGCGCAAACCCTGGGAGTGAGCTTGCCCCACCTTAACTTGCCATTGATACGGCACTATAAATAAAACACATGACGACACATCCAGCCTCCATTACCTTCCATGCCGCCAGGGAAGAAGACACGCCGGCCTTCATCGCCTTGCGCGGCAAGACGCGGGAAAACGCCGTTTCCAAAGAACGCCTGGCGGAAGTGGGCATCACGGCCGATTCCTGGGCGGACATGATGCGCTCGGGCAGCCTGCCCGGCCACGTCTGCCATGACGACGGCCAGCTGGCCGGCTACTGCTTTGGCGCGCGCGACACGGGCGAAATCGTCGTCCTGGCCCTGCTGCCGCAATTTGAAGGGCAAGGCATCGGCAAGACCCTGCTGGACCGGGTCATGGCGGACCTGCGCGCCCAGGGCCACCAGCGGCTGTTCCTCGGCTGCTCCAGCGACCCGGCCTCGCGCTCGTACGGCTTTTACCGCTACCTGGGCTGGACGGCGACGGGCGAGACGGACAAGTATGGCGACGACGTGCTGGAGTTTATGTTCAACACAGAGACATAAGTGACAAGCAAGTGCGGCGCAGGCCCGGCCATGCTGCCGCAGCCTGGCTGCGCCGCCGCAGTTGGCAGTCAGATCAGTCGAACATCACTTGCACGGTGATGAACGCTTGGCCATTGCTGCTGGCCTTGCACAATCTGCCGATCTCCATTCCCATCGGACCTGGCCCAAGCAGGCCCGCAATCGTCTTGATTCTTTCCGGCGGCGAATTGGGCATCAGTCTTTGCACTTCCGCCAGCGTTGCTTCCGGGGTTTCTTTAGGGAATATGTTCTGGGCTTCGCAAACAAAGGCGATGGCCCGATTCTGGTAATTACCAGCCAATCCCACGGAAAGCTGGTCATCGATACCTTTGAGTACCGTGCTTCCATCGATTTTCAAGCTATACACATCATGCGAAAAATTACCGCCTGCAACGCATACCTGCGACTTGCTGGCCTCATCCGCGACGCATACTTCCTTGCCGGGCTTGGCCGAGATCAGATATTGCTTTTCTTCCGCCGCATACGTTGCCGATACGCCAGCGATATAAAACAAGGTTGATGCCAATACAGTTTTTTTGAATTGAGACAACATGGACACTCCATTAAAAGTATGTCCATATTATAATTTCAAAAATTTCCCTGTGGAAATATTTATCAATCAATGCAATAGATCATACCCGGCAAGCGTCTGATGAATCAGCCGGCTATTCAACACCGCGATTGGCATCCCACACGCGCAGGATCTGCGTAATGGCGGCGTCAAACACGGCGTAACTCACGCCGTCGCGGGCCTGGATAGCCACGCCCGATAAAAAACTGTCGAACACGGCCGCCAGCGCCGCCGCATGCGTAGCAGCGGGCAATTCGCCGCTAGCCATGCCCCGCTCGACGCAATGCACGAAGCCGGCGCGGGTGCGCGCGCGCGAAGCGGTGAGCGGTGCGGCCACGGCCGCATGTTCGGCCGTCGGCGCGCTCATGCAGCCAAGCGCCACCATGCAGCCGGGCGGGTGGCCCGGCTCGGACTGCATGCGGGCCGACTGGCGCAAGGCCTGCTCGATGGCCGCGCGCGGCGCCAGGCCGTCGTCCCACAAACACTCCGTCACGCGCGCAAAGGTGTCCAGATAGCATTGCGCCGCTTCGCGGAACAGCGCTTCCTTCGAGCCGAACGCCGCATAAAAGCTGGGCGCGGAAATGCCGCCGCCCAGGCTCGCCTTGAGCTGGCTCAAGGACGTCGATTCATACCCTTGCTGCCAGAATAAAAACATGGCCTGCTCGACGGCTGCCTGCCGGTCGAACGTGCGCGGCCGTCCCATTTGCGCCATCCTTCGCTCCTTCTCATCTCCTTATTTACCACTTACATACTACTCGATACAGAAGTCATTGACAACGCGGCACGCCATCGCCTATATTTATACCGATCGATACATATATGCCGCCACGGCGGTCAGGGGCACTCCTGCGCCCGGCTATCTCGTCACACTTCCAAGGATCGTTGCTTTGAATCACGCCACACTCACCAACGGAGCCAGCCCCGCGCTGGCCGACCGCCTCCCCGTTTCGGGTTTATTAGCCCTGGCCATGACGGGTTTCATCTGCATCGTCACGGAAACCTTGCCTGCCGGCCTGCTGCCGCAGATCAGCGCGGGGCTCGGCATCAGCGCCGCGCTGGCCGGACAAATGGTCACGGCCTATGCGCTCGGTTCCCTGCTGGCGGCCATACCGCTGACCATCGCCACGCGCGGCTGGCGCCGCCGCAACGTGCTGCTGCTGACCATCATTGGCTTTCTCGTATTCAATACCGTCACGGCCCTGTCCTCGCACTACTGGCTGACCCTGGCGGCCCGCTTCTTTGCCGGCATGGCGGCCGGGCTGGCGTGGAGCTTGCTGGCTGGCTATGCGCGGCGCATGGTGGCGCCGCAGCAGCAAGGCCGCGCCCTGGCGCTGGCCATGGTGGGCGCGCCCGTCGCCCTGTCCCTGGGCGTGCCGCTGGGCACCTTGCTCGGTTCATTGGTCGGCTGGCGCGCCGCCATCTGGATCATTTCCGCCCTGACAGTCATCCTGATCGGGTGGGTGCTGGCCAAAGTGCCGGACTACCCGGGCCAGTCCGCGCATGAGCGCATGCCCCTGCGCCGCGTCTTCACGACGCCGGGCGTGCGCCCCGTGCTGGCCGTCGTCATCGCCTGGATGCTGGCGCACAACATTCTTTATACATACATCGCCCCGTTCGTCGCGCCGGCCGGACTGGCGGCCAGAGTCGACCTGGTGCTGCTCGTCTTCGGCGCCGCAGCCATGGCCGGCATCTGGATCACGGGGAAATTGGTCGAGCGCCACTTGCGCGCCACCGTGCTGGCCAGCCTGGCGACCTTCGCCGCCACGGCCCTGGTGCTGGGCGTCGCGTCGCACTTGCCTGCCGTCATCTATGTCGGCATGGCCGTCTGGGGCCTGAGCTTTGGCGGCGCGGCAACGCTGTTGCAGACGGCATTGGCCGACACGGCCGGCAGCGGCGCCGACGTGGCCCTGTCGATGAACGTGGTGGCGTGGAATGGCGCGATTGCGGCCGCGGGCGTGGCCGGCGGCGCCCTGCTGGAAGCCTGGGGCGCGGACGCTTTCCCGTGGGCCATGGTGGCTTTGCTCTTGCTCGCCTTCCTGGTCGCCTGGTCGGCCCGCGCGCACGGCTTCCGGCCGGGACGGCGCAGCGGCGGCGCGCCCGTGGCCGGACACTGAAACGGCGTTCAGCCCGCCGCCGGCACGTCCAGAATGCGGGGTGCGTGTCCCGTGTGCGCGAGGAAACTGACCAGGGTGGCATGCGACAGCGCCACCGTGGCCGTGTTGCGTAGCGGATGGGCTTGTATATGGCCAGCATCCCACACGGCCTGGTCCAGTACCAGCTCCACCGACTGCACCTCGTCATGGATCAGCGCAAACAGGCTGACAGAGCCGGGCGTAATGCCCAGGTGCCGCAGCAAACGCTCGGGCGAGGCCATGCTCAGCTTACTCGCTGGCAACAGCCGCCCCAGCGCCGCCAGGTCGACGCGCTTGTCGAAGGGTACGATGACAAGCACATGCCGGCGTCCCTTCTCGTCACGCACGAACAGGTTTTTTACCATCAGGCCGGGCATGGCCGGCACATGCATCAGTGCTTCATCGATGGTGTGCACGGCAGGATGCTCGACGAACTGGACTTCGCCGGCGCTGCTTGCCAGCCAGCGGGACAGGGTTTCTTGCATGCGGATTTCCTCGGTTCGGACGAACGTGCGATGAGGAGATTGTAGCGGCGCCCGGCGTGGTGCGCATGCCGTCACGGCTGGTTCTCGTCCTTGTCGGACTTCTCGGCCGCCGCCAGCCCCCAGTCATTCCAGCCCTCGCCAAACAGTTCGACGGGATGCTGGGTGCGTTCGGAACCATTGCCGCAGCGCATGGCATCCGGCGGACAATACTTGTCGCAGCCCCAGCAGATGCGCTCGGGGTTCCTGGGATTCAAGGGAAAGGGCTTGGCCATGGGAGGGCGATGGGGTCAGTTGAGGTCTCTTCGACGACTGTAGACCTGGCGCGGGAGGCGGTCAAATGAATTTCAGTGGGGAATTCGCTTAGGTCAAGCTTGCAAAGATTGCTGCGGCGGCAGCTTGCACCGCAGGTTCACCCAAGAGACCAGCGGATGTCATTCCCTGTCATACCAGGTCACCGCAGCATTGGCACCCTGATCCCCGCCTCTTTCATTGCACGTAGAAAATCTTCCACTGCCAAACGGAAATTTCCTGACACATCCCTGGTGTTGGTGCAGCCTGGAAATCTTCGCCCCCATTTTTCACCACTGAGTTCGTCGTCCGTCTCGCCACCATCATCAAACATCCTTGATTTAATGCAAACTTGGAGGGATGGTGTTGACAGGAAACAGGAGGCTTGTGTCAGCGCTATCAAGTGGATATAGACGCCTTATCCCGCAGAAACAGACACTTCCAGCACGATCCGCGCGTAATCGACACCGCCGTCCGCCGCCGGCTGCGCCTTGAGCTCATCCAGCGCATAAGTCATCGTCACCGTGGCGCCGGGAACGAACAGCTTGCTATCCTGCCTGCGCTGCGTGTAGATGCTTTCGTCCACTGCCGAGCCATCCGCCAGGCGCAAGGTGATGCTGTTGGCTTGATCGCCCCGCCGGCTGTCCTGGCCCGCGAAATATCTTCGTTCGACGATGCCCGTCAAGGTTTGCGTCTGGAGGCGCCCGGCCTCGATGCTTTGCCACCACGCTACGGAGGCGAACAGGCCGTGGCCGCCTTTCAGGCCCATGCGGGGCCTGGAACTGTCGAGGGTGAGGGCTTGGGTCCGGGTGACGCGGCCGGGGTCGTTTGCCAGGGCGTCGGCGAGGGTGTAGACGGTTTTCATCAGGGGCAGGATTTCCTGGCAGCACTCGCTCAATGTTTGCGCCGGATCACGTAGGCATTGGCGGCAGCGTCAAAACCGAGCGCCGGATAGTAGGACATGGCGTCGGGCGCGGAGAGCAGTATCAGCGACACCTCGTCGCCGATGATCGCCTGGGTGCGCCTGACCAGCTCCTTGCCGATGCCCAGGCCCTGGTATTGCTTGTCTACCGCCAGATCCGACAGATAGCAGCAATACGCATGATCGGTCAGCGAGCGGGCCAGGCCCGCAAGCTGCCCATCCACCCATGCCGACAGCAAGAGACAGGGCGCGGCGAACATGCGCGCGATTCTCGGCAGATCGCCAGTCGGCCGCTTGATTCCAGATCGATCGAAGACGCGAACCACATCAAGCGGATCAAGGGGAAAGTCATGACGGTATTCAACGGTGATGTTTTTCATTCGTTCAAAGGCGCGGGACGATCACGCATGAGGTTGCGGGTTGATGATACGGACGCGGCAGCTTCTGGCCAATCTCGCTCACATGCGTCCAGGCATTCCATCGTATTGCCATTGTGGGGGCCGGGAGCAAACTCTTTATAACAAGCAACAATGTAACAAGCAACAATGATACAGGCGGCTGCGGGCGACGCATCACGAGCAGGAATGCCGCAGCGCTCGCTACCAGCAAGCTGTGCGGATTTTAGCCGGCATCCAGGGGGGCTGCCACGGCGCCGGCCGCGTTTCCGGCGTCCGCGGCGAAACTCGCCGGACGCCGACATGGCCCCGCAAGGCAGCCAGGGCGCCGCCTCCCATCTGTTAAAATATATCCCAATTCTTACCAGATTAGCATGAACAATCTGAGATTCTCAAATATAAGGAATGTGCTTAGCTAATGAAAGCCATGATATTCTGCACCAGCTTTATAAAAGATGCCCAATCGTGGGAAAGTCGCTACCAACGGTGGCTTGACTACTACGAAAACATCCCGATCAATGCCGAAAAAAAGATAATGATCGACGATGGCTCGCCATTTCTTCCGCCTGCCGACATTATCAATACGATCTCGCATGACGCCCCGCTGGCCGCCAATGACGACAAAAACCTCATCATTCACTTTGATAACAACCTGGGACGACAAAGCGGGGCTGACTACCCTGGCTGGTGGCGCAGCTTTCTCCACTCCGTTCAGGTGGCAAATGAATTAGGCGTGGAGAAAATCATCCATATCGAATCGGACGCCTATATCATGACGCCCCGCCTGGTAAAATTCATCAATGAAATAGAATCAGGCTGGAACGTCCTGTGGTCTCCGCGCTATCGTTTTCCGGAAACCGCCCTGCAAGTCATCTGCCGGGATCAATTCGCCACCTTTGAGAAATTCAAGAACGACACGCCAGGCCTGAAATTCCCGGATATTGCGGAAAGATTGCTGCCGTTTACGGCGGTACACAAGCAGTTCAAAGGCGACCGCTACAGCGATTTCACGAAAAACAGATGGATATTCCGTTCGCGAAAATTCAACGGCATTCCACTCTTCAAGCGGGAATTTTTCTGGGAAAAAATACCAGCCGATGCGGACTTCGTCACGCAAGGCATCAGCCGTCAAGAATTCGTCTACCGGCGCGATGAATTAGCTTAGACGCTGCACGGTGGGCAATCGCCAACGCGCCTGGCCGTCAACAGCCGGGCGTTATGCGGTTTCCAGGAACTGTTTCAAAAAACCGGCCCCGCCACCAGGCCAGCCATCCACGCACCAGCGTGGCGATGCACCCGGGTCAGCTCCGGATGCGGCATAGCAATCGCTCTTGTCCGTCTGTGCGGGCGCAATCCGCTCACGCGGGCTGGCGCAGGACGGGAGCGCGCAAAGCGCTTGCGACGTGTGCCGGCGGCAACGGCACCGAGCAAAGGTGCTGGGCACCAGCCCAACCCGTAGGCGGGACGCCAGCGCCATGCGCGGCAGAGGGCAGATGGCATCCCGTCGTGCAAGCATTGCAGCGTGTCGCAAACGTTCAAGACCTGCGTCAACGCGCAAACGATACTACCTTCATCAGTTGCCTACCGAGGGAGTTTCATGCACACAGCCGCCATGCCCGTCTTGCGCGCCATCGCCGACTTGCCGCCCCCGCCCGCCCTGCCGTTTCCCGGCAATGCGCACCAGCCAAACCCGCGCGCCATCCGCCTCGCCTTTGCTGAGCACGTCCATACGCTGCTCAAAGGCGACGACAAGCGGCAGGAAGATATCAGCGATGCAAGGGCCGGGGTGGCCCGCCTTGCGCAGATGCCCGCCCCTTGCCGGCGCTGCTTGCGGCGTCGCGCGGACCGGCGCCTGGAACGCGGCGCACGCGCCCTGCAAGGGGCCACGGACGGTTTTATCGCCCGGGCGGCCCGGGCAGCCGATCCGGCGCCGCGCGCCCAGCCTGTCAAGCTGCAGCAAGCCATGCTGCTGCTGGACGGCGACATGGCTCGGCTTCGGCCCCGGACTGGCGCCGCGCCGCTGGCGATAATCTTGCGCCAGCGCAACAAAGGCGGAAGCGACCTCGCTCCGGAGTGCATATGAGCATACGCAAGCTGCACCGCCTGTCGGCCTGTGTCCTGGCCGCCTTTATTCTGCTGCATCTTGGCAATCATCTGGCCGCCATTGCCGGCGCCCACGCGCACGTCGCCTACATGGAGGCGATCCGGCCCCTGTATCGCAATGCCGTGGTCGAGCCGGTGCTGCTGGCGTGCGTGCTGTTTCAATGTGGCAGCGGAACATGGATGGTGCTGCGCAACTGGAAGAAACGCGCCGGGCTGCCAGCGTGGCTGCAGGCCGGCACGGGCATCTATCTGGCCCTGTTCCTGCTGTTGCATGTCGGTGCCGTCCTGTTCGGCCGCTCCGCACTTGGGCTCGACACCAATTTTTACTACGCGGCGGCCGGTTTTGTCCTGATGCCCTATGCATGGTTCTTTGCGCCGTATTACTTCCTCGCCATGTTCGCCCTGTTCGCGCACCTGGGTTGCGCCGCCTACTGGCAAGTCCAGGCGCGCTCGCCCCTGGTGCGCAGGCTCGCCCTGGGCGTTCCGGCGGTCGCCGGCCTGGTGTTCGCCCTGCTGATCAACCTGGCTCTGGCGGGCAAGCTCCACGCACTCGACATTCCCGCGAAATACCTGATCATTTACCAATAAACGCAGCGGCCAGGCGCCCTGCGGCATTCGGGTGTCCGGCAAGCTTTTATTGCCGCATACCTGCATACATTATCCATGCAAAACAAATCCGGACACGGCTGCGCGAAATACGCAGCGGCACCACGGGGAGAATCCCGGCAGATATAATGATGGAATGAGTAGCCGGGACAAATCCCCGAAAAATACATTCCGGGCGTTGTCCCCGGTTCCGACCTGACTGATACAACAAGACTGCATGAAAATGAAAATATTATTCGCCGCTTCGCTGGGAATTCTGTCGCTGATGCAAACGCCATTATCCTTCGCAGAGAATATCAACGGAAAGAATCTTTATGTACAGAGATGCGCCGTATGCCATGGAACAGATATCAAAGGAACAGGAGCATTGGCAAATAAAAGCAATCCCCCCACGCCTGACCTGACGACATCCGCTTTCAAGAAGCGCCTGAAGGATTATCCTGGCGTTATAGTGTCATCGGTAATACTCCGTCCCAATGGCGACCTGATTCCAAAAACCTTGCGGGAGAATGGCGTAAAGATACCGCCCTACGCCTGGAGGGTTCAGGATTTTCGCGACTTGAATCAATATATGAGTGGGGTGATTTTAAAGAGCCGATGAGGGGGGCAGGAAACCAGGAGCCGGAGCCTGTCATTTTGCGCCGGGATTCCAGTTCACAATCTCAAGAACGCGGTAAAAACCAGTCACATGACTGGCTTTTTTTATTATGCCGGACTTTCCTGAAACTGTTTTGCATTATCACAAATCTCATACCATGCCGGCTTGGAAGCAACATGAACATGAAACTGTATTCTTGCCCCGGGGTCGTCATCCAGGCAGTTAAGGGATATGGGAAATGAATCATTCTCCGAGCCGACTTCCCCCAACGAAGTGCCGCAGTTTTTGCAAAAAGTTCTTGCATATTTAAAGGGAGGCTCAGGCTCATATCGCTGAATAAATTCCCGCCCCTCCAGCAAGGTAAATGAATTTTTCTCCACGAAGGCCAGGGCACTCGCTCCCGACTTCCGGCAACGAGAACAGTGGCACATGCCCATCATGCTTGGGGGCGATGCCAATTCAAACTTTACCGAGCCGCAGCAGCAACTGCCTTTGATCATGATCAGTCCTTTTTGAACGTTGATACTGTATCTTTACACAGTATTTCCAAAAAAGCAATGCGTGCATGGATAGTCTTTCAGGCCCTGATCGCAAGCACGGTGCGGGCGAAAGGGTCTGATGCGCTGGGCGTTGCGGAAGCCGGCGCAGTCGGAAAGCTGATCAGAACCACGAATGCGCGCAGCGGCAGCGGTTGGTGGATTCGCGGGGCGCGCTGGCGCCCTGCTGTGCAATGCGAATAGACAAGTCTCATGCGGCTTTAGATGCAATGCACCAGCCGCACCTGCTGAAATACCTAAGTACAAATATCGGTGAATAAATACTATGCAGAGATTGGCTTGTCGAAATCCCTGCGCGTACATTCCTATAGCGCAAGCTTAGCTCTTCACAAGTGTACCCGGAGTTCAATTGGAATATTTATCAATGGCTTCACTGAATAATCTGGCTTGCGATCAAGGAAACAGGCGACGTCGGGAACTGGGAGGGTCTGTGCAAATGTCCCCAGCTTTGTCTTGCATTCGATTTTACTGAGCAACACCGCATGCGCATGGGATAGGGCATTGACGTCCTTGCAAGCAAGATCGAGTGTCTCGTACCGCGCATAGTGATCGCCCGGCTGATTGGCCCAGTAGATACACAGCGCTGTAGCAAATTCACAATTGGGATGCGCTATGATCTGCGTGAGAAGCCATATGCCACTATCATAATTATGATGCTGGACGATGGCATGAAGCTGACATCCAGACAGTGCCGAGAGATCGTTTTCCACTTCTTTTTTGAACGCTTGCATACCTATCGCTCTCTGCCGAGCATAAAAGTGATAAAAGTCGTCCTCCTCGTTACCTTCCATAGCGCTGTCAAAAACCGACTGACTCATGTCGTGGTAATAACTGTCGCCGGCACATTTTCCTTTCAGGGCCAGGATTAAGATATCTTGTTCAGCATCCGAACCGTTCGGCTGCTTAAGTCCCAGCGCTTTGGCCAGTTTTGTTAACATTTGCACTCCTTGGAATATTCTATTTGACTAAGTGACAGCAAGGGCTATCCATTCCCGTGCCCAGCCAGCTTGACCGCTTCCTCGCGAAGTTGCGGCGTGTATGTTTGCTCGCTTCATCAATTCCCCCGTGGGAGAAGTTTACTAAACAGGCGCGGCCGAAAAAGTCTGGGTACCTCACCCCTCTGTTCGCTTATGGAGATAATTGCTCACTACTCCATTGCCAGATGGTCGCGCCATACTGTGTATCGGCGGATACCGGCATGATCTCGCCTTGTTCGAAATGACGAAGACTGCCGGGTATAGCAGGGGTGAACCAGTACCCAGCCTGGGGACATGGGCTGCCGCCTTCAACACGCAGTTTTTCTGGCGCTGTGGACATAGGTCCAGCTTGTTTATCGAGCTTTCTGGCGTAGTCCACCAGGTCTTTTGGATACACGATATGCTCTCGGAAACTGCGATCGTCCAGCTCCAAAAGATAAGCAGCTGCTGCGGCTTCGATGGCCCAATAGCCAAAATACGCGCCGCAACCTTCTGCGCTCATGCTCAAATGACTGTCGTGCCACGGCGCCTTTTTCATGGACTTATACCAAACCTTCAGATAGGCCTCGATGTCCTGAATGCTTTCCTCTGGCGTGTCACGATAAAAGCTATTGATGATGTCGCGATACGGCGCGTCGTGGTACCACTCGTCGACTTCGTAACGATCCTTGAGTTCATAGGCAAACAAATCCTCATAGAGCGTGTCTTTGCCGGCAAATGCGCCGTCAAGCATCGCCGCCAGTCGTGGCAATAAGTCACGGCGATGTAGAAGATAGCAAAGGCCAATGAGTTGCATTGCGCGCTCGTAATCGTCTATTTCGGCAAAGCGTAAGGGTGGGAAAAGTGGGTCGTTTGCATATTCCTGTTCGTATTTGGCATTTCTCTCAAACGCATCAACGACTTTCGTAAGATCATTACGCAAAATATCTAGCGATTCGCCAGCCGTGTAGCTCAACAAAAAGTTTGAAAATATGTCATCGGCGAGCACAGATGAAATACGGCTTCGGTCGTTTGCGTCGTTGCTTGGTTCGGATAAAGCTTGCAAAATCCGAGGAAGTCCTTTTTCATTGAAATATTTAATTTCATTGTTGTAGGCCAGTTCATTCAGGAATTGTTGGCGACGTTTTTCATGGAATTGCATAGTTTTTACCCGATAAAACTGCGTGTTAGTTGCGTTATTACTTGAGGTCTAACATTCAAGGTTCCAGCGGCAGACCGAGTTTCGCGTGTTTATGATTGACTGCGGCTTTTACTTCTCGCTCATCGTGTCGATGTGTGGATGGGATGTCGTGATCAGCATGTTTCTCATGCTTGTCTCGTTCATCCTCTAATAATGCCTTCTCATGTTCTGCGGCTGAGGGTAGGTAAAACGGTGTATAGAAAAGATGGCGCGAATAAACTTTTGTCCCATTGATTCGAATCTCTTCAACAATTTCGCGAGCATCAGCAATAACTCCAAATTTCACGGCATCTTTAATGTTCTTCGTAATCCATTTTTGACTCATTTGAACGAGCGGTTGTTCAACGCTGTTGTTTGTCTGCCGTGCTGACGCAGGAGCGGTACTCGCCGCGGTCTGCTTCGGCTGCGCTTGCTTGCCGCCTGAAGGCTTTCCGCCCCCTCCTTTCCCGACCGGTTTGCCGCCTGGTTTCCCCGCCCCAGCGGAATCACTGCCCTCGCTCGTATCCGGCTCCAACAGTTCCTCTGACTTTGGCAGCGCCGCGTCCTTGATCCGCCGGGCATTGTCCAACAGCTTGCCCTTTACGCCCGGCTTACTGGCGGCATTCTTCGGCGCCTTTCCCACCTTCGACGCCTTCGACTCCACAATCGCGTACGGCTTGCCGCCATTGTGCGGGTCCCCGATTTGCACTTTCCACACGCCATCAATGCCTGTGCCATGCGCTTTCAGGGCGAACAATGGATTGAGCCGGGTCGCTTCGTTGAGTTTGCCAGGAAAGGTCTTGCTGGGCTTTTCCTTCCACTCGCCTTGCATGCCCATGTCGTGCCGGCTCCAGTCCTTGCCCCAACCGTATTTTTCATACAGAAAATAATCGGTAATATGCTCACCTATAATGCCGGTCAGGCTTTTGCTGACACCTTCGGCGACGCTGGTACCGATCGAGGCATTGACCGTATTGTTCGATGCGGTAAGCGTAGGGGCGTTGTGGCCGGTTTCGGCGACTTTGGGATCATTCCTTTCCGGCTTCTTTTCCACCGGATTGACCTTGCCTTGCGGACCGATGGCTTGCGCCGCATTGTTGCGTTGCTTGGTCTTCCAGTGAGTCAGCTTGAGCGTGACAAGCATCACCATGGCCGGCAACTGGGAGCGCACCGTGCTCATGCAGGTGCTCAAGGCGAGCCGTCCTTCGGCGGGCAGGTTGTCGTAAAGCCATGAACCTTCGATCGCACTCTGGACCGTGCCAAGCTGATTTTTCAGGCCGACCGCATCGAATAATTTGTCGAGCAAGAATTCCGGACTGGTGTGGATGCCGACCTTGTCGCAGACCATGCGCAGCACGTCGAACAGAATCGGAGCAAAGCGCTCCGGATGCTTGTTGACGATGCGGATCGTTTTCTTGACGCCGCCGCCCGCACCCGGTATCCAGCCCACCAGTGCCAGGACCAGGTCGAATTTGGCTTCCATCTGGTCTTCCGCCGACGTGCTGTTGTGGAGGGTCAGCATGCATGTGATGGTGTCGTAGATATTGATCGCCTGCCCCAGGAAGGGGACGAGTCCGGTGGCGACGGCGACGCTGATCTCTTCGATGGCACTGGTGATGGCCGCGCTGTCGGTTGATGTCTCAGCCGCTTGAGGTGCGCTGGTCGCAGGTGCGTCGCTCATTGGATATCCCTTCCAGCCATGCTGTGCAGCAGCGACTCGACATCATCTGGATCGGTGGGGTGGCCGTGTTTTTTCAACTCGTTTAGCACGTTTTCCAAGGTGGTCTTTCCGGCGTCTTTGGCGCTGTCTGCCATGAACGGTTTGGGGTCTTCGCCGAAATAGACCTTGACCGCGCCCTGCGGAATGTTTTCCAGGCGAGCGTGGCCTTTGCCGTCCAGCTTGCCTACACGTGAGGTGCCGTCAGCGAATTCGGCACGGTACGCGCCGCCAGCGACCGGCGTCAAATCGGGCCAGTGATGGTTAAATTCGATGAAGTTCTTGATCTGGTCGATCTTAGGGAGCGGCGGCAGGACGGAAGTGGCGGCAGAAGGCCCAGCCAGCTCCTTCATGCTGGCCTTGAACGTCATCGCCCCCGGTCCGTGGATCATGATGTTGCCGCCTTCGAGCTTGATATAGGCGCCTTGTGAGGTCAGCAGCACATGTTCCTTGGCCGCCATGGACACGCTCTTGGTGATGCTCGCCACCGTGATGGCCTTGTCGGCCGTGATGCGCGTTTCGTCCGACTGGCTTTGGCTGGACACCTTGCCGCTGGCCGCGTGCAGCCTGATGCCCGTTTCCTGGTTCGGCTTGTCCTTGCTGTCGGCCTTGCCATACGTGAACAGGCTGATGCCGCCCATGACGGCATACAGGCTGTTGCCTTGGGCAGCAAAGTTGATGTCCTGGCCGGCCGTGATGCTGCTGGTGTTGCCTGCGCTGATGATCGCGTCGGCCGGGGTGGTCGCCGCGATGCCGGCGGGGCTCGACAACTGCAGATGGGGCTCGGCGTAGGCCGTCACCTTGCCCGCGCGGCCGGCACTGTCGCCGCTGGGCGCATTGCTCTCTGTGGCCTCGATGACGGTGACGCTGTGCGCCATCTGCACGGTCGGTGGCAGCTTCTCGGGCGCAGGTTCGGCCTGGCCCTTGCCATCCTTGAGCATGGCATTGTGCTTTTGCGCCGTTGTCGCCAGCGCCGTCTGCAATTGCAGGCTCTGGTCGATCTGCGCTTTTGCCTCGCGCGAATCGAGTTGGCTACCGTTGGCATTGACCAGCGCGTCGGTCGACAGCAACAGGCCGGAACCGGCTCGAATGGCGGCGCCGTGCTCCGTCTTGAGCTCGGCGCCGAATCCCACGGGGTTGAGGCGCTGGTTATCGGTCTGGTGACGCAGATGGCCCATGTTCAATTCGGCCGTGCCCTGGTGACGATGGGCGTGGCGCTGCAGTGCCACGCGCGACTGTCCCGCCGTGTCATCAAATACCAGCTGGCTGTACGCACCGCTGCCGTTTTGACTGGTGTGCATTGCCTGCGTCTTGAAACCCGACAGTACTGCGGGATGCGCATGCGCGCCGGCTCCACCCGGGAACCATGCTGGTGCGTTGCCGGTCGAAACGCCCGCGCCCTGTGCCACGTGGTTGTTCTGGGCGTCGTCCTGTCCTTTGCCGTTGTACAGGCTTCCAATGACCACGGGGCGGTCGATGTCGCCGTCCAGGAAATCAATCATGACTTCACTGCCGACGCGTGGCACGGCGACCGAGCCCCAGTTGGCGCCCGCGACCGGCGCCATCGGCGTGGCTATGCGCACCCACGTACCTGACTTCTCGTTTGCCGGCGCACCTGCGTGGCCGTCGGGCGATGGATGGTTCAGGCGGCTGTGGCTCAGGTCGTTCTCGCCCGCGCCACGCTGCCAATGAAACTGCACCTTGATGCGATGATCGCGGTCCGTGTAGGTGGCCGCGCCGGCCGGTCCGACCACGATTGCGGTCTGCTGCCCGCGGACGGTGGGACGGGGATGCAGAAGTTGGCCATGCCCATCCTGCCCGCTGCTGCGATAGGGGGTCTTGCTGCGGATGGCGTCGATACGGTTGCGGTAGACGGGACGTTCGCCCTTCTCCGTTCCCACTGCATGCAGACTATTCTTGCACTCTTTCTGAATAAGGGCGTCGAGCATGCTCTGGCCCAGTCGTTCGGTGATTTCCGTTTTCGCCTCGAAACTCAGGTTATTGTGGGCGAGGTGCACCACGCGCACGATGACAAAGGTGCGCGCATCGCCGCTGCCGGTGGCACCGGCGGCGTCGAGCTGCGCTTGCCCATTGAGTGTGATGGTCGTGCCGGCCGAGAGCGTGCGCACGGTACCTGCGCCGATGTGCGTTTCACGCAGCGCGTCCAGCGCCTGCATCTGCTTGTCGGCGATGCGCTGGCCCTGCTCCTTCGACTCGTAGGCGTATGCGCCGGGCGTGTCGCGGCTGACCAGCGGAGTACCGCCGTCACCATTGGCACTGACCGAACTCACCGGTCGCGATCCGGTCGTGCGGTAGTCCCAACTCGACAAATCGATGGCGTTCGTTTGCAAACGCACGCTGGTGCGCCAGCGGTCGATGCTGTCCTCTTTCATTACCGCGCCAGGCTGCGTGAAATTGACCGTGGCCTGAGCATTTGGTTTGAAACTGCCATTATGGTCGGCGATGACCATTGTGTGGGAGCCAAGGGTGGCGCTTTCAGCATTGCCGGCGTGCTCGAAATAGTAGAACAAGCCCTCTTCGCGCATCAGGCGCTCGACGAACGCCATATTACTTTCCTGATACTGGCAAGTCAGCGATCTGATCGGATACACGTCTCTGTCAAGTATGTCGTAGCGCC
Organism: Janthinobacterium sp. GW458P; assembly: GCF_002127585.1. GTDB lineage: Bacteria > Pseudomonadota > Gammaproteobacteria > Burkholderiales > Burkholderiaceae_D > Janthinobacterium. The sequence goes on from NZ_NEGZ01000017.1 coordinate 68,073, forward strand.
ACGCCGGCGCCAAGGGCCCCACGTTCTGCCAACCACCGAAGATCGCGTCGAGAATGTCGAATACGGTCTTGTCCTGGAATATTCGGCTATCGCGGCCATGAGCCAGGAACGCGTACCAGGGGCCAATTGTGAAAACGTAGCGCGCGAAACCGCCGTCGGCACCGGCCCGTTCAGCCGAAGTGATATGGCCGTGGAACGGGCGTTTGTCATCACGACTCGTGGCCGTGAGCAGTTCAAGCAGAACCGGCTGCCCATGCAGGGATTTGAGTGTAATTCCCGCGTCGGTCGAGAGCGCCGTGACCTTGAATGCGTAGCACTCGCTCAGTCCTTCCTCGCCGCGAAAGCATTCGGCAAGAAGCTTGTCGCGGCCAATCGGCGTGCTGAACGTCAGCAAGCGCGTATTTTGAGTGAAGCTGTTGAGCAGCGCTGACATAGGGGAAATGCTCCTGGGAGGCGAGTCGATCACATCTAGATATTGGTGGCGAAAAAGTCCAAGGCTGTATTAAATCACAGAAATGTTATCTATATGGTTACGATACGAGATCGAGCTTGCTTCGTGTCAAGAACATTGGCTATTGGGCCCCATTCAACTATCGTGGGTGACGTGTCGCGCTTCAAATCGGCGCTGCACAACGGCGCGAAAAAACTGCTAAGCATTGGTGCATTGCCCCATGACAAGTTTCACGCTCTTGAGGTAAGCGATCACGCGGCGGCGGAAGTAAGTCGGCTACCAAGGCGGTGCAGGTCCGAGCGTATCGGATTATCGGCAAACCTATCCTTCCAGATCGTTGGCGTGAGCTGATGCACCATGGTCGTCGGGTGCTGGCCGACCCGCTGCAGCTCGTCCACGAAGTAATCGATAAGCGTCTTACCAGCACCGTCTGGAGTGCCTGAGCGTCGTCACCCATGATCCAATTTTGGTACGACACTCGCGCCCACAAATTCTGATTATGAACACAAATTTTCAATCGACCATTTCAAAGAGCGCACGCGGCCACTATCACCAGCATCCGCTTGGGCGTGCGGGTCCGGTCCGCCATTCGGACACGAACTGATGCGTCGAGTACGGTGAAAGCTGGCTCAGTCGACAAGCTGATTGGAGCCACGAACGCGCGCCTGCGGCGCGCGAGGCTGCCGCGCAGCGACAGCAGGTGGAGGATTCGGGGCGGGCTGGGCCGGCAGGCCCAGCCCTTCGAATCTCACGCGCAAGGCGCGAAGGCGCCCTGCTCGCTTCCGCCAGGCAATAAAAAACCGCCCGAAGGCGGTTTCTTTATTTCTAGGCGGAGGCGGCGTAATGCAAATATCTATGTTTTTGGCGACTCTCAAGCCGCTATGCGCCAACCGTACCTACCAGGCTACCTAGCGATAAAAATCGCCACAAAAAGTCTTTGTGAGCCTGCACCCCTGGCGATTTTACTATGCAAATCAAATGCAAGCTGAAATGGCGCGCAGCCGCATGCTCTCGCGCACGCTAGCCGCATGACCGCGCGCATGGCATCATGCGCGCAGAACATTCACTATGGTGACACATGGAGCAATTTCATTTCCTGGTAGGCGAATTCAAAAAGAATAGCCCATTTATTCCTGCCGCCGCCAGCGAGCAGCTGTTTGCCTGGTTTGAGCAGGTGGGCGAGCGCGTCGATCGCTACGGCAGCAAGACCGGCAAGGTCGTCAAGTTTTCGCAGAAAAACTACGAGAAAACCCTGTTCGCACCTGATGCCGACAGCATCAGCCTGTATTCGCCTCGGGTCGTACCACCCGACGATATAGACGAGTGGGCGAACTGCGACGTTCTTGCCCTGTATTCACATAGCTGTTCGCTGATGCTGGCTGTCCACGCCAGCAAGCTGCCGCTGGCGCAGCTGTTTCAAGGCGCAGAGAATATACCCGGCTTGCTCGATCATTGCGATTATGTGTACGGCTACAGCGAAACGCTGGGCTATGGTACGGGTTACGCCGGCGGCTACCGGATAATCGATGAAGCACATCCGTGGGTACCGGCCAGTTCCGATCCTGGCAATAACTGGGGTGCCATCAAGCGCAACGGGCTGCAGTATGAGCATATCCGCGACGTGTATCCCATCAATATTTTCAGCCAGTCCAGGCTCGACGCGCTACCGCCGGAGCGTCAACAGGCATTGCGCAAGGCGCTGCAGGCATATGGCAGCAGTAATACGCAAGACGGCAGGACGCACTGGATTTTAAGCGGCGAGGAACAGGCGACGGCCCGGAGCGACCTGCAAGCGCACGCCATGCTGGGTTCCTTGATCGACCGTTAACCCCATGAGCACGCAACCGGCAAGGGCCGCAACCTGTTGCCGCTTGCATTCCGAACCAGTAGCCCTAGACTGGTCCAAAGTGGACTTCGTGCGCGGCGGGTTCGACTCCCGCCGTGTCCACCACCGAATTGTTTAAAATCAAGTAGTTAGCAAGAAGAAGGCTGTTATTATTTGAGTTGTTTCTGGGCTGTTTTAGCCCAGGAGTGACAACAGAATGACAGCTTTTTTTCCGCCCTTCAAACTAATCCCTCTCGCCTTCACGCTAGCATTTCCCCAGTCTGACGGGCACTCTCGAAAGGTATGAAGTCACAATCAAAATTTTGCTGAGGCTTCGTTTTCAGTTCGCCGCTCAGCCTCCAACCTTTGTGGTTCACTCATATCCACCTTCATGCTTTCGTCCATCGTCTCAGAGTCAACGATACGAAAACTATAACCATTTGCCAAGTCTCCCTGGTAATAAATCACTGCTGATATGTACTTACCACCGATAATTTCCCTATCTTTGTAAGGGAAACGGCTAGGACGATAGATTCCTACGGGAGTCCGCCGCCCTCCCCAAAGAAACGAAATAAATCTCGACTCAGGATTCATATGAGATGCAGGAACGGCATCTCCAGACGTTATTCTAGGCTGTCCATACTTTGCCACAAGCATAACAATAAGACTATCTCGATTAATTGCGGGACTAAAACCCTGGTCAACAAAAACACTGGCCAGAAGGTCTCCTTGTGCTTTGCCAGAAAAAATAAAACGCGCTGATATACAATTTTGTTGCAAGTCACTAGTATCAGCGGAGCGACATGAATTATCTATAATTCCTTGATCATCCCCAGCCATGATCGCAAGAATATCAAATGAATTATCTCTAGACTCCAATTTAACGTGCGGAAATTCATTTTCCGCCAATTGCAACACTTTATCCGACGCATCGCCGAGAGAAATATTGCGATACTGCAGCATCGCTTCAGCTCCAACGCTTAGAGGAAGACCCAGTAAATAGATCGGCAAAAATCGCCGCACGTACCAAGAAATATTTATCATTTTCATAGCCATAAAATATTTAATTATTGCATCACACACATAATTTTGTCGATCCGACAATATAAAAATGCCTTCAAACCAAAGCGGACAATTAACGAAGCCATACATATTACTCGCACGTCCATGCTTTGCGCCGACCTGTTCGAATGGCATGCGGTGAACACTGCATTAATCTGTGGCGCAAATACGCCGCAAGCTGCCGCGCCGCTCGCCTGCCTCGAATAGATGTGGGCCACAGGGCCGCAACACAGTCCCGCCAGGACGCGAAAACACCCATTCCATGCCCATCAAAAAAAACGCTCAAAGTGCGCCAAAATGCGTCAAAACGCATGTCCCTCTTCGCCCGCCGCGCCAGTCCTCATGCGCGTTTGGCCATGGCTTAAATTTGAGTCAAAAGAGCCCTATATAGCGGGCAGGTGTGGAGGGGGGACAACTGCGCGCGCCGGGCCGAAACTGGCTTTTTTTTGCTCCAAGAGCAACATCAATCGTCGGGACGTGAAAAAGCCGCCTCGTGGGCGGCTTTTACGGTGGCTGGGGCGCGCTGGCGTGGCTGGCCTGTCGCGGCTCCGCCCCGCCGGCTATCGCAGCGTGACGGTCATCCTGCGCGGCCGGCGCGCGCGTTGTAAGCCTGCTCCTTGTCGTAGTCGTCGCGGCAGTCCACATTAGGGGCCAGAGTCAGGTCTGTCATTCGGACACGGACTGATGCGTCGGGTGCTGTGAAAGCTGGCTCAGTTAAAGACCTAATTAGAACCACGAACGCGCGCCTGCCGCGCAGCAGCAGCGGTTGGAGGATTCGGGGAGGGCTGGGCCGGTAGGCCCAGCCCTTCGAATCTCACACGCAGGGCGCGAAGGCGCCCTGCGTGTGAGATTCGAATAACTAGGATTTATGGGTCCTACAGCGTCAAAATAACATCCATACCTACTAACCTACCTACAGAGGGAAATTAGCATGAAAAAGACTTACGTGCCGGAACTCACCTGCGAAGACGCCAGGCGCGAACATACATGGATGATGCAGCAGCGTATTTCCCCTATGGATGGTGTGCGATAGTTTATAAAAGCTACGCTAAAAGTTGCGCCGTTCGATCTTACGCAAAACGCCAGGGTCTGATACTGTTTCGCGGGGCCGCGAACTCCATGTGCGCAGCGCATCCTCATGCGCGCGGGCCGGTAGCGCAACTGCCCACTCCATGCCATCGCGGCATGAAGTGGGACCCGAATGACGCCACGGCGGTGGAGCTGTGGCGGCACGTCTGACACCGGACGTCAGGAGCGCGGGATAACCTTGTGCAATTTGCGCAGCATTTCAGCGTGGTCGGTCACCTTGCTCAAGTCGTCGTCCACCTCGACCTGATGCGCCAAATGCCCTTTTTGAATGAGCACGCCCCCTTCCATGTCGCCTTGCTTTGCTTTCAGTACATGGCCCTGGATGGCAGCCACCAAGCCGCCGTTCTCATCGGTTACAACGGTCATCTTGGTCATGACATCCCCCCGCCTTGCAGATTGTGCCAGCAGCCACCCGGGCCTCTATTGGTGATGGTAACGAAATAGGTGGCGATGCCGTCGTTATCTAACTGCTTGCACTGCTGGTCCGCCAGATGGACCGCTTTGCCATTGGGGCGTTTGATATCGGCAGAGGCGAATTGAGTTCCGCGATCGCCGCCAAAACTGTACCACCAGTTAACATGCTGGCCTTGCGCCAAGAATATTAATGGTCCAAAGTTATTGAAAGCCATATTAGTTCTCCATCCATAAAATTGGTGAATCACTGTGTTAAATGGCGCATAGGTATCAGTAAAAATGCGCCCACCTACCCGCCGGAGTAGACTTATATACTCCGGCCTCCCCTCTTGCAGAACAACAAGAGATTGAATATATATAAATTAAATATAGCCCACTCAATATTAATATTTAAATGCTATAACATTTGCCGCCATTTTTAGTATGTATGATGGCATCCATCCTCATCAACAGTGCAGAATTCCATAGTAGTTCTAACTTGCCGATTGATTCTATTGAATAGTCACTTCTGACGCCGCCACTGATAGCCAGGAGCAGATGCACTTCAACGTCATGCCCTGCGCCTAAGCATCCATACGTCGATCGTACCTACTACACTGCCTACGCATAAAAATCGGTACAAAAAGTCTTTGTGTACCTGCACGCCAGTGCATGGAGGAAAGTTGCGTCAGAACGGGTTTCCGATGAACAAGGCAACAATGCATTGCAAAAAAAACAAACACAGGGTACGCCAAAATGGTTGCCAACTAATTAACGGAGCTGAAGTGAAAACAGTATCCCCGTATGAAATTATTTCCGCTGACGCTGTAGTGCCAGGAGAACTCATCTTGTTGACGATTGATGAGCAAACTACTACCGCATTCGCGTTTCAAGACGCCAGTGAGGACGTGGGATTCTTACTCTTGGAAGGTAATCACATCGATGAGGTTGAGTACCTTGAGAGAAGGAAAGTGCAATGATTGATTCAATCTGTTTACATGGAACTACCAAGAGGTGCAAGTGGCTGGGCGGGTCAGCAGCGCCCCGAAGGCCCTTTGCTGGTAGCTATAGATGGAGAGAAAACCTATTTCATTTATCAAAGATACGGACAAGCAAATGCTGTTGATATTGATACTGGTCTAGTAAGTGATGCTCCTAGAAACCCACTGTATCTGCACAAATGGGCGATTTATGAGAACGAATCCCACGAACTGCTTCTGCAAGGCGGCGCCTAAACATCGTGCGAGCATCTGTACAAGCTAACCCACAGTCTCGTGCGGCGCTCATAGTTCCCCTATATCCGTTTCCCTTCACGTAGGAGGGGCCAGGGTCAGGTCCGCCATTCGGACACGGACTGATGCGTCGGGTGCTGTGAAAGCTGGCTCAGTTGAAGACCTAATTAGAACCACGAACGCGCGCCTGCGGCGCGCGGGGCTGCCGCGCAGCGGCAGCGGTTGGAGGATTCGGGGAGGCTGGGCCGGTAGGCCCAGCCCTTCGAATCTCACACGCAGCGCGCGAAGGCGCCCTGCTTGCTTCCGCCAGGAAATAAAAAACCGCCCGAAGGCGGTTTCTTTATTTCCTGGCGGAAGCGGTGAGATTCGAACTCACGAACAGTTTAACCCGTCGCTAGTTTTCAAGACTAGTGCCTTCAACCACTCGGCCACGCTTCCAGATGGCAGCATTATACATAAAGGTCACCGGCTTACCAATGGCTAGTACTGTCGTGCTCTTATTTCCGCCAGCGGCAAGGGCCGGGGCGATGCATGCGCAGCACGCCGGGCAGATGCCCTACAGGCCCCAGTTTTCCCGCAGCGCTCTTTCAAACTCCCCCGCCGGCAAGGGGCGCGAGAAGAGGTAGCCCTGCACTTCGTCGCAGCCAGAACTCTTCAGGAAAGCCAGCTGCTCGGCCGTTTCCACGCCTTCCGCGATGACTTTGTGGTGCAGCTGCTGGGCGATGCTGATGATGGTGCTGGCGATGGCGCAGTCGCTGGCGTCGGTCGGGATGCCGGTGGTAAAAGACCTGTCGATTTTCAGGGTGTCGATGGGGAAGCGCTTGAGGTAGGACAAGCTGGAGTAACCGGTGCCGAAGTCGTCCAGCGACAGGGCCACGCCCAGCGCCGTGATGCGGTCCATGATGCCGATGACCCTCTCGATGTTGTGCATCAGGGTGCTTTCCGTGATTTCCAGCTCCAGCCAGGCCGCTTCCAGGCCGTAGCGGGCCAGGGTTGCCGCCACCCTGGCGGGCAAGGCCGCCGTGAATTCGCGCGCGGAGACGTTGACGGCCAGGCGGATGGGCGGCAAGCCGGCCAGTTTCCATGCTTGCGCCTGGGCGCAGGCCGCTTCCAGCACCCATTCGCCCACCTGCACCACCAGGCCCGTCGATTCGGCCAAAGGGATGAACTCGGCAGGCGGGATCATGCCGTGCTGCGGGTGGTGCCAGCGCACGAGGGCTTCAGCGCCGATGATGCGCCCGCTCGCCAAGGCATATTTCGGCTGGTAGTGCAGCAACAGTTGCTGTTCAGACAAGGCCTGCCGCAAGCCCGTTTCCAGGCGCATGCGCGCCTGCATGCCCTGGTTCATGTCCTGACTGTAAAAGGCCACGCTTTCCGCTTCGCCGCCGCTGTCCTGCTTGGCGCGGTACATGGCGATGTCGGCCAGGCGCAGCAGGGTTTCCGCGTCCTGCCCGTCCTGCGGATACACGCTGATGCCGATGCTGGCGCCCACACGCAGGTCGTGGCCTTCGATCAGGAAAGGTTGCACGAGGGAAGAGAGAAGTTTTTGCGACACCATGCTGGCCTCGAAATGCTGGCCGATGTCGAACAGGCCGACGGCGAACTCGTCGCCGCCCAGGCGCGCCACCAGATCCTGGTCGCGCAATGCCTGGCGGAACCGCAGCGAGACCTGGCGCAGCAGCTCGTCGCCGATGCGCCGGCCCAGGGTGTCGTTGATCAGCTTAAAACGGTTCAGGTCGATGAACAGCACGCAGCCGAGCATCTTGCTGCGCTGCGCCACGCTCAAGGCCTGGTCGACCAGCTTGGCCAGCAGGGTGCGGTTGGGCAGGCTGGTCAGCGGGTCGTAATACGCGAGGTGGTGCAGGCGCTCTTCGGCCAGCTTGCGTTCCGTGATATCGGTGAGGTAGGCGATGAGTCCGATGGGCTTGTCGTCCATGTCCTGCAGCGGCGACAAGGACAGGCTGGCCCAGAAGATCTCGCCCGACTTCTTTCGGCGGCGCACCTCCATCAGGCGCCCTCCCTGCTCCAGGAAGGCGTCATGGAAACCCGTGTCCTCGTCGTCGTACAGGAACAGGATGTTGCGCCCCACGGCTTCCACCGAGCTGTAGCCGAACAGGCGCTCGGCGCCCTTGTTCCAGCTGGTGATGTAGCCCGTCAAGTCCATCGTCAGCACGGATTCGTGCAGCTGGTCGAGGATTTGCGTCTGCTGCGCCAGCAAGGCTTCGACTTGCGCGTACGCATGCGTGGAGCGCTGCGCCAGCGAGTGCACCTGCAGCACGCCGGCCGTCAGCGACGCCAGGCTGGCCAGGTGGCGGCGGTCGGCGTCGTTGTAGACGCTGCGGCCGGCCACGGCGTAATGGCCAAAGCAATGGCCGTCGAAGCTGACTTCCTGCAGCAGGGCGGGCGTATCGCGCGCAAACGGCATGCGCGGCGCGGCGCCCTGGGCGCTGGCCGACGGCAGGAATTGTGCATGCGGGCTGGCCGTCACGGCGCCGGCGATGCGCCCCAGTTCGGCCATCAGTGCCGGGCCACGCAAGCGCACGACGGCGTCGCACAGGGCGGCGCTGTCACCAAGGTAATCCGACACCGGCAGCAAGGTCATGCTACAGGTTCCGGCTGACCTGGATGGCCCACTGGTAGGCCTGTAGCAGGCTGCGCCAATAGGTTTCTCCATCGATGCCGGCGCGGCGCAAGCCGTCGGGCGGGGGCGCGCCGCTTTCCACCAGCGCCAGCAAGGCACCCAGCTCGCCGTTGCGTTCAAGCAAGGCAGCGCTGACTTCGGGCGCCAGGTTCAGCGTGGCGATGATGTCTTCCATGGGCATGCCCAGCAGGACGTCGAGCAGGGAAAACACGCCCGCCATGAAGGCCAGGTCCTGCGCGTCGCGGTCGCCGCCGCGCAGCTGGCACAGCGCTTCCATCTGCGCCGCGCGCACGGCCGCCAGCGGCAGCAGCGCGTGGATCTTGCCATCGTCCTGCTGGCGCGCATACAGCAGCAGTTGCAGCCAGCGCTGCAGCTGGCGCCGGCCCAGCAGGGTGATGGCCTGGCTGAAGCTGGTAATCGGCGCCGTGAAGCCGAAGGCGGCCGAATTGACCAGTTTCAATAAATGATAGCTGAGCGAGGGGTCTTGCTTGAGCGGCACTTCCAGCTCGTGCGCGTCGGCATCGCGGGCCAGCAAGCCCAGCAGTGCGAGCACGCGGCGGCGCGAGGTGGCGTCTTCCGGCTCGCTTTGCTGGCGTGCATGGTGCAGGGCGTAGTCGCCGGCAAACCAGCTGGCGCCAAGTTCTTGCACGGCAGCAAGCTGTTCGGCATCGACGATGTTGTAGGCCAGGTGCGGTCCCGGCAAGGGCAGCAGCTGATGCAAGCCCGGCAGTTTTCCGGCCGCGTCGACGGCGAGCGCGCGCGCCTCGACCAGCGCCGCCGTCACGGGACCGGCGCCGGGGCCGTCCACGATGATGCGGTAGCCCGCGTCGCGCCACTGCTGGCATTTCTTCTGGATCTGCTTGTCGCCGGCAAAGGTGGCCGGCAAACGGAAAATGGTGCGCTGCGGCGCCAGTTGCGCCAGCACGGCCTCGTCCACGCCATGCGGGTCGGCCAGGGGAACGATGCAGTCGAGCGGCGCCAGGAAGGCATACGCATCGGCAGCGGCCAGCGCCGCGACCAGCGCCGTCATCAGCGGCACCGTCGATGACTGCGGCACGTGCAAGGTGACAGCGACCCACTCGTTATGAGCATTGGCAACTGCTTGTAATCCCACCAAAGGAAACAGGTTTGATTCAGACGCTGACATCGGTATCTCAGTGTGGGTAGGGCGCCATAGTAAATAAACTGACCAGCATTGGCAACCCTGGCCCGACAGGGATGCCATTTCGACAGCAAGAATCATTCTATCCGAATCTCACCGGTGAAACAGTTTAATATTAGCAATAAATGTTCAAAAAAAACATTTCCCCGGGAAAGCCGCCTGTCATGCGGGTTTGAAAAAAACACACTGCTTTGCGCGCACCCGTTCAGGCGCCGCCGTGCGCGTGCTCGACCGCGTATTTGATCAGTTCGGCCTGTCCTTCGATACCGAGCTTGCGCTTGATGTTCAGCCGGTGCGTCTCCACCGTGCGCACGCTCAGGTCCAGTTCGCGCGCGATCTGCTTGTTCGACTGGCCCGCCGCGATGTGCTGCAGCACCTGCTGCTCGCGCGTGGTGAGGAAGGAATCGTGGACTTGCGGGCGAGATAACTGCCGCGCCAGGGCCGCGCTGTAGTAAATGCCGCCGGACATCACCGTCTCGATGGCAAAGACAATATCTTTCCCCGGAGCATCTTTGAGCACATAGCCGCGCGCGCCCGCCTGCAGGGCTTGCGACACGTATTCGAGCTTGTCGTGCATGGACAGGATCAGCACGGCGATCTGCGGAAACGCCTGCTTGAACAGCGCCGTCGCCTCAATGCCATTCGTGCCGCGCATATTGATATCCATCAACACCAGGTCCACCTGGTGGAGGCGCGCCTGGGCCAGTGCCTCGTCGGCGCCGCCCGCCTCGGCCACCACGTCGAAATGCGCCACCGCTTCCAGGCGCGCGCGCAGGCCGTCGCGCACGAGGGGGTGGTCGTCCACCAGCAGAATTCGGATCGTGTCGCTCATGGTTCTCATCATTAGTGGGTGGAGGAAAGGGCGAGCCGCGCCAGCACCACGGTGCCGGCCGCCGAGGACGCGATGTGCAGGCTGCCGCCGATGGCTTCCATGCGCTCCGTCATGTTGCGCAGGCCGATGCCGCGCTGCGGGTGCAGGGCGATGCCGTCGAAGTCGAAGCCGCCGCCATTGTCGCCGATGCGCAGCTCCACCGTCTTGCCCGTCTCGCGCAGGCTGACCTCGATGGCGCTGGCGTGGGCATGGCGCTCGCTGTTCGTCAGCGCTTCCTGGGCGATGCGGAACAGGACGGTATTGACCATGTCGGGCAAGCCCTCGCCCGCCGCCGCCGGACTGGCCGTGAAACTGGCTTGCGCGCTGCTGCTGTCGTTAAATTCATGCACGAGGTGGTCGAGCGCGGCGGCCAGGCCCAGGTCGTCGAGGATGGCGGGGCGCAGGTTGTGCGAAATGCGCCGCACCTCGCCCAGCACCTTGTTGAGCTGCTCGGCGGCCCGCTCGAACGTGGCCGGCGCCTTGTCTTTCTGTTCGGTATTGCCGGCCAGCCGCGCGATGCCCGCCTCGATCTGCAGCTTGATGGAAACGAGCCACTGGCTGATGCCGTCGTGCAAGTCACGCGACAGCCGCGCCCGCTCCTCTTCCTGCGATTCGACCACGCGCTGCGCCAGCACTTTCAGCTTGGCGTCGGCCACGCGCAGCTCGCGCAGGTTCAGCGCCAGGCCGCAGGCGGCCACCAGCAGGGCGCCGAAGATGGCGATGGCGGCGATCAATTCCATGGTCGAGCGGATATTGCGCGACTGCTGGGCGTCCACCTTGGCCAGCGCCTGGTCCACGTCATCCATGTAGATGCCGGTGCCCATCATCCAGCCCCATTCCGGCATCAATATCACATAGCCGAGCTTGGGCGCGGACTTGTTCGTCGACGGCTTGATCCAGTTGTAGCGCTCGAAGCCGCCGCCGCTCTCGGCCCGCCGCATCAGGCGCTGGATGGTCAGATTGCCCTCGGCGTCGCGCAGCTCCCACAGGTTCTGCCCCACCAGCTCGGGCTGGCGCGGGTGCATCAGCGACCTGCCCTGCAAATCGTAGATGAAGAAATAGCCGTCGTCGCCATAGCTGAGCGAGGCGAGGATGCGCTTGGCCTCCTCTTGCGTGGCGGCATCCTTGCGCCCCGAGCCGTACAGGGAGGCGATGGAATGGCTGGCCAGGGTCACGTAATGCTTGAGTTCGGCTTCCTTGCTGGCCAGGTACGCTTGCTGGATGGTGGCGCGCTGCTGTTCTGCCAGCGTGACAGCCTGGTGCCGCACGGCAAACGCGATGGCGCACAGGGCGAGGATCAGCGGCGTGATGGCCAGGAAGATGACTTTCTGTCTGAGTTTCATGGCCTGGCGTGCTCCGGCGGCGTCGATACGGTGGAAATCAATGATTTTACGTTGCGGCGCCGTGATCGCCCTGCGTAGTAATACTGAGCGTTACTGCGTAGTCTTGCGCTTGCGGCAATTATACGATTCCTGAATACTCGCCATAAGCTGCAGATACACCAAAAGTAACATCAAACTGGCGACGACCAGGCGCAGCAACCATCATCGCACGGCACAGCGCCCGTCACATCTCTGGAGGAAGCATGAACCGCATTTTCAAACAGCTCGGCTGGGCAGCGCTTGCGCTGGCCGGCGCCGGGTCCCTGGGCGTTGTCGCCCTGCAACGTGGCGAACCGATCAGCGCGATCTGGATCGTCATCGCCGCCGTCTGCGTCTACCTGATCGCCTACCGTTTCTACAGCCTGTTCATCGCCGACAAGGTGCTGGGCCTGGACGCCCGCCGCATGACGCCGGCCTTCAAGCACAACGACGGCCTCGATCACGTGCCGACCAACAAATACGTACTGTTCGGCCACCATTTCGCGGCCATTGCCGGCGCCGGCCCCCTGGTCGGCCCCGTGCTGGCCGCGCAGATGGGCTATCTGCCCGGCATGCTGTGGATACTGGCCGGCGTCGTGTTCGCGGGCGCCGTGCAGGATTTCATCGTGCTGTTCATTTCCATGCGCCGCGACGGCCGCTCGCTGGGCGACCTGATCAAAGCTGAGCTGGGCGAGATTCCCGGCATGATCGCTCTGCTCGGCTGCTTCATGATCATGGTCATCATTTTGGCCGTGCTGGCCTTGATCGTCGTCAAGGCATTGACAGGTTCTCCATGGGGCAGCTTCACCGTGATGGCGACGATCCCCATCGCCCTGTTCATGGGCGTGTATTCGCGCTTCATCCGCGTGGGCCGCATCGGCGAAATCTCCATCATCGGCTTCGTGCTGCTGATGCTGGCCATCATCGGCGGCCAGTACGTGCAGGAACACGCGGTGCTGGGCCCGATGTTCACCTTCACGGGCACGGAACTGACGTGGATGCTGATCGGCTACGGCTTCATCGCCTCGGTCCTGCCCGTGTGGCTGCTGCTGGCGCCGCGCGACTACCTGTCGACCTTCCTGAAGATCGGCACGATTTTGGGCCTGGCCATCGGCATCATCGTCGTCGCGCCTTACCTGAAAATGCCGGCCATGACCAAGTTCATCGACGGCTCCGGCCCCGTCTGGTCGGGCAATCTGTTCCCCTTCCTGTTCATCACGATTGCCTGCGGCGCCGTGTCCGGCTTCCACGCGCTGATTTCCTCGGGCACCACGCCGAAGATGATAGAAAATGAAAGCCATGCCCGCTTCATCGGCTATGGCGCCATGCTGATGGAATCGTTCGTGGCCATCATGGCCCTGGTGGCCGCCTCGACCATCGAGCCGGGCATCTATTTCGCCATGAACAGCCCGGCCGCCCTGATCGGCACCACGGCGGAATCGGCCGCGCAGGCCATCTCGCAGTGGGGCTTCTATGTGACGCCGGACATGCTGACGCAGACGGCCAAGGACGTTGGCGAGCACAGCATCATCTCGCGCGCGGGCGGCGCACCGACCCTGGCCGTCGGCATGGCGCAGATCCTCTCCGGCGCCATCGGCGGCAAGGCCATGATGGCCTTCTGGTATCACTTCGCCATCCTGTTCGAGGCACTGTTCATCCTGACGGCCGTCGATGCGGGCACGCGTGCCGGCCGCTTCATGCTGCAGGATTTGCTGGGCAGCTTCGTGCCAGCGCTGAAACAGACGGAAAACGTCATCGCCAACCTGCTGGCCACGGGCCTGTGCGTGGCGGCCTGGGGCTACTTCCTGTACCAGGGCGTGGTCGATCCGCTGGGCGGCATCAACACCCTGTGGCCGCTGTTCGGCATCGCCAACCAGATGCTGGCGGCCATCGCGCTGATCCTCGGCACTTGCGTGCTGTTCAAGATGAAACGGGGCCAGTATGCATGGGTCACCATCACGCCGACCATCTGGCTGCTGCTGTGCACCTTGACGGCGGGCTGGCAAAAGATTTTCGACGCCAATCCGCGCGTGGGTTTCCTCGCGCATGCGAAGAAATACTCGGCAGCCCTCGATGAAGGCACGCTGCTGGCGCCGGCCAAGTCGGTGGCGCAGATGCGCCAGATCATCTTCAACGATTACCTGGACGCCGGCCTGGCCGCCTTCTTCGTGGTGGTCGTCGTCAGCGTGCTGTTCTTCGGCATCCGCACGATTGTGAAGGCGCGCGCCGACAGCAAGCCTAGCACCAGGGAAACGCCGTTCCAGGCCATGCCCACGGTGCAATGATGCTCGACGAAATCATCAAGGCGGGCCGGTATCTGGGGCAAAGCATGCGCCTCATGTGCGGCCTGCCCGAGTACGACACCTACGTGGCGCACCGGGAAGTGACCCATCCCGGCGAGCCGATGATGACGTATGAAGAGTTTTTCCGCGAACGGCAGGAAGCGCGCTACGGCGGCGCAGGCAAACGCGGCGGCTGCTGTTAGGCTGACACCTGACCCAGCCTGCTGCGCGTCGGTATAGGCGGCCTGCGATGCTCACGGTACTTCAGTACGGTTGCGCTTCTCGGCCGCCTCTCCCTTCCGCTCGCTACGGCTGGGTCAGGTGTTGTTGCTCAGCAATAACTTGAGGGCGTTTCTTCGGGACCGCCCCTCGTTTCATCTCGTATAAGTTCCCCTCCCCTCTCTTCCCTTAGACCCACATCAATATCTAGGTGTGTCTTCGCGTCTATATTTTTCCAATAGGAATTAAATAACAGTCAACGGGCGACCGGGGAAGCAGCGAATTCATGTTCAATTTCCAACGTTCCAGCATCAGCCAGAAACTGACCATGATTTCGGTGCTGTCGTCGGGCTGCGCGCTGCTGCTGGTGTTCGTGGCGTTCGCGCTGACGTCCGTGCTCAGCCACAAGAACGATGAAGGCAAGCAACTGCTGTCGCTGGCGGGGGTGATCGGCGCGGCGGGGGCGACGCCGTTGCTGATAGGCAAGCCGGCCCAGGCCCAGGCGGAACAGATGCTGGCGGCGCTGGCCGCGCGCGATGAAGTGGCCCAGGCGGCCCTGTTCGACAAGGGCGGGCGCCTGTTCGCCCTGTACCGCGCGCCGCAGCACGACAAGGAGCTGGCGGCGCCGGAAGACATGGACCCGGCCCTGCTGGCCGACATGGCCGTGCAGCCCGTCACGCAAGGCTCGGGCACGACCCTGGCGCCGGCCATGCGCTTGTACCGTCCCGTCTACCGGCCGGCCGCGGACGGGCAGGAGGTCATCGGCGCCGTGCTGATCGAGGCCGACCTGAACCACATGTGGCGCGACATCGGCCGCCACGTGGGCGCCATCGGCGGCGCCACCGTGCTGTCCTTCCTGATCGCCGTGTTCCTGGCGCGGCGCTTCAAGAGCGTGATTGCCGAACCGATCACCAAGCTCATTGATACAGCGCAAAAGGTCTCCAGCAGCCAGACCTACAGCCACCGCATCGCCCACCAGCGCAGCGACGAACTGGGCGTGCTGATCGACAGTTTCAACGACATGCTGGCGCAGATCGACAGCCGCGACAGCACCCTGGCCAATTACCGCGACCAGCTCGAACGCCAGGTGGGCGTGCGCACGGCGCAGCTGGAAAAGGCCAAGGATGCGGCCGAGGCGGCCAGCCAGGCGAAAAGCGCGTTTCTCGCCACCATGAGCCATGAAATCCGCACGCCGATGAACGGCGTGCTGGGCATGACGGAATTGCTGCTGGCCAGCCCTTTGAGCCCGCAGCAGCGCCACTACACGAGCATGGTGCAGCGCTCGGGGCAGAATCTGCTGGTGATCATCAACGACATCCTCGACTTTTCCAAGATCGAGGCGGGCAAGCTCAGCGTGGAATACATCCGCTTCAATTTCCGCGAATTGCTCGACGATATAGAGCACGTGTTCGCGCCGCAGGCGGAAGCGAAGAATATCTGCCTGGAATTCGATATCGCCAACGACATCCCGATCGCCATCTGCGGCGACCCGAACCGCTTGCGCCAGATCATCGTCAACCTGCTGGGCAACGCCATCAAGTTCACGGAAACGGGCAAGGTCACCGTCAAAGTGGAAGTGTGCAGCGAAGACGCGCCCAGCGTGGGCTTGCGCTTCGAGGTGCATGACACGGGCATCGGCGTGTCGGACGAGGCGCGCAGCCGCATCTTCGAATCG
This sequence comes from Janthinobacterium sp. GW458P, assembly GCF_002127585.1. Classification (GTDB taxonomy): domain Bacteria; phylum Pseudomonadota; class Gammaproteobacteria; order Burkholderiales; family Burkholderiaceae_D; genus Janthinobacterium. The sequence continues at coordinate 84,336 of NZ_NEGZ01000017.1, forward strand.
TTTTCGCAGGCCGACGGCTCGACCACGCGCAAGCATGGCGGCACGGGCCTGGGGCTGACCATCTCGAAACAGCTGGTCGAGCTGATGGGCGGAAAAATCGGCGTCGACAATGCTTTAACGCAAGGCTCAATCTTCTGGTTCGAAGTAAATTTCGATAAACGGCGGGTCGACAGCGACGATCCGTCCTTCAACCTGAAAACCACGCGAGGGTTACGCGCCTTGATCGTCGACCACACTCCCGCCACGCGCGCCGTGCTGGAACGGCAGCTGGCCAGCTGGCACATCGTCAGCGACAGCGCCGGCACGGCGGGCGAGTGCCTGGGCAAGCTGCACGCGGCCGCGCAGGCGGGCACGCCGTATGGCGTGGCCCTGCTCGACATGGAATTGCCGCGCACCAGCGGCCTGGCCCTGGCCGCCACCATCAAGAGCGATCCGCGGCTGGCCGACCTCAAATTACTGCTGCTGAGCACGGAACAGGCCGCGGCCGACCCCGTGCAGCGGCGCGAGGCGGGCGTGGCCTTCCAGCTGATCAAGCCGGCCCGCGAATGCGATCTGTTCGACTGCATCGTCACGCCGCCGCGCGCCGGCGAAAGCCTGCGCGCCGCGCCGCCGCACGCCCTGCGCCCC
>NZ_NEGZ01000018.1 GCF_002127585.1 Janthinobacterium sp. GW458P
GCGTTCACGCGCGAGGCGGCGGCGCGGCGCCACAGCAGCGCGGCGGCCACGGCGGGCAGCGCCCACAGGGCCAGCAGCGCATTCCAGCCCCAGCTTTGCGCCAGCGGTGAAGCGGAGGCGGCGGCAATGGCTGCGCCGCCCATGATGCCCGTCGTATAAAAGCCCATCAGCTGGCCCGCCCGCTCGGGGAAATGGCGCTTGATGAAGGCCGGCAGCAAGGCTTGCACCAGCGCAATGCCCAGGCCGCCCAAGGCCGCCGTGGCGATCAGCCCGCCGCTGCCATGCAAGGGCCAGCGCAAGGCGCAGGCGGCAGCGATGATGGCGATGCCCAGCGAAATGCCGCGCACCACGCCCAGGCGGCGCTGCAGCTGCGCGCCCGCCAGCGCGCACAGGCCCATGGCGAACACGGGCACGGTGGTCAGCAAGCCCGCGTCGGCATTGCTGATGCCGGTGCCGGCCTGGATGCTGTCGAGCAAGGGGCCGATGGCGGCCAGGATGGGGCGCAGGTTCAGGCCCAGCAGGATGATGGCGGCCACCAGCAGGGCGGACGAGGACAGCGGCGAAGAGACGGGGCGTTCAACAGGCATGGCAGAGTAGTCCTTGCCTCGCAGGGAGGCACATGGTTTAATGCGTGACATAATCACTTGATGAAAAGTATCTTAACATAAAGATAGAAATCTATCTTGATGTCGAGATAAATGCATACGCCATGACGGATACCCCGCAAGAACACACGCGCGCGCAATTTGCCGCCGCACAATGGCAGCGCGAACTGCCGCAGATGGATACCGCCGCCATGCAGCTGGTGGGCCAGCTGGGCACGGTGGCGCAGCTGATGGCGCGCGACTGGCTCAACCCGCTGTTTGCGCAGCACGGCTTGCAGCCGGGCGAATTCGACGTGCTGGCGACCTTGCGCCGCTCGGGCGCGCCCTACAGCCTGACGCCGACGGCCCTGTACGAGGCGGCCATGCTGTCCTCGGGCGGCATGACCAACCGCATCGACCGGCTGGAAGCGGCCGGCCTGATCGAACGCCGGAAACACCCAACGGACCGGCGCGGCGTGCTGGTGGCCCTGACGCCCGGGGGATTGGAACTGATTGAAAAACTGGTGCTGCTGCACGTGGACAACGAACGCGCCATGCTGTCGCCGCTGAGCGCGGACGAGCAGCGCCAGCTCGACCAGTTGCTGGCCAAGCTGCTGCACGGCATGGCGCAGGCGAAGAAGGTTTAAGCGAGCAGCTGCGCCAGCTCGCGCAGCGCCGCATGACCGCGCCGGGCCAGGCGCCGCAATTCTTCCGGCGTACAGTGGCCATACAGGGCCTGGACGTGGCCTTCGCTGGCGGCGCGCAGGTCGAGCTCGCCCGCGCCGGGGTCAGGCAACTGCCCCTCGACAAGGGTCAGGAAATAATGGCGGGGCGCACCGTGCAGGTTGGCCGCGAACTGCAGCACCAGGCCGCTGTCGAACAGCAGCGCGCCGCTGCACGCCCCCGCCTCCAACAGCAGGCGATACGGCGGCAAGGGCCGCCGCGCCGCGCGCAGCACGCTGGCCAGGCGCAGCTGATAACCGAGCTCCAGTCCATTCGCGTGCAAACGGCCGCCTTGCAGATACACCTTGAACGATGCTTGCACGGCCCGGCTGGCGCGGCGGAACCAGCGTTCATCCTCATACAGGCACAGCTGGCCGCCATCGCATAGTTCATAAAAACCGCGCGCCAACAGTTCCGGCGCCGTGAAACTGGCAAGGCCGACGGCCTGTGGCTCGCGCAGCCAGCCATCGTCAAGGTAGGATTGCATCACGGCGTGGATATCGTGGAGGGGCATAGGGGCATGTTCGGCAGTGGCAAAGGCCCGTATTGTAGGCCAGCCTATAATAGCCGGGCCACACCATCATTCAACGACCAGACTACGCCATGGCCCCACACGACGCGCTTTCCGAATTCGACCTGATCAAACACTATTTCGTGCGCCAGCGCCCCGGCCGCGCCACCCTGGGCATCGGCGACGATTGCGCGCTGATGACGCCCGGCGCCGGCAAGCAGATCGCCATCTCCTCGGACATGCTGGTCGAGGACCGGCACTTCTTTGCCGGCGCCGACGCCCGCATGCTCGGTCACAAAAGCCTGGCCGTGAACCTGTCCGACCTGGCCGCCATGGGCGCGCGCCCCGTGGCATTTACCCTGGCGCTGGCGCTGCCCCAGGCCGAGCGCAGCTGGCTGGCCGGCTTTGCCGAAGGCCTGTTCGCGCTGGCCGATGAATTTGGCTGTGAATTGATCGGCGGCGACACCACCAAAGGCCCCTTAAACATCTGCATCACCGTGTTCGGCGAACTGGCGCCGGGCCAGGCCCTGCGCCGCGGCGCGGCCGTGGCGGGCGACGATATCTGGGTCAGCGGCACCCTGGGCGACGCGCGCCTGGCCCTGGCCGGCTACCGCATGGAACAGGAACTGGCGCCAAGCGACCTGGCGACGGCGGCCGCGCGCATGCACACGCCCGCGCCGCGCGTGGCGCTCGGCTGCGCGCTGGCCGAAGCGGGCATCGCGCATGCGGCCATCGACATTTCGGACGGCCTGGCGGGCGACCTCGGTCACATCTTGAAAGCGTCGCAAGTGGGCGCCACGCTCGACGTCGACGCCCTGCCGGCCGGCCCCGTGCTGGCGCGGCAAGCGGCCGCCCTGCGCCGCCGCTACACGGCCGCCGGCGGCGACGACTATGAACTGTGCTTCACGGCGCCGGCGGCGTCGCGCGAGGCCATCGCCGCGCTGGCGCTCAGCTGCGGCACGCCCGTCACGCGCGTGGGCCGCATCGAGGCCCAATCAGGCTTGCGGCTGGTCGATGCGCAGGGGCAGCCGCTGGACTTGCAGCTGTCGTCGTTCGACCACTTCAGCGAGTAAATCCTAGCGCACGGCCACGCGCGCCAGCCCCGGCTGGTTGACCATCCAGTAGTGCTGGAAGGCCAGGCGGATATTGTCGCGCAGCTGGGTGTCGTCCCACGGTTTCGTGTAAAAACGATAAATGGCGCCCCGGTTGATCGAGTCGAGCACGGCTTCGAGGCCCGTGTAGCCGGACAGGATGATGCGGATGGTTTCCGGGTACAGCTCCTTGACTTTGCTCAAGAACTCCGTGCCGCTCATGCTGGGCATGCGCTGGTCGCAGACGATGACGTGGACCCTGTGCAGGGCCAGCATTTCAAAGCCTTCGGCCGGCGTGCTGGCCGTGAGGATCTGGTAGCCCTCGGGGCGGAACAGGCGGTGCAGCGACGACAGCACGTTGACGTCGTCGTCGACGATGAGCAGGGTCTGGGCCGGCTGGGCGGCCGGGTCGTGGCCGGGCGGCAGGCCGGCGCCGGCGACGATCATCTGCCCCAGCTCCAGCGCCGGCAGCGAGCGGCTGAAATAAAAACCCTGGATTTCATCGCAGCGGTTGCGCCGCAGGTATTCGAGCTGCGGGCGCGATTCCACGCCCTCGGCCACCACGCTCAGTTTCAGGCTGTGCGCCATGCTGATGATGGCCAGCGCGATGGCCGCGTCGTTCGGGTTGCTGGTGATGTTGCGCACGAAGGCGATGTCGATCTTCAGCTTGTCGATGGGGAAGCGCTGCAGATACGCCAGGCTCGAGTAGCCGGTGCCGAAATCGTCGATGGCCACCTTCACGCCGATCTGCTTCAGCTTTCCCAGCACCACGATGGTGCGCTCGGCATTCGACATCAGCGCCGTTTCCGTCAGCTCCAGCTCCAGCAGTTCCGGCGCCAGCTGGTGCTGCGCCAGCGCGCGCGTCACCTCGCCTTCCAGGTCGCCTTCGGCGAACTGGCGGCTCGACACGTTGACGGCCACGTGCACGGGTCCCACTTCGCTGTCGCGCCATGCGGCGATCTGGCGGCAGGCGGCCTGGATCACCCAGGCGCCCACGCGCACGATCAGGCCCGTGTCTTCCAGCACCGGCACGAATTCGGCCGGCGCCACCAGGCCGTAGCCGGGGCGGCGCCAGCGCAGCAGCGCCTCGACGCCGCTGATGCGGCCCGTGCGCAAGTCCACCTTCGGCTGGTAGTACAGGATGAACTGCTCGTGTTCGAGCGCATGGCGCAGCGCCAGTTCCAGGTCCAGGCGCGCCAGCACCTGCACGTTCATGCCGGCCGTAAAAAAACGGTAGCCGTCGCGGCCCGCCTGCTTGGCGCCGCCCATGGCCGTATTCGCGTATTTGATCAGCGTTTCCGGATCAAGCGCGTCGTCCGGGTACATGGCGATGCCGATGCTGGCCGTCAGGGTGGCCGCATGGCCGCGCAGGTCGAACGGCGCGCGCAGGGCTTCGCGCACCTGGTTGGCCACGGCCACGGCTTCCTGCTGGTTGCGGCTCATGGTGAGTATCAGCGCAAATTCGTCGTTGCCCAGGCGGCCCACCGTGTCGCGCAGGCGCACGCATTCGACCAGGCGGTTGCTGAACTGGCGCAGCAGTTCGTCGCCCAGCGCCGCGCCCAGGGTGTCGTTGATGCTTTTGAAGCGGTCCAGCGCGATGAACAGCACCACGATGCGCCAGCTTTTTTCCTGCGCCAGCTCGACGGCCTGGGCCAGCGTCTGGTAAAACAGGCTGCGGTTCGGCAGCCCCGTCAAGCCGTCGTAGTGGGCCAGGTGCTTCAGGCGTTCCTGCGCCTGGCGCCGCTCGCTGATGTCGCGCGCAACGGCGATCAGCAGCAGGCCGCCCGCGCCCCCGCCCGCCACGGGCGCCTGCGCATACCAGTGCCAGCCCAGTTCCACGGGCACCAGGCTCAGGTCGCGCCGCACCAGTTCGCATTCCGTCACTTCCGTCGCCAGGTGGGCCGGGCCACCTGGCAGCGCGGCCAGGGGTGGCGCCGGCGGCGATGGCAGCAAGGTGCCCGGCGCCAGCGCCAGCAGCTCGGCGCGCGCATAGCCGAGCAGGCGGCAGGCGCCGTCGTTGACGTCGACCAGGGTCATGCCCAGCACGTCGACGAGGAAGATGGCGTCCGTGGTGGCGTCCATGGCGCCGCGAAAGCGCTGCAGTTCGGCCGTGCGCTGGCTCACCGTGCGTTCGAGCAGGGCGCTGTAGTGGCGCGCGGCGCGGTGCAGCAGCCGCACTTCGAGCATGTTGCGGATGCGCGTGAGCACTTCAAGCGCATCGAAGGGCTTGCTGATGAAATCGCGCGCGCCCGCCTCCAGCGCGGCCAGCTTGGCGTCCGGGTCGGCGGCGATCACCAGCACGGGCAGGTAGCCCTCCTGTTCCAGCGGGCGCAGCGCATCCATCACGGCATAGCCGCTCATGGCGGGCATCACCAGGTCGAGGATGATCAGGTCATACTGGTGGCGCTGGTGCAGCCCCGCCACGGCGCGCGCGTCGAGGGTGCTCGACAGGGCCGTGTAGCCGCCGCTGCCGAGCAGGTGCTCGAGCAGGCGCAGATTGACTTCCTGGTCATCGACGATGAGGATTTTCGCGGCGTAGATGTCGGCCTGGCTGATCATGGGACGCCGGCTCCCTTCTGCCGCCGCTGCTGCGCCACGTAGGCCAGCGTGCTATTGATCGCCTCGGTGAATTCCTCGAGGTTGATCGGCTTGGTCAGGTAGCGGTAGAAGCCCAGCGCCATGCTGCGCTCCACATCGCCCGGCATGGCGTTGGCCGTCAGGGCGATGACGGGGATGTGCGCCGTGCGCGGATCGGCGCGCAGCAGCTTGAGCGCATCGATGCCGTTCACATTGGGCAGGTTGATATCCATCAAGATCAGCTGCGGCAGGTGCGTGCGCGCCATCTCCACGCCCAGGCGGCCATCCGTGGCCGTCAGCAGCTGCAATTGGGGGCAGTAGCGGACGATTTCCTCGACCAGGGTCAGGTTGGCGGGATTGTCTTCCACGTACAGCAGGGTAACGGGGGCGCTGTTGTCGAGCAGCGCCCCGGCCAGGTCCGGCCGCGGCAAGCCCGGCGGCGCGAGGCTGGGCAGGCTTTCGGCGGCGCGCAGCTCGATCCAGAAGGTGCTGCCCTCGCCGGGCACGCTGGTCACGCCGATGCTGCCATCCATCAGTTCCACCAGGCGCTTGGTGACCACCAGGCCGATGCCGCTGCCCTCCTCCGTGCCGCCCTCCTGCCCCAGGCGGTTGAAGGGCTGGAACAGCAGCGCGACCTGCTCGCTGTCGAGGCCGCTGCCCGTGTCGCGCACGCTGATGCGCACCAGGCCGCCCGGGCGCGGCGCGCAATCGATGGCCACGTCGCCGTGCTCGCGGTTGTACTTGAGCGCATTCGACAGCAAATTGAGCAGAATCTGCTTCAGGCGCGTGCGGTCGGCCAGCACGTTCAGCGCGCACGCCGCGGGAAAGGCCATGCCGATGCCGCGCTGGCTGGCCAGCGGCGCGATCATGTCGCGGCACTCCTGCAGGATGGCGTGCAGGCCGACCGGTTCCAGCGACAGGCTGACCGTGCCCGATTCGACCTTGGCCAGGTCGAGGATTTCATTGATCAAGGTCAACAGGTGACGTCCCGATTTCAGGATATGGCCGGCAAATTCCTTCTTTTGCTCCAGCGTCGACGGCAGGCGGTCGGAGCTGAGGATTTGCGCGAAGCCCAGGATGGCGTTGAGCGGCGTGCGCAATTCATGGCTCATCGACGACAGGAAGGCCGACTTGGCATAATTGGCGCTGCGCGCCTCTTCCATCGCCATGGCCAGTTCGCCGTTCGTCATTTCCAGCTGCACCGTGCGTTCGTGCACGCGCACTTCCAGCTCCTGGTTCAGGCGCATGACTTCCTGCTGCGCCTGGGCGCGCTGCTCGCCCTCGCGCGCCAGCTCGCCGTTCGAGCGTTCCAGCGCCTGCGTGCGCAATTCGATCTCGGCCAGCATCTTGTTGAAGGAATCGACCAGCTGCGCCACTTCATCGGCGCTGAGCTTGCGCGCGCGGCGCGAATAGTCGCCCGTTTCGATCACCTCGCGCGCCACGTCGGCGATGTCGAGGATGGGCTGGGTGATCACGTAGTCGAGGCGGCGCAGCAGCAGCAAGGCCACCAGCAGCGCCAGCACCGTCACGCCCAGGGCGATGGCCAGGTAATCGGCCGTGCGGCCCGCCAGTTCATAGTCGGCGCGCAGGTAGACGGTGCCCAGCAGTTCGCCATTGTCGACGATGGGCTTGAACAATTCCACGGATTTGCCCGCGATGCTGACGCCTTCCTGGCCCACCTGCGCCGGCAGCACGCCGACGCGCTCATTCGCGCGGTAGCTGGCAAACAGGCTGCCGTCGGCCTTGTACAGGGCGCCGGCCGTCACGCGCGGGCGGATGCGCATCAGGTTGAGGTTTTCCAGCGCCAGCCGCTCATCGTCGAAGGCCAGCGCGGCCGAGCTCATATGCCCGAGCAGCTCGGCCTGGGTGCTGATGTCGGCCACCAGGTTGCGGTGGTAGGCGCGCAAGTCGTAGACGACGATGGTGCCCAGCGAAATGACGAGCGCCACCAGGGTGGTCAGCAAGACCACCGACATCAGTTTGTGGCGTATCGAGCGCAGTCGTATCATCAGGCGCCCCCCGTCTGCACGCGGTAGGCGGCCAGCAGCATGCGCGCGCTGATGCGGATATGCGCCTGCGCCACGGGTTTCAGGGCCACGTCGAAGCGCACCTTGTCGTCGGCCATCACAAAATTGATCATGCTGCCCATCGCATACACCTCGTCCGAATCGGACACCGTCAGCAGCGCCAGGCCCCGGCTGGCCGCCAGCATTTCCTGCAACGCCGTTTTCTCCAGCGCGCCCAGGTACAGCACGTGCAGCCCCGCCAGCGGCTCGCCGCGCCGCACCTTCCTGACCTGCACGCTGCGCCCGTTGACGCTGTGGCCGGCCACGCTCAGTTCGAGCTGCTCGGCCAGCGCATCGGCACCGGCCACGCCGATCACCAGCGGCGCGTCGGGCCGGACGAAACTGCCATCGGGCCACTCGACAAAACCGGCAAACTTGTACAGGTACGCGGCCTTGACCTGGCGCTCCAGGTCCGCCGGCACCTGCGCCCGCGCCCCGGCGCACAGCACGCCCAGGAGCAGCAATAGCCAGCCCCAGCGGATGGGGCTGCGGATGGCGCCGCGCAGGGGGCGACGCAGGGGGCCGGCATGCTGCCGCCAGGTCCAGTTCAGAAGTGCCATGACAACCGAGTAAAGATAATGCATTCGAAGGCGCGGCGCCATGCCGCGTCCCTATTCGGGCGATGCGAACCAGGGTGGCGCAGCGGCAGACCGCCTGCCGCCCATATTGGTAGCAAATGTATAAAAGAGTGTACGCATTTTCGCTGATACCGGGGAAAGTTTCTTTTACCGCAGGCCATGCTACAGTCATGCTTCCTCCCCAGCACGCGCGCAATCACCGATGAGCAAAGAACTCTTTACCCTCTCCACCGCCGTGGGCCAGGCCTTGCAGGCACGGGGCCTGCTGCTGGCCACGGCCGAATCGTGCACGGGCGGCGGCGTGGCGCAGGCCGTCACGGACATCAACGGTTCGAGCGCCTGGTTCGAGCGGGGCTTCGTCACCTATTCGAACGGGGCCAAGAGCGGCATGCTGGGCGTGCCCGCCGAGCTGATCGCCGCCCACGGCGCCGTCAGCGAGGAAGTGGCCGCCGCGATGGCGCAAGGCGCGCTGGCCCACAGCGACGCCCAGGTGGCCGTCTCGACCACGGGCATCGCCGGCCCCACGGGCGGCGTGCCCGGCAAGCCCGTCGGCACCGTCTGCTTCGGCTGGGCCATGGACGGGCGCGTGCAGACGCAGCGGCTGGTGTTTGCGGGCGACCGGCAAGCCGTGCGCGAGCAATCCGTCATTCATGCCCTGCAGGGACTATTGCGCTTTATCAAGTAAGGCCGGCGATGCAGGCGCGGTCGCGGCCCGCCTGTTTCGCCGCATACAGGGCGCTGTCGGCGCGCATCAGCAATTCGTGGCGACCGGCGCCGTGGCGCGGGTATTCGGCGATGCCGGCCGAAAAGGTGCAGCCCGTCAAGCTGTGCGGCGCCTGCCGGATCAGCAGCTGGCGGTAGCGCGCGGCGATATCGTCGATCTTGTGCGCCGCGATGGCGCTGTCGGCTTCGCGCAACAGCAGGCAGAATTCCTCGCCGCCATAGCGGCACAACATGTCGCTGCCGCGCAGCTGGCTTTCCACCAGGCGCGCGAACTGGATCAGCACTTCGTCGCCGAAGTTGTGTCCGTAGGTGTCGTTGACGCGCTTGAAGAAGTCCAGGTCGATGATGGCGATGGCCACGGGCGCGTTTGCGTCGGCCTCGTGCAGGATGGCATTGAGGCAGGTTTCGAAATGGCGGCGGTTGTACAAGCCCGTCAGGTGGTCGCGCAGGGCCTGCTCCTTCAGGCTGTCCTGCAGCGAGTTGACGTGCAGGATCTGGTGCGCCAGTTCGCGGTTCAGGTGTTCGAGCTTGACGTTTTCCGTCTCGCGCGCCGCCTGCAGCTCCAGCGCCTTGTCGCGCTCGGCCTTCAGGCTGTGCATTTCCTTTTCCAGGTTGCGCATCAGCAGGCGCGAGGCGCGCGCCGACTTGCTGCTGGCCTCGTACGCGGCCTGGTATTGCTGCAGGAAACCATATGCGGCCTGCCATTCGCCCAGCTGGGCATTGATATCGGACAAACCGCGCAGGATCTGCTGCTGGTGAAACGGATTGCGCGTCCAGCTCAGCAGGCTGTGCGCCTGCGTCAGCGACGCCAGCGCCTGGGCCGTCTGGCCCGCATGCAGGTCCAGCTTGCCGCGCACCAGCCACGCGTGCATCTGCTCTTCCAGGTCCTGGCCCCGGCGCGCATAGTCCTCGGCGCGCAGCAGCAGTTGCAGGGCGCTGGCCGGCCGCTGCAGCAGGATGGCCGCGTGGGCGGCGATGCAGAACAGAAAAGCGCGCACGGCCAGGTCCTCTTCCGGCCACTCGTAAAACGGTTCCACCAGCGCCAGCGCCTCGGCCGGCTTGCCCGTGGCTAATAAACACATGGCCAGGTTGGCCGAAACGATGGTTTGCTGGTATTTGAGCTTTTGCGTGCCGATGATGTCGAGCGCCTCGACCAGCAGGGGGATGGCGTCTTCGTCATTGCCCAGGTCGTGCTGCGACGAGGCCAGGTTCGAGAGGCTGTTGACGCGGTGCGCGGGGCTGCCGAAGCGCTCGGCGATGTCGAGCGCCAGCAAAAAATTGCGCGGGCCGTCCTGCGTGTCGCCGCGGTTCAGGGCGTCGACGCCCAGGCGCGCGTACAGCATGAACTTGTGCAGCGAGTCGGGAATCTGCGCGGCCTGGCTGCGTGCCAGCAGGAAATGCTGCTCGGCGTCGGCAAAGTCGCCGCGCCGGCTCGCGTACGCGCCCTGCAGGGCGGCCACTTCCATGCCTCCTTCCAGGTCGCACGTCTGCTGGAAATACGCGCGCAAGCGCCCGCACGGCGGCTCGGCCTCGCCCGCGTAATAGGCGAGCCAGCAATGATTGAGTTCCGCATACGCGCTGCCGCGCGCATACTGTTGTCGTTGCGCCGCCGCCAGCGCCATCTGCGCCAGCCGCCGCGCCTGGCGGCGGTTGCCGACCAGGCAGGACAGGGTCTGCTGATTGAGGCGGTCTATGTCGGCTTTATCGAGACTGGAGATCGGCACTGCATCCTCATACACACGCTGGGGTGGATTTTTCGCACAAAACTTGCTCTGTATCAATGGTATCCTGATTAACATCATAACCAGATTCGCTGTCCCGCATGGCATCTTTGCAAAGGATTGTGGTAAAAATGCCAGTCGCGGCCACGCACGCGGCAATCGCCGCTGTCACGGATCTTTGATTGTCACTGACGCAACAACTTGGAGTAGTCGCAATGCAAAACACGGTACATTTCATCCTGCAGGGCAAGGGCGGCATCGGCAAGACGCTCGTCTCGACCCTGCTGGCGCAGTGGATAGGCGGCAAGGACGGCACGCCTTTGCGCTGCTATGACACCGACCAGGAAAACGCCACCTTCTCGCGCTACAAGGCGATGAACGTCAAGCACGTGCCCGTGATGACGGATGCGCGCAACATCGACCCGAAGCGCTTCGACGCGCTGATGATCGACATCCTCGAAGAAGACGGCAACTGCGTGGTCGACAATGGCGCGAACACGTTTTCGCCGCTGATGGGCTATTTGCTGGAAAACGACTGCTTTTCGCTGCTGGAAGAATCGGGGCGCAAGGTGTACATCCACACCATCGTCGGCGGCGGCGACACCCTGCACGACACGGCCACGGGCTTTGTCGCCACGGCGCAGGCGACGAAGGTGCCGCTGGTGCTGTGGCAGAACGAACACTTCGGCCTGCTGCAATCGGCGTCGGGCAAGCAGTTTGTCGAATCGCAATCGTATGCCGACAACCGCGCGCGCGTGAAAGGCAGCATCACCTTGAGCCAGCGCAACCCGGACACCTTCGGCGCCGATGTAAAAAAAATGAACACGGCGCGCCTGACGATGCAGGAAGTGCTGCAGAACGACAAGTTCAACATCATGGAAAAGCAGCGCATCAAGGTCGTCTACCGCGACATCTTCGAACAGCTCGACAAGGTGCAGTGGTAGATGGACCGGCACACACTGCGCAGCCACGTGTTCGACAAGACGGGCATCAAGGTCGACGTCGATGACCCGATATTCGCCCTCGTGGCGCTGAACGAAGCCGTGCTGGCGGACACCGTCGAACGCCAGCTGGCCCTGCTGGACGCGGCCACCCAGGCGCTGGCCGCGCAGGCGCGCGCCACGGGCGGCGTGCCGGCCGAAGCAGCGCCCGCCATGGCCCGGCCCGTGCCGCAAGTACCCGCGCCATCGCCGGCCGGGCCGGCCGGCTTTACGCCGCGCGAATGGCGTTTGCTGGGCGCGGCCGCCCTCGTCTCCGTCGTTTGCGCGCTGCTGGTGCTGGGCGGCGCAGCCCTGCTGTATCAACCGTAGCACCGACCGTAGCACCGTCGCGCTGCGCCAGCCACGAGCGGGCCGCAGCGTCTTTCCCCACCCTAGCCTGGAAGCATGCATGAAACCGATCAAACTGCTGGCCATTCCCGCCCTGATGCTGTCGCTGTACGGCGCCCCGCTCACGCTCGCCCACGCCGCCGGCGCCGCTGCCGCGACGGCCGCGACGGCCGTGCCAAATGTTGCCTACGAAAAATACACCTTGCCGAACGGCCTCGACGTGATTCTCGTGGAAGACCATAAATTGCCCGTCACGGCCGTCAACATCTGGTACCACGTGGGGCCGGCGAATGAAGCGCCGGGCCTGACGGGCTTTGCGCATTTGTTCGAACACATGATGTTTGCCGCCACCAAGCACGTGCCGCGCGGCATGGCCGACCAGCTGCTGGAAGGGGCGGGCGCCACGGATTCGAACGGCAGCACGGATTTCGACCGCACCAATTATTTCGACACGGTGCCGTCGAACCAGCTGGAACTGGCCCTGTGGGCCCATTCCGACCGCATGGGCTACCTGCTTGACGTGCTCGACCAGACGGCGCTGACGAACCAGCAGGACGTGGTGCGCAACGAGCGCCGCCAGAGCGTGGAAAACGCGCCCTACGGCATCGTGCAGGAAGCCCTGTACCACCAGCTGTTTCCGAAGAACCACCCGTATTACGCCAGCGTCATCGGTTCGCATGCGGACATCCAGAACGCGAAACTGGCCGACATCAAGGAATTCTTCACCAAATACTATGGCCCCAACAACGCCAGCCTGGTGATCGCGGGCGACATCGACAAGGCGAAGACCAAGGAACTGGTCAACAAGTATTTTGGCAGCTTCAAGAGCGGCCCCGCCGTGCCGAAACCCGATGTCGTGACGCCGCCCATCACGCAGGAACGCCGCCTGGTGGTGCAGGACCGGGTCGAGCTGCCGCGCGTCTTCATGGCCTGGCTGACGCCGTCCGCCTACGCCCCTGACGATGCGGAACTGTCGATGGCCGCGCAAATCCTCGCCGGCGGCAAGTCCAGCCGCCTGTATAAATCCCTGGTGTACGACAAGCAGATCGCGCAGGACGTGGGCGCCAGCCAGAGCTCGAACGCCCTCACCTCCGTGTTCACCATCGACGTGACGGCCCGCCCCGGCCACCAGCCCGAGGAAATCGAGCAAGCCATGCAGGCGGAACTGGAGCAATTGCGCGCCAAGGGACCCAGCGAGAAGGAAATCGAGCGGGCCCGCAACAGCATCGAGACAGCCATGCTGAGCCAGGTGGAAAAAGTGGGCGGCAACGCCAACATGATGAACCAGTACAACCAGTACCTGGGCGACCCCGGCTACCTGGGCAAGGATATCGAGCGCTACCGCCAGGTGACGGCGGCCGGCGTGCAGCGCGCCGTCGACACCTACCTGAAAAACCAGGCGCGCGTGGTCGTGTATGGCGTGCCGGGCAAGCCGGACCTGGGGCCGGAAGTGGCGACGCCGGCGCCGGGCAAGGTGAAACCGGCGCCAGGCACGGCCATCAATGCGGACGAGCCGTGGCGCAACGCCGTGCCGAAGGCCGGTCCCGCGCCGAAGATTGTTTTACCGCAAGCGACGTCCTTCACCCTGAGCAATGGCTTGACGGTGATCCACAATTACAACCCGGCCGTGCCGCTCGTCTCCAGCCAGCTGGTCATCAAGAGCGGTTCGGGCGCCAATCCGCTGGCGCAGCCAGGCTTGTCCAGCTTTACGGCGCAATTGCTGCAAGAGGGCACGGCCACGCGCAGCGCGCCGCAGATTGCCGATGACGTGGCGCAACTGGGCGCCTTTCTCGGCACGGGTTCCGGCGCGGATGCCTCGTTCGCCCAGCTGACGGCGCTGAAAACCACGTTCCCGCAAGCGCTCGACGTGCTGGCCGACGTGGTGCAGCACCCGCAATTCCCGCAAGAAGAGGTGGAGCGCCAGCGCGCCAGCCGCATCGGCGAACTGGCGCAGCAGCGCGAAAACGCGGGCGCCGTGGCGGCCCGCGTGGAAGCGGCCGCCCTGTATGGCCCGCAACATCCGTACGGCACCATCCAGCTGGGCACGGAAACGGCCCTGAAAGCCACCAGCCGCGCCGACCTGCAAGCGTTCTGGCAGCAGCATTACGTGCCCAACAATGCAGCGCTGATCGTCTCGGGCGATATCGGCGCGGCGGAATTGAAGGCGCTGGCGGAAGCGAAGTTCGGCAGCTGGAAGGCGGGCGCGGTGGCGCCATCCGTGACGGCGGCGCCGGCCACGACGAAAGCCAGGCTGATCCTGGTCGACAAGCCGGGCGCGCCGCAGACGGCCGTGCGCCTGTCGACCATCGCCGCGGCCCGGGCGACGCCCGACTATGCGCCGCTGCAAGTGATGAACGCGGCGCTGGGCGGCTTGTTTACTAGCCGGTTGAGCAATAACCTGCGCGAGGAGAAGGGCTACACCTATGGCGTGCGCTCGCAATTCCAGTACCGCAGCCAGCCGGGGCCGTTCTCCATCGCGGCCGGCGTGCGCACGGACGTGACGGGCCCGGCCGTATCGGAAACCTTCAAGGAAATCCGCGCCATGATCGCCAGGCCGTTGACGGCCAGGGAATTGTCGAATGCGCGCAATTCCCAGGTGCTGTCCTTGCCGGGCCAGTTCGAGACGAATGCCAGCATCAGCGCCAGCATGGCCAACACGTATGTCTACGGCCTGGGCCTCGACTACTACGCAACCTTGCCGCAGCGCTTTGCCAGCGTGACGGACAAGCAGGTGCAGCAGGTGGCGAAAAAATACCTGCAGCCGGAAAAGCTGATCGTC
The DNA here is from genome assembly GCF_002127585.1 of Janthinobacterium sp. GW458P. Lineage (GTDB taxonomy): Bacteria > Pseudomonadota > Gammaproteobacteria > Burkholderiales > Burkholderiaceae_D > Janthinobacterium. The sequence continues at coordinate 14,682 of NZ_NEGZ01000018.1, forward strand.
ATCGGCGTGGGCGACAAGGCGAAGATCGCGCCGCAGTTGAGCAAGCTCAAACTGGCGCCCGTGGAACTGCGCGATGCGGAAGGGAACGTCAAATAGCCGGGGCCAAGTAAGCCCCAATAAATTATTGTGTTTTCTGACTTCCATAACCGGCGCTGTGCGGTGTTGCCCGCAGCTAGCAGTGCTCGCACTGCTAGCTGCGGGCGCCTTGCACAGCATCCGGTTCTGTTCGTCATAAATTCACAATAATTTCCCGAGCATTACTTAGCGGCGCTTGAACAGCGCCGCTTTGTCCACCAGCGCCGCGATCGCCACGCCCGCCGTGTAGGCGATCAAATCGATCCAACCAAAGGTGGAACCGAGCGCCAGATGCCCCAGCGGATGCGCGCGCAACGCGACGAGCCAGGGCGTCTGGACCAGCTGGCCGAATTCGACGGCAAAGCAGATCAGCAGCGCAGTCAGCGCCAGCTGCCACGTGCGCATGCGCGTGGCGACGATACCCAGCGCAAAGACGATCATCATGGCCCACAGGGCGTCGCCCGGATACTTGCCCAGCGCGGCGGGAAGGAATTGTGGATAGGCGCGCGAGGCCAGGCCCAGCGCGATGACAGCCACGGTTGCGCCCACCTGCAGCAGGCGGCGGCGTTCAGGTTTTACCAGGAACATATTTCCATTCAAAGGCACAATACGGGCCGAACCATTGCGGCCCGTCCGGTATTGTACTGCGCGGCCGTGTCCGCCTGCAGCCTATCGCATCAAGCCAGGTCGACGTGCTGCGCCAGGAAGTCGAGGAAAACGCGCACGCGCAGCGGCACATGCCCGCCCTGCCCCACGAAGACGGCGTGCACTTCTTCGGTGTCGCCGGGATTGAATTCTTCCAGCACGGCCTGCAAACGGCCCGCCGCGATATCGGCGCGCACCTGGAAGGCGGCCAGGCGCGCCAGTCCCAGCCCTGCCAGCGCCAGTTGCCGCAAGGCTTCGCCATCGCTGGCCTGGGCATTGCCAATAACAGGCACGACGAGGTCGCCGCCTGGCAGGCGCAGCGGCCAGCCCGAGCGGGCGCGCGCGTAATTGGCGTCGAGCAAGTTGTGTGACGCCAGCTCGGCCGCCGCCCGCGGCGTGCCGCGCCGCGCCAGGTAGGCAGGTGCCGCCACGATCGCCATGCGCGTCTGGCCCAGCTTGCGCGCCAACAAGTTGGAACTCTTCAGGGGCCCGGCCCGCACGGCCACGTCCGTGCGCTGTTCGAGGATATCGACGACTTCATCCGTGAGCACGATGTCGAGCGTCACCTCGGGATAGCGTTCCAGGAACAGCGGCGCCAGCGGCAGCAAAAAATGCTGGCCGAACGGCACGTTCGCATTGACTCGTATCTTGCCGCGCGGCACATCCTGCACGCCGGCGCAGCGCTCCGCCTCGTCCAGCGCCGCCAGCACCTGCCTGCCCCGCTCATACAGGCCGCAGCCTTCGGCCGTCAGCTGCAGCTGGCGCGTGGAGCGGTTCAGCAGGCGCGCGCCCAGGCGCTCTTCCAGCCGGGACACGAGCTTGCTGACGGCCGACGGCGTCATGCCGCAGGCGCGCGCGGCGGCGGAAAAACCGCCCAGCTCGACCACGCGCACAAACACTTCCAGCTCGCCGGAGCGGTTCACATCGAGTCTGGCCATTGTGAATTCAACTCATAAATGTTCTTCAATGAGATAGTCTAGTGCATAAATGGCTTTGCTTGCATCATGCGCCCATTCCCCTTGATGAAGCGAGCCGCCATGCAACGATATTTCTCCCTCCCCGCCGCCCTGCTGGCGTTGGCCCTGAACACTTCCGCCGCCCAGGCGGCCGAACCTGCACCAGCCTCCGTCTCCACTTGGCTGGCCAGCTGGACAGCCAGCCCGCAAGCCGTGTGGGGCGACGGCTTCCTGTTCCCCAGCAACGTGCCCGCCGTGCTGCACGGACAAACCGTGCGCCAGGTGGCGCGCATCAGCGTGGGCGGGCCGCGCGTGCGCATCGTGCTGTCGAACGCGTATGGCAAGGTGCCGCTGCGCATCGGCGCGGCCACCGTGGCCCTGGCAGCTTCCGCTTCGGCCATCGAGGCGGGCAGCCTGCGCACGCTGACCTTTGCCGGCCAGCCCTCGGCCAGCATCGCGCCGGGCGCGCCGCTCGTCAGCGACCCCGTCGACCTGTCCGTGCCGGACCTGGCCCGGCTGACGGTGAGCGTGCACCTGCCGCAGCCCAGCCCGACTGCCACGTTTCACTGGGATGGGCGCGAGACGGCATGGATCGCGCCGCAGGACCAGACGCGGGCAGTGAGTATTGACGAGGCGCAAACGGGCGTGCAGACCACCACGGCGCGCATCTTGCTCAGCGCCATCGAGGTGGCCGCGGCGCCGGGGGCGCAAGCCGTGGCCATCCTCGGCGATTCGATCACCGATGGCGCCAGCGCCAGCCTGGGGATGGATGCGCGCTGGCCCGATTTCCTGGCCGAACGCCTGGCGCCGCACGGCGTGGCCGTGATCAATGCGGGCATTTCCGGTGGACGGCTGTTGTCCGACGGCATGGGAGAGAACGCCCTGGCCCGCTTCGAGCGCGACGTGCTGGCGCAGCCAGGCGTGCGCACGGTGGTCGTCTTGTTGGGGATCAATGACATCAGCTGGCCCGGCACGGCGTTTGCGCCACAGGCACAAAGACCCACCCTGGAGGAATTAAGGGCAGGCTATGCGCAGCTGGTGGCCCAGGCGCGCAGCCGCGGCGTGCGCGTCATCGGCGCCACTGTGACGCCGTTCGCAGGCGCCCTGCCCGGCACGCCCCTGAGCAACTATTATCAAAAGGAAAAGGATGCCCTGCGCCAGCAACTGAACGCGTGGATACGCGGCAGCGGCCTGTTTGACGCCGTGCTCGACTTCGACGCCTGGGCGCGCGACCCGGCATACCCGCTGCGCCTGCTGCCCGCCTACGACTCGGGCGACCATCTGCACCCGGGCGACGCGGGCAACCGGGCGCTGGCCGAGGCGATCGACGTGCCCTTACTGTTGCCAGCGCGGCAGCCGTAACTGGCTTTACAACGCCGAACAAAACCGTAGCGAGCGGAAGGAAGGCTCGGCGCCCCCGCTGGCTCGAGAAGCGCAACTGTACGAAGGTACGGGGGCGCCGAGCCAGTGAGCATCGCAGGCCGCAAATTACGACGCGCAGTAGGTTTGGTTCGGCGTTCCTAGTCGCCCAGGCCCGCGTACAAGGCCGTGCTCAGGTAGCGCTCGCCGAACGACGGGATGATGGTGACGATGGTCTTGCCCGCGTTTTCCGGACGGCGCGCCACCTGCAGGGCGGCCCACAGGGCGGCGCCCGACGAAATGCCGACCAGCAAGCCTTCGTCGCTGGCGGCCAGGCGCGCCGTGGCAAACGCGTCGTCATTCTTGACGCAGATGATTTCGTCGTAGATGGCCGTGTTGAGGATTTGCGGCACGAAACCGGCGCCGATGCCCTGGATCGGGTGCGGCCCTTTCGTGCCTTTCGACAACATCGGCGACGCTTCCGGCTCCACGGCGATCACTTGCAGGCCCGGCTTGCGTTCCTTCAGCACTTCGCCCACGCCCGTGATGGTGCCGCCCGTGCCCACGCCGGCGACGATGATGTCCACTTGCCCGTCCGTATCGCGCCAGATTTCCTCGGCCGTCGTGGCGCGGTGGATGGCGGGATTGGCGGGATTGTTGAATTGTTGCAACATCAAATAGCGCGGATCGGCCGCCACCAGTTCCTCGGCCTTGCGGATGGCGCCCAGCATGCCTTCGCTGCCGGGCGTGAGCACCAGCTCGGCGCCATAGGCGCGCAGCAGGATGCGGCGTTCGCGGCTCATGGTGTCAGGCATGACGAGGGTGCAGCGATAGCCGCGCGCGGCACAGACCATGGCCAGCGCGATGCCCGTGTTGCCGCTGGTGGGCTCGACGATGACGGTGTCGGGATGGATCTTGCCCGCCGCTTCAGCGGCGACGATCATGGACAGGCCGATGCGGTCCTTGACGCTGTGCGCGGGATTGTAGAATTCGAGTTTGGCCAGGATGGTGGCCACACTGCCGGCGGCGATGCGGTTGATGCGCACCAGGGGAGTGTTGCCGATCAGTTCAGTGACGTCGTTGGCGATGTTCATGGAAGGACTCTCCGCTATTTCAAGAAACCCCAGTCTACCGCGTTTCAGCACGCCGATGGCGACGGCGCAAGCATGCGCCGCCGCCAAACTGAACAATTACTTCACGTCCAGCAATTCCACGTCGAAGATCAGTGCCGAGTTCGGCGGAATGTCGCCATTGCCGGCGCCGCGCGGACCATAGGCCAGTTCGCCTGGAATGATCAGGGTGCGCTTGCCGCCCACTTTCATGCCGGCCACGCCCTGGTCCCAGCCCTTGATGACCATGCCCTTGCCCAGCGGGAAGTCGAACGGGCCGCGGCCCACGGAGCTGTCGAATTTCTTGCCGCGCGAATCTTTCGCCAGCGGACGGTACAGCCAGCCCGTGTAGTGCACGACCACGGTATTGCCGGCGGACGCTTCCTTGCCCGTGCCGACCTTGTTGTCGATCAAGATCAATTTATCGGCCGCAGGGCCGGGGCTCAGCGAGACGGCCGAGGCGGGAACAGGCGCTGGCGCCTGTGCCTGCGCCAGCGACGCGGCGACGGAGCAGATCAGGGCAAACAAAACGGAGCTACGCGTCATGATGTATTCTTTCAGTGAGTTTCGGTGAGATCTCTGCCAATGCGAGTGGGCAGGGAACGCCAATAATAGCAAACCGCCGCAACGATAGGAAAAACTTGTCGCCCGATATCCATAGCCCCCGCCTGTTTTACGCACTGTGGCCCGACGCGGCCACGCGCGCGGCCTTCGCCGCCTGGCAGGCGTTGCTGGACGGCAAGCCCGTGCGCGCGGAAAAGCTGCACCTGACCCTGGCCTTCCTGGGCCAGCGCCCGGCCGGCGAGCTGCCCGCCCTGCTGGCTATCCTGGCACAATTGCCGGCGCGTCCCATGCCCTTGCTGTTCGACCACGCCAGCCACTTTAGCAAGCTGGCGCTGGCCTGGGCCGCCCTGGCGCAACCGTCGCCGGCCCTGCTGGACTTGCGCGCGGCCTGCATGCATGCGCTGGCGCAACAGGGACTGGCGCCCCGCTTCGCGCACGACCGCTTTACGCCGCACGTGACCCTGGCGCGCCAGGCGCCGCCACCGGCGAGCGGGGATTTCGCCCCCATCGCCTGGCAGGCGGACGAACTGGTGCTGGTGGAATCGCTGAAAAGCAGCGGCGACTACCGCATCGTGGCGCGCCGCAAACTGGCTTAGGCGGCGGCCGCCACTGGCTCGGCGGCCAGTTTGTCCTGGCGCAAGCTTTTCAGCGCATGGGCGGCCGCCACCATGCCGAAGCTGGCCGTCACCACCACGCTGGAGCCGAAGCCGGCGCAATTGAGGCCCGTCACGCCGGCGGACGTGCCATCAATGGCGCACGCTTCCGCACTCTCGGGCGTGCTCAACGGTTCCATGGAAAACACGGCGTCGACATTGAATTTGTTTTTGATGCCACGAGGAAAGCCATATTCGGTGCGCAACAGTTTGCGCACGCGCTTGAGCAGCGGTTCCTGCTCCGTCTTCGCCAGGTCGCGCACGGCGATCAAGGTCGGGTCCGTCTGCCCGCCCGCGCTGCCGATGGTCAGCATCGGCAGATTGCGCGCGCGGCAATACGCAATCACGGCCGCCTTGGCCTTGGCATTGTCGATGGCGTCGACCAGGTAATCGAAGTCGCGCCCGCCCAGCAATTGCTCCAGGTTATCGGGAGCAATGAAATCCTCGATCTGCGTGACCTGGCACAAGGGGTTGATCAGTTCGATGCGTTCGGCCAGGGCCGTGATCTTGGCCTTGCCGATGGTGTCGCTCATGGCCTGGATCTGGCGGTTGATGTTCGATTCGGCAACATTATCGAGGTCGATCAGGGTCAGGCGGCCGACGGCGCTGCGCGCCAGCGCTTCGACGATCCAGGAACCGACGCCGCCCACGCCGATCACGCACACGTGGGCGGCGCGGAAGCGTGCCAGCGCCGGGGCGCCGTACAGGCGGGCGATGCCGCCGAAACGGCGCTCAAAATCGATCTCGGTCAAGTCCATGGAAATTAGTTCATTGGTGGAGGTATGCATGCCGCCATTTTAACGGACACTGCGCTGGCGGATATTCTAAAATAGCCGGATTGACACAGCGACAAGGCCTGACTGTCGCCGCGCCCCCACACCGTCCACCACGAGAACTCGCCATGACCACTCCCCTGTTCGACTCCGTTCCCGGCTTTGACCAGCCTATCGCCGTCCTCAAGCATTGCCACGACAAGATCCGCAAGCAGCTGGGCACGCTGCAAAACCTGCTGGCCCACCTGGCGCAGCACGGCAACACGGCGGACGCGCAACAGGCGGCCAAGGCGGTGTTGCAATATTTCAATAAAGCCGCCCATCTGCACCATGACGATGAAGAACAAGACCTGATGCCCATGCTGCAAGCGACCGCCACGGGCGAGGATGCGGCCCTGCTGGTCACGCTGGTGCCCGAGATCCTGGCCGACCACCAGCGCATGGACCAGGCCTGGCTGACCCTGCGCCCGGAACTGGACGCCATCGCGGCCGGCACGGGCGTGCAGCTGTCGGCGCATGGCGTGCGCGACTACGTGGCCGCCTACCAGGCCCACATGGCCAAGGAAGAAGGCCAGCTGGCGCCCATGGCCAAGCGCCTGTTCAGCGCGCAGCAGATGGAACAGCTGGGCACGGCCATGCAGCGCCGCCGCGGCATCGCGCCGGACGCGTCCGAAGCGCCTGAAGTGCCGGACGCAGCCGCCTTGCTGGCCGCCATGCGCACCGATTACGTCCAGTCCAGCCTGAGCGAGACGGATGTGCTGGCCGATCCCGTGGCCCAGTTCCAGAAATGGTTTGCCGAAGCCGTCCGCGCCCAGGTGATGGAGCCGAACGCCATGGACTTGTCCACCGTCAGCCCCGACGGCAAGCCCAGCTCGCGCATCGTGCTGATCAAGCAATTCGACGAGCGCGGCTTTACCTGGTACACGAATTACCACAGCGACAAGGGCCAGCAGCTCGAACACAACCCGCACGCGGCCCTGCTGTTCTTCTGGCGCGAGCTGGAGCGGCAAGTGCGCATCGAAGGCACGGTGGTGAAAACCACGGCGGCCGAGAGCGACGAGTATTTCAATGTGCGCCCCCTGCAAAGCCGGCTGTCCGCTATTGCTTCACAGCAAAGCGCTCCCATCGCCAGCCGCGCCGCGCTGGAAAGCCATTACGAAGCCGTGGCCGCCGCCGTCGGCGACGCACAGCCGCCGCGCCCGGCACACTGGGGCGGCTACCGTTTGCAACCGGAACGCATCGAATTCTGGCAGGGACGCCGTTCGCGCTTCCATGACCGCATCGTATATACGCGCGGTGCTGACGGGCAATGGAGCATGCAACGTTTGCAACCGTAAGCAGGACAGTCAAGGCGGCGCAAAGCAAGCTGTGCAATATAGGTGTAGGCTATGAGGGTAGAAGTTACTAAATGACATTGTTTCTCAATTTGCGGCCGCAGCCGGGGCCGCTTCATTGGAGGCCATTTTGTTTGTACAAAACCAACTCAAGTCCTGGATCGCCGGCATCCGCAGCAAGACCGCCTTGCCGCTGCGCATAGAATTATGGAATGGCCAGCACGTCGACCTGTCCAGCGAAGCGCCCAGGGTCACCATCCGCCTGCCGACCGTCGCCTCGGCCCGCTATCTGCTGAACCCCTCGCTGGCCAACCTGGGCTCGGCTTATGTGGAAGGCAATATCGAGGTCAAGGGCACGGCGATGGACATGATTTCCATCTGCAATGCGCTGGCCCGCAACACCTTGAAACCGGAAGGCAAGCTGGCCCGCATCGTGCGCAGCTTTACGCACGACAAGAGCAAGGATGCCGAGGCCATCCGCTACCACTACGACGTGTCGAATGCCTTCTACGAGCAATTCCTCGACCCCGCCCTCGTGTATTCCTGCGCCTACTTTGAGCACGGCGATGAAACCCTGGCGCAGGCGCAGGTCAAGAAGATCGACCATATCCTGAAGAAAATCCGGCTGCAGCCAGGGCAAACCCTGCTCGACATCGGCTGCGGCTGGGGCGCGCTCGTCATGCGTGCCGCACAGCAATATGGCGCCCGCTGCGTGGGCGTGACCCTGTCGGAAAACCAGTATGCGCTGGCGCGCGAGCGCGTGGCGGCGGCCGGACTGGCCCACCTGATCGACATCCGCCTGCAGGACTACCGCGACGTGACGGGCCAGTTCGACCGCATCACCAGCGTGGGCATGTTCGAGCACGTGGGCTTGAAGCATTTGCCCGAGTATTTCGGCATCATCAACAAGCTGCTGGCGCCGGACGGGCTGGCGATGAACCACGGCATCACCTCGACCGACCCCGAGAATGGCGAAACGCCGTACGGGGGCGGCGAATTCATCGAAAAATATGTATTTCCGCACGGCGAACTGGCGCATATCGGCAATGTGCTGAAAACCATGCAGCAAGGCGGGCTGGAGGTGCTGGACGTGGAAAACCTGCGCCGCCACTATGCGCGCACCTGCGCCCTGTGGACGGAGAATTTCGAAACCCATGCCGAGCAGATCCGCCCGCTGGCGGGCGAGCGGCGCTTCCGCATCTGGCATGTCTACCTGGCAGGCTGCGCCTATGCCTTCGAGCAGGACTTGATCAGCCTGTACCAGATCGTCTGCGTGAAGGCCGGACGGCGCTCCTCGGCCTTGCCGTGGTCGCGCAACTACATGTATGAGCCGGCCGTGAAGCCGGCGCCCGTGCTGACGGCGTGAACGGCGGAACGCGCCCGGCATGGCGCCGGGCGTTTCATTTCAGGCGGCTCGCATACATGGCGCGGAACTTTTCCACCTTGGGCGCCACCACGAAGGCGCAATAGCCCTGCAGCGGATGCTGCTCGAAATAATTCTGGTGGTAAGCCTCGGCCGGATAATAAGGCTGGGCCGGCGCCAGTTCCGTGACGATGGGCGCATCCCACACGCCGGCCATCTCGGCCAGCACCTTGCGCGCCACTTTTTCCTGCTCGGCCGACTGGTAATAGATGACGGAGCGGTATTGCGTGCCGACATCGTTGCCTTGCCGGTTCAAGGTGGTGGGGTCGTGCAGCGTAAAGAAGATTTCCAGCAAATCATGGTAGCTGATGATGGCGGGATCGAATTCCAGGCGCACCACTTCGGCATGCCCCGTCGCGCCCGTGCAAATCTGTTCATACGCGGGATGGGGCACGCTGCCGCCCGTGTAGCCGGACTCGACGCGCATCACGCCGCGCGCCTCCGCGTACACGGCGGCCAGGCACCAAAAACAGCCGCCGCCGAATACCGCCACTTCCGTCTGTCCATTCATGATGCCCTCCTGCAACGCTACTGCGACTTATCATTTCACCACTGTAACGCAAAGCGCCACGGTCTGCAGCGCCGTCCGCAACGGCGCGTGGCGCACCGCACATAAGGCCACGCCGGCCAGGATTGCGCTGGGATGGCCGATTTTTGGCATAATGGCAGCAAATAGACAGGTCTCCCATGAACACACGCTCTCCCCGCGCGCCAGCGCAAGAATTCGATACGAAACATTTCCGTCAGGCCTTGTCGCAGTTTGCCACCGGCGTGACGGTGATTACCACGCGCCTGGCCGATGGCAGTTTCCGCGGCCTCACGGCCAGTTCCTTCAATTCCGTCTCGCTGTCGCCGCCGCTGGTGCTGTGGAGCCTGGGCACGGTGGCCAACAGCATGCCCATCTTCAGCGGCAACTCGCATTACGTCATCAATGTGCTGGGCGCCGACCAGGCGGAGCTGGCGACGCGCTTTTCACGCCGCACGCCGAATCCCTTCGACGACGTCGAGTACGAACTGTCGCGCACGGGCCAGCCCATCCTGAAAGGCGTGTCGGCCTGGTTCGAATGCCATAACCGCAGCCGCTACCCGGAAGGCGACCACGTCATTTTCGTCGGTGAAGTGGAACAATGCGCGTTTGCATCGCAAGCGCCCTTGATCTTCCACAATGGTCAGTTCAATATACCGCCGGCCTGAGTTACTGGACGAAAAAAAATCCGCCGAGGCGGATTTTTTGTTTTACAGGGTAAATTTATACCCGATGCTGACACTCACGGCGAGCGGGTCGAGCTTGATGTCCTGCGTCTGGCCCGTCGAGAACTTGGCCCGGGTCTTCAGGTAGGTCTTGACCACGGCCACGTCGGCAAACCAGCGCTCGTTGATGGACACGGTGCTGCCGACCACCAGGCTGCCGGCCAGCTTGTTGTCCATGCGGTAGGTGACGGGCGATCCACCCGGATCAAGCAGGGCCGTCATCTGGCCCGAACCAGTTTCCTTCTGGAAATAGGCATACGTCAGGCCCGCGCCCACGTAGGGACGGATCATCGCATTGGGCTGGAAGAAACGGTACTGGATGAAGGCCGTCGGCGGCAAGGCTTCCGCCGTGCCCAGTTTGCCCGTGCCCTTGATGGAGCCGTCGCCCATCAGGTCATGCTTGTACGGCACGCCGAGGATCATTTCAGCGGAAATATTGTCCGTAATCATGTAAGCAAACGTCAGAATGGGCTTGGTGTCCGCCTTGACGTCAGCCTTGGTGCCCGGCAAGGCCGGCGCGGAAATGTCGCCGCTTTCCACGTGCGGCGTGATCTTGTTGAGACCGACCTTGGCCATCCAGGTGCCTGCGCTTTGCGCCGAAGCGCCCGTCGCCATGGCCATCGCGGCAGCTGCGGCCAGCACGCGCACAGCGGTATTCAAACGATTCTTCATCTTGTCTCCTGTTTCATTATGTGCGGAGTGTTCCGCTATCGAATCTTGTCGCTGCCTGCGCCAGCCACGCCAACGTGGCGCCGCTGGCGCGGCCATCCCTTACAGCCAGCCCCGCACGACCATGTCCTTGGCCACGTAGCGGGCCAGCAACAGGTTGTTGAACGGCGTAGGATGCACATCGTCGGCATACGAGTAATGGCTGACGTCGCCGGTCTTCAGGTTCGTGCCATTGCACACGAGGGAGCTGCCCAGGATATTGCCTGGCGCACTCAAGTCGCATGCCGTCTCGCTGACGTTGGTCAAGCCATACGGGCCGGGATTGACGCCCTGGTCGTGGCTGACGGCAAACACGTCGACCAGCAGGACTTTCCCATTGCCCGTCAAGCCCGAGCTGAGTTCGCCATTGAAGGCGCTGACCATGGCATTGATGAGCGTCTTGGTATTGGCATCCTTGCTCAGGCCCGATGGCGTGCCGGCCACGTCCGGCAGATTGTTGACGATCACATAGTTGGCGCCCTTGGCGATGATCTGGTCCTTCACCAGCGCCACCAGTTCGATGCCCGCCTGTTTCATGGCGGCGACCAGCAACGGTCCCTGGGCCGCCGCGTAATCGGCGCCGGCCTTGGCGCCGGCAGCATTGCCGGTGACCGTCGCATCGGCTTGCGCCTTGGTGACCAGCGGGCCATATACGGTGGACGAGGCAACGGCCGTATTGCCCGCGACGACAGCAGCTTGCACGGCGGCACCGACGATGGTCGCCGAGGTGGCGCCAGGCGCCGCGCTGGCCGTCTGGATGGCGGCGCCGATGGAGGCGGCCGCCGTGGTGGGATTGGGTGCGCCGGCGGCCAGGGCCAGGGTCAAATTGGTGGCAAAAGCCTTGGCGCCCGCATCGGCGCCCGCCGCCTTGCCGGCCGCCGTCGCGCCGGCCTGCAATGCGCCCAGCTGGAACAGCACGTCGTTACCGCCGGCCATCACGAAGACAGCTTCCGTGCCGCTGAACTTGCCGCCGGACACGGCCAGGTGATTCGCGATCTGCGTCACCACGGGCACGGTCAGGGCGCCCAGCTCGCTGCCCGTCAGCTTGTTGTTCGGACCGACGGGATTGGTCACGCGCGAACCGCCCATGGCGTAGCCGAAGCAGCCCGGATGCTTGACGCGCGGCACGGACAAGCCCTTCGCCGCATTGCCTTCCAGGCCAGTCTCGGCGGCGCATGGCGCGGCCAGGCCGAATTGCGCGGCCAGGTGCTCGGTCCAGTTCTTGCCCGTCAGTTCAGGATTGATCTTGGTATTGTCGCCATTGATGGTGAACTTGCCGCCACCTTTCGCCAGCACCGTGCCCACGGCATACGAACCGACATCGGACAGGCTGTCGCCGAACGACACCTGCGCCGTGTATTTGACTTTCAGGGTTTGATCGCCGCCGCTGGAGCCGCCACAACCTGCCAGGACAGCCGCAGTCAGCACGGCAAGCGCGAATTTGGTTTGATGCATTTTGTCTCCTCGGGTCTTTTTTCTGGTTTCTAAACGAACGGGCGTGCTATTCGCTACCTAACTAATATGCCATCGTTCATTAGACTTGTATAGAAATTATGCTTGCAAAATCAACTAAATAACAACAACGGCCACCCTCCTGTCACGCCAGGGAAATGGCCTTAATTATGGGGGATGATGGATGTTTCGTGGCAAGCATCTCTATTGCGCTGCATCAAGAAAAAGCCCCTTGCGGGGCTTTCGATTATGCGGACAGGAATTGCTGCAAGATGCCACTTGAGCCGAAGGCGGCGCGCCGCAAACGGTCGTTGACGCCCAGCCACGCGGGGCCGGTGGGCGGCGCTTCGACGAGTATCAGCTCGGCGCCGACCTGGTCCATCGTGCGCAGCGAGGCATACAGCGCATGGGCGTAGTTTTCCGGGGTCGCCGCCAGACGCACGCTGGCGCTGGCCGGCGGCATGTCCGAGTAATGGATCAGGGCCACGCGGCGCCCGTCATTGAGCAGGCGGTTCAAGGTGGCGCTTACGTCGTCGCTGTGCTGCATCGCAACAGGCGTGTGCGGCGCGTAGTGCGATTCCAGCGTGCCCGAGGCGCGCGGCGCGGCCGCGTCCGCCACGGCCGGTGCGCGGCCGATGACGGCGGCGATCTGCTCGCTGCTGATATGGCCGGGGCGCAACAGCACGGGACCATGCGTGGCCAGGCGCGACAGGTCGACGATGGTCGATTCGATGCCGACAGCGCTCTGCCCGCCGTCGAGCACCAGGCCCAGCAAGCCGCTGGCGAGTTCCGCCGAGAATTCATCGCGCACGTGCTGCGCCGTGGTGGGGCTGACGTTGCCGAATTTGTTCGCCGACGGCGCCGCCAGGCCGCCCTTGCCGCCCTTGAAGGCGCGTAGCAAGGCGATAGCCACCGGATGCGAAGGGCAGCGCAAGCCCACCGTATCCTGGCCGCCGGAGACGGCGTCGGGAATGTGCGCGGCGCGCCTGACGATCAGCGTCAGCGGACCGGGCCAGAAGGCGGCCACCAGCTGCTGCGCCTCGGGCGGGAGATCATCGGACCAGTGCGCCAGATCGGCGCCGGGCGCCACATGCACGATCACCGGGTGGTCCGATGGACGGCCCTTGGCTTCGTAGATGCGCGCCACGGCGGCCGGGTTTTCCGCATCGGCGCCCAGGCCGTACACAGTTTCCGTCGGGAAAGCGACGAGGCCGCCCGCTTCCAGTACGGCGGCGGCCGCCGCCAGGTCATGTGCGGCCACGCTCACGGTGCGATTCCCAGGATCAGGCAAGCGTCGCGCAGGCGCTGCTGCGCCTCCTGCAGGGTGGCCGCGATGAAGGTCAAATGGCCCATCTTGCGCCCGCGGCGCGGCTCGTCCTTGCCGTACAGGTGCAAACACGCGCCCGGCAGGGCCAGGATGCGGTCCCAGGCCGGTTCGCGCGGCGTGTCGGTCTCGTCGCTGTCGAACCAGGCGTCGCCGAGGATGTTGAGCATCACGGCCGGCGAATGCTGGTGCACCTCGCCCAGCGGCAGTCGCGCCATGGCCCGCACCTGCTGCGCGAACTGGCTGGTGACGCAGGCGTCCATCGTGTAATGGCCGCTGTTGTGCGGCCGCGGCGCCATTTCATTGACCACCAGGCTGCCATCTTCCAGCACGAAAAATTCGATGCACAGCACGCCGACATAGCCGAGTTCGGCAACCATGGCCTGCGCCGCCCGCTGCGCCCTGGCGGCGCAGTCGTCGGACACGTTCGGGCCCGGCACCGTGGTGGTAAACAAGACGCCGTCGCGGTGCACGTTCTCGGCGATCGGATACACGACCGATGCACCGTCCACGCCGCGCGCCGTCAGCACGGACACTTCATACGCCAGCGGCAGCATCTTTTCCAACAGGCAAGTTACTTCGCCCATTTCCGCGAACGCGGCGCGCACCTCGTCGCGCGTGCGCACGCGGTACTGGCCCTTGCCGTCATAACCCATGCGCACGGTTTTCAGGATGCCGGGCAGCAAGTCGTCGGCGATGCCGTCAATGTCCAGCTGCGTGGCGATGACCATGTGCGGCGCCGGCAGCACGCCCGATTTCGGCGCGCAGTCGACAAAGAAACGTTTTTCCGCGATGCGGTCCTGCGCCACGGACACGCCGTGGGCGTTGGGCGCCACGAACACGCGTTCGGCCAGGCGCGACAGGCTGTCGGCCGGCACGTTCTCGAATTCCGTGGTGACGGCCAGGCATTGCGCGGCCAGGGCGTCGAGGCCGTCAAGGTCGCCGTAGCCGGCATGGACCAGGCGCTGCGCCACCTGCCCCGCGGGGCAGGCGTCCGATGGTTCCAGTACGGCAACCTGGTAGCCCATGCTCTGGGCGGCCTGGGCAAACATGCGGCCGAGCTGGCCGCCGCCCATCACGCCCAGCCACGCCGGTGGGTTGGCGGCGGGCAGCAATGGGGAAGTCGATTTACTATTCATTATTTTTCAAACACATTATTCAGGCAAGACCATGGCCTTGGCGGCGGCCGTTTGCGTGGCACGGAAGGCTTCCAGCTGCTCGGCCAGGGCGTCGTCATTGGCGGCAAGCATCGCCACCGCCGTCAGCGCCGCATTCGCCGCGCCCGCTTCGCCGATGGCGAAGGTGGCCACCGGCACGCCCTTGGGCATTTGCAGGATGGACAGCATGGAATCTTCGCCGCGCAGGTATTTCGACGGCACGGGCACGCCCAGCACGGGCACGATGGTCATCGCCGCCACCATGCCAGGCAGGTGGGCGGCGCCGCCGGCGCCGGCGATGATGGCGCGCAAGCCGCGCGCGCGCGCGCTTTTCGCGTACGCATACATTTCGTCGGGCATGCGGTGCGCGGAAATGACTTGCGCCTCATACGGCACGCCAAACTGTTTCAGGATGGCAACTGCATTCTGCATCACGTCCCAGTCCGAGGACGACCCCATGATGACGCCGACCAGCGGCTTATTGTGCTCAGTCATCTCAGGCCTTCAGCTTCTCGCCCGTCAGGCGTTCGATGGCTTCGAAGTACTTGGCCTGTGTTTTTTCGATGACGTCGGCCGGCAGCGCGGGCGCCGGTGCGGTCTTGCCCCAGGTCAATGTTTCCAGGTAGTCGCGCACGAATTGCTTGTCGAACGACGGCGGCGAGATGCCAGGCTGATACGAGTCCGCCGGCCAGAAGCGCGAGGAGTCGGCCGTCAGCACTTCATCCATCAGATGCATGACGCCGTTGTCGTCCAGGCCGAATTCGAATTTGGTGTCGGCGATGATGATGCCGCGCGTGGCCGCGTACTCGGCGGCCGTCTTGTACAGGGCAATGGCCACGTCGCGCATCTTGGCGGCCAGTTCCGCGCCGATGCGCTGTTCCATTTCAGCAAAGCTGATGTTTTCGTCATGCTCGCCCAGTTCGGCCTTGGCCGCCGGCGTAAAAATCGGTTCCGGCAGCTTTGCCGCCTGTTGCAGGCCCGCCGGCAGCTTGATGCCGCAGATGCTGCCCGTATCCTGGTAATCTTTCCAGCCCGAACCGATGATATAGCCGCGCACGACCGCCTCGACCATGATCGGTTTCAGGCGCTTGGCCACGACGGCGCGGCCTTGCACTTGCTCCACTTCCTCGGGCGCCACCACGGATTCCGGCGCCACGCCGGTCAGGTGGTTCGGCACGATATGGCCGAGTTTCTCGAACCAGAAGTCGCTCATCTGGTTGAGGACCTTGCCCTTGCCGGGGATAGGCTCGTTCATGACGACATCGAAGGCCGACAGGCGGTCCGTGGTGACGATCAGGATCTTGTCGTCGCCGACGGCGTAGTTGTCGCGGACCTTGCCGTGGCCCAGCAATGGCAGGGAGTGGATGGAAGTCTGATAGAGGCTGTTCATAGCGGGGGGAATAGTTGGATGAAACGAAACCGGCAGGCAGGGAAGGCGCCCGCCGGTCGAGAAAATCGGGCACGGAGATACGGCTTCCGGCCCGTTCCAGACAGAATTTTACTTCACAATTTGCGACAGCTCGCCGGCCTTGTAGCGCTCGGCCATTTTTTCCATCGTGATGACCTTGATCTTCGAGGCCTGGCCTTCGCAGCCGAAGGCCTGCATGCGCGCGCGCACGATCTGCTCGGCGGCGGCGCGGGCTGGCTTGAGGAAGTCGCGCGGGTCGAATTTCGACGGATTTTCAAACAGATACTTGCGGATCGCGGCCGTCATCGCCAGGCGGATGTCGGTGTCGATGTTGATCTTGCGCACGCCGTGACGGATGCCTTCCTGGATTTCCTCGACGGGCACGCCGTAGGTTTCCTTCATGTCGCCGCCGAATTCGCGGATGATGGCCAGCAATTCCTGCGGCACCGACGAAGAACCGTGCATCACCAGGTGGGTGTTCGGGATGCGCGCGTGGATTTCCTTGATGCGGTCGATGGCGAGGATGTCGCCCGTCGGCTTGCGCGTGAACTTGTAGGCGCCGTGCGAGGTGCCGATGGCGATCGCCAGGGCGTCGCACTGGGTGCGCTGCACGAAATCGGCCGCCTGCGCCACGTCCGTCAGCAGTTGTTCGCGCGTCATGGTGCCGTCGGCGCCGTGGCCGTCTTCCTTGTCGCCCTTCATGGTTTCCAGCGAACCGAGCACGCCCAGTTCCGCTTCCACCGTCACGCCGATGGCGTGCGAGAATTTCACCACTTCACGCGACACTTCCACGTTGTATTCGTAGGAGGCGACCGACTTGCCGTCCGCTTCCAGCGAACCGTCCATCATCACGGACGTAAAACCCGAGCGGATGGCGGCCATGCAGACGGCCGGCGACTGGCCGTGGTCCTGGTGCATGACGACGGGAATGTGCGGATACGCTTCGACGGCCGCGTCGATCAGGTGGCGCAGGAAAGCTTCACCGGCGTACTTGCGCGCGCCGGCCGACGCCTGCATGATCACCGGGCTGTTGAGCGCATCGGCGGCAGCCATGATGGCTTGCACTTGTTCCAGGTTGTTGACGTTGAAGGCAGGAATGCCATAACCGTTTTCGGCGGCATGGTCCAGCAGTTGACGCATGGATACGAGAGACATGGTAATACTCCAGATAACAATAGAAACCGTTGCGGCGCTTCGCGGTCGATGACCGCGGCGGCGCCTGAATTCTTTCAATTAAATCAGAACGTCCAACAAGCTGCTCAGGGCCAGGCGCGTTGCCGGAGGCAGTACGACTGGTCCATCGGGTACAAACAAGCAATGCAACAACGCCCGGACTGGTTGTGGGCGTTCTTAGTCGAATTCGCCTACTTTGACAATTTTCAGCGCATTCGTGCCGCCCACCTGGCCCATCGGCTCGCCCCAGGTGACGACGATCATGTCGCCCTTGCGGACGATGCCCTGCGACACCAGCAGCTCTTCCGCCTGTTTCAGCACTTGCGCGCTGGGGGCGTTCTGCATCAGATGATACGCCCGAACATTGCGGTACAGCGCGGCTTTGCGCAAAGTCGTCACACTTGGCGTGAGCGCGTAGATCGGCGTATCGATACTGTGGCGGCTCATCCACAAGGCGGTGGAGCCCGATTCCGTCAGCGCCACGATGGCTTTCACGCGCAGGTGATGGGCCGTGAACAGGGCGCCATAGGCGATCGACTGGTCGATGCGGGTAAACGTGACGTTGAGGAAATCGGCGTCGAGCTTGTTGTATTCGGACTGCTCCGCCTCGACGCAGATGGCGGCCATCATTTCCACCGTCTCGATCGGGTATTTGCCCGAAGCCGTCTCGGCCGACGTCATGACGGCGTCCGTGCCATCGAGCACGGCATTGGCCACGTCCGACACTTCCGCGCGCGTCGGCACGGCGTTGACGATCATCGATTCCATCATCTGTGTTGCCGTAATGGCAAGCTTGTTCGACGCGCGCGCCATCTTGATCATGCGTTTCTGCAAGGCCGGCACGGCCGCATTGCCCACTTCCACGGCCAGGTCGCCGCGCGCCACCATGATGCCGTCCGAGGCATCCAAAATCTCTTGCAGGGCAGGAATGGCTTCCGCGCGCTCGATCTTGGCGATCATCATCGGCTTGTGGTGGTACGGTTCGCCGGCGATATTGGCCAGCTGGCGCGCCATTTCCATGTCGGTCGCGCATTTCGGGAAGGAAATCGCCAGATAGTCGGCCTGGAAACTCATGGCCGTCTTGATATCTTCCATATCCTTGGCCGTCAGCGCGGGCGCGGACAGGCCGCCGCCCTGGCGGTTGATGCCCTTGTTGTTCGACAACTCGCCGCCGATCTTGACGGTGGTGTGGATTTCGCTGCCGTGGATGCGCTCGACGATCAGCACGATGAGGCCGTCGTTCAGCAGCAGCACGTCGCCCTTGTGCAGGTCGCGCGGCAAGGCCTTGTAGTCGAGGCCGACCCGCTCCTGGTTGCCCAGCTCGCCGTTTTCGCCCCACTTGGCGTCGAGAATGAAGCGCTCGCCCGCTTCCAGCTGGATGCGGGTGTTTTCAAACTTGCCGACGCGAATCTTCGGCCCCTGCATGTCGGCCATGATGGCCACTTCGCGGCCGCATTCAAGTGCCGCCAGCCGTACCAGGGCCGCGCGGTCGATATGGTCCTGCGCCTTGCCGTGGGAAAAATTCAAGCGCACCACGTCGACGCCCGCGCGTATCATTTTGACCAGGATATCGAAGTCGGTGGAGGCGGGGCCGATTGTTGCTACGATTTTAGTACCACGTGGCATAGGATTCCTTGTGCGCCAACAAGACGCTAGCTGAGCAAGACCTGGCGGCTGCGCCGCCCGGCAAGGTAAAAGCGCAGCGGTCAGGCTGCGCTTGGTGGCACGACAGTCAGGCTATATCAGCCAGCACGCTGCATGAGAATTTCCACGGCAGGCAAAGTCTTGCCTTCCAGGAACTCCAGGAACGCGCCGCCGCCCGTCGAGATATAGCTGATTTGATCGGTAATGTCGTATTTGGCAATCGCCGCCAGGGTGTCGCCACCGCCGGCGATCGAGAATGCTTTCGACTCGGCAATGGCCAAGGCCAGCGTCTTGGTGCCGTTGCCGAACTGGTCGAACTCGAACACGCCAACGGGACCGTTCCACACGATGGTGCCGGCGGCGGCGATCTGGCCAGCCAGCAGGGCGGCCGTTTTCGGGCCGATATCGAGGATCATGTCGTCGTCCGCCACGTCGGCCACGTCCTTGACAGTGGCGGCGGCCGTCGGCGAAAACTCCTTGGCGCACACGACATCGACGGGAATCGGCACTTGCGCGCCGCGCTTGGCCATGATCTCGATGATGGCTTTCGCTTCGTCGACGAGTTCCGCTTCCACCAGCGACTTGCCCACGTTCAAGCCGACCGCCTTCATGAAGGTGTTGGCGATGCCGCCGCCGACGATCAGGTTATCGACCTTGTCGGACAGGGCTTTCAAAATGGTCAGCTTGCTCGATACTTTCGAGCCGGCAACGATGGCCAGCAGGGGGCGGGCCGGCGCGTGCAAGGCCTTGCCCAGCGCATCGAGTTCGGCGGCCAGCAGCGGGCCGGCGCAGGCGACAGGGGCGAATTTGGCGATGCCGTGCGTGGACGCCTCGGCGCGGTGCGCCGTGCCGAACGCGTCGTTGACATAGATATCGCACAATGTGGCCATTTTTTGCGCCAGCTCATCGCTGTTTTTCTTTTCGCCCTTGTTCACGCGCACGTTTTCCAGCAGGACCACCTGGCCGGCGGCCAGGTTTTCCAGGCCGGCGCCATCGACCCAGTTTTGTTTCAATGCAACTTCCTGGCCCAGCAGCTCGGACAGGCGCGCCGCCACGGGCGCCAGGCTGTCGGCCGGCTTGAACTCGCCTTCCGTCGGACGGCCCAGGTGCGACGTCACCATGACGGCGGCGCCGGCGTCGAGGGCGGCGCGGATGGCCGGCACCGAAGCGCGGATGCGCGTGTCTTCGGTGATCTTGCCACTGTCATCTTGCGGGACGTTCAGGTCGGCGCGGATAAACACGCGCTTGCCTTGCAGTGCATTTTGGGCGATCAAATCTTGCAGACGGATGAAGTTGAGAACAGCTGACATGGCGATCCAGATGACGAGTGGAAGGAAGTGCGCTATTTTACCGCAATGACCAGAGCAAATCGCCGATTTGTCCTGCTTTACTGAAAAACATGCAACAGTCGCAAGCCCGTGAAAACCAGCATGCCAAAGATGATGGTTTGCAACATATTGCGGCGAATCACGAAAAAGATCGTGGCGGCAATACCTGACAAGAGTTTCAAATTAGATAATTCAAAGTGCAGCTGCTGCCCCTCCATCAGCATGTCGGGCGCGATGATGGCCGCCAGCGCGCAGGCCGGCGCAAAGCGCAGCATTTCGTTGATGCGGCGCGGAATGCTGATGTGATGGCCGACCAGCCAGAAGGTGCTGCGCGTGGCGGCCGTGGCCACCACCAGCACGGCGATGGCGATCCACACGTCGGCCCTGCCCCAGTCCCATCCGTCAAACATGGCGCTTGTTCCATTTCTCGGTCAATTCTTCCACGGCCATGGCCGCCAGCATGCCGGCCAGAACGGCCACCAGCAAGCCCAGTTTATAGGGCAGGCCGAAGGCCAGCACGGCCACCGTGCCCGCCACCAGCACGCCGCACAGGGCGGCGCGGCCGAGGATCAGCGGTATCGTCACGCACAGGATGGCCAGGGTGCCGGCAAAGCCCAGCCCCCACTCGGCCGGCACGACGGCGCCCAGCACGATGCCGATGAAGGAACCGCTCTGCCAGGCCAGCCAGTTCGGGTAAATCAGGCCCTTGAGGAAGGGCAGCTTGGCCGGGTCCGGCGTTTCATGCGGGTAGCGCTGCAGGAACAGGCCCACCGTGATATCGCCGGAGACATAGCCGAGCGCAAAGCGCTGGCGCCACGGCAGATGCGCAAAATGGGGGGCCAGCAGCACGGAAAAGATAACAAAACGCAAATTGACGACGAGGGCCGTGGCGAAGATCACCCACACGGGCGCCTGCGCGGCCAGCAGGGGCAAGGATGCGAGCTGGGCCGAGCCGGCAAAGACAAACAGGGTCATGGCGCCCGCCTGCGCCACCGTCAGGCCGCTTTTCACCATGGCCACGCCCACCACCATGCCCCAGGCGGCGATGCCCAGCAGGCTGGGCGCGCCCAGTTTCAGGCCGGCGCGCCAGGCGTCTTGCAGCAGGGCGTCATCCCTGGCGGCCAGCACGGCGCTCACGCGGCGCTCCGCCAGGCTGAGTGTGGCAACTGCACAACAATGGTGCGCAAGGCGCAGGGGCGCAACGGTAATACCGACAAGGCAAATCCAGTCTCAAGGCGCCGCAGGTGCCGTCTTTTCGCAAAAATCCGCGCCGCGGCTGAAGGTGAGCAAGCCGCCATTTTAGCCATGATTTTTGCTGTCTGCCTGAATCCGTTAAAATCGTGGTTTTGGCAGCAGCCGACTTCCTTCCATACAGCCTCACGGAGCATGACAAGATGACAAAAACCACCCAGCCAGCGGTCGAACTCGACGGTAAAGACCTGCCTGCCCACTGCCCTAACCCGGCCATGCCGCTGTGGTCGTCGCATCCGCGCGTGTTTCTGGAATTCAACAAGGACGGCATCGCCAAGTGCCCGTACTGCGGCACGGCGTACACGCTGAAGGAAGGCGCCAGCGCCGGCCATCATTAAACTGCCCAGCGGCGCGCCACCAGCGCGCCGTTTTTATTTGCATCAACCTGAGTGGTACCGATACAGCCCGGAGTCGTCATGAAACGTCTGAAGGAACTCAATGGCAGCGCCGCCGAAGTCGAAGCGGCGTTCTACGACGCCTTGCACCGCGCCGACCTCGAAGCGCTGATGGCGCTGTGGGCCGACGACGAGGAAATCGTCTGCATCCACCCGGGCGGCGCGCGCCTGATCGGCCATGCCGCCATCCGCGCCTCGTGGGAAACCATCCTGTCCGGCGGCGGCCTGCACATCGTGCCCACGCATCTGCATGAAACGCACAATCTGATGAGTTCCGTGCATACGGTCATCGAAGGCATCACCAGCGACGAGAGCGGACCGGCGCACCTGCTGGCGACGAATGTGTACGTGAAGACCCCGCGCGGCTGGCGCATCGTGCTGCACCACGCGTCCATCGCGCCCGGCGGCGCGCCGGCCGACAGCACGGGGACGCAGATCCTGCACTAAGCCCTTCCCGCATGACTTACAACGCCCCATTCTGGCTGCCCGGCGGCCACTTGCAAACGATTTATCCGGCCCTGTGCCTCGCCAGGCCGGACGTGCCCTTGCGCCGCGAACGCTGGCAGGCGCCCGATGGCGACTTCGTCGACGTCGACCTGGTCGACGGCCAGCCGGGCCAGCCCTTCGTGGTGCTGTTCCACGGCCTGGAAGGTTCGTCGAACAGCCATTACGCGCGCGCCCTGATGGCCGAGGTGGCGGCGCGCGGCTGGTCCGGCGCCGTGCCGCATTTTCGCGGCTGCTCGGGCGAGCCGAACCTGGCGCCCCGTTTTTACCATTCGGGCGACGCGCAGGAAGTGGACTGGGTGCTGCGCCGCTTGCGCCCGCGCGCCACGGGAAAATTTTACGCGGCCGGCGTGTCGCTGGGCGGCAACGCCCTGCTGTGCTGGCTGGGCCAGTCGCAGCACCAGGCGGAGATCGTCGACGCGGCCGCGGCCGTGTCCGCCCCGCTTGACCTGGCGCAAGGCGGCAAGGCCCTGTCGTCGGGCGCCAACCGCCTGTACACGCGCATGTTCCTGAACACCCTGAAACCGAAATGCCTGGCCAAGCTGGAGCAGTTCCCCGGCCTGTTTGCGCGCGAGGCCATGCTGGCCGCGCGCGACCTGCACGCGTTCGACAACGTCGTCACGGCGCCGCTGCACGGCTACCGCGACGCCGACGATTACTGGCACCGCGCCAGCGCCAAGCACGTCTTGCGCGACATCACCGTGCCGACCCTGGTCCTGAATGCGCAAAACGACCCCTTCCTGCCCGGACGCTACCTGCCGCGCAGCGCCGCGCCGCAGGTCACGCTCGAGTATCCGCGCCACGGCGGCCACGTCGGCTTTGCCGCCGGAAAGTTGCCTGGCAGCATAGACTGGCTGCCGCAACGGCTGCTGTCCTTTTTTGAAGGCGGCAGCGCGGCGCCGTCTGCGCCGCAAAGCTGTCACGCTGACGGTTTGCGCACTTCACCGGAAAACGCCTTACATGGATGATCTCGTCAAGCAGGCCCTGGCCAAATGGCCGAACGTGCCCCACTGCTACGGCTGGCTGGGCCTGGACGCGCGCGGCCACTGGCGCATGCGCGATCAGCAGGCGCAGCAGCAGCAACTGCCTGGCGAGAAGATCGCCCACGCGGCCCTGTTGGGCTTTATCAACCGCAATTACGGCCATGACGAACGCGGTTGCTGGTTTTTCCAGAACGGCCCGCAACGCGTCTACCTGAACCTGGAAGCGGCGCCGTATATCGCGCGCAGCGATCCGCGGCACGGTTTTGTCTTGCAGACGGGCGCGCCGCTGGCGGCCATCGAGGCAGCGTATCTGTGCGACAACGGCGCCTTGATCTTGCGCAACGATCATATCGTGGCGCAGGTCGATGACCGCGACATGACGCAGGTGCTGGCATGGCTGCGCCTCGATGGCCAGCTTGCCGGCGACGACGCCCTGCTGGCCTGGCTGGAAGCGGGACAAGGAAGCCTGACCTTATTGCACGCCGGCAAGGAAATTGCCGTTCAGCCGTTGCGCTACGACGCCGTGCCGCGCACCTTCGGCTTCCAGCGCGCGCCACAAGCCGAATAGGAGCTAGCCCTTCTGGTCCTTGAGCTGTTCGCGGCGCTTTTCCTGCAGTTCCCGTTCGCGCGCATCGATGACGGCCTGGTCGTAAAAGGTCGCGTCCGTGGATTTGCGGGCGATCGTCAGCTGGTCCAGCGCGGCCATGGTGGCGCCCTGCAGCACATACGATTCAGCCAGCGCGATATGCTGCAAGGTCATCTTGCCCAGGTCCGCATAGGCTTTCGCCAGTAAATCATACAGTTCCGGCTCTTCCTTGTAGAGCTGCACCTGGTCGCGCAGGTACAGCGTGGCCTGGTCGAGCTTCTTGTCCGCGATCAATGCTTCTGCATACTGGCGGGCAATACCGCGCGACAGGGGAAACTGCTGGCGTGCCGCATCGGCCGCCTTCAAGGCTTGCTGCGCCACCGCCGGCTTCTGCTCCGGCATCAGCAGCACTTCCAGCGCCATCGCCGCCAGCAGCGAATTGGGGGCCTGCGTGCCGCCCGAGGTAAACACATTCGGCCCGGCCGGCTGGTGCAGGGCCGCGTTGGCCGCATCGAGCTCCTTTTGCGCATCAAACGGCTTGCCCTGCTTGACGGCGACAAAGGACAAGCCGTAATGGGCGGCCGTCACCTGGAAGCGGCTTTGCTGTTCCAGCTGCGTCTTGAACACGGCTTTCGCATTCAACAGGCCCTGCACGCTTTCATCCTGCAGCACGCGGGCCCGCGCCCTTGCCAGGTGGAAATTCAAGCTGTCCGGGCGCTGCTTGTACGGCTGCTCGCGGATGCGCGCCTGGATGTCGGCGATGCGCTCCGTCGTCAGCGGGTGGGTCTGCAGGTAGGCGGGCATCAGGTCGCTGTACGAACGGCTGGCCGCCTGCATGCGGCCGAAGAAGGCCACCATGCCGGTGGTGTCGAAGCCGGCTTCGCCCATGATCTGGAAGCCGATGCGGTCGGCTTCGCGCTCGGCGTCGCGGCCGAAATTGAGCTGGCGCTGGATGGCCAGGCCCTGACCGGCGGCAAACACGCCCATGGCCACGTCGCCGCCGGCGCGCGAGGCCAGCGCCGCGAGCAGCATGGCCGCCAGCGGCATGAGGGCGTCCTGGCGCTGCTGGCCCAGCATGCGGGCGATATGGCGCTGCGCCACATGGCCGATCTCGTGCGACAGCACGGACGCCAGTTCCGCCTCCGTTTGCGCCGCCAGCACCAGCGCCGAGTGCACGCCGATGAAGCCGCCGGGCAAGGCAAATGCGTTCAACTGGGGATCGCGCACGGCAAAGAAGAAATAATCGTAATTCGTTTCGCCGCGCACGCTGGGGCGCGCCGCCACGAGGGCGTTGCCGAAGGTATTCAGGTATTCGAGCAGGGGCGCGTCGTCGAGATAGTCGCGGTCGCCGCGGATGCCGCGCATGATTTCCTCGCCGATCTTGCGCTCCATCGCCGGCGACAGGTCTTCGCGCGAGGTATCGCCCAGGTTCGGCAGGTTCGGCGCCGGCGGCACGGCCGGCGGCGTCCAGCTGCCGGCCGGTTTGGCGGCAGCGCCGGCAGCCGGCGCGGATGTATAGGTTTGCGCCAGCGCACATGGCGCAGCGAAGCACAGCGCGGCCAGCACGGACGCGCGCCATGGCTGGCGCGGCAATGCCGCAGCGGCGTTTTCAAGTACGGTCTGGAGGGTAGTTTTTGAATTCACGGGTGCTATCATACCTTGTTCGCGGCGCCGTTTCCGCGCGACAGGCATGCGATATGCTTGTGGCACGGCTGGACATTCCGGCATGCCGCGCCCCATTTCCCGACCCTATTTTGACGCCATGACAACAGCAGACACGCAAGCCCCCGCCGGGGAACTGACCCATTTCGACGCCACGGGCCAGGCCCATATGGTCGACGTGGGCAGCAAGGAAGACACGCGCCGCAGCGCCGTGGCCGCCGGCACCATCCGCATGCAGCCGGCCACCCTGGCCTTGATCATTTCCGGCAATGCGAAAAAGGGCGACGTGCTGGGCATCGCCCGCATCGCCGCCATCATGGGCGCCAAGCGCACCAGCGACCTGATCCCCCTGTGCCACCCGCTGGCCCTCACGCGCGTCACCGTCGATTTCGAAGTCGATGCAGCGGCCAACAGCGTGCACTGCCGCGCCCAGGTCGACACGACGGGCAAGACGGGCGTGGAAATGGAAGCGCTCACTTCCGTGCAAATCGGCTTGCTGACGATCTACGACATGTGCAAGGCCGTCGACCGGGGCATGGTCATGACCAACGTGCGCGTGCTGGAAAAGCATGGCGGCAAGTCCGGCGATTGGCACGCCGAAGTGTAAGGCGACTGCGCCGCCGCCTCAGGCGGGCACCGGCCGCGTCGCCTTGACGCGGCGCAAGTCGCCCAACAGCCACGCGGCGCACGCCAGGCACAGCACGAGAATGGCGATCGACAGGGGCAGGTGGAACTGCTCCAGTCCCGCCAGCGCGAAGCCGGCGTGGATGAGGAAAGTGCCTGCGCCCAGCGCGGCGCACACCGCCGCATAGCGGAACGCCTGCCGGGTGCCCAGCAGCACATGCCGGTAGCCCACCAGTACCACGGCAATCGCCGCCAGATTGAATACCAGGAAACCCTGTATGCCGCCCGGCACATGRAACATTYCCCATTCCCGCCAGTAGGCTGCGTCGACCTGGTGCAGGATCAATGCCAACATCGTCCAGAAGTAGCTGCGCGACATAAGATTTACATTCGTTAATATTGACGCAATTGTAAAGCGTGAAAGGCCCGACACCAGCATCGCAGGATTTTTTTTCCTGCCCATCCGAATTTTATTGATGTAAATGCTTTTTCATCAAGAATTCATGCATACTGCTATCCGACAACATTGAGATGAGCATCGCATGACAAGCAACAAGCCCGCCGCCGAAAGCAAGCTCCAGGACTTCGAGTTCGAGGCGATGAATCTGCAGGTGGGCGGACGCATCCAGTTCATCACGCACCGCACGATCAAACCCATCCAGCACTTCTCGACCCTGATCGGCTATGTGAAGGATGAGTACCTGATCGTCAAGATTCCCATGGAAAATGGCGCTTCCATCGTGCTCAACGAGGGCGACAAGCTGACCATCCGCGTGTTTTCCGGCGTCACCGTCTGCGCGTTCGCCTGCAGCGTGCTGCGCATCTTTGGCCGCCCGCTCAATTATGTCCACCTGAGCTTTCCCGACGCCATCCAGGGCACCAGCCTGCGCACGGCCATGCGCGTCAAGGTGGACATTCCGGCGCAGCTGAGCTACCGCGACGTGGCGGCCGTGCCCGTGTTTATCGTCAACCTCAGCGTTTCCGGAGCGCTGATCGAGGCGCCCGCCATGCTCACGCCCGACGACGACGGCGTGGCGCTCAGCTTTACCCTGCTGGTGCAGCCGAACAAGCACCAGATGCGCGTCAACACGCGCGCGCGCATCCAGAACGTCAGCGTGGGCAAGCCGTCCAATGGCAATGCCGCCGAGGCAAGCGAAATCTATACATATGGCGTGCAATTCATCGACCTGGAACCAACGCACTACACCTTGCTGCAAAACCTCACCTATGAAGCGCTGATCGCGGACCGGCAAAAGATCGTCTGACGCGGCGGCGGCCTCTCACAGGGGCGTGCTCGCCTGGGGAATATTGTTCCTGGTGATGGCCTCCTTGGCCACCGGGTTCGTCACGGTGGTGCTGTTGAACCAGGTCAGGCTGCTCGTGCCCGGCTTCATGGTCATGGTCACGCTTTGTCCACCGATGCCCTTGCCCAGGTCGGCTGCCAGGGTCAGCACGATATCGCCCTTGTCCACCTTGGCGCTGGCCACTTCGCGCGTGGGGCTGAACGCGGGTATGGCGCTTGGCACGCTTTCGGTGGGCGTGCTGCAGGCGGCCGCCTCGCCGCCGTTTTCCTGCACGCACAGGGCCACGGCCGTCTTCAGGGGCGCGGCGGCGGCCAGCACGTTGCTGACCTTGGCCCGCATCGTGTAGTCGCCATACTGGGGAATCGCCACGGCCGCCAGGATGCCGGCGATGGCCACCACGATCATCAGTTCTATCAGGGTAAATCCGCTCTGTGCGCGCATCGTCTCCTCCCATGGTGCAATTGCTCACGCCAGGAACGGTGCAAGCGCCATGCCAGCAGCGCGCCCGGGCAGCGGCGGTGCAAGTGGAAAGAAAAGCGACACTTTATGGCCGGTTCAGACCAGGCCCGTCGGGCCAGGCATGGAATCCGTCGCGCGCACAAAAAAAGGAGCCGAAGCTCCTTTTTTGTGCTGCATCAAGACCTGGCTGAAATTACAGCATGGCTTTCAGCAGACGCGCCATTTCCGACGGATTCTTGGTCACGGTGATGCCGCAAGCTTCCATGATTTCCAGCTTGGCTTGTGCCGTGTCGGCGCCGCCCGAGATCAGCGCGCCGGCGTGGCCCATGCGCTTGCCTGGAGGAGCCGTCACGCCGGCGATGAAGCCGACGACCGGTTTTTTCATGTTGTCTTTGATCCAATAAGCCGCGTTGGCTTCGTCAGGACCGCCGATTTCGCCGATCATGATGACCGCGTCGGTATCCGGATCGTCATTGAACATCTTCATGATGTCGATGTGCTTCAGACCGTTGATCGGGTCGCCGCCGATGCCGACTGCCGACGATTGGCCCAGGCCCAGTGCGGTCAGCTGACCCACTGCTTCATAGGTCAGGGTGCCCGAACGGGAAACAACGCCGATACGGCCCTTCTTGTGGATGTGACCTGGCATGATGCCGATCTTGATTTCGTCTGGCGTGATCAGGCCTGGGCAGTTAGGGCCCAGCAGCAGGGTTTTGCTGTTGGCTTTGGCCATGCGGTCTTTCAGGGCCATCATGTCGCGGACAGGAATGCCTTCGGTGATGCAAATGGCCAGATCCATTTCAGCTTCGACCGCTTCCCAGATCGCTGCGGCCGCGCCTGCTGGCGGCACGTAGATCACGGACACGTTGGCGCCGGTTTCTTTTTTCGCTTCGGTAACGTTAGCGAAAATAGGAATGCCTTCGAAGTCTTCGCCGGCTTTCTTCGGGTTCACGCCTGCCACGAAGGCAGCTTTGCCGTTCGCGTAGTCGCGGCAACCGCGGGTGTGGAACTGGCCGGTCTTGCCGGTGATCCCTTGGGTAACAACTTTGGTATCTTTATTGATCAGAATGGACATGTTGATTCCTTAATTAAGCTTGACCGGCAGCAGCGGCAACGACGCTCTTGGCTGCATCTTCCATGGTGTCGGCTGCGATGATAGGCAGACCGGAATCGGCCAGCATCTTTTTGCCCAGGTCTTCGTTGGTGCCCTTCATGCGCACGACCAGCGGTACGTTCAGCGAGACGGCCTTGACCGCGGCGATGACGCCTTCGGCGATCACGTCGCAACGCATGATGCCGCCGAAAATGTTCACCAGGATGGCTTTCAGGCCTGGGTTTTTCAGCATGATCTTGAACGCTTCGGTCACTTTTTCTGCCGTGGCGCCGCCGCCGACGTCCAGGAAGTTGGCTGGCTCGCCGCCGAACAGTTTAATCGTGTCCATGGTGGCCATGGCCAGGCCGGCGCCGTTCACCAGGCAGCCGATGTTGCCGTCGAGCGAGATGTAGGCCAGGTCGAATTTCGACGCTTCGATTTCAGCTGGATCTTCTTCGTCCAGATCGCGCAGGGCGACGATTTCCGGATGACGGAACAGGGCGTTCGGGTCGAAGTTGAACTTGGCGTCCAGGGCGATGACTTTGCCGCTGCCGGTGACGATCAGCGGGTTGATCTCGGCCAGCGAGCAGTCGGTT
Source organism: Janthinobacterium sp. GW458P (assembly GCF_002127585.1). Taxonomy (GTDB): domain Bacteria; phylum Pseudomonadota; class Gammaproteobacteria; order Burkholderiales; family Burkholderiaceae_D; genus Janthinobacterium. The sequence continues at coordinate 44,475 of NZ_NEGZ01000018.1, forward strand.
TCCCAGTAGGCTTTGTACAGGCCTTGCAGGTTGGCGCGGGCGTCGGCGATGGAGCCGGCAGGCACGCCGATTTTGGCGGCGATGTCGTCTGCCTGGGCATCGGTCAGGCCAACGCCCGGATCGATGGTGACGTGGTGGATCTTCTCTGGGTGGCTCTCGGCCACTTCTTCGATGTCCATGCCGCCTTCGGACGACGCCATCAGGACGATTTTCTGGGTAACGCGGTCGGTGACCAGCGAAACGTACAGTTCCTGTTTGATGTCGGCGCCTTCTTCCACCAGCAGGCGGTTGACTTTCTGGCCTTCGGCGCTGGTCTGGTGCGTGATCAGCTGCATGCCCATGATCTGGTCAGCGTATTCCTTGACCTGTTCCATCGATTTTGCCACTTTCACGCCGCCGCCCTTGCCGCGGCCACCTGCGTGGATCTGCGCCTTGACGACCCACACCGGGCCGCCCAGGGTTTCCGCAGCCTTGACGGCTTCGTCGACGGACATGCACGGAATACCGCGTGGTACCGTCACTCCGTGCTGCCGGAGGATTTCTTTGGCTTGATACTCATGGATTTTCATGCTGGCTTCCCTTCTGATACTGATTTGTAAAAATACGGTTAGTGGTGCAAAAAAACAGGAAAAACAGCGCCGGGGTCACGCTTTGGCTACCCAGCGCGGGTAATACTGTGCAACCGCCCCGCCATCGGTGCGCAGGGCGTGACACTTGTCGAGTTGAAACGGCTTTTCATGCGACAAATCAGCATTCTCGCCGTCACGGGTCGACCAGACATCGCCGGCAAATGCCTGAACCGTCGCAGTCGGCAAGACTTGCGCCAGTTCGGTCAAATGGGTACAGCCGGCGATTCCCGCCAGGCGCTGTTTCAAGTCGCGGCGGAAATTCTTCAATAAATTCAAACCGATCAGCGCCCTGTAGGCGGGGCCGATGGTATCGCAAAAACCGGGATAGGGCACGGCATCGGAGGCAGCTTCGGCCTCGACAATGGTCAGCTCGCGATCGACGGTAATGCGCAGGTGGAGGTCATGCAGAGGGGCGCCGGCGGGACGCGGGCCGGAGGCCAGGGTCGCGTCATAGCTTTTGATATCGGTGATACGGGCGTCAATATCCCACAGGCCGTCGTCGCGCATATACGCTTGGACGTCGATAACGCGGGAGTGCCGTAGGGCGCGCCGGGATACGGGAGTTGACAGGGGCATAAGACCGATGCCGCTTGCGCGGCCATAATTTAGTAAGCAGCCATGTGCATAAAGCACGCCGTTCGCAGCTTCTACGAACGGCAACCGCACCTGCGGCGCCGCAAAAACCCTAAAAGTGTAGCACACAGGGCGCTAGTTGCGCCGCAACATAATTTTTATTGATCTGCTCGCCCGCATCGGATTATTGATGCAAGTTAAAAGATCAATGACCATCATTCACGATGCAAATAACACCGGGTGCCCGCGCAGGCCAGGTGGCGCGCTGCGTCAGTCCGTCACGCCCAGCGCCCGCAAAACAGGCATGGTGCGCGCGGCAAAATGGCGGGCATGCTGCAACAGTTCCGCCAGATTCTCTTCTTCCGTCAACAAGGGCTGCCCGTCCCGCGTCAGCAGCTGGTTCAGGCGGATCAGCACGGGCCACGTCTCGCGCACCCATTCTTGCGGCACTTGCCATCCTTGCATTTTCGCCCACAAGAACAGCTGTTGTAAATGAGATACAAACACGCCGCTCCCCGTCATGGGACTGGCAAGGCTGCTCAAGTCGGTTCTTGCCAGCGCCTGCTCCAGCAAATGCGCGTTCAGACGTGCCGTCTGCGGCCGCGCCACGGCAATGTCGGCCGCGTCCTGCACGGCAAGCACGCTGCCCTTGCTGATCAAAATCAACATGATCTGCAGCAAGGCAGCCAGATTGGCGTCGGTGCCAGCCAGTTGCTGCTCCAGCTCGCCGATCGTGCACACGCGATGGTCAGCCATGGCATCGAGCACGGGCGCATACACGCGCGCGTCCATATCGGCGTCGCCCAGCACGCCATGCACGCTCAGCACCACCTCGTCGCGCGGCACGGCCAGCATCACGCGCACGGCCCGCAAGGCCGTGGCCTGGGCGAACGGCGTCAGCGTGCGCGCGCCCTTGACCCAGTAATCCTTGCGAAATTGCTGGTTGACCAGGAAAGCCCGCGTCGTTTCGCGGAGGATGGGATCGGGAATATCGGCCAGGAATTGCTGGTGCCCGGCCGTCATGTTGAGCATGTCGACAAGATCGGTATAGGTGGCGGAAGCGGCGAACTCCAGCTTGGCTTCGCTCAACATGGCTGCCACCCTGGAAAAGGCCATCGGCTGCCAGTCCGCATTGAAATACTCGTGTGCAAGATAATTGCGGTCCATCGCCTTCAGCTTCTCGAAGCGGTCCGCCAGCAGGGGATTGGCCTTCAGGTAACGCGGTTGCGTGGCGATCATCCTGTCGACGAAATCGAGTGCGCCATCGATGCGCGCCAGCACGCCCTGGCCTGGGGCTCCCATGACGCGGCTATGCTCGGCCAGCAAATCGCGCATCGGCATCATCGCGGCCCAGCCAGGCTGGGTGTTATAGCTGATGAAGGCGACACCGCCCACTTTCAGCTTGCGCTGCAGGAAGTCCACGATCAGTGCACGGTTTTCCGCCGACACCCAGCTCCAGATACCATGCAGGCAGATAAAGTCGAAATCCGGCAAGTCCTCGCGGCGGCAAAACTGCGCGAACGACTCGTCCGTGAAATGCGCGCCGGCGCCGGCGGCGCTGGCCAGCTCCTGGGCAAATGCGGCCTGTGCCGGATTAAAGTCATTGCCATACCAGCGCGTGGCCGATGCCGCGGCATGGATGTTGGCGCTGACGCCCTGGCCAAAGCCCAGCTCGCAGGCCGTGCCACTGCCCGGCAGGGCCAGACCGGCGGCCAGCAGCGGCAGGCGCAGGCGCAAGGGATTCAATTCTTCATAATAGCCATAGGTATAGGCGATTTCAGCCATATAGCCGTTATTCCAGTTGCTCATTTCGCGTCCTGTCACGATCAGTGGCGGTGCACCCATTGCGCATCGTTCAGCCGCAAGAATAACCGATCGCCACCGGGGCGCAAACCGGGAGCAGGCGATGTTTGCCAGCGCGGTTCGCGAAGACAAGGCGGCGACGGCGGCAGCTCGGCGGCCCGCCGGCAATCCAAGGCCGCCCGGCCCGCGCGCCTTGCCGGCCAGGCCGGAACGACATGCCCGGAATATCTTATTCTTCCTCGGGATCCAGCCCCTTCAGGGCCACCTGCACGGCGCGCTGGGAAAAGCCGCGCTGCATCAGGAAGCGCATCTGCTTGTTGCGCTGCTCCGCATCCTGCGCCACCTGGCCAAACTTGCGGCGCCATACCTCGCAGGCGCGCGCAACTTCCCCTTCAGCCAGGCCCGCCTTGAGTTCCTGCAGCGCTTCGCCGCCTATGCCGTGGCTTTGCAGTTCCGCCATGATGCGGCTGTTGCCGAAGCGGGCTGCGCGGCGGTGGATCAGCGACTCGGAAAAGCGCTCCTGCGACAGCCAGTTGGCCTTTTCCAGGCTGTCGAGCAAGGCTTCCACATCGTCGCCCTCCTGCGCATGCCGCTGCAGCTTGCGCCGCAATTCCATGCGGCTGTGTTCGCGCATCGACAAAAAGCGTAGCGCCCTGCCTTTCAGGCTTAGTTGTACTGCGGCCATACACCCACCTTGTCTTTCATTCCACGATCACATCACCCAAACACAATCGCCGCCCGGCGCAACAGCGCGGGACGGCGATCATGGTCACACCTTGCCCAGCCGCCATCCGCAAGCGCGAATGGTGGCTGACGGCAGCTTACTCGGCGGCCTTGGCTTCCGCCTTGGCAGCCTTGTCGGCGGCTTTATCCGCTTTTTCCGGCTTGTCAGCGGCCAGCGGCGGCAGTTCGCGCACGCCCAGCGAAGCGCGGACCTTGTTTTCGATCTCGCGGGCCAGCGCCGGACGCTCTTGCAGGAAGGCGCGGGCGTTGTCCTTGCCCTGGCCGATGCGTTCGCCGTTGTAGCTGTACCACGAACCGGATTTTTCCACGATCTTGGCGTCCGAGCCCAGGTCCAGGATTTCGCCTTCGCGCGAGGTGCCGGCGCCGTACAGGATGTCGAAGTGCGCTTCCTTGAACGGCGGCGCGATCTTGTTCTTGACGACCTTGACCTTGGTTTCGTTGCCGATCACTTCATCGCCGGACTTGATCGAGCCGGTGCGGCGGATGTCCAGGCGCACGGAAGCGTAGAATTTCAGGGCATTGCCGCCCGTGGTCGTTTCAGGGCTGCCGAACATCACGCCGATCTTCATGCGGATCTGGTTGATGAAGATGACCAGGGTATTCGTGCGGTTGATGGAACCGGTCAGCTTGCGCAGCGCCTGCGACATCAGACGGGCTTGCAGGCCCGGCAGGGAGTCGCCCATGTCGCCTTCGATCTCGGCGCGTGGCGTCAGCGCGGCCACGGAGTCGATGACGACGAGGTCGACGCTGCCCGAACGCACGAGGGCGTCGCAGATTTCCAGTGCCTGCTCGCCCGTGTCCGGTTGCGAGATCAGCAATTCATGCAGGTTCACGCCCAGCTTTTGCGCGTAACCGACGTCGAGCGCGTGCTCGGCATCGATAAAGGCGCAGGTGCCGCCCAGTTTTTGCATTTCAGCAATGGTTTGCAGGGTCAGCGTGGTTTTACCCGACGATTCCGGACCGTAGATCTCCACCACGCGGCCGCGCGGCAAGCCGCCCACGCCCAGCGCGATATCGAGGCCGAGCGAACCGGTCGACACGACTTGCACTTCTTCGATCGGTGCGCTGGCATCCATGCGCATGACCGAACCTTTGCCAAACTGCTTCTCGATCTGCGCCAGTGCGGCGGCGAGCGCCTTGGCTTTTTCCGATGCGGGTACTACAGCTTTTTTATCGTCCATATGTTCTTTCAGCCGTTCTACAGTTGCGGATTGACTGGAATCCTGCAGCCTGCGATGGCGCCAGTGGGTTAAATTCTTTACACAGACAGTACTGTATAAAAAAACAGTGATCAATGCAAGCGGAACGTGGATTTGTTTTGAAACAGATCAATACAAGCCTGGTTTTTCACAAAAACTCGCCACCTTGCGGAAAATGAAACACAATACAAGCTTCTATGCCGCAAGCCGAGGAAGTCTCACCATGCGTATTTTACTTGCCGAAGATGACAGCGTACTGGCCGATGGCCTGACCCGTTCGCTGCGCCAGTCGGGCTATGCCATCGACTGCGTCAAAAACGGGCAGGAAGCCGATACGGCCCTGTCCACCCAGGAATTCGACTTGCTGATCCTCGACCTGGGCTTGCCGAAAATGTCCGGGCTGGAAGTGCTGCGCCGCCTGCGCGCGCGCGCCTCGCTGCTGCCCGTACTGATCCTGACGGCCGCCGATTCCATCGAGCAACGCGTGAATGGCCTCGACCTCGGCGCCGATGATTATATGGCCAAGCCGTTCGCCCTGTCGGAACTGGAGGCAAGAGTGCGCGCCCTGACGCGCCGCGGCGCCGGTGGCGGCGCCACCATCATCAAGCACGGGCCGCTCAGCTATGACCAGGTGGGCCGCAGCGCCTACATCAACGACCAGATGCTCGACCTGTCGGCGCGCGAACTGGGCTTGCTGGAAATCCTGCTCGGTCGCACGGGCCGCCTCGTATCCAAGGAGCAACTGGTCGACCATCTGTGCGAATGGGGCGAGGAAGTGTCGAACAACGCCATCGAAGTGTATGTCCACCGCCTGCGCAAGAAAATCGAAGTGGGCGGCGTGCGCATCGCCACCGTGCGGGGCCTCGGTTACTGCCTGGAAAAATTCTCGGAGGCGCGCCTGCACGCCGAAGCGGCTGAGGCTGGCAACGCGGGCAATCCCGCCAACACGCCCGCCAGCGAGTGAAGGCGCGCGAGGCGCCCGCGGACGAGGCGGCGGAAGACGACTGGTTCGAGCCGCCCACCACGGAGCAGGATGACACCATCGAGCATTCGCTGTTCGGCGAAATCCTCGACTGGATGCTGGCGCCCCTGCTGCTGCTGTGGCCGATGAGCATCGCCATCACCTATCTGGTGGCCAAGAGCATCGCCAACCAGCCCTTCGACCATGCGCTGGAAGACAGCGTCACCGTGCTGACGCAGCAGGTAAAACAGGCCGACGGCCAAGTGCTGCGCCGCCTGCCGGAAAACACTGGCGGCAAGCAGGGCCGCGATTTCCTGCGCGGCGACGACGTCGACACCCTGTATTACCTGGTGGTGGGGGGGCGTGGCGAATACCTCGACGGCGACCGCGACCTGCCGCCGCCGCAGGACCCCGACAAATACCGCAGCGGCACGGTGCTGTTCCGCAACGACACCATCCACGGCACGCCCGTGCGCGTGGCGTTCACCTATCTCGACATGCCGTCCAGCACCGACGACGAGCCGCGCCGCGCGCTGGTGCAGGTGGCCGAGACGCTGGAAAAGCGCGCGCAACTGGCCAATGAAATCATCAAGGGCGTGATTTTGCCGCAGTTCATCATCCTGCCCGTGATCCTGGCCCTGGTCTGGTTTGCCCTGGCGCGCGGCCTGTCGCCGCTGGCGCAATTGCAGGAACGCATACGCGCGCGGCCGCCCGACGACCTCTCCCCCATCGAGTCGGGCCAGGTGCCCGAGGAAATCACGCCGCTGGTCGGTTCGCTCAACGAAATGCTGGCGCGGCTGTCGTTGTCGATCGACATGCAGAAGCGCTTCATCGCCGATGCGGCGCACCAGATGAAAACGCCGCTGGCCGGCATGCGCATGCAGTCCGAGCTGGCCTTGCGCCAGACCGACCACGACGAAATCCACCGTTCGCTGCTGCAGCTGGCCAAGAGTTCCGAAGCGGCCACGCGGCTGGTGAACCAACTGCTGGCCCTGGCGCGCGCGGAAAACCAGCCGCAGGCGGGCACGGCATTCGAACCGATCGAACTGAGCGAGCTGGCGCGCGGCGTGGTGCAGGACTGGGTGCAAGCGTCGTTTGCGCAACATATCGACCTGGGCTTCGAGCAGCCCGCGTATTCGATCATGATTTCCGGCAACGCCATCATGCTGCGCGAACTGCTGAGCAACCTGATCGACAACGCCCTGCGCTACACGCCGGCCGGTGGCAGCGTGACCGTGCGCGTGCGCAGCACCCTGGAGCTGGCCATCCTGGAAGTCGAGGACACGGGCCCCGGCATTGCGCCGGCCGAGCGGGCCCACGTATTCGAGCGCTTTTACCGCATTCTGGGCAGCAATGTCGACGGCAGCGGACTGGGCCTGGCCATCGTGCGCGAAATTGCCCAGCAGCACGGCGCTGAAGTCGACATTTTTCACAATCCGCGCGCGCACTCGCCGAAGCTGCCGGGCACCTTGCTGCGCCTGAGCGTCGCCCTGCTGCTGCCGGACCCGCCCGAAGAGGATGACATCACGTATGGATAAGCCCAGCCCTCCTGCCGCGCCTTCGCGGCCGTCGCAAGCGCCCAGCCCCGAACTGCAGCAGCGCCGCGATGCACACTGGAAAAAAACGCGGCGCCTGACGGCCATCCTCCTGACCATCTGGCTGCTGACGGGCTTTCTGACCGTGTTTTACGCGCGCGAGCTGCTGCACCTGAACCTGTTCGGCTGGCCCCTGCCCTTCTACATGGCGGCCCAGGGCGCCTCGCTGGTGTACCTGGCCATCATCGCCGTGTATGCGTGGCGCATGCGGCGCCTGGACCGGGCTTTTCATGCCGAGGAGCAAGCATGAGCGGCCAGCGCACGTTCTTTGCGCGCCTGTGCCGCTACTACCTGCTGTTTGCCGGCGGTTTCGCCGCCTTCCTGCTGGCCCTGACGGTGCTGGAACAGGAAGGCATGCCGCGCGCCTGGATCGGCTACCTGTTCATGTTCGCCACCATCAGCCTGTACGCCACCATCGGCGTCATCAGCCGCACCTCGAACGTCACCGAATACTACGTGGCGGGGCGGCGCGTGCCGGCCATGTTCAACGGCATGGCCACGGCCGCCGACTGGATCTCGGCGGCCAGCTTCATCAGCCTGGCGGGCGGCCTGTACCTGAACGGCTTCGACGGCCTGGCCTTCATCATGGGCTGGACGGGCGGCTATTGCCTGGTGGCGCTATTGATCGCGCCCTACCTGCGCCGCTTCGGCCAGTACACGATTCCCGATTTCCTCGCCGCCCGCTACGGCAGCGGCGCGGACGGCCGCGGCGCCAGCGTGCGCGTGGTGGCCGTGGCCGCCACCATCATCGTCTCGTTCACCTACGTGGTGGCGCAAATCTACGCCGTCGGCCTGATCGCCTCGCGCTTCACGGGCGTGGATTTTTCCGTCGGCATCTTCCTGGGCCTGGCCAGCATCCTCGTGTGCTCCTTTCTTGGCGGCATGCGCGCCATCACGTGGACGCAGGTGGCGCAATACATCATCATCCTCGTCGCCTTCCTGATTCCCGCCATGTGGCTGTCCGTCAAGCATGCGGACAATCCCGTGCCGCAAATCGCCTATGGCAAGGTGCTGCCGCAGCTGAGCGCACGCGAACACGTGCTGGAAGCGGACCCGAAAGAAAACGAAGTGCGCACTATCTTCCGCCAGCGCGCGCAAAGCTATCAGGCGCGCATCGACGCCTTGCCCGCGTCCTGGGAGCAAGGCCACCTGGCCGCCCAGCGCCAGCTCGATGGCTTGCGCCAGCGCAATGCCTCGCTGTTCGACATCCGCAATGCGGAACGCACCCTGATCGCCTATCCGAAAAGTCCCGATGAAGCGCACATGCTGTGGCAAGCCGCGCAGGCGCACAACCAGAAGCGCGCCGAACCGATCACGCCGCATGCACTGCCCTTCCCCGCGGCCGACCGCGCGCAATCCGACATCAAGCGCAACAACTTCCTCGCCCTCGTGTTTTGCATGATGCTGGGCACGGCCGCCCTGCCCCACATCCTGATGCGATCGTACACCACGCCCTCGGTGCATGACACGCGCGTCTCCGTGTTCTGGACCCTGTTTTTCATCCTGTTGATCTACCTCACCATTCCCGCACTGGCCGTACTGGTCAAGTACGATATTTATTCTGCGCTGGTGGGCACGCAATACGCGAACCTGCCCACGTGGGTGTCGTACTGGGCCAATGTGGACAAGCTCAGCCCCCTGATCAGCATCGTCGACGTGAACCGCGACGGCATCGTGCAACTGGCGGAAATTTCCATCGACGCCGACGTGCTGGTGCTGGCCACGCCCGAGATCGCCGGCCTGCCCTACGTGATTTCCGGCCTGGTGGCGGCCGGCGGCCTGGCCGCCGCCCTGTCGACGGCGGACGGCTTGCTGCTGGCCATCTCCAACGCCCTGTCGCACGACATTTATTACAAGGTGGTCGATCCCACGGCCTCGACGCAGAAGCGCGTGACGATTTCAAAATTGCTGCTGCTGGCCGTGGCCTTCATCGCCGCATATGCCGCCTCGCAAAAGCCGGCCGACATCCTCTCGCTCGTGGGCGTGGCCTTTTCGCTGGCCGCCTCGACCCTCTTCCCGCCCCTGGTGCTGGGCGTATTCTGGAAACGCGCCAATTACCAGGGCGCGCTGGCCGGCATGTTCACGGGCTTTGGCGTCTGCCTGTACTACATGCTGCACACGAGCACCATGCTGGGAGGCAATGCGAGCGGACAATGGTTTCATATTGCACCGATTTCCGCCGGCATCTTCGGCGTGCCGGCCGGCCTGGCCGCCGCCGTGCTGGCCAGCTGGCTGACGCCGGCGCCGGGACGGCGCAGCACGGGACTGGTCGACCATATCCGCGCGCCGGAGTGAGGGGCGCATAACCTCCGGCAAACGCTCGTTCAGTCTCCCGCGCCACTGCGAGACACGTTGACCGATATTACTTTAATGATAATATGTTGCATTAAGATAATTTCCACAAGGGAAACATGTTTAGCAGACATTGGGCAGTTGTACTACTCGCATCATTGAGCATGTTGACCGCGGCGCCAGCCGCATGGGCGACCGATGCCGCGCCAGCGGCCGCAGCGGGCACACGGATTCCCATCGAAAGTTTTTTCGAGAATAGTTCCTTCAGCGGCGCCATCCTTTCTCCCGACGGCCGCCGCCTGGCCGTGCGCGTGGCGCCTGGCGGGCAACGCGTGCGTCTGGCCGTGCTGGACCTGGCGAGCATGCAGGTCAAGGTGGTGGCGTTTTTCAGCGATGCCGACGTGAATGACTTTCGCTGGGTAAATGATCAGCGCCTGGTCTTCGACCTGGCGGACCGGCAACTGGCGCAGGGCGCGCTGCGCTACGGCCCCGGTTTGTACGCCGTCAACGCAGACGGCAGCAATTACCGGCAACTGGTCACGCGCACCGATGTACGGCAAAACAAGCGTGCCATCTTGTTGCTGCCATGGAATACGTTCCTGCTTGAAAGTATTGGCGACCAGCAATCGGACGACGTGTTTGTCACCCAACCCGAATTTACGCGCCCTGGCGAAGTCAATGACTTGGCGTTGCTGCGCCTCAATACGAGTACCGGCATCGTCAAAACCATCGCGCAGCCGCCCGGCACGCGCAACTGGCTGTTCGACAAGCAGGGCCAGCTGCGCGTCGCACAGGTACGCAACGGCGCCCAGGAAGAAATCCATTACCGCGACAGCGCCGAAGCGCCGTGGCGCACGCTGGCCCGCTTCGACGCCTACAGCGGTGGCAAGGATGCGTTCACGCCCGCCTTCTTCGCGCCGGATGGCGCGCTGTACGTGCATGCCCGCCATGGCGGCGACAAGCTGGCCCTGTACCGCTACGACCTGGAAAAAAACCGTTTCGATGACGCGCCCCTGGCCGCCTCGCCCGACTTCGACGTGCAGGTGGAAATGCTGGGCGGCAGCGGCCGCCTGCTGGGTCTGCGCTATGAAACCGATGCGCAAACCACGCAGTGGTTCGATGAAAAAATGCAGGCCATGCAAAAGCAGGTGAATGCCTTGTTGCCCACGAGCGTCAACAGCCTGTCCACCGGCTGGCGTTCGGCCACGCCATTCATCCTGGTACGCAGCGTTTCCGACACCATGCCGATCACTTATCGTCTGTTCAACAGCGAGACGGGCAGCTTGAGCGTGCTGGGCAGCGCACGTCCCGCCATCTTGCCGTCGCAAATGGCGAACAAGGACTTGCGTCATTACAAGGCCCGCGATGGCCTCGACATTCCCGCCTGGCTGACCATCCCCAATGGCGGGGCAAAAAAACGTCCCATGGTGGTGCTCGTGCATGGCGGTCCCTGGATGCGCGGCAGCTGGAACTGGAATGCCGAGAGCCAATTCCTGGCCTCGCGCGGCTATGTCGTGCTGGAACCGGAATACCGCGGCAGCACGGGCTATGGCCAGCATCACTTCCAGGCAGGCTGGAAGCAATGGGGGTTGAAAATGCAGGACGACATCGCCGATGGCGCGCGCTGGGCGATTGCCGCAGGCCTCGCCGACCCGCAACGCATCTGCATCGCCGGCGCCAGCTACGGCGGCTATGCCGCATTGATGGGCCTGATCAACGATCCGGACCTGTTCCGCTGCGGCATCGACTGGGCCGGCGTCACCGACATCGAGCTGCTGCGCAATGGCAGCTGGGGCGGCTACTCGGACGTGTCCGAACACTACCGCCGATACGGCATGCCCGTGCTGATCGGCGACCCCGTCAAGGATGCGGCCCAGTTCCGGGCCACCTCGCCGCTGCAGCAGGCGGCGCGCATCACGCAACCCTTGCTGCTGGCCTATGGCAGCGCCGACCAGCGCGTGCCGCTGCCCCATGGCCGCCAGTTCTACGATGCCGTGCGCAAGACCAACGCGCAGGTGGAATGGGTCGAATACGCCACGGAAGGCCACGGCTGGGCCTTGCCGGCCACCCGCTACGATTTCTGGCAACGCGTGGAGACATTCTTGGACCGCAATATCGGGCCAGGCAGCCACCGTCAATAACTTGGCACGCCGGCGCTGTTGATGCATATGGGAAAAGACAACGCCCCGGCCAAAAAGGAGTAGGCTGGAGGGCCGTGCCACTTCCGAGGAAATCTCATGCCGTCTGGAAAAATTCTTGTCGCCCAGGGAGGCGGCCCCACCGCCGTCATCAACCAGTCGCTGGTGGGCGTGGTGCTCGAATCGCGGCGTTTTCAGCACGTCACGCGCGTGTATGGCGCGCTGCACGGCGTGCGCGGCATCATCAATGAAGAGTTTGTTGATCTGACGCAGGAAACCAGCCATAACCTGGAACTGGTGGCCGCCACGCCGTCCTCGGCTCTCGGTTCCACGCGCGACAAGCCGGATATTGCCTATTGCCAGCAAATCTTCGAAGTATTGCGCGCGCACGAAATCGAGCATTTCTTTTACATCGGCGGCAACGACTCGTCCGACACGGTGCGCATCGTCAGCGAGGAAGCGCACAAGGCCGGCTATCCGCTGCGCTGCATCCACATCCCGAAGACCATCGACAACGACCTGGTGGGCAGCGACCACACGCCCGGCTTTCCCTCGGCCGCGCGTTTCGTCGCGCAGGCCTTCGCCGGCGCCAACCTCGACAACGCGGCCTTGCCCGGCGTCTACGTGGGCGTGGTGATGGGCCGTCACGCGGGCTTTCTGACGGCCGCCTCGGCGCTGGGCAAGAAGTTCCCGGACGACGGCCCGCACCTGATCTACCTGCCCGAGCGCGTCTTTGCGCTCGATCAATTCCTCGCCGACGTGAAGGCCACCTATGCCAAGTACGGACGCTGCGTGATCGCCGTCTCGGAAGGCATCCACGATGCGTCCGGCGAGCCGATCGCCAGCCTGCTGGCCAGGCAGGTGGGCAACGAAGTCGAGCGCGATGCGCACGGCAACGTGCAATTGTCGGGCACGGGCGCGCTGGCCGACCTGCTGTGCGATGAAATCAAAGCCAAGCTCGGCATCAAGCGCGTGCGCGGCGATACCTTCGGCTATCTGCAGCGCTCCTTCATCGGCTGCGTCTCTGATGTCGACCAGCGCGAAGCCCGCGAAGTGGGCGAAAAAGCGGTGCAGTTCGCCATGTGGGGCGAGCGCGACGGTTCCGTCGCCATCAAGCGCACGGGCTTTTATTCCGTCGACTACGAACTGCTGCCCCTGACGGACGTGGCGGGCAGGACGCGCACCATGGAAGACGAGTTCATCAGCGCCAGCGGCACGGACGTCACCGATGCTTTCCGGCTGTATCTGCGCCCGCTGCTGGGCTCGGGCATGCCCGATGCGTTCCGCTTGCGGGCGGCGAAGGTGGCGAAGGTCTTGAAGCCTTAACCACCTGACCAAACCTACTGCGTGTCGCGCGTCGCGGCCTGCGATGCTCACTGCCTCGGCGGCCCCGTGCCCAGCACAGCTGCGCGTCTCGGTCACGACTCACATCCGCTCGCTACGGTTTTGTTAGGTGTTGTGAACCGTTTCTGCCAGCAGCAGCGGCCGTAGTTTCACGGCCGCTTCCTTGAGCTGCGGCACATGTTGCATCAATTGCTCCACGGACTTGCGCGCCACGGGCGCGTGGCAGGCCACGGCCGCCACGATGCGCCCGTCGGCCGCGCAGATGGGCACGGCCACTGCCACCATGCCGTGCACGAATTCCTCGTCATCGATACCGATGCCCAGCCGGGCGATGCGCACGATCTCGCGCTCGAGCAGCACGGGGTCCGTGATGCTTTTCGGCGTGCGCGCCTGCAGGGTCAGCATGGCCAGCAATGCGCGCCGCTCCAGCAAGGTCATGTGCGCCAGGAACAGTTTTCCGCTCGCCGTGCAATGCATGGGCGCGCGCGTGCCCAGCACCAGGTGCAAACGCAGCGCTTCCTGCGTTTCCACCCGGTCCACATACACCACCGCATTGCCCTCGGGAATGGCCAGATTGCACGTCTCGCCCGTGGCCGCCACCAGGCTGCCCAAAATGCTGCGGCTCACGCGGATCAGGGCGTTGTTGCGCAGGGTCGCCAGCGCCAGGTTGGTGGACGCCGCCCCAGGCACATAGCCGCGCCCGACGGGCGTGCGCAGCACGTAGCCATGTTGCTCCAGGGTATCGAGCAGACGCATCATGCTGGCCTTGGGCACCTGCATGCGCGCCGCCAGTTGCGACAGGGTCAAGGGCTGGCTGGCGCTGGCCAGATGCTCGATCAGGCGCAGCACGCGCAAGCCGCGCGCCTCGTCGCCATGGCTGGCCGCCGCATGGGCAGCCACCACGCCGCCCGCCGGGCGGTCTTCGTCGGCCCCAGCCTGCCGTTTTTGAAACGCATCATGCATGTTCTGTTTCACCTCTCGCATATGCGGTGGTTTCCGCTTGTCCCGGTGCTGCACGTCTTTTATAAATGGAACAAAACGTTCCAAAAATAATCAATAAAGACCAGTGTATCGCAAAAAACGCCCATCGAGGCGGCTGAGATACCGCAACGCAGGAGACAAGCACAATGTTGCAAAAACAATATGACTACATCATCGTCGGCGCCGGTTCCGCCGGCTGCGTGCTGGCCAACCGCCTGTCGCACGACAGCAGCCACCGGGTATTGCTGCTGGAAGCGGGCGGCAAGGACAACAATCCCTGGATACACGTGCCGGTCGGCTATTTCAAGACCATGCACGACCCGAAGCTGGACTGGTGCTACCGCACGGAAGCGGACGCCGGCATCGCCGGGCGCCAGTTGCAATGGCCGCGCGGCAAGGTCCTGGGCGGCTCCAGCTCGCTCAACGGCCTGCTGTACGTGCGCGGCCAGAAGGAAGACTACGACCGCTGGGCCGAGCTGGGCAATGCAGGCTGGAGCTATGCCGAGGTGCTGCCCTATTTTAAAAAATCGGAAGACCAGGAACGCGGTGCCAGCGATTACCACGGCGTGGGCGGTCCGTTAAAGGTGTCGGACCTGCGCCTGCGCCGCCCCATCGCGGAACACTTCATTGCCGGCGCCACGGAAAGCGGCATCCCCTTCAATGCCGATTACAACGGCGCCACGCAGGAAGGCGTCGGCTACTTCCAGCAGACGGCCAGCAAGGGCCTGCGCTGCAGCACGGCGAAAGCCTTTTTGCGCCCTGCCCGCAAGCGCGCCAACCTGCGCGTGGAAGTGCGGGCGCAAATCACGCGCGTGCTGTTCGAGGGCAAGCGCGCCGTCGGCATCGAGTTCCGGCAGAATGGCCAGTTGCGCCAGGCGCGCGCCAGCGGCGAAGTGATTTTATGCGCGGGCGCCATCGGCTCGCCGCAAATCCTGCAATGCTCGGGCGTGGGGCCGCGCGCGCTGCTCGAGGAAGTGGGCGTGCCCCTCGTGCACGACTTGCCCGGCGTGGGACAGAACCTGCAAGACCATCTGCAAATCCGCCTCGTCTTCAAGACCCGGCTGAAAACCCTCAACGATGAAGTCAACAGCCTGTGGGGCAGGCTGTGGGTGGGCATGCAATATGTGTTCTCGCGCTCGGGGCCTCTGACCCTGGCGGCCAGCCAGGTGACGGTGTTTACCAAATCCTCGCCGGAAGTGGCGCGGCCCGACATCCAGTTCCACATGCAGCCGCTGAGCGCCGACAAGCCCGGCGAAGGCGCGCATCCGTTTTCCGCGTTTACGTCGTCCGTGTGCCAGCTGCGCCCTCACAGCCGCGGCCACGTATCGATCAAGTCCGGCGATCCCCTCGCCTACCCGGGCATTTATCCAAATTATCTGTCCGACCCGCGCGACCAGCAGACGGCGATTGCCGCCCTGCGCGTGGCGCGCAGGATCGCCGCCGCGCCGTCGCTGGCGCCGCACATCCTTTCCGAGTTCGTGCCCGGCCCGCAATTCGAGACGGATGCGGAATTGCTGGACGCGGCGCGCCGCTTCAGCCAGTCCATCTATCACCCCAGCGGCACCTGCAAGATGGGCCATGACGCACTGGCCGTCGTCGACGCACGCCTGCGCGTGCACGGCATGCAGAACCTGCGCGTGGTCGATGCCTCGATCATGCCGGAAATCGTCTCGGGCAATACGAACGCGCCCACCATCATGATCGCCGAAAAAGCGGCCGACATGATCCTGGCGGACGCCGTGCGCCTGCCGCAGGCGGCCTGACCCACCCATTCCATTCCCGGCAAGGAGGATGTTAGCGGCGGACAGACGGCCCCGCCCCCAATGACCCGGCGACAAGCCAGGCATCAAACACATAATCGATATCGATTGGAGACTAGATATTATGGAAAACAATACGAACAATCCGAAAAAGGCCCAAGAGCTGCGGAAAGTCGTGATGGCCAGCGTGATCGGCGCCACCATCGAATGGTATGACTTCTTCCTGTACGGCGTGGTGGCCGGCATTGTATTCAGCAAGCTGTATTTCCCGGGCGGCGATCCGCTCGTCTCGACCATGCTGGCCTACGGCACCTTCGCCGTGGGCTTTTTGTCGCGCCCCATCGGCGGGGTAATCTTCGGCCACTTCGGCGACAAGATCGGCCGCAAGAGCATGCTGGTGATGACGCTGATGATCATGGGTGTCTCCACCTTCCTGATCGGCGTGCTTCCCACCTATGACCACATCGGCTACTGGGCACCGGGATTGCTGCTGTTCCTGCGCGTGCTGCAGGGTATCGGCCTCGGTGGCGAATGGGGCGGCGCCGTGCTGATGGCGTACGAATATGCGCCGCCGAAGGAGCGCGGTTTCTACGCCAGCCTGCCGCAGATCGGCCTGGCCATCGGCCTGTGCCTCGCTTCCGGCGTGGTGGCCATCCTGTCCTACAGCCTGACGGACGCGCAGTTCCTGTCCTGGGGCTGGCGCGTGGCCTTCATTTTATCGGCCGCCCTCGTCTTCATCGGCATGTGGATACGCCTGAACGTGATGGAAACGCCGGAATTCCAGGCCGTCAAGGAAAAGAACGCGGAGACGCAGATTCCGTTCTTCGACCTGCTGAAACGCTATCCGGGCAATGTATTAAAAGGCATGGGCGCGCGCTATATCGACGGCGTGTTCTTCAATATCTTCGGCGTCTTTTCCATCACCTATCTGACCAACACCATCAAGATCGCCCGCACGGAAGCGCTGATGGGCGTGATGGCGTCGGCCGTCGTGATGTGCTTCTGCATCCCCTTCTTCGGCCGCCTGTCGGACCGCATCGGCCGCAGCAAGGTGTTCTTCTGGGGTTCGCTGATCACGGGCGTGTCGGCCATCCCCGCCTTCTGGATCATGCTGCATCACGCCGACAATCCGCTGCTGCTGTGGTGTTCCGTGATCATCCCGCTGGGCGTGCTGTATTCGGCCGTGTACGGCCCGGAGGCGGCCCTGTTCTGCGACCTGTTCGACGCCAGGGTGCGCTACACGGGCATCTCCTTCGTCTACCAGTTCTCCGGCATCTTCGCCAGCGGCCTGACGCCCATCATCGCCACCTACCTGCTCAAGACGGGCAATGGCGAGCCGTGGCACATCGTCGGCTACATCCTGTTCGCCTCCCTCGTCTCGGCCGTCAGCGTGGCCATGATCGGCAAGGGCGGTTCGCAGCCCGACGGCCGCATGAAGCCGGCGCACGCGAGGTAAGCTGGAGCTGGACGTAAAAAAGCAGGTCCTGCAGAGAGGCCTGCTTTTCTGCATGGACGCCTCCATATAATCATACACGCCAGCACATTTACTGCAAGCCAACTCACCAGAACATATATTCATTCAAAAACTTTCTTATTTTCACGGAAAGGATTTTTTATAAAAACAGGTCCATTTGATATTCATCAAACCACCAGGACCAGCAGGACCTACCATAACCTTCCGAATTTAATAACGCATGCCCTGACAAAAAAAACAGAACTCCAGGACCCCTGCCAATTAAAAATAATCACACGTAATTTTCTACTCGGGCAGGAAATAATTTTAATAAGGAGGAGTAATGAAAAAAAGTCTATTGAAAATCAATAGCAGTGGCAGCGATGTTGTGGCCCTGCAATCGGCTCTGGCGGAACGCGGGTTCAATCCCGGTGCGCAAGATGGCATGTTCGGGCAGGCAACGGCCGCCGCCGTAGCCGCCTTCCAGGAAAGCGAGGGCTTGCTCATTGATGGCGAAGCTGGCCCCCGTACCTTGTCATTGCTTGACCTGTGCGACAACGATGACTTGCCTGACGTCAGGGCACAAGTTTCAGTCCAAGTGGTGAGCCAGATGTTTCCCGATACGCGCATCGATAACATCAAGCGCTATCTGCCGCCTGTGCTCGATGCATTGGGCAATCATGGCCTGGGAGACAAAATCATGGTATTGGCCGCGTTAGCCACCATCCGTGCAGAAACAGAAGCATTCTTGCCTGTCGATGAAGGCATTTCCAGATACAACACCTCCCCCTCTTCCAGACGGCCCTACGATTTGTATGACTACAAAAAAAGTCTGGGTAATCAGGGGCCGCCCGACGGCGACCGCTTTCATGGCCGTGGCTTCATCCAATTAACAGGTCGCGACAATTATGCACACTATGGAACGCGTTTGACGCCATCGCAAGATTTACTGAATGCGCCCGAGCGTGCGAATATGCCCGAATGTGCGGCCAATATCCTGGCTCTTTTTCTCGCGGATAAACAAATAAAAATAAAACAAGCATTATTGCAACACAACTTTATTTTAGCCAGAAAGCAGGTTAATAATGGCAGCAATGGCCTGGAACGCTTTACTTCCGCATATTTAGTCGGAGAAAAACTTATCAATAATGGATTCCAATAGCGAACCTGCGCTGGTATGCAATTTCACGAAAGGACGCGATCATGAACACAAGCATAGAAAAACTCATTTTTCTTGCACGTAAAGAAAAAGGGGTGCGCGAAGGCCCCATCAATAACACCGGACAGCGGATCGAAGAGTTTCAGTCAGCGACCTGGATGATGCCGGGTGCCTGGCCTTGGTGCGCAGCCTTTACAGCCTGGCTCATGCGCGAGTGGCTGCACGAAGAAAGCGTGCGTGACGCCTTGGGCATCGATTCCGTCAACGCTGCCGAAAAATGGCGCTGCCGTGACGCCAGTGCATTTGGCTGGGAAAAGTGGGCGGCACAGAAAAACATCGAGCTATTACCAGAAACTGAAGCCGCCAGGGCGGGCGATTTCGTTGTCTACGACTTTTCACATATTGGCTTGGTCATCAAGGATCAACCTTCTCTAGCTAGTGCGATCATGACAATCGAAGGCAATACCAACGGCAAGGGTGAGCGCGACAGCAATAGCGGGGATGGCGTATGGGAAAAAGTACGCGCGCCGTCGCTGACCAAATCGTACATCCGCCTGTTTGCGTGACGCCAGCAGCGGCATAAAAAAAGCAGGCACTCGACAGCGTGCCTGCTTTTCTTTCCTGCCAGTGTGAGGCAAGGCAAGAATACCTTGCCTCACATGCGCTCAGCGCCAGTAACGCTCAGATTACGATCGTCTGGTGCTCGTCACCCACGCGGGCGCGAATGGTGCCGATGCGCGAAACAGTTTCACCAGCCGCTTGCAGTTGGGCAATAGCGGCGTCCGCGTTTTCCGGCGAAACGATGACGGTCATGCCGATGCCGCAGTTGAAGACGCGGTGCATTTCGGCGTCAGCCACGCCGCCATGCTGCTGCAGCCATGTGAACAGCGGCGGCATGGTCCATGCCTTCGAGTCCAGCTCAGCCACCAGGCCAGACTGCAGCACGCGCGGGATGTTTTCCACCAGGCCGCCACCGGTGATGTGCACCATGCCCTTGACTTCCATGGCGTCCATCAGCGCCAGCAGCGGCTTGACGTAGATGCGCGTCGGCTGCATCAGCACGTCGGCCAGCTTACGGCCATGGAAGTCGCCTTCCAGGTCCGGCTTCGCCACTTCGATAATCTTGCGCACCAGCGAGTAACCGTTCGAGTGCACGCCGGACGAGGCCAGGCCCAGCACCACGTCGCCCGGGGCGATCTTGGTGCCGTCGATGATTTTCGATTTTTCCACGGCGCCGACGGCAAAACCTGCCAGGTCGTATTCGCCGGCCGGGTACATGCTCGGCATTTCCGCCGTTTCGCCGCCGATCAGCGCGCAACCCGCCTGTTCGCAACCCTGGGCGATGCCCTTGATGACGTCGGTGGCAATCGCCACGTCCAGCTTGCCGCAAGCGAAGTAGTCGAGGAAGAACAGCGGTTCGGCGCCTTGCACCAGGATGTCGTTGACGCTCATGGCGACCAGGTCGATGCCGACCGTGTCGTGGCGGTTCAGTTCGAACGCCAGGCGCAATTTGGTACCCACGCCGTCGGTGCCCGAGACCAGCACCGGTTCCTTGTACTTCTTGCTGATTTCAAACATGGCGCCAAAACCGCCCAGGCCGCCCATCACGCCTTCGCGCAGGGTGCGCTTGGCAAACGGCTTGATTGCTTCGACTAAAGCGTCGCCTGCGTCGATATCGACGCCAGCGTCACGGTAGGAAAGGGAAACATTAGAAGTCTGGTTCATGGTGTGGTGGCAGCGGAGGCGGTAAAATAGAAGGCGGATACCCGCCGGCACGCGCGCGCAACCATGTTCTTCAACATCGTGCGGCAAAGCGCCAGCGGGTGAATTCGGTCGATCAAGTCGCTATTTTATCAAACTGCCCCGCCATTTCGTAATTAACTGCCTTTTTTTAACGCAACAGCATAAACCACATGCCATTCGCCATCACCGCCGAACAGAAGCAGACAGCATTTTGGATCGCGGTCTGGCTGGCATTTTTGCTGCTGCTCGTCAGCCTGGGCCCCATCCTGACGCCCTTCCTGGCCGCCGCCATCCTCGCCTACGTGCTCAATCCCGGCGTGGACCGCCTGCAACGTCTGCACTACAAGCGCTTTCATTTGCCGCGGCCGCTGGCCGTGCTGGTCGTCGTGGTGTTGTTTTTCCTCGCCATCACGGCGCTCGTGCTGATCGTCGTGCCTGTGTTGCAAAAGGAAATCCCCCTGCTGCAGGCGCAAATCCCCCAATTCCTGAGCAAGGCGAACGAGTTGCTGGCGCCGAAACTGCGCGACCTGGGCATCCGCGTGCGCCTCGACGGCACGGGCATCAAGCGCATGCTGAGTCAGCAGATGGCCACCAGCGGCGATGAAATCTGGAGCACGGTGCTCGCCTCGGCCCGCATCGGCGGCACGGCCGTGCTGGGCTGGCTGGCCACCGTGGTGCTGATTCCCGTGGTGCTGTTCTATCTGTTGCTGGACTGGCATCCGATGCTGGCGCGCATCGCCGGCGCCGTGCCGCGCCGCTGGGTCGGTCGCACCGTGGGCATGGCGCAGGAAGTCGATACCCTGCTGGCGCAATACCTGCGCGGCCAGCTGCTCGTCATGCTGGTGCTGGCCACGTATTACTCGGTGGCGCTGGCCATCGCCAGTTTTGAGGTCGCATTGCCTGTGGGCATCATCACGGGCTTGCTGGTCTTCATTCCCTACCTGGGTTTCGGCCTGGGGCTGGTGCTGGCGCTGATCGCCGCCCTGCTGCAGTTTGCCGACTGGAGCGGCGTCATCGCCGTCGCCGTCATCTATGGCTGCGGCCAGGTCATCGAAGGCTTTTTCCTCACGCCGCGCCTGGTGGGCGAGCGCATCGGCCTGAATCCGCTGGCCGTGATCTTCGCTTTGTTGGCCTTCGGACAATTGTTTGGTTTCGTCGGCGTTTTACTCGCTTTACCCGCTTCTGCCGTCCTGATGGTCGCTTTTAAGCATCTAAGACGCCACTACCTGTCCAGCACCTTCTATAATGCGTGACAAGGTGACTGACATAAGCTACTGCGTGTCGCACTTTGCGGCCGGCAATGCTCACCGTACTCAAGTATGGTTGCGCTTCTCGGCCACAAATCGCTGCCGCTCGCTACGCTTTTGTCAGGCGCTCGATACGACTACAATGTTAAATTAATAAAAATCCAATAACAGCGACGACGACGCACAAGCAGTAATGAAAAACAGGACAAGGCGTACGCCATGAAACAACTGGTGCTCGATTTAGGCACAGACCAGGCGCACAGCCTCGATACCTTCGAGGTGGGACAGAATGCCGAAGTGGCGCAGCTGATGCGCCAGTTCGCCGCGCGCACCTCGCGCGAGCATTTTGCCTACCTGTGGGGCGAACTGGCCGCCGGCAAGAGCCACCTGCTCAAGGCCCTGGCCAGCACCGAGCGCGCGCGCTATATTTCGCCATTCTCGATCGAGTCCGAATTCGTGTATTCGCCCGACGTGGATTTGTACCTGCTCGACGACTGCGAAAAACTGTCGCCGCTGGCGCAGATCGACGCCTTTGCCCTGTTCAATGAAATCCGCGCCAACCAAGCCTTCATGGTGTGCAGCGGCGCCGTGCCGCCCGCCGTGCTGCCCGTGCGCGAAGACTTGCGCACGCGCATGGGCTGGGGCCTGATCTACCAGATCCATGGCTTGACGGACGATGAAAAAATCGCCGCCCTGACCCAGGCGGCCGCCACCCGCGGCTTGACCTTGTCGCCGGGCGTGTTACCCTATCTGCTGTCCCATTTCCGGCGCGACATGCGTTCGCTGTCGACGATGCTGGACTCTCTCGACCTCTACTCCCTTGAAACCCAACGCCCGATCACCTTGCCATTGTTGCGCGAGTTGCTGCAGGCGGAAGCGAAAGAATGATGAATCTGGCCCTGTTTGACCTCGACCACACCCTGCTGCCCATCGACTCGGATCACGAGTGGGGCGAATTCCTGGTACGCATCGGTGCCGTGGACGCCGCCGAATTCACCCGCCGCAACGACGAATTTTTCGCGCAATACCAGGCCGGCACGCTCGACCCGGTGGAATACCTGGAATTCTCGCTCGGCACCCTGGCGCAATTTCCGCGCGAACGCCTGGAAGCGCTGCACCGCCAATTCATGGCCGAAGTGGTCTTGCCGGCCATCCGCCCGGAAGTCGTCGCACTGCTGAAACAGCACCAGGACGCGGGCGACCTGCTGGCCATCGTCACGGCCACCAACCATTTCATCACCAAGCCCATCGCCGATGCGCTGGGCGTCGAGCACCTGCTGGCCGCCATGCCCGAATATGACGCGCAAGGCAATGTCACGGGCAAGCTGCTGGGCACGCCGACCCTGGGCGCGGGCAAGCTGACCCACACCCACGCCTGGCTGGAAAAGATGGGCAAGGAACTGGGGCAGTTCGAGCGCAGCTATTTTTACAGCGATTCGCACAACGACATTCCCCTGCTGTCGGTCGTGACCCACCCGGTCGCGACCAACCCCAACACCGCTTTGAGCGCACACGCATCCCTCCACGGCTGGCCATCACTCCACTTATTCAATGATTAAAAAATTCATCCGCAAGATCCTCGGCGTTAAAAAAGAGGCAGCGCGCGACACCACGGCCCCCATCGTGCTCGGTCCCGCGCAACACGGAATCGACCCGAAACTGGTGTCGTCGAATGCCATCCGCGTCACCAGCAGCCTGCAGGAAGCGGGCTTCGAGGCCTTCGTCGTCGGCGGCGCCGTGCGCGACCTGCTGCTGGGTGTCAAACCCAAGGACTTCGACATCGCCACCAACGCCACGCCGGAACAGGTGAAGCGCTTGTTCCGCCGCGCCTTCATCATCGGCAAGCGCTTCCAGATCGTGCACGTGATGTTCGGCCAGGATTTGCTGGAAGTAACGACCTTCCGCGGCGCCGGCGCCGACTCCGCGCCCAAGGATGAACATGGCCGCGTCCTGCGCGACAACACCTTCGGTCTGCAGCACGAGGACGCGCTGCGCCGCGACTTCACCATCAACGCCATGTACTACAACCCGGCCACGCAGGAAGTGCTCGATTACCACGGCGGCGTGGAAGACATCCGCGCCCAGACCCTGCGCATGATCGGCAAGCCGGAAGAGCGCTACCGCGAAGACCCCGTGCGCATGCTGCGCGTGGTGCGCTTCGCCGCCAAGCTGAAATTCACCATCGAGCCGCACACGGCCGCGCCGATTCCCGTCATGGCGCCGCTGATCAACAACGTGCCGGCCCCGCGCGTGTTCGACGAAATGCTGAAACTGCTGATGAGCGGCCACGCGCTGGCGTGCCTGCAGCAGCTGCGCAAGGAAGGCTTGCACCACGGCCTGCTGCCGCTGCTCGACGTGGTGCTGGAGCAGCCGCTGGGCGCGAAATTCGTCACCCTGGCGCTGGACGCCACGGACCAGCGCATCGCCGCCGGCAAGACCGTCTCGCCGGGCTTTTTGTTTGCCTCGCTGCTGTGGCACCAGGTGCTGGAAAAATGGACGGCCTACCGCGCCGCCGGCGAGTCGACCATCCCCGCGCTGCACCTGGCGGCCGACGACGTGCTCGATTCGCAGACGGAAAAACTGGCCCTGCAGCGCAAGATCGGTTCCGACATGCGCGACATCTGGTCGATGCAGCCGCGCTTCGAGCGCCGGGTCGGCAAGGCGCCGTACAAATTGCTCGAGCACCTGCGCTTCCGCGCCGGCTACGACTTCCTGCTGCTGCGCTGCGCCTCGGGCGAGATCGACATGGACATCGGCGAATGGTGGACGGCCTTTTATGAGGGCGACGAGGAAACGCGCGAAGCGCTGCTGGTCAGCGCCAATGCCGCACCGGGCGCCGCCAAGAAAAAGCGCCCGCCACGCCGCAGCACGCGCAGCAAATCGAATACCGGCGGCGGAAGCACCTCCACCGGCAGCACCAGCGGCGAATAATGCAAGTTATCGCTTACATCGGCATCGGCGCCAACCTGGGCGATGCGCGCGCGAACGTGCAGGATGCGATCGCGCGCCTGGCGCGCCTGCCCGGCGCATCCCTCGTGGACGCCTCGGCCAGCTACCGCACGGCGCCCATCGATTCCAGCGGTGACGACTATATCAACGCCGTGGCGCGCATCACGACCACCCTGCCGGCCGAAGCGCTTTTGCAGGCCCTGCATGCCATCGAGGCGGCGCACGGGCGCGAACGGCCCTACCGCAACGCCCCGCGCACCCTGGACCTGGACTTGCTGCTGTACGGCGATGCACAGATCGCCAGCGCCACCCTGACGGTACCGCATCCGCGCCTCACCGAGCGCGCCTTCGTGCTGGTGCCGCTGCTGGCCCTGGCGCCCGCCATCGTCGTGCCGGGACGCGGGCCGGCGCAGCACTACCTGGCGGGCGTCGCTGACCAGGCCATCAGCGAGCTCTGAGCGCCACGCGGCATTGCTCTACAATGCCGCCCCTGCACGCCGCCATATAAAGTACTACACTAGCGGCGTCGCAATAGCATAACCCCCCTTTCACTCTAGAGAATACCTATGTCCGCTTATTTGCAAGGAACAGATCTGGCCGCCAAAGACAAGGCCGCCACACCGGCGCCGGCGCCATCCAAGCCTGTCGCCAACAAGGCCGTGACCATCCATACCCTGGCCACGCTGCGCGCCGCCGGTGAAAAGATCACCATGCTGACCTGCTATGACGCCAGCTTCGCGTCGCTGATGGACCGCTGCGGCGTGGAGATCCTGCTGATCGGCGATTCGCTCGGCATGGTCTGCAACGGCCTCAACTCCACCCTGCCCGTCACCGTGGCCGAACTGGCCTACCACACGGCGTCCGTGGCGCGCGGCAGCAAGTCGGCCATGATCCTGGCCGACCTGCCGTTCGGCGCGTACGGCACGCCTGAAACGGCTTACGCCAACGCCGTCATCCTGATGCAGGCGGGCGCGCACATGATCAAGATCGAAGGCGGCGCCTGGCTGGCCGAGACCGTCCGTTTCCTCACCGAGCGCGGCATCCCCATCTGCGCCCACATCGGTCTGACGCCGCAATTCGTGCACCAGCTGGGCGGCTATAAAGTGCAGGGCAAGAGCACGGAAAGCGCCGCCGAACTGAAAAACGACGCGCTGACGCTGCAAAACGCGGGCGCGGCCATCGTGCTGATGGAAGCCATGCCGTCGCAACTGGGCAAGGAAGTGACCGACATGCTGACGATCCCCACCATCGGCATCGGCGCCGGTCCCGACTGTTCGGGCCAGGTCCTCGTCATGCACGACATGCTGGGCGTGTTCCCAGGCCGCAAGGCGCGCTTCGTGCGCAACTTCATGGAAGGCGCGGCCAGCATCGACGACGCCGTCACCGGCTATGTCAAGGCCGTCAAGGACGGCAGCTTCCCGGCGCTGGAACACTGCTTCTGATTGTGCCTGGCGAGCCACTGATTGGCACTTTAGTCCGCAAATAAAATCTGGGTCAGACCCGTCGGGTCTGCCCCAGGCTTTTAAGACAACAATTCCGCTATCCCACCTGTATCCACGTCGTCTTCAGCTCCGTGTACTTGTCCAGCGCGTGCAACGACTTGTCGCGCCCGTTGCCCGACTGTTTATAGCCGCCGAACGGCACGGTGATATCGTCGCCGTCGTACTGGTTGACGTGCACGGTGCCCGCGCGCAGGGCGCGCGCCGTCTGGATGGCCTTGCTGATGTCCGAGGTCCACACGGCCGCCTGCAAGCCGTATGGCGTCGCATTGGCCTGCTTGATGGCTTCGGCGATATTCGTAAAGCCCAGCACGGACAGCACGGGCCCGAAAATCTCTTCGCGCGCGATCGTCATGCCGGCGTCCACACCGAAGATGGTCGGCTGCACGTAATAGCCGCCCGTATCAAGGCGCACGGCGTCGCCGCCGCCGAGCAGCTGCGCGCCTTCGTTCTTGCCGGCCGCGATATAGCCCATCACCGTACTCATCTGCGTGGCGTCGACGATGGCGCCCATGACCGTGGCTTCGTCGAGCGGGTCGCCGGGCTGGAAGCGGGGCAGCATGGCCAGCGCCTTGGCGATAAATTCATCCTTGATCGATTCTTCCACGAACAGGCGCGAGGGCGCATTGCAGCTTTCGCCCTGGTTGAAAAAGATGGAGCCGACGGCGGCCGCGACGGCCTTGTCCAGGTCCGGGCAATCGGCGCACACGATGTTGGCGGACTTGCCGCCCAGCTCAGTCCACGCCCGTTTCAGGTTCGACTGGCCCGCCATCTGCACGATCAATTTCCCTGTGCGCGTGGAACCCGTAAAGCCGATGCAATCGACGTCCATGTGCAGCGCCAGCGCGGCACCGGCCTCGTTGCCGTAACCGGGCAGCACGTTGAAGACGCCCTTCGGCACGCCCGCTTCCAGCGCGATGTCGGCCAGGCGCAGCGCCGTCAATGGCGATTTTTCCGACGGTTTCAAGATCACGCTGTTGCCGGCCGCGAGGGCCGGCGCGATCTTCCAGGCAGCCATGATCATCGGGTAATTCCACGGCACGATGGCGGCGACGACGCCCACCGGTTCGCGCGTGATCAGGGCCAGGCTGTTGGCGGGCGTCGGGGCGATTTCATCGTAGACCTTGTCGATCGCCTCGCCATACCAGCGCAGGCAGTTGGCCGTGGCGCCCACGTCCACGCTCTGGCTGTACTTGATCGGCTTACCCATGTCCAGGGTTTCCAGCAGGGCCAGCTCGGGACCGTATTTCTGCACCAGGTCGGCGAACTTGATCAATATCCGCTTGCGCTGCGCCGGCGATTTTCCCGCCCAGCGGCGGTCGTCAAAGGCGGCGCGCGCGGCCTGCACGGCCGCCTCCACGTCGGCGCCGTCGCAGCGGGCCACCTGTCCCAGCAAGCGCCCGTCGATGGGCGACAGATTGTCGAAAACCTGGCCGGACCTGGCCGCGACCCGCTCGCCGTTGATGACAGCGCGGCCATCGATCTTGATCTCTGCGGCCCGTGCGTGCCAACTGGTGTTTTCCGTCATGGTCGTCTCCTGTGTCAGTTTACAAGCAGCTTACTCCTGGTCCAGCGAATAGGGCGCAGACATCTGCTTGCGGCGTCTGCGGTCGGCGCGCGCCAGCATCACGGCGTACGCGATCACGGCGAGCGTCACGACGAGGATGGTCAGCGCGGCGATGGCATTGACGCGCGGGTCGAGTCCCAGGCGCGCGCGCGAGAAAATCACCAGCGGCATCGTCGTCGAACCGGGGCCGGACAGGAAAGCGGAGAGCACCACGTCGTCGAGCGACAGGGTAAATGTCAGCAGCCAGGCTGAGGCCAATGCCTGCGTGATGTTCGGCAGGGTCACGAGGAAGAACACCTGGTGCGCGCGGCAACCAAGGTCCATGGCCGCTTCCGCCAGCGACTTGCTCATTTCCTGCAGGCGCGACTGCACCACCACGGCCGCATACGCCATGCCCAGCAGGGTGTGACCGAGCCAGATGGTCAGCACGCCCCGCTCGGGAAAACCGAAGACCTTTTGCATGGACACCAGCATCAGCAGCAGCGACAGGCCGATGATCACTTCCGGCATCACCAACGGCGCGCTGACCATGGCTGAAAACACCGTGCGGCCACGGAAGCGCTGGTAGCTGGTCAAGGCAAAGGCGGCGAAGGTGCCGAGGATGACGGACGAAGTGGCCGACATGAAGGCGATCTTCAGGGACAAGCCGAAGCCCGAAATGATCTCCGTGTCACTCATCAACTCGCGGTACCAGCGCAGCGAGAAGCCGCTCCACACCATGTCCTGGCGCGAGCTGTTGAACGAAAAGACGATCAGCACGATGATGGGCAGGTACAGGAACAGGTAGCCGAGCGAGAGCCAGCCGCGCCCGAACCAGCGCTGCAGGAAGGTACGTCCGTTCATGTGCGCTCCTCCGCGTCCTGGTCGGTCTTGTATTTGTTAAAAATGGCCATCGGCACGAGGATCAGCAGGATCACCAGCACCGTCACCGACGAGGCCATGGCCCAGTCGTTATTGGTGAAATATTCATCCCACAGCACGCGGCCGATCATCAGGGTTTCCGGGCCGCCCAGCAGCTCGGGAATCACGTATTCGCCCACGGAGGGAATGAACACCAGCATGGCGCCGGCGATGATGCCCGACTTCGACAGAGGCACGGTGATGCGCCAGAACGCCTGCAGGGGCGTGGCGCCCAGGTCCGCCGCCGCTTCCAGGAAGCGCACGTCCATTTTGACCAGGTTGGCGTACAGGGGCAAAATCATGAACGGCAGATAGGCGTACACCATGCCGACCACCAGCGAAAACGAGGTGTTCATCATGTGCAGCGGCTCCTGCACCACGTCCAGCGCGATCAATAGATCGTTGAGCAGGCCGTGGTTGGCCAGGATGCCCTTCCACGCATACACGCGCAGCAGGAACGAGGTCCAGAACGGCAGCATTACCAGCATCATCAGCACCGGGCGAATCGATGGCCTGGCGCGCGCCATGAAGTAGGCGAACGGGTAGCCGATGAAGAGGCAAATGGCGGTGGTGATGGCCGCGTACTTGATGGAACTGAGGTAGGTGAGCAGATACAGTTCATCGGCGGCGATGAACAGGTAGTTGGCGATTTTCACCTTCAATACGACGATGCCGTCGACGTACGACAGCAGGCCGCCGAACGGACTGCCCGCCGTGTCCATGTCGGACAAGCTGATGCGCAGCACGATCAGGAACGGTATTAAAAAGGCGGCCGTCAGGAACAGCGCCGGCACGGCGATGACGGCGTTGCGCCCAGTGACCCAGCGCAGGGGGACGAGCTTGCGCAGCGATTGCAGAATAGACGTCATGATGGCCTCAGCTGGTCAGCACGACGATGTCGGCGCCATCCCACCACACCCACACGCGCTGCTCGCGCTCAAGGCGCGCGGCGTCGTGGCGGGCCGCGTTGGTGCGCGAGACTTTCACCACCGTGCCGCTGTCGAGGCGCACGTGGTAGCTGGTTTCATTGCCAAAATACGCCATGGCGACAATCACGCCCTGGGCGCAGTTGTAGCCGTGTTCCTTTGGTGACGCCCGCTCTTCCAAAGCGGGCGGTTCGGTCTGGATGCCGATTTTCTCGGGGCGCACGGCCACCGAGACATCCATGCCCAGGTTGCCCGTGATGCCATGCGCGACATAGTGGCGGCCATCGGGCGTGTCGATGACCACGTGATCGGGTTCGTCTTCCGTGATGCGGCCATCGAACAGATTGACGCTGCCGATGAAGTCGGCCACGAAGCGGCAGTTCGGCGTTTCATAGATTTCGCCCGGCGCGCCCACTTGCAGGATGCGCCCTTCGCTCATGACGGCGATGCGCGTGGCCATGCTCATGGCCTCGTCCTGGTCGTGCGTGACCATTACGCAGGTGACGCCCACCTGCTCGATGATGTTGACCAGTTCCATCTGCGTGCGTTCGCGCAGTTTCTTGTCGAGCGCGCCCAGCGGCTCGTCGAGCAGCAGCAATTGCGGACGCTTGGCCAGGCTGCGCGCCAGCGCCACGCGCTGCTGCTGGCCGCCCGACAGCTGGTGCGGCTTGCGCTTCGCATACTGCCCCAGCTGCACCAGCGCCAGCATCTGCTCGACCCGCGCCGCCACTTCCGCTTTCGGCAAGCCGTCGCGGCGCAGGCCGAAGGCGATGTTGTCCCACACGGACAAATGGGGGAACAGCGCATATGACTGGAACATCATGTTGATGGGCCGCTGGTGCGGCGGCACATCGACGATGCTGCTGCCCGCCAGGGCGATGCGCCCCGAGGTCGGCGTCTCGAAACCGGCCAGCATGCGCAGCAGGGTCGACTTGCCGCAACCTGAACTGCCCAGCAGGGCGAAAATCTCGCCCTTGTTGATCGTCACGGAAATACCATCGACGGCGCGCACGCCATCGAATTCCTTGACCAGCTGATCAATCAGCAAGAAAGGCGCTTGGGCGTCGCTGGCCGACGCGGCAGGTGTTGCTATCGTCATGTGTGGGTAGCTTCTGGGTAAAAGGGTGTCAAAATGAAAAACTGGCCACTACAGGAGCGGCCAGGATGGAAGTTTAGCGGAACTGCCGCCATTGCGGTCCAAAAAATACGCAGATGGCGGCAAAATGGGGCAAAAACCTACACCCAGCCCTTCGCCTTCACCTCGTCATACGTCTTGTCCAGGCATAGCCGTATCAATGCGACCATCTCGTCGATCTGCGCGCGCGTCATGACCAGGGGAGGGGCGACGATCATGCGCTCGCCCACGGCGCGCATGATCACGCCGTTGTCGAACATGTGGCCGCGGCAGATCATGCCCACGCCCTGGTCCTCGTCGAACAGCTCGTTGTCGTGCACGGTGGCGCCCTTGCGGCGCACCAGGTTCAGGCCCGCGACCAGGCCGCAGCTGTCCGCGTAGCCCACCAGCGGATGCTCGCCCAGGCTGGCGAAGCACTGTTTCAGGTAGGGTCCCGTGTCGTTAGCCACCTTGGCCACCAGTTGCTCTTCCTCGATGATGCGGATGTTTTCCAGCGCCGCCGCGCAAGCGACTGGATGGCCCGAATACGTGAAACCGTGCGTGAATTCGCCGCCTTGCTCGATCAGCACCTTGGCCACCCTGTCGCCCACCAGCACGCCGCCCAGGGGCACATAGCCGGAAGTGACGCCCTTGGCAAACGTGATCAGGTCGGGCTTGATGCCGAACAGCTCGGAGCCGAACCAGCGCCCAAGGCGGCCGAAGCCGCAGATGACTTCATCGGCGATGAGCAAAATGCCGTACTTGTCGCAGATGCGGCCAATTTCGGGCCAGTAGGTCGATGGCGGGATGATGACGCCGCCCGCGCCCTGTACCGGTTCGCCGATGAAGGCGGCGACCTTGTCGGCGCCGATTTCCAGGATCTTGTCTTCCAGCCAGCCGGCCGCTTTCAAGCCGAAGGCTTCCGGCGTCAAGCCGTGGCCCGATTCCAGGTAATTGGGCTGGCCGATATGCGCGATGCCCGGTATCGGCAAGCCGCCTTGCGCGTGCATGCCGTCCATGCCACCCAGCGACGCCCCCGCCACCGTGCTGCCGTGATACGCGTTGTGGCGGCTGATGACGGTATGGCGCTCCTTGTAGCCGAGGATATCCCAGTAGCGGCGCACCATGCGCAGATTCGTGTCGTTGCCCTCGGAGCCGGAACTGGTGAAGAACACGTGCTGAAACTGCGGCGGAGAGATTTGCGCCAGCTTGGACGCCAGCTGCGCGGCTGGCACGTTGGTCGTGCCAAAGAAGCTGTTATAGAAGGGCAGCGTTTCCATCTGCCGGTACACGGCTTGCGAGATCGACGTGCGGCCATAGCCCACGTTGACGCACCACAGGCCCGACATGCCGTCGACGATCTTCCTGCCCTGGCTATCCCACAGGTAGACGCCGTCGCCGCGCACCATCACGCGCGCGCCCTTGCTTGCCAGGTCCTGGAAATCGGTGAACGGGTGCAGGTAGTGGGCCGAGTCCATTTTCTGGATGGCGGCCGTGTCATACACCTGCGGCGCCGCGTTTTTCTGCGCCACGGAGGCTACAAAAGCGGCGCTCGGCGCCAGCGGATTGTTGATTGTGCTCATAGGTGATCCTTTATACGTGCAGTAAGAGATGCTCGCGCTCCCACGGACTGATGACGGTCATGAATTCCTGGTGCTCGAGGTCCTTGATGGCCGCATACACGTCGATGAAGCGCTCGCCCAGCACCGTGCGCAGCTTGTCTTCCGCGCGCAGCAGTTGCAGGGCCTCGGGCAAGCCTTGCGGCAGCTCGAACTTCATGTCGTAGGCACTGCCCACCATCATCGGCGTCGCTTCCAGCTGCTCCGTCATGCCCAGGTAGCCGCAGGCCAGGGTGACGGCCAGCGCCAGGTAGGGATTCGCGTCGGCGCCGATGATGCGGTTTTCCACGCGCCTGTCCTGCACGCCCGACTCGGGCACGCGGAAGCCCACCGTGCGGTTGTCCAGGCCCCACTGGATGTTGATCGGCGCTGCCGTGTGGCGCACGATGCGACGGTAGGAATTCACGTAGGGCGCGACGATGGCCATGGCCGACGGCATGTAGCGCTGCAGGCCCGCGATGTAATGCTTGAAGATGGGCGCGGCCGAACCGTCCTCGTTGCTGAAGATGTTCAGGCCCGTCTTCGCATCCGTCACGCTCTGGTGCACGTGCATGGCGGAACCCGGTTCGCCCGCCATGGGCTTAGCCATGAAGGTGGCGTACATATCGTGTTTTAACGCCGCTTCGCGCAGGGTGCGCTTGAAGAAGAAGACCTTGTCGGCCAGGCCCAGCGGATCGCCGTGCAGGAAGTTGATTTCCATCTGCCCCGCGCCGATTTCGTGGATCAGGGTATCGACGTCAAGGTTCATCAGTTCGCAGTAATCGTAGATATCCTCGAACAGGGGATCGAACTCGTTGACGGCGTCGATGCTGTACACCTGGCGGCTCGTCTCGGCCCGGCCGCTGCGGCCAATGGGCGGTTTCAATGGCAAGTCGGGGTCCGTGTTCTTCGCCGTCAGGTAGAACTCCAGCTCCGGCGCCACCACGGGTTTCCAGCCCTTGTCCGCATACAGTTTCAGCACGCGGCGCAGCACGGAGCGGGGGGCGAAATCGACCAGCATGCCGTCGGCGAAATAGCAGTCGTGGATGACTTGCGCGGTGGGATCGGTAGCCCACGGCACCATGGTGATGGTGGTGGGATCAGCCTTTAAAATCATGTCGCGGTCGGTGCTGGAAATGGCTCGGTCGTAGCCGCCGTCATCGACGGGATAATTGCCCGTCACCGTCATGCCCAGCACCGCTTCCGGGATGCGCATGCCGCGCTCCTGGGTGAATTTCCCGCGCGGCAGGATCTTCCCCCGCGCCACTCCCGTCAAGTCGGGCACCAGGCATTCGATTTCCGTGACGCGCTTTTCATTGAGCCACAAATCCATATCCGTATAGGTGAAATTTTCGCGTATTGCCATGTTTCCCTCTCGCTGGTCTTGATCAAACACCGCGTGCTGCGGGCGGTGCGCCTGTCATCCTGTCTTCCTGTGCTGTTCCTGGTAATCGCGGCAGGCCTGGCCGAAGCCATCGAACAGGCGCATCGACTGCGGGTTGTCTTCCACCTGCCATTCCGGGTGCCATTGCACGGCCAGGCTAAAACCGGCGGCGCTGGCCACCGTGTAGGCTTCCACCAGGCCGTCGTCGGCCAGGGCATCCACTAGCAAGCCATCGGCCAGCCGGGCGATGCCCTGGCCATGCAGGGAATTGACCATCATCTCGCTCTCGCCGCCCAGCAGCCGTGACAGCACGCCGTCGGGCATCAGCTTGATGCGGTGCGCGGGCGCGTACTGGCGCTGCAGTGGATCGAGCACGTTCTCGCGGTGATCCATCATGCCCGGCACCGCATGCACGGCCTGGTGCAGGCTGCCGCCCAGGGCCACGTTGACTTCCTGGAAGCCGCGGCAGATGGCCAGCAGCGGCAGCTGGCGCGCCAGCGCAGCGCGGATCAGGGGCAAGGTGGTGGCGTCGCGCGCGGGGTCTTGCGGCAGGTCGGGATGCAGGATGTCTTCGCCATACAGGCGCGCATCGACGTTCGAGGCGGAACCGGTCAGCATGACGCCGTCTGCGACCTGCAGCGCCGCTTCCAGGTCCGCAGCCGCGCCCAGGGCGGGCAGCAGCAGCGGCATGCAGCCGGCGCCGTGCAGCACGGCGTGCAGGTATTTGTCCTGCGCCATGTGCCAGATGTGGCTGCCCAGCTGGCGCTGGCAGGCGGGAACGAGAACGATGGGACGGCGCATAGAGTGCTACCTCGCTGGCGTGACGATCCAATGACAGCGCATGACAGCGCTGCCGCTCGCTTCACTGTACAGCAGAGCCGGAGGCAGCGGCCACACCGATGGGCATGGCCAGCAGCGGCGCATATCGCCTACACTACGGCTTTGCAATATTGTCTTTATTAAAATCATCATATGCCCGTCCGGCGCCAAATACCAGCGCCGCAGGCAAAGTCCCCCACTTTCCCATGCATCCACACCGTTTTCCAGCCTTCCCGAACACCTCTTTCACCCTGCAGGGGCAGCCATGAAGCACATGCCGTGGCGCGACTTCTTCGCCCTCGTGGTCAGCATCGGCGTGGTCGGCCTGGGCCTCGGCGCCACCATGCCGCTCACCGCCCTGACCCTGCACCAGCGCGGCGTGGGCACGGACATCATCGGCATGATCACGGCCGTCAGCGCCCTCGGCATCCTGGCCGCCTCGCCGTTCGTCTCGCGCTGGGTGGGGCGTTTCGGCGCGCGCGCCACCATGCTGGGCGCCGTCTGGGTGGCCTCGCTGGCGACGATCGCCATGCAGTTCACCGACCACCTGCTGGCGTGGAGCGTGCTGCGTTTCCTGTTCGGCGGCGCCATGGGTGTGCTGTTTACCATCGGCGAGGCGTGGGTCAACCGCCTGGCGCCCGACAATTCGCGCGGTCGCGTGGTGGCCATGTACACCACCAGTTTTACGTTTTTCCAGCTGATCGGCCCCGCCCTCGTGGCCCTCTTCAACGACCAGATTTCGTGGAGCTTCGCCGCCTGCGGCCTGCTGTTTCTGCTGGCCGTGCCGGGCCTGATGCTGATCTCGAACAGCGGCCCGGAAAAGGAGCCGGAAGAACATGGCGTGAAGTGGACCCTGATCCTGCCGCGCATGCCGATGATCGTGCTCGGCGCCGCCTTCTTCGCCCTGTTCGACACGCTGGCATTGAGTCTCCTGCCGCTGTACGCGATGGAGCACGGCATCGGCACCGACCTGGCCCTGCTGTCGGCCACCGTGGTGCTGGTGGGCGACACGGGCCTGCAATTTGCGCTGGGATGGATGGCCGACCGCTTCGGACGCGCCAGGGTGCACGCAGGCTGCGGCGTGGCCGTCTGCCTGCTGCTGCCGCTGCTGCCGTTCGCCGTCGGCACGCCGTGGCTGTGGTGGACCCTGCTGCTGTTGCTGGGCGCGGCGGCGGGCGGCATCTACATGCTGGCGCTGGTGGCCTGCGGCGAGCGCTTTACGGGACTGTCGCTGACCAGCGCCAGCGCCATCGTCAACGCCACCTGGGGTGTGACCAGCGGCGGCGGACCTCTGCTGACGGGCATCCTGATGCAATCGGCGGGCGTGAACGCCTTGCCGGCCGTGATGTGGGTATGCGCCGCCATTTTCGTCGGCAGCGCCGTGTGGGAGCGCAGGAAGGGGATCGTGTAACGCGCTACTTCGGTATTTTTTCCAGGCGCTGCCGCAACTCCTCGGCCACCGGATAGTCGGGATAGGCTTGCCGGAACGCCGTCCACTCCTCCTGCGCCAGGGTACCCTCGCCCGCCTTGAGCAGGGCCTCGATCTTCATCAGCCACACGGAGGCGTCGAGCTTTGCCGGCGGCGGCAGCGGCGCGGAGCGGGCCGCCACCGGAGCGGGCATGGCCAGCGCGCGCGGCACCGGCGCCTGACGCTGCAGGCCGGCCTCG
>NZ_NEGZ01000019.1 GCF_002127585.1 Janthinobacterium sp. GW458P
GCGCTGCTCGACACGGCCGTCGCCACGGCCTCGGACCAGGGCTGGCGCCGCCCGCTGCTGGCCTGGCTGGGCGTGCAGCGCCTGCGCGCCGAACAGGCGGGCGACGCGCAGGCGGCACAGCGCATCGCGCGGCGCATGGCCATCGTGGAGCAGCCGCCGGCGCCCTGAAGAGGGCACCGGCAAGCCCAAGGCAGGCAGAATCGGGCATAATCGAGCCAGGATGACATCAGTGCCGTGCAGCCAGCGAGGTATGACGATGCAGTTCGAGGATTTCGACTTTTCCACCCCCGAGCCCGGCAAACACGGCGGGGACAGGCCTGGCGACGGCGCCCCGGCCGCCACGGCCGTGCGCCTGCAATACCTGCTCGACAATACGCCCTCCATCATCTATTGCACCGTGCCCAGCGGCGACTTCAAGATGACCTTTGTCAGCAACAACGCCCTGAACGTGCTGGGCTACCAGCCCGAGGACATGGTGGCCGACCCCAATTTCTGGTTCGACCACATCCACCCCGACGATGCCCCCGGCATCTTTTCCAGCCTGGCGCAGATCTTCGTCGAAGGCGCGCGCGCCTATGAATACCGTTTCCGCGTGCGCGACGGCAGCTACCTGTGGATGCACGACAGCCTGCGCCTGGTGCGCGATGAGCACGGCGTGCCCTTCGAGGTGATCGGTTCGCTGACGGATATCACCGAACGCAAGGGCATGGAAGCGATGCTGCAGGCGCGCGGCGAGGAGCAGCAACTACTGATCAGCAAGTTGCAGGAAGCGCATGACCAGCTGCTGCAATCGGAAAAAATGGCCTCCATCGGCCAGCTGGCGGCGGGCATCGCGCACGAAATCAATAATCCGATCGGCTTCGTCAATTCGAACATGAGTTCCCTGCAAGGCTATGTCGCCACCCTGTTCGACGTCATCGCCCAGTATGAAACGGCGCTGCGCGAAGCGCCCGGCCTGGCAGCGCGCGTGGAGCAGGTGCGCGCGCAGGCCGACCTGGGCTTCCTGCAGGACGATATCGGCGACCTGGTCGGCGAATCGATGGATGGCTTGAAGCGCGTGCGCGACATCGTGCAGGCGCTGAAGGATTTTTCCCACGTGGGCGAGACGGACTGGCAGGTGGCCAGCCTGCACGCGGGCCTCGACAGCACGCTGAACATCGTCGCCAACGAATTGAAATACAAGGCGCGCATCGAGAAGCAGTACGGCGAGCTGCCGCCGATCCTGTGCCTGGCCTCGCAGCTGAACCAGGTCTTCATGAACCTGCTCGTCAATGCGGGGCAGGCCATCAGCGGCGAAGGCGTGATCAGCATCCGCACCGGCCATGCGGGCGACTGGGTGTGGGTGGAAATCGGCGACACGGGCGCCGGCATCGCCCCCGAGCACCTGAACCGCATCTTCGAACCGTTCTTCACCACCAAGGCCGTCGGCAGCGGCACGGGCCTGGGCCTGTCGCTCTCCTACGGCATCGTCAACAAGCACGGCGGGCGCATCGAGGTGGCCTCGGAAGTGGGCCAGGGCACGCGCTTTACCGTGCACCTGCCGCTGCAGCCGCCCACCGCCGCCGCGAACGCCTAGACGTCCTTCACGGGCGCATACACGCGGATGCTCAGGCGCCCGCCATTCTTGCCTTCGAAATCGAGCAGCTGGGCGATCACGCGGGCCGTCAGCACGTGTTCGGCCGCCAGCAGCATCAGGCCGTCCCTGCTGATCAGGTCGCGCGACAGCACCATGCCCGGTTCCAGCTGGCCCGACAGCACGGTCAGGTCGCGCGCCGGCGGCTCCGTTTCTTCCATGATGCCGCGGAAAGCGGCCACCACGGCCGGGTCGTAGCGCTTGCCGACGCTGTCGTAGATCAGGGTGCGGGCCTCGTCGGCGCGCAGGCTGCGCTGCACCATGGCGCCGATCTGCAAGCCGTCGTAATCGGACGCCAGCGCCAGGATGCGCGCGCCCAGCGGAATGGCCAGGCCCACCAGGCCATCGGGAAAGCCGCCGCCGTCGAAGCGTTCCAGCTGCGAACGCAGGATCACGGAAACGGCGCGCAGCTCGTCGAGCGCCATCAGCAGCTGCTCGGCGCGCAGCGGATGCTTGCGGAAGGCGGCCAGCTGCTCGCCCGTCCAGGCGCTGGCCGGCAGTTCCAGCACGTCGTCACTCAGGCTGAGCTTGCCGATATCCTTGAGCAGGGCCGCGATGAACACGTCGCGCGCTTCCTGCCCTTCCAGGCCCAGCGCCTGCGCCAGCTTGCGCGACAGCTCGGCCACCCTGCGCGCATGGCCGGCCAGCTTGCCGCCGCGCATCTCGATCAGGTTGGAAAACACCTTGATCGTCGTCACGAACGTGGTCTTCAGGCGCTCGTTGGCCGCCTGCACCTCGTCGTGCGACTGTTTCAGCTGCTGCGTGCGCGTGGCCACCTTCGCCTCCAGGCTGGCATTGAGCGCCTGCAGCTCCACGTTCTGGCTGGCCGTCAGCGCTTCCAGGCGCCGTTTTTCCTGCTCCAGCGCGCGCCGCTCCAGCGCATGGCGCACCACCAGCACGATATCGTTCTCGTCCCACGGCTTGGTCACGTAGCGGTAGATCTCGCCCTGGTTGATGGCGTCGAGGATGGACTGGATGTCGGCATAGCCGGTCAGCAGCAGGCGTATGGTGCCGGGCCAGCGCTGGCGCACCTGGGCCAGGAACTGCGCGCCGTCCATCTGCGGCATGCGCATGTCGGAGATGACCAGGTCCACCGTCTCGGCCTCGAGCAAGGCCAGGCCGGCCGCGCCGCCGTCGGCCGTCAGCACGCGGTAGCCGTGCGGGCGGAACAGCCGGCGCAGCGACGAGAGGATATTCGGTTCATCGTCGACGCACAGGATGGTCGGCGGCGCGGCCGCGGCGCTGGTGCTGGTGCTGATGCTCATGCTGTCCTGTTCGGTCATGGTGCGACGGCCTGCGCCTGGCGCACGGGCAAGGTGATGCGGAAGGTGGTGCCGCGGCCGAGGCAGCTGCGCACGTCGATGCGGCCATGGTGCTTCTGCACCGTGGTGTAGGCCAGCGACAGGCCCAGCCCCGTGCCCTTGCCGATGGCCTTGGTGGTGAAAAACGGGTCGAAGATGCGCGACAGGTGTTCGGGCGCGATGCCGGCGCCATTGTCCTCGACCTCGATCCACACTTCGGCCGCATTGTCGCTGCCCGTGCGCAGGGTGATGCGCCCGTGCGCCTCGCCCATGGCGTGGGCCGCGTTGACGACCAGGTTCATGATGACCTGGTTCAGTTCCGACGGCTGGCACTCGACGTCGGGAATGTCGCCGAACTCGCGCACCACGTCGGCCTTGTACTTGACCTCGTTGTTCACGATGTTGAGCGTGGTGTTGATGCCCTGGCGCAAGTCGGCCCACACCCATTCCTGGTGCGCGTCCGTGCGCGAAAAATCCTTCAGGTCCTGCACGATGCGGCGCACGCGCGCAATGCCTTCCTTCGACTCGCCCATCAGCAGCGGAATGTCGGTGCGCAGGAAATCGAGGTCGATCTGCTCGCGCAGCGCGCGCAGGCGCGCCGCCACCACGGGGTCGGCGACGGCCGGCTCGGCATCCTCGTAGGCGTCGAGCATGCTGAACAGGTCGTCCAGATACCCTTCCAGGGTGCCGACATTGGAAAACACATAGCCGATGGGATTGTTGATCTCGTGCGCCACGCCGGCGGCCAGCTGGCCGATCGAGGCCAGCTTTTCCGACTGCAGCAGCTTTTGCTGGGCCAGCGACAGCTTGCTGTTCAATTCCGTCAGGGCAAGGTTGCGCTCGCGCAACTCAAGGTCGGCGATCTGGCGCTGGCGGATATCGTCGGCCAGGCGCTCGTTCATCTCGGCCAGCTGGGCCGTGCGCTTGGCCACCAGGTGTTCCAGGTTGTCGTGCGCCTTGCGCAGCGCGCTCTCGGCATTGCGCCGCTCGCTCACGTCGCGCAGCGTTTCGATGGCGCCCACCAGCCGCCCCTGGCGGTCGCGCAGGGGCGCCGCCGTGAAGTGCAGCCAGTGGCCGTCGGGGCCGATATCGGCAAAGAAATCCTCGGCTTCGTAGGCGCCGGGAATCACGGAAGAACGCTTCAGCTTGCCAAGGTAGAGTTCATTTTCGCCCAGCGCGATATCGTCGGCCACCAGCAGGTCGGCAAGGCAGGCGCGCGGCTGCGGATAAAACGCCTTCCAGTGGTCGCGCGTGCCGACCATTTCGGCGGACGTAAAGCCCAGCAGCTGTTCACAGGCGCTGTTCCAGTGCGTCACCACGTGGTCCGTGTTGATGGCGAAGGTGGCCACGGGATGGCCGTCGAAAAACGCCGACAGCGCGATGGTGTCGCCCTGTCGGCGTTCCGGCGTGGCGGGCAGCGCCTGTCCTGCTTCTGTTTCCATGGCCTCTATCCTGTTCATGCCAGCATGATCCGCGACATTTCATCGAAGGTGTGTTCCGTTTGCCGCAGCAGCGCCAGCCAGGCCTGCTCGTCCAGCGCAACGCCGCGCCAGGCCGCCGGCGACAGTGGCGGCACCAGTGCATCGTCGGCGCCCGCCAGGTCGAGCCCGAGGACGATGGCGTTGGCCATGTGCACGGCCAGCGGCAGGCCGCCCGCTTCCAGCCGCTCGATGGCGTGATGGTCGGCCACGGCCTGCTGTATCGTGGCGGGAAACTTCCAGTAGGCGGCCAGGGCGCTGCCCACCTGCGCATGGTCGATGCCGATGACGGCAAGTTCCGCCTCGGCCATCTGGCAGTCATGGGTCTGGCGGTGGCTGCGCACGAGCGCGTGCTCGGCCGGAAAACGCGTCACCAGCACCAGGGTGCCCAGGTCGTGCAGCAGGCCGGCCGTGAAGGCCGTTTCGGGATTGACGCGCAGGTGCGGCGCCAGCAGGCGCGCGGCGACGGCGGTGGCCAGCGAATGGCGCCAGAAGGCCTGGAAATCGAAGCCGTCGCCCACCGGCGCGAAGCTGCCCGTCAGGGCGCAGGCCGTGACGACGGTGCGGATGCTGTGAAAGCCCAGCACGGATACGGCTTGCGGAATGCTGGTGACCTTCGATTGCATGCCGTAGAACGAGGAATTGGCGATGCGCAAGGTTTTCGCCGCCAGGCCCTGGTCCAGTTCGATCTTTTGCGCCAGCACATGGACGTCCGTGTCATCCTGGTCCATGCTCGACAGCAGTTCCAGCACCACCACGGGCAGCGAGGGCAATTCCTGTATCTGGCGGATGATGTGTTCAAAACTGAGCCGTGTCATGCCGCGCTCCCTTGCCGGTAGCGCTGCAGCAGCGCCAGCAGTTGCGACCCCGCGGAACCTGGCGGCGTGGCGCGGAACAGCACGGCCAGGCGTTCCAGGCGGCGCAGGCGTTCCTGCTCGGCCTGCGCCTGCGCGGCGGGGTCCGGCTCCTCGTCGGCGACGACGTGGCAGCGCTCGACATTGCGCCTGCGCAAGGCCGTCAGGCTGGCCGCCGTCAGGACGGCGCCCTGGGCCAGCAGCACGGCGCCGCCGGCGTCGTTCAGCGCCTGCGCCAGCACCATGCCTTCCTGCGCTTGCTCGATGGAAATCTCGCGTCCGCTCTCACTCACGCTTTCACTCATGTATCCGCTCCATGACGACTCAGGGTGACCAGGCTGCCGCGCGAGCGCGAATGCAGGCCCATGGGGTGGACGGCCACGGCATATGGCTGGCCGTCGATGGCGGCCAGGCAGGGCGCGCCCTGCCCGTCGAACAGCTGCGGCAGCACCAGCGCCGCCTCGTTGCCCAGCAGGGCCGCGCCCCGCTCGAACAGGTTGGCCGCCGCCGCATTGATGAAGGCAATCATGCCGTCCTCGTCGAGTCCGATCACGGGCAGCGGCAGAAATTGCAGCAATTCGCGCGCGATGCCCAGGCTGACCTCGTCGCGGCTGATCTGGTGCTGCTGCTGGCGCACCAGCGCCTGCATGGCCGCATTGGCCGCCGCCAGGGCCAGGTTGGCGTCGCGCAACTGCGCGTTAAGGCGCACATTGTCGTCGTCGATGCCCTTCAGGCGGAACGCTTCGGCGATATGCTCGCGCAGCTGGTGGTCTTCCCAGGGCTTGGTGAGGAACTTGAAGATGGCGCCTTCGTTGACGGCGTCCGTGACGGCCTGCAGCTCGGTGTAGCCCGACAGCATGATGCGGATGGTCTGCGGACGCAGCAGCTTGGCCTTGCGCAGGAAGTCGGCGCCCAGCATGCCGGGCATGCGCTGGTCCGAGACGATCACGTCGACGGCATGGCCGGCCAGCACGTCCAGCCCTTCCTGGCCGCTGCCGGCCGTGAGGATCTGGTAGCCATCGCGCCGCAGCAGGCGCTTGAGGGAAGCGAGGATATTCGGTTCGTCATCGACCAGCAGCAAGGTGCGCGGCTGCGCCACGGGCGCCTGCCCGGCGTCCGCCGCCAGCACCGCCGTGACCGGCATACCGTGCTCGTCGTGCAAATCCATCGGAACATCCTCTCATCGCCACGGCGATATCGGAGCTGCCTGGAGGGGGAATCGGCCGCGCGGCACCATTGCGCGGCAGCCAGCTTGCGCTGAAATTATACGACTAAATATTCCTTTTGGACATTTATCCGCGCCGTGGCGGGCACGGCATGTCGCGGTAAAACATAAAGCCGCCCAGGCCGATGGCCTTGGTGTCGGCTTGCACGCCATACACCAGCGTATTCTTGTCCGCCTCGATGCGCAGCAGATTCTGGTGCTGCACGATTTGCGCGTGGGACAGCTCCAGCGAGGGCGTCGGCGCCAGCGCCAGGCGCAATTCGCCCCTGGCGGCGTCATACGCCCAGCGGCCCGGGTTATAGAAGGCGAAGCCGCCGTCGAAACGCAGGCTGCCATCGCTGAACTGGGTCAGGCAAATGCCGGGAAATTCGCTGGGCGGGTTGTACCAGGTGGCGGCCACGGCCGCATCGGCCGGCGTCTTGCCCGGCATCCGCATGCCGGCCTTGTCACCGTTGCCGCCCATGCCGGCGCAACCGGCCAGCGCCAGCGCGCACGCCAGCGCGCCCGCGCGTTTGATGCATGTCATGTGCATTCCCGTCCCCTTGCTTTATAGAAACACAATCTTAGTCCGGGAAACCTGGCCTTTCAAGCGGCCAGCGCACATAAGGCGCATTTAATTGCCTGCGGCCGCCTTCGCAGCCATGGCAGCGGCCTCGCGCAATTTATCCTTTTTGCTCTTGCGCGCGCCCTTCACGCCGCCGTTCACCGTGTCCGTGGCGGGGTTCGCGGGCGTGGGCAGTTCCGTCGGCTCGAAGCCGGCCACCACTTCGCGCACGATGCGCAAGTCGTTGCGGTTCTCGATCAGGCGGAAATGCGCTTCCGTGTCGGCCGTGACGAAACTGACGGCCGTGCCGCTTTCGCCGGCGCGCCCCGTGCGGCCGATGCGGTGCGTGTAGTCGACGGCCGAGCGGGGCAAGTCGTAATTAACGACGGCCGGCAGGCCGGCGATATCGATGCCGCGCGCGGCCACGTCGGTGGCCACCAGCACCTGCAGGCGGCCCGCCTTGAAATCGGCCAGCAGCTGGCTGCGCGTGCCCTGGCTGAATTCGCCGTGGAAGGCGCCCACGTGCAGGCCCGCGCGCTGCAGCTTGTCAGCCACGTGTTCGGCCGCGTATTTGGTGGCAACGAACACCAGCACCCGCTCCCACTGCTGCTGCAGGATCAGGTAGCGCAGCAGCTGGGTGCGGCGCGGCACGTCGACGGTGATGGCGCGCTGCACGATGTCGGGCTTGTCCTGCGGTTCGGACGCCACCTCGATGCGCACGGGTTCCGCGAGCAGGCTGTCGGCCAGCGCCTGCACGCTGTCGGGGAAGGTGGCGGAAAAGAACAGGTTTTGCCGTTTCGCTGGCAGCAATGCCAGGATGGCGTTGATTTCCTCGCTAAAGCCCATGTCGAGCAGGCGGTCCGCTTCGTCGAGCACGCACAGCGACACGCCGCCCAGCTTCACGGCGTTTTGCCGCACCAGGTCCAGCAAGCGGCCCGGCGTGGCGACGACGATGTCGGCGCCGCCGCGCAAGTCCATCATCTGCGGATTGATCGACACGCCGCCGAACAGCACGGAAATCTTCAGTTTGACGGGCAGCGGCCTGGCCAGCGCGTGCACCGTCTGCCCCACC
This sequence comes from Janthinobacterium sp. GW458P, assembly GCF_002127585.1. Classification (GTDB taxonomy): domain Bacteria; phylum Pseudomonadota; class Gammaproteobacteria; order Burkholderiales; family Burkholderiaceae_D; genus Janthinobacterium. The sequence goes on from NZ_NEGZ01000019.1 coordinate 8,108, forward strand.
TGCGCCGCCAGCTCGCGCGTGGGCACGAGGATCAGCGCGCGCACCTGGCGCGGGCCGGAAACGGGCGCCATCAGCGCCTGCAGCAGCGGCAGCGCGTAGGCGGCCGTCTTGCCGGAACCCGTCTGCGCGGCGCCCAGCACGTCGCTGCCGCGCAGGATGGCGGGAATGGCGGCCGCCTGGATGGCCGTCGGCGCGGCATAACCGGCCTTCTCGACGGCGCGGACCAGGGCGGGAATCAGACCCAGGGAGGAAAATGGCATAGCGGGCCTTCTTTATTCGTAAAGTGAGACCGGCCGCGAAAGGCGGCCGGTCGGAATAGCGACAGTATAAGGCAATGACCGTTAACACCCAACCAAACCTGCCGCGCGTCGGCATAGGCGGCCAGCGATGCTCACTGTCCTATTCGTACAGTTCCGCTTGTCGGCGACCTCTTCCTGCCGCTCGCCACGGTTTGATGGGGCGTCGTTGCGACAGCAGATCATTGCTTGGGCATTTGCAGCTTCGGGTAGCCCGTTTCATCGTAGCCCGGCATGCCGCGGCGGATCGCGTGCGAAAAGTCCGCATCGTCGTTGGCCGCCCGCGCGCGCGCCGTGACGTGGCCGCCCTCGCGCAGCTGCTGGAAGCTCAGGCCGGGCACCAGGCCCTTGACGTCGAACAGATAGCGGTCCAGGTAGCCCGAGGCCAGCAACCGGTAATCGAGCGGCAAGCCCGGCACGATGCGGCGCACCATCTCGAAGACGATGGTGGTGCAGTTGGCCGTCAGGGTGTTGTAGAACTGCGGCTGGGCCTTCAGCGCCTGCGCCTCGTCCAGGTAGGCGAGAAACAGCGAGCGCATGGCCGCCTTCGGCATCATCACGCGGTACAAGTGCATGTCCTCGCCGCGCGCATTCGTGCGCACGCGCAGGATGTCGCGCTCGTCGGCGGCCACCAGGCTCATTTCAAAATGCTTRAAAAAACCGCCGATGGCGGAAAAGCTTTCGCCCTTTTCCTTGCGGATTTCGATGGAAAACGTCAGAAAGCGCCCGTCGGCAAAGCCGAACGAGATCAGCGTATGCGCGATATAGGGCCCCGTCCAGTACGACAACGCCGCGTCCACCGTGCGCAGTTCGTCGAGGTCGTAGCTGCGCTGCTCCCACTTGACCGTGTAATCGTCATCGCTGCGCCAGTCGAAATTGCGCACATTCTCCACGGTGACCAGATTGCCCTTGACGGTGCCCGTGACGTTGCGCGCCACGTCGTCGGCCCACACGCGCTCCTGCCTGGGCGCGATGAAGCTCCACCACACGAGCAGCAGGATGAAGCCGGCCGCATACGGCAGCAGCACGCGCGCGTCGCCGCGCATCCACCACAGCGCCACGCTGGCCACGCCCAGCGCGGCCCACAGCAGCGCGCCGATGGCTTGCGCGGCCGTGCCGCCGGACAGCTGGTACCACAGCGCCAGCGCGCCCCACAGAGCGGTCAACAGGAGAATCAGGGAAACGGCCATTTTGCCGACGGTGGCCAGCACGGAGCGGGCACGCAGTGAGAAGAAAGTCATGCCCCGATTATACGGGCAAGCGCAGGAAGAGGTGCGTCCGGGCAAGTGCAGCTGCAACAGGCCCGGCCGTGAAAACATTGCTTGCCTGCCAATTTATTTCATGAGAGCATGTTGCAAAAAATAAAATGTATAGACAAGGCATCCTGTCACCGCAGCGCAGCCTTGCCGATTTCCGGAGACACCTTTGCAAGCCCCTTCCCTGTACGCCCTCGCCGGCAGCCTCAATTCCCTGTTCATCGTCGTCAGCCTGTACGGCCTGTGGTCGCAGCTGCAAAAAATCTGGCGGCGCAAGCGCGATGCCGGCATCGGCGCCGGCCAGACGACGGACATTTTGTCGATCAACCAGTTCACCGTCAGCTTCCTCGCATATTGCGCCTTCTTCGTCTACGGCTATTCGATCACGCCGTTCAACCACTACATCGTCTGGCCCCGTCTGCTCGCGTCCCTGATCGCGCTGGCCATCCTGTTTGAAATCGAGCGCGACCGCCGCAGTCTGACCTCGCGCAATGCGCTGCTGGGCTGCGCGCTGCTGCTGGGCGCGGGCGTGGCGGGGCTGGCCTTCGGCCCCACGTTCAGCGATGAAAAGAGGCTGATCTCGCAAAGCCTGATCGTCGCCGTCACCGTGCTGCTGGCGCAGGGCTATGCGCACCAGATCCGCTTGATCTGGCGCTCGGGCAGGACGGGCGCCGTGTCGTTAAAGATGAGCCAGTTCATTCTGGCGATGGATGTCAGCACCATCTTCTTCGCCTGCGTCATGGGGCTGGAAACGGGCTGGCCCCTGCTGCTGCTGGCCTGCGTCAGCGCCACGACCAAATTGATCATCATGTGGCTGTTCCGCTGGGAGAAGGCCAGCCCCGCCGCACGCATGAAGCGCCAGGCGCCGGCCTGCGGCTAGAATGGCGGCATACCCACCTGTCGAAAGCACCGCCATGCATGCTGCCATCCCCATCCTGCGCATCTTCTCGGAAGAAAAAGCGCGCGAGTTCTACCTCGGTTTCCTCGGCTTTACCCTGGACTGGGAACATCGCTTCGAGCCTGCGGCGCCGCTGTACCTGCAGGTGACGCGGGGCGATCTCGTGCTGCACCTGTCCGAACACCACGGCGACGCCACGCCGGGGTCGGCGCTGCTGATCCCCGTCGACGACGTCGCCGCCCTGCACGCGGAACTGCAGGCCAGGGATTATCCGTATGCGCGGCCCGGCATCCGCGACGAGGACTGGGGCCGCGTCCTGGAAGTGGCGGACCCGTTCGGCAACAAGCTGCGCTTCTGGCAGCGCAGCGAGTAAGGTTATTGCCCGCTCAGCGCCCGCATTTCCGCATACAGGTTCGCCTTGCCCTCGAAGCCGATGCCAACCAGCTCCGGCATGGTGATGTGGCCGTTTTCCACGCGCACGCCGTCGGGGAAGCCGCCGAACGGCTGAAACAGGTCCGGATACGACTCATTGCCGCCCAGGCCCAGGCCGGCCGCGATATTCAGGGACATCTGGTGGCCGCCGTGCGGGATGCAGCGGCTGCGCGACCAGCCGTGCTGGTGCAGCATGTCCAGCGTGCGCAAATACTCCACCAGGCCGTAGCTGAGGGCGCAGTCGAACTGCAGCCAGTCACGGTCGGCGCGCATGCCGCCATAGCGGATCAGGTTGCGCGCATCCTGCATGGAAAACAGGTTTTCGCCCGTCGCCATGGGCTTGTCGTAATAGCTGCGCAGGGTGGCCTGCAGCTCGAAGTCGAGCGGGTCGCCCGCCTCCTCGTACCAGAACAGGTCATATTCACGCAGCGCCTTGGCGTAGGCGATCGAGGTGTCGAGGTCGAAGCGCCCGTTGGCGTCCACGCACAGCTTCTGCCCATCCTGCAGCACCTCCATGATGGCGTCGATGCGGCGCAAGTCCTCGTCCAGCGAGGCGCCGCCGATCTTCTTCTTGACCACCGTGTAGCCGCGGTCGACATAGCTGCGCATCTCGTCCTGCAGGGCGGACAGGCTCTGGCCCGGGTAGTAATAGCCGCCCGCCGCATACACGAACACCTGCTTGCCGGGCACGCCCGTGCCGTGGCGCTCGGCCAGCAGCTGAAACAGCGGTTTGTTCTCGATCTTCGCCACGGCATCCCAGACGGCCATGTCGATGGTGCCGATGGCTACCGAGCGCTCGCCATGGCCGCCCGGCTTTTCATTGGTGTACATGCAATCCCAGACCTTGTGCGGATCGAGGTTGCCGCCGTCGTCCGTCACGAGACTGGCCGGATCGGCGTCGAGGATGCGCGGGATGAAACGCTCGCGCATCAGCATGCCCTGGCCGTAGCGGCCATTCGAGTTGAAACCGTAGCCGACGACGGGCTTGCCGTCGCGCATCACGTCCGTGACGACGGCCACCAGGCTTAACGTCATCTTCGTGAAATCGATGTAGGCGTTGCGGATGGGCGAAGAGATGGGGATGGTCTTTTCGCGGATCTCGACGATTTTCATGCGGCTCTCCTGTGCTTGAATGGTGACGCCAGCTTAACCGCGATATACAGTCGTATAATCGACTGCAATTTAAACCATTTTTCACTTCAAGTTAATAATGAAAAGCGACGCCACCACGGAAATGGCCTTCTTTGTGCTGCTGGCCAAGCTGGGCAGCCTGTCGGCCACGGCGCGCGAGCTGGGCATCACGCCGCCCGCCGTCAGCAAGCGACTGGTGCTGATGGAACAGCGCCTGGGCGTGCGTTTGCTCAACCGCAGCACGCGGCGCATCAGCCTGACGGGCGACGGCGAAAATTATCTGCAGCAGGCGCGGCAGATCCTCGACGACATCCGCGCCATGGAAGAATCGCTGGCCAGCGGCAGCGCCGAACCGAAGGGATTGTTGCGCGTGAATGCCACGCTGGGATTCGGGCGCACGGTGATCGCGCCCCTGCTGTCGCAATTCGCGCTGCGCCACCCGCAGCTGGAAGTGCAGCTGCAGCTGACGGACAGCCCCATCAACCTCGTCGAACAGGCGTACGACCTGGGCATCCGCTTCGGCGACTTGCCCGACACGCGCTTGTCGGCGCGGCGCATCATGTCGAACCGGCGCTTCCTGTGCGCCTCGCCCGCCTACCTGCAGGCGCACGGCACGCCGCAAACGCCCGAGGAGCTGGCCCGGCACCGCTGCATCGTGCACCGGCAGAACGACGACGCCTACGGCATCTGGCGTTTGAGCCGTGGCCGCGCCACCCACACGGTGAAGGTGCGCGGCACGGTGGCCAGCAACGATGGCGACGTGGTGCTGGGCTGGGCGCTGGACGGCCACGGCATTCTGCTGCGTTCGGAATGGGACCTGGCGCGCTACCTTGACAGCGGCCGCCTGCGCGTGGTGCTGGCCGACTATACGCTGGCGCCGGCCGACCTGTACGCCTACTACCCGAGCCGCCACCAGCTGCCCGCCAAAGTGCGCGCTTTTATCAATTTTCTCATCCAGCAGCTGCAGCCGGAAGCGGCCACGACGGCGGAATCGGGTTACACTACAATATTGCGATATGGCAATATTATGAAGGAGTAGGTTTTGCTAGTCATACTCGGATTTCTCGTCGTGCTGTTTTCCGTCTTCGGCGGCTTCGCCATGCAGGGCGGCCATCTGGCGGCCCTGTTCCAGCCGCTGGAACTGCTGATGATCGGCGGCGCCGCGCTGGGCACCTTCTTTGTCGGCAATGACGCCAAGGCCATCCGTGCCACGTTCGCCGCCATACCCACCCTGTTCCACGGTTCGCAGTACACGAAGGCGCGCTACATGGAGCTGATGGGGCTGATGTATGAAATCCTCAGCAAGATCCGCAAGGAGGGCCTGATGTCGGTCGAGGACGATATCGACGACCCCTACCGCAGCGCCATCTTCGTGAAATACCCGTACACGCTCGGCGACGAGCACATCCTGGAATTCATCACCGATTATCTGCGCCTGATGGTGTCGGGCAATATGGACGCCTACCAGATCGAAAACCTGATGGATAACGAGATCGAGACGCACCACGAGGATGCGGAAATGCCGATCCAGACGATTTCGCAGCTGGCCGACGCCATGCCCGCCTTCGGCATCGTGGCCGCCGTGATGGGCGTGGTGCACACGATGGCGTCCGTCGGCTTGCCGCCGGCCGAGCTGGGCGTGCTGATCGCGCAGGCGCTGGTGGGCACCTTCATCGGCATCTTGCTGGCCTATGGCTTCATCGCCCCGCTGGCCAGTTTGCTGCGCCGCAAGCACCATGAAACGGCAAAGATGTACCAGTGCGTGAAAGTGACCTTATTGGCCAGCCTGAACGGCTACGCGCCCGCGCTGGCCGTGGAATTCGGCCGCAAGGTCATTTCCGCCACCGAACGCCCCTCGTTCAGCGAACTGGAAAACCATGTGCGCCAGGTGCGCACGAAGAACTAGCACGATGGCTGAACCGCCCCGGCCGGTGCTCAGGACTTGCCCCCGATGCCGGCGGCGGCGCTGGCGCGGGCCAGGCTTGAGCGCGCGCCAGCCACGGCGCGCAGGCGTTCTTCCAGGTAGGCGCTCACGCGCGGATGCTGGCTGAAGGCGACGTTGAAGCGGATGTGCCGGTCGGGCGTGTCGTTGGCCGAGAACGCGGCGCCGCGCATCAGCAAAATCTTGTTGCGGTAGGCGTCCTGCACCAGCAAGTCCACGTCCAGCCCTTCGGGCATGGAGCCCCACAGGAAAATGCCCGCATCGCCGGGCTGCTCGAACAGCACGCCCGCCGCGCTCAGCTGTCGCGTGCTGGCGTTGCGCGCCACCATGATCTTGCGTTGCAGCCGCTCCAGGTGCTTGCGCAGGTTGCCGGCCTTGAGTACTTCCAGCAGCACGTATTCGTTGAGCGCAGGCAACGTCATGATGGAATGGATCTTGCTGCGCATCAAGGGCTTGAGCAGGGCCGGCGCCGCGGCCAGGTAGCCCATGCGCAGGGCCGGACTCAGCGCCTTGCACAGGCTGGAATAGTAGATCACGCCGTCCAGCCCGGACAGCGACGCCAGCCGCGTGCTGTGGCCCGGCTGGAAATGGCCGTGCACGTCGTCTTCGGCGATCAGGAAGCCATGCTGCTGCGCCATGATCAGCACCTTGTGCAGGTTGGCGGCGCTGCTGCTCCACCCGGTGGGATTGTGCAGGGCCGTCTGCATGAACAGCAGGCGCGGACGGTGCGCGCGGCAGGCCGCTTCCAGCTCGTCCAGGTCGAGGCCGTCGGGGCGGCGCTGAATCGGCACCAGGCGCACGCCGTCCTGGCGCAGCCTGCCGAACATCAGGAAGTATCCGGGGTCTTCCACCAGCACCGTATCGCCGGGCTGCAGGAAGGTGCGGCAGATCAGGTCGATGGCATGGGTGCCGCCGAACGTGGTGAGGATGTGGCTGGCGTCCGCCGCGATGCCGATGCCGCGCAACAACAGCGCGATCTGCTCGCGCAGTTCGGCCAGCCCTTGCGGCGGACAGCGCGAGGCCATGCCGGCCGCGCTGCGCGCCAGGCCGCGTTGCACGGCGGCCGCCGGCAGCGCGTCCTGCAGCCAGGTGGGCGGCAAGGCGCCGCTGCTGGCCAGCAGCACGCCCGGCCGCTGGTCGTTCACTTGCTGGCTCAGCCAGACCGGCTCCTGCTCCTGTCCCGCTTCCAGCGCCACCTCGTCGGGAATGGCGCGGCCGGCGTCAGCCGGTGCGCAGACGAAGAAGCCTGTCGTGCCGTGCGTATCGATGACGCCTGCAGCCACCAGCCGGTCATATGCGACCACCACGGTGTTGGTGCTGACCGCAAGCTGCGCGGCGAGCTGGCGGATCGACGGCAGCCTGGTCCCGCCAGGCAGCACGCGTTGCGCGATCTGCTGGCGCAGTGCGGCCTCGATCTGCTGGAACAGGGCGACGGGTGAGGAGCGGTCGATGGCGAACATGGCGCAAGTCTAGCGCAAAAACGTCAGGGCGAGGAGCAGCAGGATGGCGCCCATCGCCAGATTGAAGATGCGCTGGTTGCGCGGCGCTTTCAGCACGCCGCGGATCGACACGCCGAACAGCGCCCACATGGCGTTGCACGGCATGCCCACCACGGTGCCGGTCACGGACACCAGCAGCGCGCTGGCGAGCATGTTGCCGTGCGCAGGCATGAAGACCGACGCCATGGTGACCGCCTTGATCCAGCTCTTCGGGTTCAACGCCTGGAACAGCGCCGCCTGCGCCAACGACACGGCCTTCGGCGCGCTGCTTCCCGCCACCGAGGCGCCGGCCAGCTTCCAGGCCAAGAACACCAGGTACAGCGCGCCCGCGATGCGCAGCAGCTGCTGCGCCATCGGGTAGGCAACGAACACGCTGCCCAGGCCCACGCACATGAGCATGGTCTGCACGAAGATGCCGGCCTGGATGCCGAGGATCACCGGCAGCGCCCCCCGATAGCCGAAATTGGCGCCGGTGGTGGCCAGCATGACGTTGTTCGGCCCGGGCGTGGCCGACATCACAAAGCAATAGCTCATCAGGGGCAGGAGTTCGGTCATGGCAGGCAGTCGCAGCGTGGAGAAGGCCCCAGTCTAGAAGCGCGGCACGTCAGCGACAAGGCACAAGGCGGCGCGTACAGGCACATGCTGTATCAGTCGGGCGACGGCTACAGCGGCGACAGGGGCCGCCCCACCCAGGCCCCTGCCACGCCCCATCGGGTTCTCATATGCCTGGGACCATGGAGCAAAACTGGGCTGGCGGTGGCGCTTTACCTAAATGGCACCGTCTGCTTACGCCCTATTGCAGACGTTGCAGTAGCTGAGCCGTAGCGTCGATAGCTTGCCTTAGCGTGCTTAAGGGGTCTCGGACTTGAGCGCCGGATGTGCAGCGAACTCTTCTGGATACCATTTCTCAAGCAACGCAAGCGTAAGCTCCCCAATCGACTGCGCAGCCTTCTCGCGACCTTTGCCTGCCAGTTCTGTAAGTGGCAATTCCATTTCAAGCGGATGCTGTCGATTTGCGTCTCGCTGATGAGTTATGACAAGTTCGCCAGCTTGGTTAATGCAGAACGCTAGGTATGGATGATGCATGTTATTGCTTCCGTGGCAGGCTAATCTTAAGCCGTGGTTGTCTTGAAACTGCGCCCTGAGTCTGGACGTCCGCTTTTGGCCGATAACGGAAGCACTACGCGGTTCTCCAAATTGATTCGAACTCTTGATGGGAAATCACACTATACCCTGACTCTGATAAATCGAGAGGCTTTTCCGAGATCCCGCCAAATTCGTCGCTCTCATGCTCGGCACCATAGCAAAGCAGCGGACCAGAATCATACTGTTCAATTTGTCGGGTAACCCAGCCTGCACCATCGACTTCAAAGTACCACCAGGACGTGCCCCATGCATCGTACCTGTCACTACCAGTCTCTTCCCCGTGTCTTTTTACGTAAGCTGGCATACTTGAATTGCGTAGTGAACGGAAACTAACGTCAGTCGCCCGCTTCCGGCCGATTGTTACCATCAAATAATGGATCTTTCCCACAAACTTACGCGCATCCAAACGTCTCTAGGGAGCCAGCGAGTTTGTAGTCGGTAATTCCATAAAGTTTCTTTAGTAATGCATCGATCGCTTGAAATAGCATGTCAGGGTCAGCTGACTTGTACTGAACACATGCCAGCCGGCCGGGCGACCAATCGATGATCTGTGCAGGCTGAAGTACTGCAAAAACGTCGGTGATGAGTGAGACCGGTGAAGAATTTTCCGTATAAGAGAAATCCATGTAATCGCCGTAGATCAGTATCCATACGTCAGGACGCCCAACAACGCTTAGTCTCGCGTAAAACTCCCTTGATGGAAGCTCACCATGGAGATGTAGGCTGCCAAAGGCTGCCTGCAAGATCCGGCGAACTTCTTCTTTTGATTCCTCTTGCATTGCTAACCCTACTCAGCTGATGAATGAATTTAATGCGCTGCATCTCGCATGTTTGCACAACCGTCTGCTGCCGGCCAAAGCCGGCACGGCATCGGCCACGTCCTCAGCGGGCGGCGGCATACAGCGCGTCCACGTCCCCGCCCCGGATCAGGTCGAGGTGCCTGCCTATCCATTCTGCCGGACGGTCCCACCAGGCAATGTCCAATAGCCGTTGCACGGACGCGGCATCGAAGCGCTCCCGGACGACACGTGCCGGATTGCCGCCGACGATGGCGTAGGGCGGGATGTCGCCTGTGACAACCGAGCGCGCGGCAATGATGGCGCCATCGCCGATGCGTACCCCGGGCATGATGAGTGTGTCGTAGCCTATCCACACGTCGTTGCCGATAACCGTATCGCCCTTGTAGGGCAATTCGCCCCCGACTGGCCGTGCAGTTTCCCATCCATTGCCAAAAATAAAGAACGGATAGCTGGAAATCCCGTTCATTTGATGGTTGGCGCCGTTCATGATGAACTTCACCCCGCGCGCGATGGCGCAGAATTTGCCGATTCTGAGGCGGTCGCCGATAAACGGGAAATGGTACAGGACATTGTCTTCGAAATGCTTGACGCCGTCCGGATCGTCGTAATAGGTGTAATCGCCGATTTCAATGTTGGGGCGGGTGAGAATATTCGTCAGAAAGCAGATTTGCGGGAATCCAGGCATTGGATATGCAGTGTTCGGATCAGGACCTTGCATGCTCTCTCCATATTGCATATTCCGGCTGAAGTACGCCATGGCAGACGGCCGGAGTCGCGGATCCCACGAAGCCATTGTCTTAATGATAAGTAAATGCTTCTATCCGGCGCCTCCGGCCCTCTTGCGGCCGTTTACGGCGTTGGCGGCGTCGCCGCCGTCTCCTCCGGGCAGCTGAGCTCGTCCTCCGGCGTATACAAGGTCATCGGCACGCGCTGGCCGTCCACTTCCAGCTCGCGCACCTTCGGCGGCACCAGCTGGAACGCGCCCGCCTGCAGTTTTTCGCGCAGGGGCTTGCAGCGCAGGGCATCGGTGGGGATTTGCCCGCGCGCGGTCCAGCTGCCGTCGTCTTTTTCCGCCAGCAAGACGGAAGAGGCGCGCGGGTCGTTGCTGATCAGCAATACTTCCTGTTTGCCATCGCCGTCGAAATCGAGCAGGTAGGCGTCGCACTGCTGCCCTGCCCGCTTCAAACAGGCGGGCAGGCGCCAGGCCGGGCCCACTTGCGTCCAGTCCTGGCGCAGGAAGCTGTCCGGCAGCTTCGCCGTGGCCGGGCGCAGGGTCAGGTTGATCGACACATCGCTCAGCGCGCCCGTCTCGTCGAGGCGGTTCTGGCGCTTGAGCATGGCTTCGGCGCGGGCCCGCACGATGGCGGCGTCCGCTCCCGTCGAGCGCGTCTTGAGTTCCTGCAAGGCGGCCTGGCCGTAGCGCGCGCCCTCGAAGCGCAGGTATTCGAAATCGAACTTGTCCACGCCCACCTTGCCGCTGTCCAGGCGCGCCATCTGGCTGGCCACGGAAATGCGCGCCGGGTCGGCCAGCGGCGAGAACAGGGCAAACAGCACCAGCAGGGTAACAAAAGCGGTGGCCACGTTGACGTTGGCGATCAGGTGCAGCCAGTCGCCATATTTGCTGGCCGCCCAGGCGTAGCCGATGGCGTAGCAGGTGGCGATCAGGAGGCAGGCGCAAGCGATCAGGCGGTCGGACGTCCAGCCATGCGACATCACGCGCAGGGTCAGCGCATAGATGGCGATGCCCACCACCCACGGCAGCAGCAGGCACGCCAGGCGCGTGCCCAGGCGGATGCCGCGCGCCACGCCATGGCCCACTTCGCCATTCTGGAAGGCGGCATTGATCAGCACCACCAGCACGCCGGCCATGCCCAGCAGCACGGACGCCGCATGGCGCGTGGCCCACAGGCGCTCGAAGCCGATGAAGGGCAAAGTCAGCAGGAAGCCGGAGACCAGCACGGCGGCAATCGGCATCAGCCACGACAGCAGCACCAGCAGCAGGGTGCGGATGCCGCGCACGATGGACGGACGCACGTCCGTGATGTGGATGGCGAACGAAAACGCGAAGCAGATGACGGGAATCACGAACCAGGCCCGGCCCAGCAGCTTTTTCAGGAAAGTCAGCTTGATCAGCAGGAACAGCTGCCCGCCCAGCCACAGCACCAGCCACAGGCCCAGCACGAACAGCAGGGAAAACAGCAGCTGGATGCCCAGCTTCCAGGCGATTTCAAAATAAGTCGGGTAGCGGGCGATGCGCCGGCCATCCTGGGCGCTGGCCAGCACCAGCGCGTGGGCAATATACAAGCCGACGACGCAGAAGCCGAAGAGCTGGGCGGAAATCACGCGCAGCGGCGCGCCCGGCTTGTAGTTGCCCCAAATCACGTGTTCGGCCCCGCGCGCCACGTCGTGCCAGGCCAGCACGGCCAGCACCGCGGCCGCGCCCGCCATCCACATGGCGATGCGCTTCGCCGACATATGGCCCAGGCTGGAGACGAGCAAAATGGGCAGCAGCAGGCACACCAGCATCAGGGGACCCAGCAGGTAGGCTTCCGTGGCGGGCCAGACCTTGTCTTGCGCCGTGCTGTACAGCCAGTACAGCAGCAAGCCTTGCAGCAGGCCCGTCACCAGGCGCGTCACTGCGATGCGGGGCGCCACCACCGGATCGAGCAACGCCATGTTTTTTCCTGCCGCATCCTGCTGCATAATCATTCCCTTAGAGTCGTTCATTGCAGTCATTGTTGCACTGCGAGCACGGCCATTATTGCATTTCGTTATCGTCATCTCAACAGCGATTCGCGCGCGCGCCCTTCCCGCCCGACTCCGGTGCCGCGCAAAGGCAGGCTTTGCGCGAGGCCCCAGGCCAGTTCCGGCACGAGGAACAGCCACAGCAGGGGCTGGCCCGTCACCAGCCAGGCCCACGCCATCCACAGGGAAAACAGGTAGCGGGCCGCCGCGTCATAGCGGCCGAAGCGCGGCTGCGGGTCGAGCGTGCGCAGCACCGACCAGACCAGCACCACGCTGCCCAGCAAGCTGCCGATGAGTACATGAAACGGTCCGAAGACGGGCAGCGGCACGCCGCCCAGGCGCACATTGAGGTCACTCAACTGCTCGCGCAGCAGCAAGAACGTCCACGGCGTGGTAAACGGGGCAATCAGGAGCAGATCATAAATGGCGCTGGCGCGCACCAGGCGGCGGAAGGCGGAAACGGACAACATGGAACACTCCTGTCTGTGGAAAGCGCCCATGATCAGGCCTGGAGTACACTCCAGGGTCAAGCATTTTATGAAAGAAAAGAACCATGCAGATCGGCGAGATGGCACAGGCGACAGGCTTGAGCCGCGATACCCTGCGCTTTTATGAAAAACGGGGCTTGCTGCGCGCGCGGCGCGGCGCGAACGGCTACCGCGACTACCCGCCCGAGGCGGCCGACTGGCTGCGCTACCTGCGCACGGCGCAGCAGCTGGGCTTTACCCTGGCGGAAATCGAGGCCGACATGCCGCTGCTGGCCGCCGCCGGCGATCCGGCCACGGCGGAACTGCTGCGCGCGGCGCTGGCGCGCAAGCTGGGCGACATCGACGCGCGCATCGCGGGGCTGACGCAGCTGCGCGGCGAACTGGTGCGGCGTATGGGGCCGCAGATGGCGGCCTGTCCACTACGGGGTGATGCCGATGCACGCCACTAAACTACTGCCGTGGCTGCTGTTGCTGGGCGCGGGCGGCGCGCAGGGCGCCCCCCTGGCCTGCGGCGACTTCCTGTCCCGGCAGGGGCAGAAGCCCGCCTACATCGTCTACCAGGGCTGCCGGCAAAACAGGGAACGCCAGGACCAGCCGTTCGAGGCCCGCTATCAGGTGGACGGCAAGCATGCGCGGCAGGCGGAAGCCTACCTGCGGCGTACGTATGGCTTGCCCAGGCTACAGCGCTATTGCTGCGTCTGGGACAGCACGCCCCATTCCTGGCGCGACCGCCGCACGGGCTACGGCTATGTATTAGGCATGGCCACGGGCGAAACGCCGGTCAGGACGCGTGACGCCTGGCCGCAGATCGGGCGCTTTTTCGTGCAGGTCGACGGCTACGCGCAAGACCCATGAAAAGCAAAAACCGCCTGTGCGTCGCAACAGGCGGTTTTGAGTTGGGACAAGGCCGGACTTCGAGCCTGTCCCGGTAGATGCATACATCCCCTGCTGGGATAGGCTCTTATCTGGCGGCCTTGCGGCGGCGCAGGAAACCCATCAGGCCCAGGCCGGCCAGCAGCATGGCATAGGTTTCCGGCTCCGGCACGGCGGCCATCACGGAAACGTTGTCGATGACGGCGCCCGAGTAATTGTCGAACGGCGTGCCAGCCTTCGCGGCGCTGGCAAACGACAGCGTCGCCAGGCCGGTGGACGCGGCCGTAAAGCTCAGGGTATTGCTGTACAAGGTGTTCGAGGCGGCTGCCGTCGAATAGAAGTTTTGCGCCACGCCGCCGAAATTGACGGCCACGCCCTGGCCGGCAGGGCCGCCCGGATTGCGCGCCATGTCAAAGGCCAGGTTGTAGGTCTGGCCGGCCACGACATTGAAGCTTTGCGACAGGAAACCCGGGCCAGGCGTGCCCAGCATGTCGATGCTGTAGCCGTTGATGGCGTTGTAGGCATTGCGGATCAGGTCGACCGAGGAAGCGCCCACCGTCCAGCCGCCGATGGCCGAGGAACCGCCGTTGACGACGTGAAAGCCGCTGGAAAACGTGTATCCGGGCGCGACCGACTCAAAATCGCCATTCGTGATCAGGTTGACGGGGCTGGCGCTGGCGCTGCCGGCAACGAACAGGGCAACAACTGCGGCGATGGTGGCGATTTTCATGGTCTGATTCCCTTGCTTTGATGACATTTAACTTACCTTAATGAAATCATATAGGAGCTCGCGGAAAAACACAAAGAACTTTCCAAAAAAATATTGAATGTGGATATTTTGTAACGAATCAAGCCTGCAAAATGGCCGGCGCCACACAAAAAAAACCACAGCGGCCGGGGCGCGCTGTGGTTTTTTACTGGGCGGGGATGTGCCTCCCCTGCCCGCCTCCCCGCACTTCCTTAAATCTGGGCAAGCTGCCTGGCGTCGAAGAATTGCTCGTCTTCCGTCGAGCCGTGCAGTGCCGTGGTGGAACTTTGCCCCTGCTGGATGGCTTGCGTCACGGCGTCGAAGTAGCCGGTGCCCACTTCGCGCTGGTGCTTGACGGCCGTAAAACCTTTTCCCGCCGCTGCAAATTCCGCTTCCTGCAACTCGACGAAGGCCGACATCTGTCTGCGGGCATAGCCATGGGCCAGGTTGAACATGCCGTAGTTCAAGGCGTGGAAGCCGGCCAGGGTGATGAACTGGAACTTGTAGCCCATGGCGCCCAGTTCCTTCTGGAACTTGGCAATGGTGGCGTCGTCGAGGTTTTTCTTCCAGTTGAACGAAGGCGAGCAGTTATAGGCCAGCATCTTGCCGGGAAACTTCGCATGCACGGCGTCGGCGAATTTTTTCGCAAACAGCAGGTCCGGCTTGCCCGTTTCGCACCAGACGAGGTCGGCATACGGCGCATAGGCCAGCGCGCGCGCCACAGCCTGGCCGAGGCCGGGACGCGTCTTGTAGTAGCCCTCCACCGTGCGCTCGCCCGTGCAGAAGGGCCGGTCGTTGGCATCGACGTCGGACGTCAGCAGGTCGGCCGCTTCCGCATCCGTGCGGGCGATCACCAGAGTCGCGACGCCCATGACGTCGGCAGCCAGGCGCGCCGCCGTGAGCTTTTCCACCGCCTCGCGCGTGGGCACCAGCACCTTGCCGCCCATGTGGCCGCATTTCTTGACGGACGCCAGCTGGTCTTCGAAGTGCACGCCGGCCGCGCCCGCGTCTATCATGGCCTTCATCAGCTCATAGGCGTTCAGCACGCCGCCGAAGCCCGCTTCCGCATCGGCCACGATGGGGGCGAAGAAATCGATGTCGTCCTTGCCTTCCGACCACTGGATCTGGTCGGCCCGCGCCAAGGTATTGTTGATGCGCCTGACGACGGCGGGCACGGAATTGGCCGGGTACAGCGACTGGTCCGGATACATTTCACCGGCATTGTTGGCGTCGCCTGCGACTTGCCAGCCAGACAAATAAATGGCTTTCAAGCCCGCCTTCACCTGTTGCATGGCCTGGTTGCCCGTCAGCGCGCCCAGCGCATTGACGAAAGGTTCATTGCCCAGCAGGTGCCAGAGTTTTTCCGCGCCCCGCCGCGCCAGCGTGTGTTCGACCTGCACGGAGCCGCGCAGGCGCACCACGTCGGCCGCCGTATAGTTGCGCACCACGCCCTGCCAGCGCGGATTGCCATCCCAGTCTGCCTGCAGGGCCGCTGCCTGCTGTTCACGCGTTGCCATGGCGCTCTCCTGTTCATTGCAAAGTTAAAAGTGACATCCATTGAGCCAATAATAGGCCGGTTTGTGCGCAGCAGCAATAGTCTTATATAAGACACATAAGTAAAAATTCCCCCCATAAAATCATATGGTTATTGCTGGTTTTTCATGATGCGGAAGGATATTTCTCTGCATGAGACAGCCGCCGCCGCGTCGCCCGCCACGGCATTCCGTCATGTGGAATGCCATCCGCCGTGATGAAAAGCGCTGCCTGTCAGCAGCATAGCGCCCGCTTCGCCAGGGAACTTGCGCGGCGACAAGCGGGACAAAAAAACGCGCCGGGCGGCGCGTTGGAGACACCACAGCAGGGAGGCAGGCTCAGTCGAGCTCCTGGCGCGCCACCAGCACGCCGTCCGCGTCCGCATAGATCCAGTCGCCCGGATGCACGGCCACGCCGCTGATATCGACGCGCACGTCGCGCTGGCCCGTGCCCGCCTTGTTGCTCTTGCGCGGATGCGTGGCCAGGGCGCGCACGCCGATCTGGCAGACATTGATTTCCTCGCTGTCGCGGATGCAGCCGTGGACGACGATGCCGGCCCAGCCATTGCTTTCCGCCAGCACGCCCAGCTGGCCGCCCACGAGCGCGCGGCGCAGGCTGCCGCCGCCGTCGATCACCAGCACATGGCCCTGGCCCGGCGTTTCCAGGGTGCTGCGCACGAGGGCGTTATCCTCGAACACTTGCAAGGTAGTGGCCGGGCCGCTGAAGCGCATGCGCTGACCAAACGCGCGGTACACGGGCGGCAGCACGGCCAGGGCGCCGTCGTCGAGCATGGCCGCGTAGTCGTCGCACAGGTCGGTGGTGGCAAAAGTCATGCTATCTCCTCGTGAAATAGTATCGGATGGCAACGATTCTATGCCTTTTGCAGCGCCGCGGCACGCGTTTTCCCGCCCACGCCCACGGCCGTGGCGATGGCCAGCGCCTGGAACAGGCCTATGCACACGAACAACAGGGCCGGATGGTTGCCATCCATCAGCGCGCCAAAGAACAGGGGGCCGACGGCCAGGCCGCTGTCGAGGCCCGAATACACGACGCCATACACGCGCCCCGTGGCATTTTTCGGCGCCGCCGCGCGTATCATCAGGTCGCGCGACGGCCCCGCCACGCCCGACGTCAGGCCGATGGCGCCCATCAGCACGACGGCGCCCCAGGCCGGCACCACGGCCATGGCCAGCAGCACGGCCAGCAGGGCGGCGGCGGAGAAGGCGATCGCCACGTTGCGGTCAGGATGCCGGCTGCGCGCCCCCACCACGCCGCCGGCCAGCATGCCCACGGCCGAGGCCAGCATGTAGGCCGTGTAGGCGCTCGTCGCCAAGGCCAGGCTCATGTCGTACAGCTTGACGAGGGCCACGCTGGCAAAGCTCTGGATACCGCCCAGGGCGATGGCGGTGATGAAGAAGAAGGCAAAGCACATCCACACGGCCGGCAGGCGCAGGAAGTCCAGGGTGCCTTCGCCGCCGCCCGCCTGGCCCGGCGCCGCCTTTTTCAAGGGCTCGGGGCGGATGGCGTGGCGGTTCAGGAACAGGATCAGCAGCACGGCAAACGGCAGCACGGCCGCGCACTGCAGCGCAACGCGCCAGTCGTAATGGCTGGCGACATAGGTCATGAACAGGGGCGACAGGGCCCAGCCGATGTTGCCGCTGATGCCATGCACGGAAAAGCCGTAAGCGACGCGGGCCGGCGAGACGCGCTGGTTGAGGATGGTATAGTCGGCCGGGTGGAACACGCTGTTGCCCATGCCGGCCAGCATGGCGCCCAGCATCAGCGCCGCATAGCTGTGCGCGGTGGACAGGGCCAGCGCCGACACGCCCAGCAGAAAAACGCCGGAAAACAGCACGGCGCGCGCGCCGAAGCGGTCGACGACAAAGCCGGCCAGCGCCTGGCCCACGCCCGAGATGATGAAAAACACCGTCATCAGCAAGCCCAGCTCCGCATACGACAGGCCGAAAGCGGGCTTCAGCCAGACGAACAGGGCCGCCAAAATCAGGTGGTAGAAGTGCGAAATACCATGCGCCAGGCCCACCAGGGCGATGACGCGCGCATCGCTGCGCAAGGTTGGCGGCGAGTGCCTTGCCGAGTTAGTTGTTATCATGTCATACCCTGTCTTATACTGATGAAGCTCAAGTGTATGCAAAATACCATCGTCCGTTTTCCGACAGAACGACATAATTTATCGAATTAAGGCCAAGCTGATGGGTGTACCTATCCTCCACCATACCCGCATGTGTCCGCCACGGGAGGCGCCCAGTGCGACCATCCCCGTGACCATGGTCGCGCGCGACCTGCAAACCGATGAATTTCTCTTGCCGCACAGCCATCCCTGGGGCCAGGTGACCATGGCGCTCGAAGGCGTGCTGCGCATCACGGCCAACAACAGCAGCTGGGTGCTGCCGCCCATGCGCGCCATCTGGATCGCGCCGAACGTCGAGCATGCCGTCACGATACTGGAAAAAACCCGTTTGCGCCCGCTGTGCATCCATGCCGCGCGCGCGCCGTTCGCGGGCCGCGACTGCAAGGTGCTGGAAGTGTCGAACCTGCTGCGCCAGCTGATCATGGCGCTGGAACAGCTGGACCCGGGCCAGGAGCCGGCGCGCGAAGCGCTGCTGGCCGAGCTGATACTGGACGAGCTGAAACGCTCGGACACGCGCCCCATCCGCGTGCCCTTGCCCAACGACAAGCGCTTGAAAACCCTGTGCGACAGCCTGATCGACAAGCCCGGCTCGAACCAGACGCTGGAACACTGGGCGCAGCTGGTGGGCGCCTCGGAGCGGACCCTGGCGCGGCTGTTCGAACGGGAATTGGGCATGAGTTTTGGCCAGTGGCGCCAGCAGGTGCGCCTGGCGCACGCGGCGCCCATGATCGCGCGCGGCGTGCCCTTGTCGCAGGTGGCCGAAGAATTGGGCTACGCCAGCCAGTCGGCCTTTTCCGCCATGTTCAAGAAGACGTTCGGCAGTTCGCCGTCGGCCTTCTTTGCCCAGGGCGACAGAATGTAGCAAGCGCGCCGATACGGTGTGCAGGGCAAGGCGCTGCCACGCCGCCCCGGGCGCTTTGGCAACGCGCCCTTAAGCCATGAAGTCAAACAAGGAGTTCTTGCCCGTATAACCGGGAAGGGCCGAATTCGTTCCCATCTGTTCCTGGGCCGAATAGGCCTTTATCAGCGCCTGCGCCTGGGTCGTCAGTGCCTTGGCCAGCACGGCTTTCTTGTTGGTAAGGGTGGTGATGTCCTTGCCCACCGATTGCACTTCCTTGCGGATGATGCTCGTCTCGCCCGTCAGTTCGCCGATCTTGCTGGAAAACTGGTCCGCCACGCCCTTGCCGTTGTTGGTAAACAGCTTGCTGACGGCGTCGGGATCGGCGGCGATGGCGGCCTTGAGTTTTTTCTCGTCCAGCACCAGCTCGCCGCTTTTGCCCAGGGTCACGCCCGCGCTGCTCAGCACGGAAGCCGGCACGCCCGTGCTGGCCGTGCGCAGCACCTGCTCCATCTGCGAACGCACCTGGCCCAGGGCCGTATCGGATTTCAAGTCGCCCTGCTGCAGGCTCTGCAGCTTGCTGTTGAGCTCATTGTAGGCGGTGACGAAACTGGCCACGTTGGTGGCGATCTGGCTGCTGTCCTTGGCGATGACGAGGTCCGTCGTGCCCTTGGTCTTCAATTCGATGGTGACGCCCTCGACGGCCGTCGTCAGGGTGTTCGTGGCGCTCTTGATCTCCTTGCCGTCGATGGTCAGCAGCGCGTCCTGCGCGGCGGCCGTCTGCTGCATGCCCTTGCCGGCGCCGGGCGCATAACTGAGCAGATTGCTGACGGCCGCGTCGCCGGAGACGCTGATGCGCATGCTGCTGTCGGCGCCGCTCTTGCCGTTCAGGGCCAGCGAATAGCCATCGGGACCCTTGACCACGCTGGCGTCCACGCCCTGCTTTTTCAGCGCGGCGGCGATGCCGTCGAGGCTATTGTTGCTGCTGTCGATGGTCAGCGAAATGACCTTGCCGCTGCCTGGCGTGAATTGCTTGCCGTCGGCCGTGCCCACTTCGATCTTGACCAGCGCCGGCGCGCCCGTGCCGATGGGCGTGCCCGACGATTTCTGCGCGCCGCTCAGCAGGGTCTGCCCCTGCGCCAGCTGCCTGATGTTCATTTCGTGGCTGCCGCTGACAGCCTTGTCGGTGGTGGTGGCGCTGACGACGCCCTTGGTGCTCGACGTGGCCGAGGTGGCCAGGCCGCTGCCGGCCATGTTCTTGGCCACGGTCTGGAATTTCGCCAGCGCCGACTGCAGCTGCCCCAGGCCGGAGAACTTGGCCTGGTCGCGCGCCAGGCTGGCGTTGAGCTTGACGACGCCCGTGTTTTGCGACTGCATCTGGCGCTCCACCTTGGCATACACGTCGGCCGAGATATTGCCCTGCGTCGTCTGCTGCGTGTTGTTGGTAAAGGCTCTGCTGTTGATGGTCGAATTAAACATGGTAGGCGTTCCCGTCCGGTGTAAGGTCAAGGCACACGGATCAGGTCATGACCGCGCGCTGCGCATGAAATGGACGGCAGGCGCGCGTGGCGCGGCAAGGTCCTCTTCTGGTTGATAATTATGCAGTATTACTGGAATATCAAAACAGCGAACAGAACAGGTTTTTCCTGACTGCAAACCCATATGCACCATTTTAGCGCATTTGACGCGCACGTCCTTCCAGGCATGCCTCAGCGCATGAATTTGGCGATGGCACTGCTGACAGCCATGTCCAGCTGCAGAAAAGTCAGTCCCACCTTGAAACCCGCGCTGCTGAAAATACAGTGCGAGACGGACGTGCGCGCTTCAACGACATGCGCCTTGCCATCATAAAACAGCTCGAACAGCACCTTGCCCTGCTTGCCCGCCTGCACCGGATCGGCGATCACGGCCGACATGCCGCCCGGCCCCACGTCCAGGGTGCGCGCCGCCACGGGGCCCGCCCCATCCATTACCAGCATTGCCTTGGCACGCAATATCTTGCGTGCGCCTTGCCTTTGTTCAACTGACACTGTATTCCGCTTCTCTATTAATGCATGGTCGATGCGAACCCGCTGCGCGGATTCATCGGACAAATATTATAGTTCCAAACGGAAACTTTGTTTGACTTACCTCAAGCTTGGCATTTAAACCATACCAACTTTTACTCGTGATCGCGGAGTTTGTTAAATGCTTCGTCGATGCGCTCGACGCCGATGACCTTGATGCCGTCGATGGCTTGCTTGGGCAGGTTGGACTTGGGCACCACGGCCAGGGTAAAGCCCAGCTTGGCCGCCTCGCGCAAGCGCTCCTGGCCCCGTGGCGCGGGACGGATTTCGCCGGCCAGCCCCACTTCGCCAAACACCACGAGTCCCCGCGGCAAGGGCTTGTTGCGCATCGAGGAATTAATCGCCAGCAACACGGCCAGGTCGGCCGCCGGTTCCGTGATCTTGACGCCGCCGACGGCGTTGATGAAGACGTCCTGGTCAAAGGCGGCGATGCCCGCGTGGCGGTGCGCCACGGCCAGCAGCATGGCCAGGCGGTTCTGCTCCAGGCCGACGGACAGCCTGCGCGCATTGGGCAAGTGGCTGGTGTCGACGAGGGCCTGGATTTCCACCAGCAAGGGGCGCGTGCCTTCCTGCGTCACCATCACGCAGGAACCTGGCACCTGGTTGTCGTGCTGCGACAGGAACAGGGCCGACGGGTTCGACACCCCTTTCAAGCCCTTTTCCGTCATGGCGAACACGCCCAGCTCGTTGACGGCGCCGAAACGGTTCTTGATGGCGCGCACGAGACGGAAGCTGGAATGGGCGTCCCCCTCGAAATACAGCACCGTGTCGACGATGTGCTCGAGCACGCGGGGGCCGGCCAGCGCCCCTTCTTTCGTCACGTGGCCCACCAGAATGATGGTCACGCCCGTCTGCTTGGCCGCCCGCGTCAGCTGGGCCGCGCATTCGCGCACCTGCGCCACGGAGCCGGGCGCCGAACTGAGCGCGTCCGAATACACGGTCTGGATCGAGTCGATGACCACCACTTCCGGTTTTAAATCGGCCAGCGTGGCGAGGATTTTTTCCAGCTGGATCTCCGCCTGCAGTTTGAGTTCCTTGGCGTCGATGACGAGGCGCTTGGCGCGCAGGGCGATCTGCGCGCCCGATTCTTCGCCGCTGACGTACAGCACGCGCTTGTGGTGCGACATGTTGGCCAGCGCCTGCAGCAGCAGGGTCGACTTGCCGATGCCGGGATCGCCGCCGATCAGCACCACGCCGCCCGCCACCATGCCGCCGCCCAGCACGCGGTCGAATTCCTCAATGCCCGTGCCGAAGCGGGGCACGTCGATGGCGTCGATATCTTCCAGCGACAGCACGGGCGCCGTCTGCGCCAGCGACATGTGCTGCGGGTTCGAATAGCGGTTGTTGCCGCCCGTCTCGGGCAGGGTTTCCACCATGGTATTCCACTGGTTGCACGAGGTGCATTGCCCCATCCATTTGTTACTGATGGCGCCGCAATCGCTGCAGGTGTAGATGGTCTTGACTTTTGCCATGGTGTACTTTGCCCGGGTAAAATGAAATAGCTGGTTATATATACAGTATATACAAACCGCGCTGCCGCGTCACCCTACGCTTCGACCACGGGCACGCGCGGCGCCAGTGCGCACATCAGCTCGTAGCCGATGGTGCCGGCAGCCAGCGCCACCTCGTCGATCGGCATGCCCTGGCCCCACAGGGTGACGGCACTGCCCACTTTTGCACCCGGCACATGGGTCACATCGACCATCAGCATATCCATCGACACCCTGCCGATGAGCACCGTGCGCACGCCGTCGACGAGCACGGGCGTGCCTTCGGGCGCGTGGCGCGGGTAGCCGTCCGCGTAGCCGCACGCCACCACGCCCACCTTGACGTTGCCGGCCGCTTCGTAGCGGCTGCCGTAGCCCACCACCTCGCCGGCGGCGATATCCTGGATGCCGATGATACTGCTGCGCAAGGTCATGGTGGGCAACAAGCCGAAGTCCTGCGCCGACGTGCCGCCGGGAGCGCCGCTGGGCGTGCCGCCGTACAGCATGATGCCGGGACGCACCCAGTCGCTGTCCAGATGATGCATCAGCAGGCCGGCCGAATTGCACAGGCTGCGCGGCAAGCTTGTCCCTATGCTGGACGCACCCGCTTCGAAACGCAGCATCTGCCGGGCCAGGGGCAGGCGCGTGGGCCCCGCCTCGTCCGCATTGGCAAAGTGCGTCATCAGGGTGATCGTGCCGATATGCGGGATGGCGCGCAGGCGCGCATACGCGGCGGCCACGGCCTGCGGCGTGAAGCCCAGGCGGTTCATGCCCGTGTTCATCTTCAGGTGCACGTCGATGGCGGCCGGCAGGCGCGCCGCTTCCAGCATGGCGATCTGCTCTTCGCAATGCACGCTGCCGTCCAGCTTGTGCTGCGCCATGACGGGCAAATCGCCGGCGTCGAAAAATCCTTCCAGCAGCAGGATGGGCTTGGTCCAGCCCAGTTCGCGCAAGCGCACGGCATAGTCGACCTCGACCAGGGCCAGGCCATCGGCGGCGGCAAAGCCCCGCATGGCCCGTTCCAGGCCGTGGCCGTAGGCGTTCGCCTTGACGACGGCCCACACCCTGGCGCCGCGCGCGCAAGCGCGGGCGCGCGCCAGATTATGTTGCATGGCATCGAGATGGATAGTGGCGATGAGGGGCCTGGGCATATGCGTCATTCACGGCGGGTGGGAAAGCCGTATTTTACCGGATGGGCCGGATGCGGGCGACGGGGCCTGCCAGGCAGGCGTGCACGATGCTCGCCCAGGATAGCATTTATAAAATGCTCACATGTGATGTATTTTTCTACGGCAGAATAATTAAGCTTCGCTTAGGCAAGACTATGCAAAGCAGCCCCGTCCAAACTTGGGGTTTGCCGTTTTTTCGTGGTATAAAGCAAGCCAGATATGATTTCAGGCATTCCAGAATGAATCGTGGTTTTTATACCATCATGGCGGCGCAGTTCTTTTCCTCGCTGGCCGATAACGCCCTCTTTTTTGTCGCCGTCGATTTATTGGTGTCCATGAAATCCCCGGCGTGGATCACGCCGCTGCTAAAACTGTCATTCGTGCTGTTTTACGTGCTGTTGGCCGCTTTTGTCGGCGCTTTCGCGGATGCATTGCCGAAGGGCAAGGTCATGTTCATCGCCAACATGGTCAAGATCTTCGGTTGCGCCCTCGTCTTCTTCCACGTCCATCCGCTGCTGGCCTACGCCGTCGTCGGCTTTGGCGCGGCCGTGTACTCGCCCGCCAAATACGGCATCCTGACGGAATTGCTGCCGCCGGAAAAGCTCGTGGCGGCGAATGGCTGGATCGAAGGCCTGACCGTCACTTCCATCATCCTCGGCACCGTCATGGGCGGCGCACTCGTCAGCGGCCACGTGTCCGACATGCTGCTTTCGTTCGATCTGCCCTTCGTCGATACCGGCATCACCACCAAGACGGAAGCGGCCCTGTGCGTGGTGGTCGGCATCTATGCGCTGGCAACCCTGGCCAACCTGAAGATTCCCGACACGGGCTGCGTGTATGCGCACCAGGAACGCAATCCTATCAAATTGATTACCGATTTTGCCAATTGCTATTCCATCCTGTGGAAAGACAAGCTGGGCCAGATCACCCTGGCCGTGACAACCCTGTTCTGGGGCGCCGGCGCCACCTTGCAGCTGATCGTGCTGGAATGGGCCAAGCAGTCGCTGAACATGCCGTTCGACAAGGCGACCAGCCTGGTGGGCGTGGTGGCCATCGGCGTGGCGGCCGGCGCCGTGCTGTCGGCGCGCTTCATTCCGCTGCGCAAGTCGCTGACCGTCATTCCGCTGGGCATTGCCATGGGCGTGATCGTCATGATGATGACGCAAGTGCATTCCGTCTGGATCGCCTACCCGCTGCTGGTGCTGATCGGCGCCCTGTCCGGCTTCTTCGTCGTGCCAATGAATGCCCTGCTGCAACACCGCGGCCACGTGCTGATGAGCGCAGGCCATTCGATCGCCGTGCAGAACTTCAATGAAAACCTGTCGATTCTGACCATGCTGGCCGTGTATTCCATCATGATCCGTTTGCACCTGCCGCTGAACATCATCATCATCCTGTTCGGCCTGTTCGTCGCCGGCACCATGTACGCCATCATGCGCAAGCACAAGCTGAACCAGGCCGAGCATGACAATCTTTCCTTGATCGGCGAGCAAAAACATTAAACCCAGCAAGTGCTGGGGTCAGACGGGGACGCCGAGTCCCGACGGGGGAAGGCATCCCAATGGGATGCCTTCCGATCGCAAAGCGACTGACCCCGGCATTACCCAGGCAGCGCGCCTGTTATTCGCCGCGCGGCAGCCTGCTGCGTCCAGTCAGGCGGCACGACAAAACCGCGCGTGCGCTCCACTTCCCAGCCTTCGATAGTATCCACCGTGGCCACCATCAGCGGTTGCGCCAGATCAAACAACTGCGCGCGCAAGGCATCGACGTCCAGCACTGCCGCCTCGCGGCCCTTGAACGGCGCCAGCCATTGCAAACGCGGCAGCACGACATAGCGCTGCGCGGGCAATTGCGCGGGCGTGCACCAGAAGCCGTGTCCGTGATCCTGGGAAATGCCGTCCATGCCGGGCGCCGTGCCGAGGGCGTAAAACAGCCAGCCCTTGACCAGCGCCTGCGCCGCCCGCACGGGCTGCGCCAGCAAGCCTTGCGCGGCCGGATGGCGGGACAGGGCCAGTTGCTTGTCGAGAATCTTGCGCATCTTCAAGCCCAGGGTATCGGCCAGGTTGGGGCCGATCAAGTGGTTGAAGACGCCGGGATCGGGCGCGCCTTCGAGCAGGTAGAACTTGGTGGCAAATTCCCAGTGCAGCAGCTCATCGCCGTCATGCAGCAGGAAATCGAACTCGCCCACCGTGTCGTTGCGGTTGACCTGCACCTGCAAGCCATGGGCTGCCAGGATACCCTGTTGCGCAAAATAAAAGGCCAGCAGCTTTTCAGCATACAGGCCCAGGCGGGAATAGAACCGGCTGCCCAGCGCCGCATCGAGCGGCGACGGGTCATCCTGCAGCGCCGCCAGCCACGCCGCCACGGCGGGCGTGACGGCAGGCAGGCTGGCGATGCGCCCGCCCCAGTGCACGCTGGCCGGGTCGAGCAAGTCGGGCGAATCGAGCAGCCAGGCCAGCGCGCGCACGCGGGGCTGCGTCAGATGGCCCCAGCGCTGCTCGAAGCGGACCGGGAAGGTGCCGCCGGCCGTATCAACCACCGTGCGTGCTTTTCGCCAGGCACAGGTCGGCCCAGGCGCGCGCCTTGGCCTTGCCCGTTGCGTCCTGCAACAACATTTCCGGGTGGAAGGTGGCGATCAGCGAGGCATTGCCCAGCTGGCGCACCTTGCCGCGCACGGGTTTTTCGCCGGGATTGATGCCGGCGGCGGCCATGGATCCGAGCGTCAAGATAGTGCGCGGCTGCAGCAGGGCCAGTTCGCGCTCGAAATACGGGCGGCAGGCGGCGGACTCGGCCTCGGTGGGCAAGCGCTCCAGGCCGGCCGCGTCGAGCGGACGGCATTTCAGCAAGTGCGTCATATACACATCGCGATCCGCATCGACAGCGATGGCTTTCAGCATATTGTCGAGCAATTTGCCCTGCTCGCCCGGCAAGGCGCGCCCTTCCCGCTCTTCCAGGCGCGAGGGGCTGCTGGCCAGCATCAGCCAATCGCCGTGGCGGTCGCCGCGGCCCATGACGACGCCCTTGCGCGTCTTGCACAAGTCGCAGCGCGCGCACTTGGCGACGGCGGCCGTCAAGCCATCCCAGTCGAGGGCGGCGATATCGGCATCGCTGAGCTGCCTGGCGGGCGGCGGCGGGGGCGCATCGTCGAACCAGGCCGTGTCGTCGGGCGCGGCGGCAGGCGCGGGAGCAGGCGCGGCCGCGGAAACAGGAGCCGCGGCGACGGGCGCAGCAGCTTCCACGGTGTCCGCGACTGCCTCTGCGGCAAGCACTTCGGCCACGGGCGCCGGGACAGCTGCGGCTGCGGCAACTTCGGCCACGGGTTGCGCCACGGCCACTTCCACCTCCACGGCAGCCTCGACGACAATATCAACGGCCTCGGGCGCGCCGCCCTGGCGCAAGCGCCACAACGGCCCCACGCCCATTTCATCGAGGAAAACGGCGCTGCGGCTCATAGGGTATAACGCATCACGATGGCGTCCTCACGTTGCGAGTTGCTGGCCGGATAATATCCCTTGCGCCGGCCGATCTGGGCAAATCCGTAGCGCTGGTAGATGTCGAGCGCGCGCGTATTCGACGGGCGCACTTCCAGCAGCATCGATTCCATGCCCAGCTGGCGCGCGCAGGCGCAGGACTGGTTCAGCAGGAAGCGGCCCAGTCCCTGACCCTGGATGGCGCCCTCGACGGCCACGTTCAGCAAGTGCGCCTCGTCGACCACCAGCATCAGCAGGAAGTAGCCAAGCAAGGTGCCGTCCGCGTCGCGCAGCACCCAGGCCGGGTAGCCGCTCTTGAGCGAATCGACGAAATTGCCATGCGTCCAGGGATGCGGATAGACGCGCTGCTCCAGCGCCAGCACCTCGATCAGGTCCGCTTCAACCATCGGCTGATAGTCGAGGCGCAGCAAGTCCCAGCCTGCCGCGCCGACCTTGCCTGCCTCGCTCATTGCGCGGACTCCGCGGCGGCCTTGGCGGCCTGCATGTCCAGGCGTTCCGCGCTCGTGTAGGCGATCTTGTTACGCAAATACAAAGGCTGCGCCTCGGCCGCCGTCACGCACCGGCCGGCCGCAAACGCGATGCGCGCCAGCTGCGCCACCTGCACGGCATGCGGCATGATGGCCGCGTCGGCCGTGGCCGCGCACGGCAGCGCGGCCAATGCGTCGGCGTAGGCGCTAAAACCGTTGCCGCAGCCGGCCACATCGCCTTGCGGCGCCACGCCGGCCGGCGCGCTCAGGGCCGGCGGCAGGACGGCCTGCAAGCCATTCTGGTACTCATATTGCGCCCAATACACCTCGCCCATGCGGGCGTCGAGCACGGTCACGATGTGCTGCGCGCCATGCTGCTGGTGGCAGGCGAGGGCCATGGCGTCGAGGGTCACGACGGGCACGACGGGCAGGCTGGCGCCGTAGGCCAGGCCTTGCGCGATGCCGCAGGCCGTGCGCACGCCCGTAAACGAGCCGGGGCCGGAGCCGTAGGCGATGGCGTCCACGTCGGCCAGGGTCACGCCCGCTTCGGCCAGCAATTCCTGCACCATGGGCAGGATCGACTGGGAATGGGTGCGCACGCCCGACGAGGCGCGGGACAGGACGGCATCGCCGCGCAACAGGGCGCAGGAGGCCAGTTCGGACGATGTTTCAATAGCAAGCAGGGTGGGAAGTAAGGTAGACATAACGTATTTTACCTTGCCGCGCCACGGCGCGGCACTCCCCGCTGCGGCATGGCGCGGCAAGCCGGGCGGCGATCAGGCCGGCGCAGCTTGAGACGGCTTGCACAGCGCCCCCGCGAGGACGGCTATAATGAAAGACGCAGCTAATTATTTGACCGGCATCAAGTCTGCCGCGCCAAGCAATCGTTCCGCCATGACTAAGCAACACTACCAAGCTACATCGCTCAGCAACATCGTCTTTCCACTCTTGCCCTGGTCCGTTCCGTGAATCCACTTCTTGCTAAACTGCAACCATATCCATTCGAAAAGCTGCGCCAGCTGTTTGCCGGCGTGACGGTCAACCCCGAGTATGCGCCCATCAGCCTGGGCATGGGCGAACCCAAGCACCCGACGCCGCCGTTCATCGAGCAGGCGCTGGTCGACCATATCCACGGCCTGGCCAGCTATCCGACCACCATCGGTTCGGAAGCCTTGCGCGGCGCCATTGCCGGCTGGCTGGAACGCCGCTACGGCATCCCCAGGCTCGATCCTGCCACGCAAATCCTGCCCGTGAACGGTTCGCGCGAAGCGCTGTTTGCGCTGGCGCAAACGGTGATCGATCCGTCGGCCGGTTCGCTCGTGATCAGCCCGAACCCGTTTTACCAGATCTATGAAGGCGCGGCCTACCTGGCCGGCGCCGAACCGTATTTCGTCAATTCCGACCCCACGCGCAATTTCGGCTGCGATTACGACAGCGTGCCCGCCTCGGTATGGGAAAAAGTGAAACTGCTGTTCCTGTGTTCACCGGGCAACCCGACGGGCGCCGTGCTGACCCTGACAGACTGGGAACACCTGTTCGCCCTGTCCGAGCGCTACGACTTCGTCATCGCCGCCGACGAGTGCTATTCCGAGATCTACCACGGCGACACGCCGCCGCTGGGCGCGCTGCAGGCGGCGCACATGCTGGGCCTGTCCACGATCGAGCGCCCGTATGCGCGCCTGGTGGTGTTTTCCAGCCTGTCGAAGCGCTCGAACGTGCCGGGCATGCGCTCGGGCTTTGTTGCCGGCGACGCGGAAGTGCTGAAAAAATTCCTGCTCTACCGAACCTACCACGGCGGCGCCATGAGCCCCGCCGTGCAGGCGGCCTCCGTCGCGGCCTGGAACGACGAAACCCATGTCGAGGAAAATCGCGCCAAGTACCGCGCCAAGTTCGACGCCATCACGCCGCTGCTGCAATCGGTGATGGACGTGCAATTGCCGGACGCCGGCTTCTACCTGTGGGCCGACGTCAGCCGCACGGGCCTGTCCGACACCGAATTCGCGCAACGCCTGTACGCCGAATATAATGTCACGGTATTGCCTGGCAGCTACCTGGCGCGCGACGCGCACGGCATCAATCCGGGCCGCAACCGCATCCGCATGGCCCTGGTGGCCGAAACGGCCGAAGGGCTGGAAGCGGCCTTGCGCATAGTAAAATTCTGCCAGCAGCTTTCCGCATCCGCATCAACCAACTAAATGAACAAGACATCATCATGAGCCAACAACTGCAAACCATCATCGACCAGGCCTGGGAAAACCGCGCCGAGATCAATCCGCGCAACGGCACGGCCGAACTGCGCGACGCCGTCTCCCACGTCATCAACGGCCTGGACAACGGCAGCATCCGCGTGGCCGAAAAAACCACGGGCGACTGGGTTGTCAACCAGTGGGTCAAGAAAGCCGTGCTGCTGTCGTTCCGCCTGGAAGACAACGTCGTCCTGCCGTCCGATGGCACGATGCAGTTCTACGACAAAGTGCCGACCAAGTTCGCCAACTACACGGCCGAAGACTTCGCCAAGGGCGGCTTCCGCGTGGTGCCGCCCGCCGTCGCCCGCCGCGGCAGCTTCATCGCCAAGAACGTCGTGCTGATGCCTTCCTACGTCAACATCGGCGCCTACGTCGATGAAGGCGCCATGGTCGATACCTGGGCCACCGTCGGCTCCTGCGCGCAGATCGGCAAGAACGTCCACCTGTCCGGCGGCGTCGGCATCGGCGGCGTGCTGGAACCGATGCAAGCGAACCCGACCATCATCGAAGACAACTGCTTCATCGGCGCCCGCTCGGAAATCGTCGAAGGCGTGATCGTCGAGGAAAATTCCGTCATCTCGATGGGCGTGTACATCGGCCAGTCGACCAAGATCTACGACCGCGCCACGGGCGAAGTGACGTATGGCCGCGTGCCGGCAGGCTCCGTCGTGGTCTCGGGCAACCTGCCTTCGGAAGACGGCAAGTACTCGCTGTACTGCGCCGTGATCGTCAAGCGCGTCGATGCAAAGACCCGCGCAAAAACGGGCATCAACGAACTGCTGCGCGGTATCTGATGACACCTCTGTAAACCTACTGCGCTGCCCACTATCGGGTTTCCGTTGCTCACTGTACTAACTGTACAGTTCCGCTACTCGACCCGATATTGAGCGTGCTCGCTACGGTTTGCAGAGGCGTCGTGACGCACGTAAAAAAAAATCATGTCCTGCCAACCGGCGGGACATTTTCATTTCTGGCGAGCAACTTCAATCGTCGCGCCCCCGCTTCTCATCCTGTCCTATACTGGATGGCATGAATACTCCTCCCGTATTGATCGTCGGCGCCGGTCCTACCGGCCTCATGCTTGCCTTGCGCCTGGCGCGCCATGGTGTCGATTGCCGCATCATCGACAGGAACAGCGGCCCCGGCCAGGCGTCGCGGGCCATGGCCGTGCATGCGCGCACCCTGGAGTTTTACCAGCAGCTGGGCTTTGCCGACGAGCTGGTCAACCTGGGCATCAAGATCAATGCCATGCACATCCACGAAGGGGGCGAGGAACTCGTGAAACTGGCGCTGGGCGAGATCGGCGAGGGCCTGAGTCCCTATCCTTTCGTGCTGAGCCTGCCCCAGGACGAGCATGAACGCTTTCTGATCAGCAAACTGGCGGCGGCCGGCGTGCATGTGGAATGGAACGTCACGCTGGACCTGTGGACACAGGACGATAGCGAAGTGCAAGCCATCCTGCTCCATAATGGCGAACGCCAATATTGCACGTTTGACTATATCTGCGGCTGCGACGGCGCCCGCAGCAAGGTGCGCGAGATCGCCGGTTTCGAGTTTTCCGGCGGCACCTATGACCACCTGTACTACGTGGCCGATGCGCAAGTGGCGGGCAACAATACGGATTTGCACGCCCACCTGGGCGCGAACGCATTTGCGCTGATGTTGCCCGTGCGCACCACCGGCATGCAGCGCCTGATCGGCATCCTGCCCGACCGCCCCGATGGCGCGCCGGCGCCCGTCTTCGACGACGTGCGCAGCGACGTGGAAGCCCTGCTGGGCATCCGGGTCGAACACGTGAACTGGTTTTCCACCTATAAAGTGCACCACCGGGTGGCGGCGCAGTTCCGCGCGCGGCGCTGCTTCATCCTCGGCGACGCCGCCCATCTGCACAGCCCCGTGGGCGGCCAGGGCATGAACACGGGCCTGGGCGACGCCGTCAACCTGGCCTGGAAGCTGGCGCAAAAGCTGCACGGCCAGAGCAACGACGCCCTGCTCGACACCTATGAAAGCGAGCGCATCGTGTTTGCCCGCAAGCTCGTCGCCACCACCGACCGCGCCTTCCAGGCCATCGTCGCGCAGGGCATCGCCGGGCAATTCCTGCGGCGCTGGCTGGTGCCGCACGCGCTGCCCTTCCTCTCGGGCTTCGCGCGGGCGCGCCGGCTGCTGTTCAAGACCGTGTCGCAAATCGAGATCAGCTATGAAGACAGCGCTTTGTCCGCGGGCCATGCGCAATACCTGCGCGGCGGCGACCGCCTGCCGTGGTTCTCGGACGGCACGCAAGACAATTTTATCGCCCTGTGCAGCATGGATTGGCAATTGCATATCTATGGCGAAGCGGCGCCCGAACTGCTCGACGAGGCGCGCGTGCTGAAACTGCCCGTGCATTGCTACACCTACAACGTGGCCGCCAAGCTGGCCGGCCTGGGCCGCGACGCGGCCTACCTCGTGCGCCCCGACGGCCACATCGCGCTGGCCCTGCACCTGCAGGAAAGCGGCGCCCTGCGCGCCCTGGCCTTGCGCCTGGGCCTGCATTTCGGCCCGCAAGAGATGGGCAAGACGGCGCCACGGCCCGTGTAGGGGAATCACGGGGCCGTGTTGCACTGCCGCATCGGCTGCGCATCGACTGTATAATGGCGGCTACCATCGCATTTTGTCCTGGCGCAAGCGCCGCGATCAAGCGAACCGCATTCATACCCCTTAGCCCTACCCATGACGACCATTACACTCTACGGTATCCCCAACTGCGATACCGTCAAAAAGGCCCGCACCTGGCTGGCCGCGCAACAACTCGATTTCACCTTCCACGACTTCAAGAAGCAGGGCCTGGAACGCGCCACCGTCGAAGCATGGCTGCAGCAATTGCCGTGGGATGTGCTGGTCAACAAGAAAGGCACGACCTGGCGCGCCCTGTCCGACGAGCGCAAGGCATCGATCACGGACGCGGCCGGCGCTTTGGACCTGATGCTGGAAAACCCGTCCATCATCAAGCGCCCCGTGCTGGACAAGGATGGCCGGTTCAGCGTGGCGTTTTCCGATGCGCAGTACAAGAGCATTTTTTCAGTTTAAACCCGACACCTGCAAGGCTGGGGTCGTACGGGGACGCCGAGTCCCAAGGGTACGCCCCCGCTCCACACCATGACCACCTCCAAAACCCTCGCCCTGACCGAAAAACTGATCGCCCTGTCCTCGGTCACGCCCGACGACAAGGGCTGCCAGCAGCACCTGATCGACCTCCTCACGCCGCTGGGCTTTGTCTGCGAGACAATCCAGTCGAACGACGTCACCAACCTGTGGGCGCGCCGCGGCACCACCTCGCCCGTGTTCGTCTTTGCCGGCCATACGGACGTGGTGCCCACCGGCCCCGTCGAGCAATGGCGCTCGGAACCGTTCATTCCCACGCACCGCGACGGCAAGCTGTACGGCCGTGGCGCGGCCGACATGAAGACCTCGATCGCCGCCATGGTGGTGGCTTGCGAGGAATTCATCGCCGCCACGCCCGGGCACACGGGCTCCATTGCCTTTTTGATCACCAGCGACGAGGAAGGCCCCGCCACGGACGGCACCGTCATCGTCTGCGAGCAACTGAAGGCGCGCGGCGAGCAGATCGACTACTGCCTCGTGGGCGAGCCGACCTCGAGCGCGCAGCTGGGCGACATGATCAAGAACGGCCGCCGCGGCTCGCTGTCGGGCCGCTTGACGATCAAGGGCGTGCAAGGCCATATCGCCTACCCGCACCTGGCGAAAAATCCGATCCACGAAGCGGCGCAGGCGCTGGCCGACCTGGTCGAGGAAAAATGGGACGCGGGCAACGAGTATTACCTGCCGACCTCATGGCAAATGTCCAACATCAACGCGGGCACGGGCGCCAACAACGTCATTCCAGGCGACATGGTGATCGACTTCAATTTCCGCTTTTCCACGGCCAGCACGGCGGAAGGCCTGCAGGAACGGGTCCACGCCATCCTCGACAAGCATGACTTGCAGTACGATTTGCAGTGGACCCTGAGCGGCCTGCCCTTCCTCACGCCGCGCGGCACGCTCTCCGATGCGCTGTCGTCCGCCATCCAGGCAGAAACGGGCATCGCGACGGAGCTGTCGACCACGGGCGGCACCTCGGATGGCCGGTTTATCGCGCAAATCTGCCCCCAAGTGATAGAATTCGGGCCGCCCAATGCCAGTATTCACAAGATCGACGAGCACATCGAACTGCGCCACATCGATCCCCTGAAGAATATTTACCGGCGCACGCTGGAGCATTTGCTGCCCGTCTGAAGCAGAATACCGAGGCCCGTCACGGCGGGCCAGAACACCGTCTTTTCGAGAATGCCATGACCCCGAACCCGTTTTCCACGCCACGCGACCTGTTGCGCTACGCCGTTACCCGTTTCAATACCGCCAAGCTGTTTTTCGGCCACGGCAGCGCCGAAGCGTTCGACGAAGCCGCCTATCTGATCCTGCACACGTTGAAGTTGCCGCTCGACAAGCTCGAACCGTTTCTCGACGCCAAATTGCTGCCGTCGGAAGTGGCCAGCGTCATGAGCGTCATCGACCGCCGCAGCATCGACCGCGTGCCGGCCGCCTACATCACCAAGGAAGGCTGGCTGGGCACGTATAACTTCTACGTCGACGAGCGCGTGATCGTGCCCCGCTCCTTCATCGCCGAACTGATCCCTGAATACTTCTCGCCATGGGTGGCGGAACCGGACGCCGTGGAAAACATCCTGGAACTGTGCACCGGTTCGGGCTGCCTGTCCATCATGATGGCCGACGCCTTCCCGAACGCCGCCGTCGATGCCGTGGACATTTCCGCCGACGCGCTGGCCGTGGCCAAGCGCAACGTCGACACGTATAAATTGCAGGACCGCGTCACCCTGATCGAATCGGACCTGTACGCGAACGTGCCGGCCAAGAAATATGATTTGATCATCAGCAACCCGCCTTACGTGAATTCCGCGTCGATGGGCGCGCTGCCCCAGGAATACCTGGCCGAACCGCAGATCGCCCTCGACGGCGGCAGCGACGGCATGGACCTGGTGCGCAAGATCATCGCCGGCGCGGCCGAGCGCCTGACGGACGACGGCATCCTGATGATTGAAATCGGCAACGAGCGCGCCTACGCGGAAGCGGCTTTCGGCGAACTGGGCCTGACCTGGCTGACGACGAGCGCCGGCGACGACATGGTGTTCCTGCTGACGGCCGAGCAGCTCAAGCTGGCATAAACGCTGGCGCAAGCGGCGCAGTGCCTTAATTTACAACACAAAGAAAAAAATGATACGTTTCCTACAAGTAAGCCTGATGCGCGGCATCAAACCGTTGCTCGAACAAGTCGATGTCACCCTCAATCCGGGCGACAAGATCGGCCTGATCGGCGCCAATGGCGCGGGCAAATCGAGCCTGTTCGCCATGATGCGCGGCGAATTGCACCCTGACCAGGGCGAAATCGATTTCCCGGCCAAATGGCGCGTGGCTTACGTGGCGCAGGAAACGCCGCCGCTGGACCGTGCCGCGCTCGACTACGCGATTGACGGCGACGTGACCTTGCGCAAGCTGGAAGCGGAACTGGCGCGCCTGGAATCGGAGCCGGCCACGTCGGAAAACGGCATCGCCATCGGCGAGATCTACAGCGCCCTGGCCGACGCCGATGCGTATACCGTGCAGTCGCGCGGCGAACAATTGCTGCTGGGCCTGGGCTTTACCCTGGACCAGATGCAGCAGCCTGTCGCCAGCTTCTCCGGCGGCTGGCGCATGCGTCTGAACCTGGCGCAAGCGCTGATGTGCCCGTCCGACCTGCTGCTGCTCGATGAACCGACCAACCATTTGGACCTGGACGCCATCATCTGGCTGGAAGACTGGCTGAAACGCTACGCCGGCACCTTGCTGATCATTTCCCATGACCGCGACTTCCTCGATGAAGTGGTCAACGTCGTCGTGCATATCGACGAGCGCAAGCTGAAGCGCTACTCGGGCAACTATTCGAGCTTCGAGCGCCAGCGCGCGGCGCAGATGATCCTGGCCGCCGGCGCGCTGGAAAAGCAGCAGCGCAAGCGCGCCCACCTGGAGTCCTTCGTGAACCGCTTCAAGGCGCAAGCCTCGAAGGCGCGCCAGGCGCAAAGCCGCATGAAGGCGCTGGCGAAGATGGAAGAACTGGCGCCGCTGCGCGCCGCCGCCGAATTCTCGTTCGAATTCCGCGAGCCTTTGAGCGCGCCGAACCCGCTGCTGGTGATGGAAGACGTCGATGCGGGCTACAAGATCGAGAACGAAGCGACGGGCGAGATCACGCATAAAACCATCGTCAACGGCATCAAGTTTTCGCTGCAGATCGGCCAGCGCATCGGCCTGCTGGGCCAGAATGGCGCCGGCAAGTCGACCCTGATCAAGACCATCGCGGGCGAACTGATGCCATTGACGGGCGACGCCACCCTGGGCAAGGGCCTCAACATCGGTTATTTTGCCCAGCACCAGGTGGAAATGCTGCGCCACGACGAATCGCCGCTGTGGCATCTGTCGAAGATCGCGCCGACCACGCGCGAGCAGGAGTTGCGCAACTTCCTCGGCGGCTTCAACTTCCCCGGCAACATGGTCACCAGCTCGATCGCGCCGTTCTCGGGCGGCGAAAAGGCCCGCCTGGCGCTGGCCCTGATCGTCTGGCAGCGTCCGAATTTGCTGCTGCTCGATGAACCGACCAACCACCTGGACCTGGAAACGCGCGAAGCGCTGACGGAAGCGCTGGCGCAGTTCGAAGGCACCCTGGTCGTCGTTTCCCATGATCGCCATTTGCTGCGCGCCACCACGGACGAATTCATCATCGTCGCCGACGGCAAGCTGCAGCCATTCGACGGCGACCTGGACGACTACAAGGACTGGCTCTTCAAGACCAAGCTGGGTAAAGGTACCGATGTGCTGCCGGCCGCCGGCAAGGCCAACAAGACCGACTTCCCGGTAACGTCGTCCGTGCCTGCGCCGGCCGCCGCCCCTGCCGCGCCCGTGCGCGACAAGCGCCAGGAAGCGGAAGACCGCCAGAAGGCGGCCGCCCTGCGCAAGCCGATCGAAAACAAGATCAAGCGCCAGGAAGAGCAGATCGCCAAGCGCAACGCGCAAAAGGCGGAAACGGAAGAAAAGCTGGGCGAACCGACCATCTACGACGCCGCCAACAAGGCCAAGCTGAAACAGTTGCTGGCTGACCAGACCTTCTTCACCAAGGACCTGGCGCAGCTGGAAGCGGAATGGCTCGATTTGCAGGATCAATTAGAGCAACTCGGCTAAGGCAGAGCACAAAGACGACCTCCGGGTCGTCTTTTTTTTAGGCGACCTGCATGGGACCGGGGCTGCGGATCGCCATCAGGCGGTCGATGTCGACGAGGATCAGGCGGCGTCGCGCCACCGCGCCCAGGCCCAGCAGGTAGTCGGCTTCCGCCTCGCCCAGGCCGGGCACGGCGGCGATGTCGGCCGGCGCCAGGCTGACGATGTCGGTGACGCCGTCGACCACCATGCCCATCACGCCATTGCTCAGCTGCAAGATGATCACGTCGGTGGCGGGGTCGGGCGCGCCGTCGGCGCTGCCGAACGCGGCGCGCATGTCGACGATGGGAATGATCACGCCGCGCGAAACGGCCACGCTGTGCAGCACTTCCCCTTCCGAGGAAAAGCGGTCGAGTTCCTTGAGCGGGCGCAGTTCCCGCACGCAGCGGTAATCGAGGCCGTATTCCAGGCCGCCCAGCCGGAAGCTCAGGTACTGCGTCAGGGATGGCGCGGTGCTGCGTTGCACCGTTGCTGCGGCGCCAGGCGTCGTCGTGGGCTGCATGGTGTTCCTTTCATCCGGTAAGCGCTGCCAGGATGCGCAGTGGCGCAACGTTGGCCCCATGCTAACGGGCATCGCCGCAGGCGGCGTTGAGAAACATCAACTTTCCCGGAAGACAGCGCCCGCTGCGGCCGCGGCCTTGCGCAGGCGCAGTCCCGCGCGTCTTGCCTTACAATACCCCCATCGTTTTTCCACAGGCAGGCCATGCAACACCTCGTCAATCCCGCTGAAGTTGAATTCTCCGCCATCCGCGCCCAGGGCCCGGGCGGACAGAATGTCAACAAGGTCTCCAGCGCCATCCATCTGCGCTTCCCCATCGCCGCCTCGTCGCTGCCGGAAGCGTACAAGGAGCGGCTGCTGGCCCTGCGCGACAGCCGTATCAGCAAGGATGGCGTGCTGGTGCTCAAGGCGCAGCAGTCGCGCAGCCAGGAACAGAACAAGGAAGAGGCCTTGCGGCGCTTGCAGGAAATTATCGACAGCGTAAGCTTCCTGCCCGCCGTGCGCCGCGCCACCAAGCCCACGCGCAGCTCGCAGCGGCGCCGTCTCGACAGCAAGAGCACGCACAGCGTGCTCAAACAGTCGCGCGGCAGGGTCACGGATTAATCGCTACGGCGGCGCATACGTCCAGTCCAGGCTGCCCGCGCTGTCCGCAAACACGGGCTGCGTGGCCGGCGTGGCGCTGCGCAGCAGGGCCTTGATCTCTTTCGGCGGCCGGTCGTAGACCTTGGCCGGCCCGGGCGGCGCGACCATGGCGCGCACCGTCGTCTCGCCGTCGACCAGGCCCAGGACGCAGCGCGACTGGCCGGCCGTCGCCTGCCGCTCATGGCGCAGCTGTTCCACCAGGGCCAGCATCTGCGCGTGCAGGATTTCCGACTGCTTCACCTCCACGCGCAGGCGCGCCACTTCCTTCAGGACGGGCGCGATGCGCGCGGCCAGCTTGTCGTACTGCAACTGTTGCGTTGGCTGCAGCTGCCGCTCGCCGTGCCGCAGCTGGCCGGCCAGCGTCAGGTAATTGCGCACTTCGGGCAATTGCGCGATGACGTCGATTTCCTGCTGGCGCTTGTGCTGCATCTGCCGGTGCTGCGCGGCCTTCGCCAGGCTCTCCGCAATCTGTTGCTCCAGGGCGCTCAGGTCCGGTACCAGCGGAAAAAGCAGCATTTCCACCTGCTTGCGCGGGCCGGCGCTGCCGATGCGGATGGTGCGCGCCGCCACGGCGCAGCCTTCGGCCAGCTCGATGATGGCCTCGTCGGCAATAATCTCGCAATTGCTGGCATGGTCGATCACCACGCGCGTGCCGGCGATGACGCAGCTTTCGGCGCGCTTCAGGTGCACCTCGCCGCTCAGGGCCTGCAGCACGGAGCCGGACGCCACGCCCTCGACGCGCACGTCGCCGTGCTCATTGAACGCCGTGCCGCCCACCAGGTTGCGCTGTAGCAAAATCAAGCCGCCATGCGAGTGCAGATGGCCGTACACGTCGCCATGGATGGTGATGTCGCTGCCGTCGAGCTGGCGCTGCTCCTGCACGTCGCCATATTCCTCGTAGGCGGCGCGCAGCTTCAGATTGCCCGTGGTGCGGCTGCTGACGCCTTCGCGGCTGACGATCCTGTTTTCGATGGCAATCTTGCCATGCGCATCAACATTCACGTAACCAGCCTGCGTGGCGACGACGAAGTCGCCATCGCTGAAATGCTCGACGGCCGTGCCGGCGCCGGCCACCGTGGCCAGGTCCAGCTCCAGCGGCGCGGGCGGCGCCAGCACATTGCCGGCCAGGTCGTAGCCAGGCACGCCGGGGGCGCCCGGCAGCAGGCGCAGCAGGCGCGCATGTTTTTTCACCTGTGGAAAACGGTTCTTGAAGCTGAGCAAGTCCAGCCGGCCGTCGGGGCGCTCGCGCGGCGCGTCGTTACGGTGTATGCCCTGCGACACTTCGGCCAGCCGGGCGTCGCGCCCCGGCTGCGGCGGCAACGCCCGCGCCACCGTGATGCGCTCGGCCTTGCCGCTGCCGAGAATGGCGCGCACGGCAGCCGCATCAATGCCGTAGCGCACGCCCTTGCCCCACAGGTCGGCCACCAGCTCGTCGAATTCGCGCCGTGCCGGCGCCTGGCCGTCCGCGTCGGCAGGCAGGGTTTCAAAGTAAAACTCGGCGCTGTCGCCGCAGATCTTGACTTGCTTGTAGAGCAGGCGGCGCTGGGGCGGGAACGGCGCCACGCGGGCGGCAATGCGCAGCAGGGCTTCGCCCTTGGGCGCGGCGCGGGGCGTGGGGGCGTGAAACAGGGTCAGCAGGAACAGCGCGTAATCGAGGCCGGCCAGCAGCTGCCCCGACTGGAACAGCTGGCCGACGGCGGCGCGCAATTGCGCGGGCGCCAGCGACAGGTCGAGGAACACGCCCCCGTCGCGCTGGACAAGGCCGTGCGGCAAACCGGCCGCCTGGGCCGCATCAGGAACGGGCGTGTCGTCGTCGCTCACCATTTGCCTCCCCAAGCAACAAATTCAGAGAATTGCTTCAGTGCATTGGAACAATATCACGGGGCGTGGCGGCGTGCCGGATTAACATAATCCTGACGCAACAAACATGGGAATGAAAAATGGAGATGGATGTTTCAGGTAAAGTCACGACATCTGGCAAGACCATAGCGAGCGGAAGTGAATTGTGGCCGAGAAGCAGAACTGTACTTTAGTACAGTGAGCATCGCAGGCCACAAGTCGCGACGCGCAGTAGGTATTGCCGGATGTCATCAACGGCGCGGCGGATTCGAGTAAATATCCTGCCCCACTTCGTTGATCTGGCGGCGCAGGTCGCGGCGCTCGTCGGGCGTCATGCGGCCCGTGCGGCGCGAGGCGTCGGCGCCTTCGCTGGCGCGGCGCTGCTCTTCGGCGCGCGTGTCGAAACTGCGTGCGTCACGTTGTTCGCGCAGTCGCGTATCATTGCTGCTGCGCTGTACCTGCTCATAGCGCTGGGCCTGCATTTGCTGCTGTTCATCGCGGCGCGGCGGCGGCTGGTTTTGCGCATGCGCCAGGCTGGCCGCAAACATGGCGCAGACAACGAACGTGGACAGCACCAGCGTGGCAAAGAAGGCGCGTGCGGAGACCCGTGCGCTGGGAGCGGCGTGAATTTTTTGGGTAATGATATTCATTGAGTTCCTCTTCCGCAATGCCGTATAAACTAAAGCTGATTTCCACTGTGGCCCCAGTGTATGATGCTTTACACGGTGCAGTAAGAGTAATTGGGTAAAGTTTGTAACAGTTTGTAATGGGTCGCCGCAGCCCCTTGTGAGCGCCGCGCGAGGCGCTACTATAGCAACCAATATAAGATAACACGACACCCTAAATGACCACAACCTCCACATCCGGCAGCAACACGACTACGCAATCGATCCACGGCCACCAGGCAAAAATCATGGTGGTCGATGACGATGTGCGCCTGCGCGA
The DNA here is from genome assembly GCF_002127585.1 of Janthinobacterium sp. GW458P. GTDB lineage: Bacteria > Pseudomonadota > Gammaproteobacteria > Burkholderiales > Burkholderiaceae_D > Janthinobacterium. The sequence continues at coordinate 49,032 of NZ_NEGZ01000019.1, forward strand.
CTTGCTGCGCCGCTACCTGACCGAGCAGGGCTTCAATGTCTTTACGGCCGAGAGCGCCACTGCCATGAACAAGCTGTGGCTGCGCGAGCGCTACGACCTGCTGGTGCTCGATTTGATGCTGCCGGGCGAAGACGGCCTGTCCATCTGCCGCCGCCTGCGCGGCGCGGGCGACCAGACGCCGATCATCATGCTCACGGCCAAGGGCGAGGACGTGGACCGCATCGTCGGCCTGGAAATGGGCGCCGACGACTACCTGCCGAAGCCGTTCAATCCGCGCGAGCTGGTGGCCCGCATCGGCGCCGTGCTGCGCCGCAAAGGTCCCGATGAAATCCCGGGCGCGCCGTCGGAAACGCCGCAAACCTTCGAATTCGGCGACTTCGTGCTGGACCTGGGCACGCGCACCCTGAAAAAGAATGGCGAAACGGTGCCGCTGACCACGGGCGAGTTTTCCGTGCTGAAAGTGTTTGCCCGCCATGCGCGCCAGCCCCTGTCGCGCGAAAAACTGATGGAACTGGCGCGCGGACGCGAATACGAAGTGTTCGACCGCAGCCTGGACGTGCAGATTTCGCGCCTGCGCAAGCTGATCGAGCCTGACCCGTCGAGTCCGCTGTTCATCCAGACCGTGTGGGGCCTCGGCTACGTCTTCATCCCGGACGGACAGCCGCGCTGATCGCTGGCGAGGCATGATGAAGCTTGTTCCCGATATCAGCCTGGCGCGGCTGAAAAGCGGCCTGTTCTGGCGCACCTTTTTGCTGCTGGGTACTTTGACCACGGTCAGCATGATCACCTGGATCGGCATGATTTCCGTCATCCAGCGCGAGCCGCAGGCGCAGCAGATTTCCGCCCAGATCATTTCCGTCGTCACCATTACGCATGCGGCGCTGACGCACTCGGCCCCCGAGCTGCGGCGCGAGCTGCTGTTCGACCTCGTCAGCAACGAAGGCATCCGCATCTTCTCGCTGGAAGAGGACGACCGCATCGAGCCGCCGCCCGACAATTACCTGATGCCCGACATCGAGGCCCTGGTGAAGGCCAAGCTGGGCAAGGACACGCGCTTTTCCGCGCGCGTCAACGGCGTGGCCGGCTTCTGGGTCAGCTTCAAGATCGACGACGACGAATACTGGCTGATGCTGGACCGCGAACGCCTGCGCGGCCTGACGGGCTTCCAGTGGCTGGGCTGGGCCAGCCTGGTATCGCTGCTGTCGCTGCTGGGCGCGGCCATCATTTCCAGCCTGATCAATCTGCCGCTGTCGCGTCTGACGGCGGCCGCGCGCGACATCGCCAAGGGCAAGCAGCCGGCGCCGCTGCCGGAAAAAGGCCCGATCGAGATCATCGAGGCGAACCGCAGCTTCAACCAGATGGTCGATGATCTGAAACAGGTGGAGTCGGACCGCGCCGTGATTTTGGCCGGCATTTCGCACGACTTGCGCACGCCGCTGGCGCGCATGCAGCTGGAAGTGGAGATGGCCAACCTGTCGGACGAGGCGCGCGAAGGCATCCAGTCCGATATCGGGCAAATGGACGCCATCATCGGCCAGTTCCTCGACTACGCCAAGCCGACGGAAGCGTCAAGCTTCACGGACGTGGACCTGAGCGGCCTGCTGGCCGACATGACGCGCGAAGCCATGCGCCTGCCCGACGTGAAGATCAATGCCGAAATTGCCGAAGGCGCGCATGCGATGGGCAATCCCACCGACTTGCGCCGCGTGCTCAACAACCTGATCGAGAATGCGCGCCGCTATGGCAAGACGCCGGGCAGCGAGATGACGGAAATCGACATCGCCTGCCACGTGCGCACCAGCCACGGCGCGAAAAAGGTGATCATCGAGGTGCAGGACCATGGCGCGGGCGTGCCGGCGGAAAAGATCGAGCAACTGATGAAGCCGTTCACTCGCCTCGACACGGCGCGCGGGCAAGCCAACGGCGCCGGTCTGGGCCTGGCCATCGTCGACCGCGTGCTGCTGCGCCATGGCGCCGAATTGCAGGTGCGCAACCGCGAAGGCGGCGGCCTGGCGTTCCAGATCAGCTTGCCGGCGGCATAAGCGGCATAAGCGGCGTAGGTCGGCTTAGCGCAAAGCGCGTAAGCCGACAGCACCAGCGGCCTTGGCCAACAATGTTGTCGGATTAGGCGAGGCAAGGCCTCGCTAATCCGACCTACGCCGTCCGATGCAGGCTCCGGCACCAACGCCGCCCGACAGCCATCACGCCGACGCCTGCTCCGGCGCCAGCAATTTATTCATCAGCAATTCCGTTGCCCCGTAGCCGTACAGGGAATCGCTTTCCATGCCGGGCGTGTCGAAGGGGATCGATTCCTCGCGGTTCAGCTTGGCAGGGTCGGCGTCCGCATAACTGGCGCGCCAGGCGCGCTGCAAGGATTCATTGCGGCGGATAAAGGCCGGCATGGGCCAGGCGTCGCGCTCCCAGTGGCGGCTGTCGCCCAGCAGGGGCCAGCGCTCGTTGAGCAGGGCCATGTCGCCCGTGCGCAGGCGGCGCACGGCCTGCTCCGGCCGCAAGCCTTCCAGCTCTTCCAGGCTCGGCAAGCTGTCGCGCTTGGGCCCGAACATATACGCCAGCATGATGCGCCCGGCAGGCGCCCTGCGCGCCACCACGCCGACGGCATAGCCGCCGCCCGGCAAGGGCACGGCAAACCAGCTGCCTTCTCGGTATGGTAATGATCTCATCGTTGCAAACTCCCCCAAAATCGTGTTCGGGGCACAGTCTACGCGAAACGATGCGCATGTGGCGCATGGTACGTTACAGCAACAAACCGATAGTTACAAAATTTTCTCGTCATAATGATATTGGGCAACAATCGGCCCCGCCTTGAACAGCGCCTCCTTCATGGCCCCGTCCAGGCGCGCATCGCGGCGGCGCATCCATTCGAGCAGCATCGCCACTTCCTTGCGGCTCGTGTCGCCCGCATGGGCCAGTACGCGGCGCAGTTCCGGGTCCGTGCAGGCCTCGAAGCGCTGGCCGTTCAAGTCCAGCGCCTGCAGTGCGGCGATGGCGGCGCCGATGGCGCGGTGCATGTCGAGCGCCGTGGCCGGCAGGCCGGATTCTTCCAGTGGGACGGTGGTCATGCGCATTCCTTTTCGCGTGGTGGTGACATCGGCTGCATTCTCCACCGCGCGGACGAAAAGCTCAAGCGTCCACGACACGATTCCACCCGTTCGGCCATAATCATGGCTCGGCAACAGCCTCAACCTCGGCAGCGGGAGCCCCATGTTCAATTTCGATTTTTACAATCCGACGCAAATCCTCTTCGGCCAGGGCCAGATCGCCGCCATCGCCGGCCTGATCCCGCCGCAGGCGCGGGTCCTGATGACCTACGGCGGCGGCAGCATCAAGCAAAACGGCGTCTACGATGAAGTCAGGGCGGCGCTGGCCGGCCACACGGTGCTGGAATTTGCCGGCATCGAACCCAATCCCAGCTATGAAACCCTGATGCAGGCCGTGGCCATGGTGAAAAGCGAGCGCATCGACTTCCTGCTGGCCGTCGGCGGCGGCTCCGTGGTCGACGGCACCAAGTTCATCGCCGCCGCCGCCCTGCACGAGGGCGAGGCGTGGGACATCCTGGCCAAAGGCGGCAAGATCGTCGAAGCGGCCCTGCCCTTCGGCACCGTCCTGACCTTGCCGGCCACGGGCTCGGAAATGAATGGCTCGGCCGTGATCACGCGCAAGGCCACGCAGGAAAAGCGCTCGTTCATGAGCCGCAAGGTGTATCCTAAATTTTCCGTGCTGGACCCGTCGAAGACGTTCACCTTGCCGCTGCGCCAGGTGGGCAATGGCGTCGTCGATGCGTTTGCGCATGTCATGGAACAGTATTTGACCTACCCTGTGAACGCGTCCGTGCAGGACCGTTTCGCCGAAGGCATTTTATTGACCCTGATCGAGGAAGGCCCGAAAGCGCTGTCGCACGCGGACGACTACGACGTGCGCGCCAACGTGATGTGGAGCGCCACCCTGGCCTTGAACGGCCTGATCGGCGTGGGCGTGCCGCAGGACTGGTCCACGCACGCCATCGGCCACGAATTGACGGCCCTGTACGAGCTTGACCATGCGCAGACGCTGGCCATCATCCTGCCCAGCATGTTGCGCGTGCGCAAGCAGGCCAAGCGCGCCAAGCTGCTGCAATATGCGGCCCGCGTGTGGGGCCTCGATGGCGGCGACGAGGACGGCCGCATCGAGGCGGCCATCGCGCGCACGGAATTCTTCTTCCGCCACATGGGCGTCAAGACGCGCCTGGCCGACTACGGCCTGAACCATGCGAGCGTGGACGCCGTCGTGGCCGCCCTGGAAGCGCACGGCATGACGGCGCTGGGCGAACAGCGCGAAGTGACGCCCGCCGTCAGCCGCAAGGTGCTGGAACTGAGCCTGTAGCGCAGTTTGCAAATTCACGCCACTGTGTTGTAAAACGGTCAGCCGGCGGGACAAGCGGCCGTGCTTCATGCTAAGCTGTCATTTCGCTAGGGGTCCTGGAGCAGTTATCCGGGTGAGAGATACCCTTCGTACCTGATCTGGATAATGCCAGCGAAGGAAAGCGCAAAGTACCTCCCTCCTTTGATAGCTCCTGCGTTGGCGCCAGCCGAACAAGCAGCCTGCCGTGCTCTTTCCCGAGACGGCTTGAACCACGAGCAATCTATGTCCACACCGAATTTATCTGTTTCCGTCCTGACCCTGGCCATCCTGCACGCGTTTGCCGCGCCTGCCTTTGCAGCGAATGACGCCGCCGAAGCCGCCGAGCCGCAGGCGCAAAGCATGGCCGAAGTCGTCGTCACGGCCAGCAAGGCGCCGGCTGCCAAGCGCGCCTCCGTGGGCGGCTTTAGCGATGCGCCGCTGCTGCAGACGCCGGCGTCCGTCACCGTCATTTCGCAGAAAGACATGCAGGACTTGCAAATCCGCAATCTCAGCGATGCCGCCAGGCTCGACGCCAGCATCAACGATGCCTACAACGCCGTCGGCTATGCGGAACAGTTCACCATCCGCGGCTTCAAGCTCGACAACAATTCCAGCTATCGCAAGGATGGCGTGGCCATTCCCGGCGACACGCAAATTCCGCTGGAAAACAAGGAACGCATCGAAGTGCTGAAAGGCCTGGCCGGCTTGCAGGCGGGCGTGGCCGCGCCGGGCGGCGTGATCGACTTCATCGTCAAGCGCCCGACCGCCGCACCGCTGCGCACGGTGACCGTGGAAGCGCGCGAGCGGGGCACCCTGTACGGCGCCGTCGACCTGGGCGGCCGCCTGGAAGACACGCGCTTCGGCTACCGGGTCAACGTGGCGGCCGAGCGCCTGCGCTCCTACATCAAGGGCGCGGACGGCAACCGCAAGTTCATTTCCGGCGCCTTCGACTGGCAGATTTCGCCGCAAGCGCTGCTGCAACTGGACGCCGATTACCAGGACAAGGCGCAGGCGACGGCGCCCGGCTTCCAGCTGCTGAACAATAAAACCTTGCCAACCGGCATCAGCGCCGACGCCATGCTCAACCTGCAGCCGTGGACGCGCCCCGTGGAAACCGTCACCAGCAATATCGGCCTGCGCTTCCAGTACGCCTTCAATGAGGACTGGCGCGCCACCCTGTCGGCCAACCAGCACTCGTTCAAGCGCGACGATTACACGGCCTTCCCTTACGGCTGCAGCGGACAGGACCTGTACCCCGGCTTCTGCGGCAATGGCGATTACGACGTATATGACTACCGCAGCCTGGGCGAAACGAAAAAGCCGCTGAGCGCGCAAGCCATGATCCAGGGCAAGTTCGCCACCGGCTCGCTGCGCCATGACTTCACGGCCGGCGTGTCGACCTTCCGCCGCAAGGACCGCGCCGGCCTGTACGTGTACGACTGGGTGGGCGTGAGCAACATCTACCAGCCGCAGATCGTCGGCACGTCGCCCGGCGTCACGGGCCCCGTGCGCCTGGTGCGCAAGGATACGGAAAACTCCGTTTTCGTGCAGGACATCGTCAGCCTGGCGCCGAACTGGAAGCTGCATGGCGGCTTGCGCCATATCAATGTCGATGGCTACCAGTATGTATTGAAGGCCGATACGGAAATCCGCGCCAAGCACGATTTCCTGCTGCCGAATGTATCGCTCGTCTACACCCCGCTCGACAATGTATCCGTGTATGCGGCCTATTCGCAGGGCATGGAACATGGCGGCACGGCCGACCGCAAGGCGATGAATGCCAACGAAGAGCTGTCGCCGAGCCGCTCGAAGCAGATCGAACTGGGCGCCAAGATGGATGTGACGCCGGACTTCATGCTGGCGGCCAGCCTGTTCCAGATCCGCAAGGGCCTGGAATTCCAGAACACGGCCGGCTACTTCGTGCGCGAAGGCCAGGCCCAGCACCGCGGCCTGGAATTGTCGGCCCAGGGCAAGGCAAGCGCCAACCTGAGCCTGGGCGCTTCCGTGACGGCCCTGAACAGCCAGCAGTCGGGCACGGGCAGTGCCGACCTCGACGGCAAGCGCGTGCCGAACGTGCCCGCCTTCAAGGCGGCCGTGCATGCGAACTACGCCGTGCAGCAGGTGGCGGGCCTGAGCGTCAATGGCAGCTGGGAATATGCAGGCAAGAAAGCGTTTGAGTACAACAACACGACTTTCGTGCCGTCATACCACGTGTTCAACCTGGGCGCCGCTTACGCCACGCGCATCGCCGGCACCCGCGCCGTGCTGCGCGCCGCCGTCAACAACGTGGCCGACAAGTTCTTCTGGCGCGACGTGACGCCGGAATCGGACGGCTATCTGTATCCGGGCGCCAGCCGCACGTTCAAGGTGTCGGCGCAGTTCGATTTTTAATTGAGGGAAATGGCAGGCGCTGCAGCGAGCGCCTGCTGCAGCAAGGGCGCCGCCTGTTCCAGGCGCGCCTCCAGGCTGTCGCGCAGCACGTGATAGGCGATGCCGCGCGCGTCGAGCTCGTCGAGCAGGTAGCGGTAGATCAGCTGGCGCACTGCTTCGGACTCGCGCTGCAAGCCGTCGGCCACCCACGGGCTGTCGGGCGCCGTTACCAAGGTCACATCGTAGTGCGCGGCATCGGCCAGCGCCGCCAGTTGCGCATCGGCGCCATTGAAATAATGGCGGCTGTAGACCGCCGTCATCAAGGGCGTCGTGTCGCAGAACAGGAAGTTGCCCGCCTGTGCGGCCGCGGCCGCTTCGCGTTCAACTTGCGTACGCGCAATCCCATACTGGTCTTCCGCCACGGGCACCCTGCCCTGCGTGGCGACGAATTCACGTAAATACTCAGGCACCCAGACGGTGCCGTAGCGCTCGGCCAGGGCGGCCGCCAGGGTCGACTTGCCCGACGATTCCGCGCCCAGGATGGCCACGCGCACGCAGCGGCCCATCACTTGAGGACCATTGCATCGGGCGCGGCCGGCGCCGCTTTTTTCCACGCCAGCAAGCCGATCGTGGCCATCACGACAAACACGGCATACAGGATGGCCGTCAGGGTCAGGTCCTTGTGCAGGTACAGCCACACGTACAGCACGTCGACGACGATCCAGACGATCCAGTTTTCCAGCTTCTTGCGCGACAGCAGGAATTGCCCCACCAGGCTGCCAGCCGTGAGGAAACCGTCCGCGTGAGGCACGTCCGTGTCGGTCGAGGTCAGCAGCCAGGCCAGCAGCACAAAGCCCGCCAGCCACGCCAGGGCGCTGCCCAGCCAGCCGCGCATGCCCAGCCGCGTGACGGGCAAGGTCTTGCCGCCGCTGGTCGGATGCAGCCACTGGTACCAGCCCCAGAACGAGACGCTGATGAACAGCAGCTGCAAGGCCATGTCGCCATACAGGCGCGATTCGAAAAACACGAAACCGTAGGCGGCCGAGGAAATGATGGCGAACAGCCACGCCCAGTGATTCTGGCGGATGTTCAGCGCAACGGTTGTCAGTGCCAGGACAAAGGAAATCAGTTCAAGCGGCGTGGTGGCAAAACCCAGCAGGAGAAGCGTATCGTTCATGGGAATCGTGATGAGGCTGGTGGTGCAGTATGCAATACCGGCCATGAATAAGCAAGATTGCCCTTGCCGTCCGCCCCTCCCCGCCTCAGGCGAAGCCCGCCCTGGCCGCGCGCGCCAGCGAATGCCGCACGATCAGCTTGTGAAACGGGCGGATCAGCAGGATGTAGGCGCGCCCCACCCGGTTGTGGCAATGCACGACGCTGGAGACGGTGACGCTGCCATGCCGGCCCGCGTCACGATTGCGCAGCACCGACAGGCGAAAGTCCAGGTGGCTGTCATCCTCGCCCAGGATGATCTCGTCGTCGCTGACGGCATAGATGCGGAAAATGCCGATGCGCTTGCCGGGCCGCGCTTCCATCTGTTTTGCCGTCCGGATGCCGAAACGCGCCACGATGGCGTCGCGCAGCACCATCAGCTTGTGCGCCCAGCCCGGCTGCTTGCCCAGCAGCTGGCGCGCCAGGCTCTGCATGTCCATCTGGCGCGCCTGCGCCGTCGGCAAGTCGACGGCGTAGGCGTCGGCCAGGTTGCTGCCAGGATACAACGGGGCGATGCTGGCGCCCGACGGCAAGTCCACGGTACGGACGGCAATGTTCATCTCATGCATGTGCTCTCCATGTTTTCAGTGATAACATGCCCATCATACACGACAATGTGAACAGCGATAACATCGAATGACAACAGCAATGACAAGCTATCATCACGGCAAGCTGCGCGACACCCTGGTCGGCGCCGCCATCGCGCAACTGGCGCAGCAGAGCGACGCCGCCCTGTCGCTGCGCGAACTGGCGCGCACGGTGGGCGTCTCGGCCGCCGCCGTGTACCGCCACTTTCCCAGCAAGGAAGCCCTGCTGGCCGAGGTGGCGGCGGCCGGCTTCGCCAGCCTGATACGGAAATGGGAAACGCAGCTGCCGCCGCCGGGCAGCCTGCCCGCCGAACAGCGCTTTCAGCTGCTGGGCCAGCAATACATCGAATTCGCCCTGGCCGCGCCCGCCCACTACCGGCTGATGTTCGAGCACCAGGACGTGCGCCAGTTTCCCGTCCTGCAGGAGGCGGCGCAGGCCTGTTTCCAGTACGTGCTGCAGACGGCGGGCGCGGCCGTGCGCGAGGCGGGTCTCGATGCGCGCTGGGACAAGGCCGCCGCCAGCGCCGGCTGGTCGCTGGGCCACGGCTACGTGATGCTGCTGCTCAGTGGCCGCCTGGCCATGGCCGACGGCGGCGACAACCTGTCGCCGGCCATGGTGCCGCGCTTCTTCCAGCTGCCGCTGGAAGCGCTGCGGCAGGCTGCCTTGCCAGGCGGGACAAGCGCAATACCGTCAAATTGACTCGGTTACCGGCAGGCGCCATTTTCAGGAGCTGATGATTCATGCACAATATAGCGATAGACGCGCTCTCCTTGATCGCCAGGCAATGCCTTGCCGTCACGTGCCTGCAACGCTTTTGCCGGCGCTTTGACATGGATCATCCCGCCCTGTCCGCGTTCGCCGCTCACGTGTGGGAAGTGGCGCAGCTCGCGCCTGGAGAGTTTGCAGCCTGGGAACGGGGCTTTGCTTCCCTGGCCGTGACGGGCATGGGCGATCCCTGGCCCGCCGAGGTAAGCATGGCCATGCCCGGGCACCTGCGCGGCACGCTGGAAGAACTGGTGCAGCATGTGCTGGAAACGAGCGCCTGCACCTGGCATGGCGATGACCTTCCAGCAAGCCGGCGCCAGCTGGAAGCCGTTTTTGCCATCTGCGTCCGGCATGACGTGGCGCTGCCGCAGCTTGGGCACTATGCGCAGCACGATGCGGCGCTGCGCGGCGGCTGGGGGCCGGCGCTCACGGACGGGGAAGTGAAGGCCTGGCAAGCCTTGATATAACGCTCACGCCAGAAGGCCCTGGCGCACCTGGTCGAGCAGGCGCTCCTCTTCATCCGTATCGGCATCGATTTGCGTGACCACGGTCCAGAACGGCGCGCACGTCTTGATCTGCTCGAAAGCACGGCTCGTTTCCAGCCGCACCATGGTTTTCCTCAGGCTGTGCAGATAGCCTTCCTCGATGGCGCAGAGCAGCTCGTCATCGGCGGCGTCGATCAGCTCGCTTAAAGCATCTTCGATCCTTGCGTGGCCCTCCTCCCATAATTGCCCGATTTCCGGCACATCGGCTTCCATGCACTCGTTGGACCAGTCAGGAGGATAGTAATCGCGCGCCCTGTTACCGGGATCGGTGTCGAAGCTCAGAGAAATGGACGGGAACGATACGGCATTGAAGGCAAAGGCTGAAAATGCCTGATCCTTGAAAGCGGACGCGCCCAGCAGCGCCAGCGATGCATGGGCCAGCCTGAACCAGCTTGCTTCAACGTCGTATGCAGTTTCAAACGCGTGCCAATCCGGCGGCAAATCGGGAGTCTGGGGCATGGGAACCTGTCGAAAAAGAATAGCGGTGGATAGTGCGAGGAATTATACGTGGCGCAGCCCATGCGGCAGGCTGTGGCGCGTGAACAGTGCGCGCGATGCCGGGACGGCAAACCGGCGGGACGCTGCGCTTCGCTTAGTCGGCGGCCAGGAAATATGGTTTTTGCAACAGCGACGCGGCGCTTGGCTGCGGGGTGGCGGGCGGTGGACGGACACCCATGGCGGCGTCGAGCAGGCTCTTTCGTTGACCATCCCACGGCGGCAGATCGGCTGGTGGCAATGGCAGGATTTTATCGAGGTTGGGGAAGCGGCGATTGGGGTTGAAGCCGAGGGCACGACTAAGTACGCCGTAACGTTGTTTGCGCATTTCTCGCAGCCGAATGCTACGCCCTCATGTAGAACTTTAAGAGCAAGTGCTTTAGTTTCTGGCGTACGCGGCCCGCTAACTCTCCCTGTGGCCATTCTCGGGGAGGCATACATGTAAGATAAATTATATGCAACTGGTCCGTACCCCTGGGAAAATGCACATTCCATCATCTTTATTGCAACAGGAATATTAGCCCAATACCCTGCGCCTTCATTTGCAGGACCTACATTTAGTTTATCTGACAAAAAATCCATCGCTTGAGGATTACCCATCTGTGCTGCCTTTTGCCAAAAGGCATAAGCGCGAGTGATGTCGCCGTTGACACCCGTGCCATTCGCATAATACGTTCCCATCCGGTCATAGGCGGCCGGTACGCCCAGCCGCATCGCCTTTTCCACCAGTTGCACCGCTTCTTCCTCACCATATAAAGGATCGCGTCCTTCCACATACAGACTGGCCAGATTGAGCATCGCTTTCCAGTGTGATCGCTCCGCTGCCTGACGCGTCAGATCGATGATTTTTCTGTAATCGCGGTCTTCCACGAAAATTTCGGGATCTTCCAAGGCGCGCGCTTCGAGGAACCAGTCCTCGGCTTGGGCATCGATGGGCGGCACCTTGTTCGATTCGATTTCACAAATGAAATCCGAAACATGCGGATTGAAGAGGGGTAGGCTTTGGTTGCGCGGCAAGACTTTGTCGTCTGGCATTTTGCAGGCAAGCAGGCAGCACAAGACAATAAGCGACGCAAGGCGTCCTCTTGTGCCAGCCATGCTGGATTGATTGCTATCCATTGCCTTATCCAAGATCAGGAAGGGACACATCCATCAAATGCCACGTCACCTCGTCGTCAGGCAAATCGAGCAGCCAGTCGCGGCGCGGTCGCGGGAACGGCGCGCCCTGGGTCAGCCACGCCTGGCGCCAGTACTGGTTGACGATGGCCTGCAGCGGATGGTCGGCCGCCACCCACGGTTGCCAGACGCCGCTGACCGGACAGGCCTGGTCGCAAGCGCAGCTCAACCATGGCTCGGGCCGCGCCACCTCGCGCAGCAAACCGCGCGCCGCGCGCGGTTCCACGGCGCCATGGTTGTGCCGTATCGTCAGGCACTGCGCCCATGCCACAGAGCCATAACGGCTCTTCCCATCGGCATCGAGCGTGCTGAAATGGCGGAACGCTTCGCCTTTGTGAAATAGTCGGGCCGGCTCCGTCAAGCCCTGCCCGGCTGCAGGTTGCCAATATGCGGAAAACGGCGCAGTCGGTGCGTCGCTGTGCACGCCGGTGGGACGCAGCGCATAGTCGGCGGCCAGGAAGTATGGTTTTTGTAACAGCGCGGCGGCGCCTGGCTGCGGGGTGGCGGGCGGCGGGCGGACACCCATGGCGGCGTCGAGCAGGCTCTTTCGTTGACCATCCCACGGCGGCAGATCGGCTGGTGGCAATGGCAGGATTTTATCGAGGTTGGGGAAGCGGCGATTGGGGTTGAAGCCGAGGGCACGACTAAGTACGCCGTAACGTTAACGGATCGCCGAATTCAATCGTGAGTTTGTTTGCGCATTTCTCGCAGCCCAGCCTTACTCCGGTATGTAATACCTGCAAAGCACGTTCTTTGGTTTCAGTGGTTCTTTCCCCATCAGACGTGCCGTCAGGCGTTCTTACTACAACATATAAATAAGATAAATCATATGCGGATGGGCCATATCCCTGCCCCAGCGCGCACTCCATCATCTTGATTGCCACAGGAATATTCCCCCACATTTCAGCACCTGGATAATCCTTCCCCGCAGTGAGTTTTTCTCCTAAAAAACCCAGCGCTTGCGGGTTACCCATCTGCGCCGCCTTTTGCCAGAAGGCATAAGCGCGAGTGATGTCGCCGTTGACACCCGTGCCATTCGCATAATACGTTCCCATCCGGTCATAGGCCGCCGGTATGCCCAGCCGCATCGCCTTTTCCACCAGTTGCACCGCTTCTTCCTCACCATATAAAGGATCGCGTCCTTCCACATACAGACTGGCCAGATTGAGCATCGCCTTCCAGTGCAATCGCTCTGCCGCCTGATGCGTCAGAGCGACGATTTTTTTGTAATCGCGGTCTTCCACGAAAATTTCGGGATCTTCCATGGCGCGCGCTTCAAGAAACCAGTCCTCGGCTTGAGCATCGATGGGCGGCACCTTGCTTGCCTCGGTTTCACAAATAAAATCCGAAACATGCGGATTGAAGAGGGGCAGGCTTTGGTTACGTGGCAGGACTTTGTCGTTAGGCATTTTGCAGGCAATCAAAGGAACAAAGAGAAGAACTGCCAACGCAAGAAATGGCAGGCGAAAAAAGACGATACTTTTCTTATTCATGATCAACCCAGACGTATGGTGGAGCTGCGTTTGTCTTCCAATGGCAGCAGGAAACCAGTCATTTTTTTTAATATTGCATTTTCAGATTTATCCCATTTTTTTCGGCGATTTGCGCCCATCAGCTCCACCCACTTCTCAAAAGCATCCACAATCTCCGCCTTCGTCCCGCCCCCTCCATCAACCAATCCCCCGCTATGCATGCGCCACACCCGCTTGCGCAAATCGCGGGCCACGCGGTGGTCGACGGTGGCGATATTGATCTCGCTGTCGACGGCCATGCTGCGCTGGTTCAGGTTGGCGCTGCCCAGCGTCATGAACGCGTCGTCGACCAGCATCAATTTGGAATGGATGTAGATTTCACGGTAGCGCCAGCGGTCCTTGTCAAACGCGCTGACATTGAGCATGGCCACCGATATAGCCCGCCATCCGCATGGGCCTGTATCGTATGCTGCAATTGCCCCGCTGCCGGCGCGACGGGCGGCTCCAGCTCCGGTTGCGGCCGGTTCTTGGGCGCCAAGGTTTCCAGGTTTCCATGGAACAGCGTCGGAGACGCGGTAAAAAACTGGACCTTGTCGCTAATTTCAAGCATGCAATCGGCGCCATGCAGGCGCACGCCTTTGCGGCCGCGAATATGCACCCAGTCGGCTTGGCTGATCAATTCCAGCACCTTGTGGGCGACGATATCGACCGTATCGGTTTGCGCCGCGATCTGCACCGGGCCGGCTGCGGCGATCAGTTTCATGCCAGCCTTGTGGACGAACAGGCGCAGCGCAGCGCCGATGCTGGCGAACAGGCCGCCGCCGGCCGCCAGCGACAGGTCGCGCCCGGACGTCAGCGCGGTGTGCTCGGCACTGGCGATGTGCGTCGATTGCGCGCTCGTCGTTTCGATACCGGCCGGACTGGCCAGCACCAGATGCGGCTTCGATAATTCGGGAAATGCGCTTTCGCCACTGCCGGCACCGCCCTTGATCGCGGCATGCTGGGCATTGAGCACATCGGCGGCGGCACCCTGCTGGGCGGCGCTTTCTTGCGCGCCGTAATGCTGCGCCAGGGCGGCAAGCGCCTTGTGCCGTTCAGCAGCCTCGGCCAACCGGCGCAAGGTTTCATCCATGCTCTTGATATGCGAGGCGGCGCCAGGGCGCGCTTCGGTGGTCAGCAACATGCCGCGGCCGGCCCGCGCCACGCCCCAGGCGTCCGACGCCAGTTCCCAGCCCTCGCCACGCGCATCCTTGCGCCCGCTGGCGTCCTCGATGCGGCTGATGCAGCCGAGCGACAATTGGCTGTGCTGATGATCGCTTTTCAGTTGCGCCTGGATGCCCTGGTGCGTGTCATCAAACACCAGCTGGTTGCCGCGCACGCCGCAGCCGCCGCCAGGCATCAGCTCGGCGCTGCGCCAGCCGCCCAGCATGCATTGCCCCGGCAAATTCCACGGCGGCACATGGTTGCCGTTGTACACCGCGCCGACGATGACGGGACGGTCGATATTGCCGTCGAGAAACTGGATCAGCACTTCCTGGCCGATGCGCGGCAGTGCGATCTGGCCGAACGCCTGGCCCGCCCATGGCGTCATGACCCGGATCCAAGGCGAACTGCCCGCGTCGAACTTGCCCAGGCGGTCCCAGTGAAACTGCACCTTCACCCGGCCCAGACCGTCGGTATGGATGGTTTCGCCTGCCGGGCCGGTGACGATCGCCGTCTGCACGCCGGGCAAGGCGCAAGGCGTGCTGTTGAACTGCCGCCCCGGATGCCAGCGGATGCTCTTGCGGATGCAGCGAAAACGGTTTTCATAATGCGACTTCGCGCCCGTACCTGCCTGGTAATTGTTGCTGGCGACATGATCGACCGACAGAATCAGGTATTCGCGCGCGCCGATGTCCGGGCGCGCCGCTTCACCTCTGGCCGGCACGGATGGCGTGCCGCTGAAGTGGCCGCCCAGCGTGAAACTGCGCCCGGCCTGGGCGCAGCGGTGATTGCCGCCAGCGTCGAAGTATTGCGCCTCGCAGTTACGTTCCTCCAGGCGGCGTTGCGCCAGCGCTTCGCCGTCGCCCATGCCGGCATAGCCATAGCCGGTGTTTTGATACAGTTCATGGGCAAACACGTCGCCCTGCTGGTGCAGCGCATGGCCGCTGGCGCGGCTGGCATACGGATGCTTGTAGTTGAAGCTGGCCAGCGTGAGCGAGCCTGAAGCGATCTTCCGTATTGCCTGCCAATCGCGTATGCCGTCGCGCTCCAGCGAGCCCGCGCCGCTGCGAAACGCCATCTCGTCGGCTGCACTGGCATGGCCGTCGCTGGGATCGATGCTGTCGCTCAGCCAGGTATTGTCGCCCAGACACAGCGTATGGCCGTCGGCGCGATGTTCATACCAGTAATGGATACCCTGGTCTTCCCAGCGCCGGTGCAGATGGTTGTAATCGGTTTCATTATGCTGGTTGGCGCAGCTTAATATCGCTTTTTCCTCATGCAGCCGGTTTTGCCAGTCGCGCTGCCAATAATGCTCGAAGGTCGTTTCGCTGATGTCGACGACCGTGCGTTCGTGGAACGAGACGTTGTCCATGCGCAGCCTGGACAACGCCAGCCAGGGTTGCAGCACCATCCGGTAGAAGGCGAAGCCGCCATCGCTGCGCAACAGGCGAAATTCGCCGACATAACCATTGAAATAGCGCAAGCTGCCGTCGTCGCGCACCAGCGAAATCGTGACCATGCGCCCCATCATCGCAGTCAGGGGAATGTGGAGATTGTCGGACAGCAGTTCGGCCTCGAAGCGGAAGTCGCGTGACATTTCCTCGCGTGCCCGCAAGCTGTTGACCAGCAGCGCGGTATCGGGCGGACCGTCCTCGCGCGGAAAATCCATGCGCAGCAAGCGGCTCTCCTGGACGCCCCGGCCCGCTCCGAAAAGCCGCGCCAGATCGTCTGCCAGCTCGCCATCATCCATGTTGCCTCCATCGCATAGTTTCCCTGATCCATGCTAACCATGGTGGGCGCTGGCATATTGATGGAACTCAAAATAGTTGGCCATACGCAAAAAAGCCGCATCGGCCCTGGGGCGGATGCGGCTTTGCGCTAGCGCAAGCTGAAGATTACTTCTTGGCAGCTTTCACAGACTTAGGATACTTGATCGTCATTTCCTGCAGCAAATTATCCGCGTGGTCCACTTCCTTCATCACCCACAGCATGTAGCGGATGTCGAGGTGGATGGCGCGCGTGATGGCCGTGTCGAAGTACCAGTCCTTGGTGATCGATTCATACGTGGAATCGAAGTTCAGGCCGATCAGCTCGCCGCGCTTGTTCATCACGGCCGAGCCGGAATTGCCGCCCGTGGTGTCGGCGCTGGTGAGGAAGTTGACAGGAACCGTGCCCAGGGCCGGATCGCGGAACTGGCCGTAGCGTTTTTGCTTGACGGCGTCGATCAAGCCTTGCGGCGCTTCGAACGGGGCCTTGCCCGTGACTTTCTCGACGATGCCTTCCACGGTCGTGAACGGTCCCTTGGTCAGCCCATCGCGCGGCGAGTACGGAGATACCGTGCCGTAGGTGACGCGCAGGGTCGAGTTGGCGTCAGGGTAGACGGGTTTGCCTTGCGTTTTCTTCCAGGCGATCACGGCCTGCATGTATTGCGGAATCACGCGCTCGAGGTTGCCGTCGATTTCCTTGCGGCGTTCTTCCAGCGCCAGTTCCACCGGCTGCAGCTTGACGGCCAGCTGCATGAAGGCATCGTCGGAGCGGGTCACGGCGGCCTGGTCCTTGTCCAGCCAGGCCAGGCGCTTGGCCGTGTCAGCCAGCTGCGTCTGCTGGTACAGGGCCGCCACGGCGCCTGGCGCCGGCAGCAGCGCGTCCAGGCCTTGCGGATGGCTCTTCGCCGCCAGCTGGGCGTAGCGCTTCAGGCCGGCCTCAAAACGCGCCTGGTCGACCTTGTTGACGTAGGACTGCTCCAGGCGCGCCAGGCGTGCCTTGATGAAGGCCAGGTCGCGCTGCTGGAAGCCCGATTCGCGCTCGGCGTCCGGCTTCTGGCGCTCTTGCGACAGGCGGTAGACGGTGCGCGCGCTTTTCAGCAGGTCGCTGTTGGTGGCGACCGTCCAGGCGAACTCTTCTTCGCTCAGGGCCATGTCGCTGGCGATCGCCGCGTCCAGTTCCGCCAGCAGGGTAGCCGACACGTTCGGCTGCTTGGCGTACCAGGCGCGGAATTCGGCGTCCTGCACGTCCTTGATGGCGGCGATGTCCTTGCGGGCGAAACCGTCGAGCAAGCCCTGGGTTTTCTTCAGCACGTTGTTGATGCTTTTCACCACGCTGGCATAGCGCACGGCGGCGGCGGCATCCCCCTGCGTCGCGTCGGCCATCACGGCCAGGTCGGCCTGCAATTCCGATACTTTCAGGGGGAAGGCCGTATCGCGCGCGAAGCGGATTTCCGCCGGCAGCTTGTAGCGGCTGGTGCGGCCGGGGTAGCCCGCCAGCAAGATGCCGTCGCCGGCCTTCAAGCCTTCGGCCGAGACCACCAGGAAGTCCTTCGACTTGTACGGCACGTTGTCGGGCGACGGGTCGGCCGGACGGCCATCCTTGCCCACGTAGGCGCGCAGGAACGAGTAATCGCCCGTGTGGCGCGGCCATTCGTAGTTGTCGGTGTCGCCGCCGAAATTGCCGATCTTGTCCGACGGCGCGTACACGAGGCGCACGTCGCGTATCATCATCTGGCGGATGCGGTAGTACTCGAGGCCGCGGTGGAAGGCGGGCACGGAGCAGCGGTACATCTTGTCCGTCTCGCATTCGGCGATCAGGTCCTTGATGCGCTTTTCCACGGCTTCGTGGCGCGCGCGGCCGCTCATGTCGGCCGTCAAGCCTTTCAGCACCCGCTCGCTGACGTTCTCCACCTTGTCCGTCACATACACGAGGCTGTTCGGACCGCCCGGAAGCTCGCTAGCGCGTGTCTTGGCCAGAAAGCCGTTGGTGATGTAATTGTGTTCCGGCGTGGAATTGCGCTGGATGGCGCCATACGCGCAATGGTGGTTCGTCACCACCAGGCCCGCGTCGGAGACGAAGGCGGCCGAGCAGCCGCCCAGCGACACGATGGCGCTCATCGGGTGCTTGCTCAGGTCGGCCAGTTTTTCCGCGGGGATTTCGATGCCGACCCGTTTGAGCTCGGCTTTCAGCTGTGGCAGCTGGTGTGGTTGCCACTGCCCTTCGTCGGCGTGTGCGCCGGCGAACGCGCCCATCAAGGCGACTGGTAGTACGATTGTCTTGAACAAGATTTGCCCCTCCATAAAAAGCAGGCGAAAGTATAGCCTGTCCAGACCGCCAGAGTCGGCAAAAATTATCCCACTGCAATTTCTGTATCGGGCGCCCGGCCGCTGCGCCCCTGCAGGGGAATCTGCAGGGCGAGCCGGCAGCCCGCGCCCGACGGCGGCACGCCCACCTCGAACTGCCCGCCCAGCGCCGTCACGCGCTCGGCGATGCCGATCAGGCCGAAACATTGTTTCTTGCGCTGCTGCAGCGGCGTGATGCCGACGCCGTTGTCGCTGATGGCCAGGTACACGGCGCAGGCATCCGAACTGAGCTCGATCTCGACCTGGCTGGCCTGGGCATGGCGCATGACGTTGCTCAACGCTTCCTGCACGATGCGGAACAGCACGATCTCGACCTGGCTGGCGATGGCGGCGAACAGCGCCTCGTCGCGTATCAGCAGGCGGCAGGCGACGCCGCTGCGCTTGCGGAAATCGCCCACCTGCCACTCGATTGCCGCCTGCAAGCCCAGGTCCAGCGCCATCGGGCGCAATTCGTTCATGATGCCGCGCACGCTCTTGATGGTGGTGTCAACATTGCTGAGTACGGCGCCGACCCGGCGGTGCAGGCGCGGATGGGAACTCTCGGTGCGCGCGCTGAGCATGGAAATGTCGATGCGCAGCGCCAGCAGGTTTTGCCCCAGTTCGTCGTGGATATCGCGCGAAATGCGCTTGCGCTCGTCTTCCTTGGCCGTTTCCAGGTGCAGCGCCAGCTGGCGCAGCTGGGCGTGCGACTGGCGCAGCGCGCCGTCCATCAGCATGCGCTCCGTGATGTCCGTCTGCGCCACCACCACGCGCAGCGGTCCTTCGCCGAGGAAACGGCTGACCCTGGCCTGCGACCAGCGCGGGCCGGCGCGCGTGGCAAATTCGTACTCCAGCGCGAACGCGTCGGCATTGCCGGCGATGACGGCGCGGATGCCGGCGGCCAGCTCGCGCCCGGCGCTGCGCTGCCAGCGCGGGTCCGTCTCGCAGAATTCCAGGTACTGCAGCGGCCGCGGGATTTGCCCGACGAAGGCCAGGCATGCCTGGTTGGCATGCACGAGGCGGCCCGCCTGGTCCAGCACCAGCACCCGGTCCGTCAGCGAGTCGATGGTGGCGTGGAAAAAGCGTTCGGCGTCGCGCAGGGCTTCCTGCGCCCGCTCGCGCTGCTGCACTTCCAGCTGCAGGTGCTGATTGGCGCGCACCAGCTCGGCCGTGCGGTCGATGACCCGCTGGTCCAGCTCGCGGTGCAATTCGCGCAAGGCCGCCTCGGCCAGCTTGCGCTCCGTGATATCGGAAAACACGCCGACAAAATGGCTGATGGCGCCGTCCGGCGCGCGCATGGGCGTGATCGACAGCGATTCGACGAAGCGCTCGCCATTCTTGCGCCGGTTCACCAGCTCGCCGTACCAGCTGCCGGCCTGGTGCAGGCTGCGCCACATGGCTTCATAAAACTGCGGCAGATGCGTGCCGCCGCCGAGGAAGGACGGGTCGCGGCCGATGGCCTCTTCCGCCTGGTAGCCGGTGATGGCCGTGAAGGCGGGATTGACGGAAATGATGCGGTTGCCGCCGTCCGTCACCAGCACGCCTTCGCGGATGGTGTCGAGGATGACGAAGGCGCGCCGCAAGGCCGATTCGCGCACGTGCTCGTCGCCCAGGTCCGTCACCAGCATGCGCGCCGTGGCACTGTCCGCATCGTAGTTGGCCTCGATGCGCACCATGCCGCCCGCGCGTCCCGCCTCGCCCTCGAACAGCTGCGCCTCGAGCACCTGGCGCGCGCCGCTGGCAAAAACAGCGTCGAGGAAGCGGCGGAAGCCGCCCTGCGCCTGCGCCGCGATGAACTGCTCGAAGCGGCGTCCCAGCAGCCGGTCCTTGTCGCGCCGCAGCAGGCCGCAGGCGGCCTCGTTGGCGCGCGTGATGACGCCTTCGCGCGCCAGCGAAAAGTAGCTGACGGGCGCCTGTTCGTACAGCTGCGCATAACGGTCGCGGCTGCTTTCAAATTCATTCTTCAACTGCTCCAGCTCGGCCAGCGCGGCGTTCTGCATTTCCAGCTCGATCTGGCTCACCTGCAGCTCATGCATCTGCCGCATCAGCTCTTCATTCGACAGGGGCGGCGCGGGCTGGCGCTGCTCCGCTGCCAGTTGCTCGGCCTGCTCCCTCAGCCTGGCCGGCGCGCCGCCGTCGAATGGCTCGCTCATGGCGCGCTCTCTCCGGCGGCTCCTTCGGACTGCATCTGCCGCAGCTGGGCTTCCAGCAGCTTCGATTCCGTGATGTTGATGAAGGTCACCACCACGCCGTCGATCACGTTTTCAATCGTACGGTAGGGCATGATGCGCACGTTGTACCAGCGCCCCGTCTTGGTCGGCACTTGCCGCTCGCAAAACACGAGGCTGCGGATGACTTCCAGCGCATCGTCTTCCAGCCCCGGATAATCGAGGTCGTTGACGATGTCGCTGAGCGGGCGGCGCAAGTCCGTCTGGATCAGCTTGTAGATCTGCGTGGCCGGCGCCGTGAAGCGGCGGATGCGCAAGTCGCTGTCGAGGAAGATGGTGGCGATATCCGTACTATTGAGCAGATTCTTCATGTCGCTATTGACCAGCGACAAATCATCGACCTTCGATTGCAGCTCGGCATTGACCGTGTACAACTCTTCATTGAGCGACTGCATCTCTTCCTTCGAGGTGGTCAGTTCCTCGTTTGTCGATTGCAGCTCTTCATTGGTCGACTGCAGCTCCTCGTTGGCCGATTTGAGCTCTTCGCGCGAGGTCTGCATCTCGTCGCGCACGGCCTGGATCTCATTGCGCGCCTGCGCCAGCTGCTGTTCCAGCTCCAGCACCTTGGGGTTCGGCGAACGGCCGCGGCGCGCCTCGGCCACCAGGGGCACGCTGGAAAACGTGACGAAGACCATGCCGCGCAGCGATTCCGGCTGGCTCAGGGCTTCGGCGCTCAAGTCCACGCCCAGCGATTGCCCCAGATGGTCCTTGACCACCAGGCCCTTCAGGCGCACCACGCTTTCGCTTTGCAGCGCCTGCTTGATGAGGCCCGCCAGCTCGTAGCGCAAGCCTTCGCGGGCCATGGCGTGGATATTCCAGTTGGCCTTGCCGGCCGCCGGCTCCAGGAAGGCGCCCGTGCGGCCGTTGATATACAGGATGTCCCCATCCTGGTTCAGCAGCGCGGCGGCTGGTGAATATTTCTGGAGCAATAATTGCTCGACATGGGCTTGAATCTTTCCGGTCATGCTGACTTCTCTCGTGTCGCTAGGTGTGGGGGGGGATGCCAACGAAACCTTGGTGGGAAAATACGTGGGCAGGCGCTGGCGCGCCAGATTGTCGAGGCGGCGGTACAGCCGGGTCGACGTCGTCAGTGGCGAGAACAGCTCGGAAAAATGGCCGGGCGTATCGGCGCTGCCCAGCAGCAAAATCCCATCGCGGTTCAAGGCGTAATGAAACAGGGGAATCAGGCGCTGCTGCAGCTTGGCATTGAGATAGATCAACAGGTTGCGGCAGCACAAGATGTCGAGCTTGGTGAACGGCGGGTCCGAAATGATGTTTTGCTGGGCGAAGATGATCGTGTTGCGGATCTCTTTCTTCACGTGGTAGCCGTTCTTGTCATTGACAAAGAAGCGCTCCAGCCGTTCGGCGGACACGTCACTGATAATGCTGTGCGGAAAGCGCCCCTGGCGCGCGCGGTCGATGGCGTCGGCCGACAGGTCGGTGGCGAAGATCTGCAGGCTGTATTTCGACGGCGGGTTGATGCTGGACACCACTTCATGGAACACCATGGCCAGCGAATACGCTTCCTCGCCCGTGGAGCAGGCCGGTATCCACGCCTTGAAGGCGCGCCCGTCCGGGTGGGCCGCCAGCATTTGCGGCAAGACCACCATCTTCAGGTATTCCCATACCTTCTGGTCGCGGAAGAAGCTCGTCACGCCGATCAGCAACTCCTTGAACAGCAAGTCGATTTCCGCCGGATTGTCGCGCAGGTAGGGAACGTACTCTTCCATTGACGTCATTTGATACAAGCTCATGCGCCGCTCGATGCGGCGCAGCACCGTGTTGATCTTGTAATCGGTAAAACTGTTGCCCGTGTGCTCGGACAACAAGGCGACGATTTCCTGCAGGGAATTGCGGCCGCTCGCTTCGTGGCCCGGCAAGCTGAGAAAACTGCTGCGGAACAGATAGCTGATGATCTTGTCCGGCATCTTATCGGGAAAATCGACGAGATCCACCACTTCGGCGGAAATCGCGCTTTGCGGCATCATGTCGAACTTGGCCGTATCGGGATGCTGGGCCAGGGTCAGCCCGCCCGCCTGCTTGATCGCCTGCAAGCCGCGCGTGCCGTCGCTGCCCATGCCGGAAAAGATCACGCCCACGGCCAGCTCGCCCAGCTCGCTGGCCAGGCTCTCGAAAAAAATATTGATGGGCAAGCGGTGGCCGCGCAGCTGCACCGGCTCGCTGAGCACGAAACGGCCCTTCGACAGGCCCAGGTCCGCATTCGACGGTATCACATAGATATGATTGGGCCGCAATTCGGCCTGGTGCGTGATTTCCGTGACGGGGATGCTGGTGGCGCGCTGCAGCAATTCCGGCAGCATGGCCTTTTGCGTGGGATCAAGGTGCTGGATCACCACAAAGGCGATGCCGCTCTCCTGCGGCACGTTGGCGAGGAAAGCGACGATGGGGTCGAGTCCGCCGGCGGAAGCGCCGATGGCCACCACGGGGAAGGCGATGGTGGCCACGTCGGGCACGGACATATTGCTGTGTTTGCTGCGTGTCATCGTCGGCAAGATAGCAGCCACGGCCAAACCGTCAGGCTGGGAATTGATAATCTTGCATTCTAGCACTCAAGATGCACGGGAAAACGCGAATTTGGCGCAGGTTTTTCAGCCTGCGCCAGCCTGTCCCCCTACTGTGGCTGCGGCACATGCCAGCCGCCGCCCAGCGACTGGATCAGGGCCACGGCCGTCGTCTGGCGGTCCGCCTGGGCCTGCACCAGCGAGCGGCGCGCCGACAGGGCCGTCACTTGCGCCGTCACCACGTCCGTATAGCCGACCTGGCCCGCGTTGTAGCGGTTCAGCATCTGCTGTTCGACCTGGTCGGCGGCCGATGACGCCTGCTTGCGCAGCTCCAGCTGCTCGGCCAGCGCGCGCGTGGCCGACAACTGGTCTTCCACGGCGCCAAAGGCACTGAGCACCGTCTGGCGGTAGCGCGCCACGGCCGCTTCATGGCCGGCCCTGGCCGCGTCCACGCTGGCCGTGGTGGCGCCCGCGTTGAACAGGGTTTGCGCGGCCGACACGCCCAGCGACCACAGGCTCGATGAGGCATTGAACAGGTCGCCCACCCTGCTGGCGCCGGAGCCATACGATCCCGTCAGGTTCAGGCTCGGATAGTAGGCCGAGCGGGCGATGCCGATCTGCTCGTTGGCCACGGCCACCCTGCGCTCGGCGGCGGCGATGTCGGGGCGGCGCTGCAGCAGGGTCGAGGGCACGCCCAGCGGCACTTCGGGCACGGTCAGGGTCCACGGCGCCACGGCCAGGCTGAAGTCGGACGGCGCGCGGCCCAAGAGGATGGCGATCGCGTGTTCGAGCTGGGCGCGCGCGCGCACCTGGCTGGACAGCTCGATCTGCGCATTCGCCAGCTGCGTCTGCGCCTGCAGCAGGTCGGACCTGGCGGCAATGCCGGAGTTGAAACGGTTGCCGGTGATGTCGAGCACGCGCTTGTAGCCGGCTATGGTGGCGTTCAGCAGCGCGATCTGCGCATCACTCTGGCGCAGCGAAAAATAATTGGTGGCCAGCTCGCCCTGCGCCGACAGGCGCGCCGCGGCCAGGTCCGCCGCGCTGGCGGACGCGCTGGCGTCGGCGCCCGTCACGCCGGCGCGCAGCTTGCCCCACACGTCCGGTTCCCACGCGGCGCCGATGGCGGCCTTGAAGTTGTTGCTCGTCTGCTGCTCGCCCCCGCCGCCGGAGCGGGCGCCGCTGCCCGTCAGGTTGACTGTAGGAAACAGCGAGGCACGCTGTTCGCGCACCAGCGCGCGCGCCTGCTCGTAGGAGGCGATGGCGGCCGCCACGTTCTGGTTCGATATGTCGATGCCTTCGGCCAGCTGGTTCAGCTGCGCGTCGCCGAACAGGGTCCACCACGGCCCCCGCTCCAGGGTATCGGCCGGCGCGGCGGGCTGCCAGCCGGCCGCCTCCTTGAACGCTTGCGGCGCGGCGGCCGTCGGTACTTCATATACGGGGCTGACGGCGCAGCCGGCCAGCAGGACGGCAGCAGCCACGGCCAGCAGGCGGCGGGCGGGAATGGCGGGAGAAATAGCTTTTACTTGCTTCATGATTGTGTGCTCGGGTTATCTGGCCCAGGAATGCGGCTCAATTGCTGCTCGTCGGCGCTGCGCGTGCGCAGCTTGTCAAGCAGGATGTAGACCACCGGGGTGGTCAGCAATGTGAGTAACTGGCTGGCAATCAGGCCGCCGATGATGGCGACCCCCAAGGGCTGGCGTAGCTCTGACCCCTCGCCGAAACCGATCGCCAGCGGCAAGGCGCCAAGCGCCGCAGCCAGGGTGGTCATCAGGATGGGGCGGAAACGCAGCAAACATGCCTCGCGCACCGCTTCCACCGCTGTCAGGCCGCGCGAACGCTCGGCCTCCAGCGCGAAGTCGATGATCAATATAGCATTTTTCTTGACGATACCGATCAACAGGAACACGCCGATCAGGGCGATGATGGAAAACTCCATGCGGAACATGAGCAAGGCCAGCACGGCGCCCACGCCCGCCGAGGGCAGGGTCGACAGCACGGTGACGGGGTGCACCAGGCTTTCGTACAGGATGCCCAGCACGATGTAGATCACCACGATGGCCGCCAGGATCAGCAGCGGCTGCTCCTTGTTGTTGTCCTGCGCGCTCTTCGCCGAGCCTTGGAAGCTGCCGCGCACATTGACCGGCATGCCGATTTCCGACTCCGCCTGGGCCACGGCCGCCTGGCCGTCGCTGAGCGGATAGCCGTCGGCCAGGTTGAACGACACGGTGGTGGCCAGTTCGCCGCCCTGGTGGTTGATCGACGTGGCCGTCGCGCTTTCCGCAAAGCGGCTGAACGACGACAGCGGCACCATCGTCGCCAGGGTGGTGCTCAAGGCCGAGCCGCTGGACGGGTCGCGCGCCGCCGTCGTGTTCGACGTCGCCGCGCTCGCCGCGGCAGCGGTGCTGGCCGTGGCGGCGGTGGCGGTGGGGGCCTTGCCGCTGGCGGCGACGGCCGCCGCGTTCGAGGCCGGCACGTACACGGAACGCAGCGCTTCCGGGCTTTGCGCATAGCGCGGCGCCACTTCCATGATCACGTGATACTGGTTCAGCTCATCGTAGATGGTCGCCACCTGGCGCTGGCCGAAGCTGTTGTACAGCGCATTGTCGATGTCGCGCACCTGCACGCCCAGCTGCGTGGCGCGGTCCTTGTCGATGGAGACAAAGGTTTCCACGCCGTTTTCCGCCTGGTCCGTGTCCACGTCGATCAGGGCCGGCTGCAGCTTCATCTGGTCGGCCAGCTTCGCCGCCCATTTCTTCAGGTCGGCCTGGTTGTCGCTGATCAAAGTGTACTGGTAGGTGGAATTGCTGGAACGCCCGCCCATGCGCAAGTCCTGCACGGGATTGAGGAACAGGGAAATGCCCGTCACCTTGGCCAGCTGCGGACGCAGGCGGGCGATTACGGCCTGGCCCTTGTCCGTGCGCTGCGAGGCCGGTTTCAGGTCGATGAACATGAAGCCGCCCCCTGCCCTGCCGCCGCCCGTGAATCCGACGACAGTGGCGACGGCCGGATCGTCCTTGATGATGTTGACCAGCTGGCGCAGCTTGCCCTGCATGGCCTGGAAGGAGATGCTCTGGTCGGCGCGCATGCCGCCGTTGATCTGGCCCGTATCCTGCTGCGGGAAGAAGCCCTTGGGCGCGGCGGCAAACAGGTATACGTTCAGGCCGACGACGAAGACGAGGATGGTCATCACGAGAGCGGCGCTGGACAAGGCCCAGTCCAGGCAGTGCTCATAGACCTTGAGCATGCGCCCGAAGCCCCGCTCGAACCAGCGCGCCACGGCGCCAGGCTTTTTATGCTGCTGGCCGCTTTTCAGCAGCCAGGCGCACATCATCGGCGTGGTCGTCAGCGAAATGACGAGCGAAATGAGCACGGCGGCCGACAGGGTCACGGCAAATTCGCGGAACAGCCGCCCCACCTGCCCGCCCATGAACAGCAGCGGGATGAAGACGGCCACCAGCGACAGGCTGATTGACAGCACCGTAAAACCCACTTCGCGCGCGCCCAGCAGGGCCGCCTTGAAGCGGTCCATGCCGGCCTCGATGTGGCGCTGCGTGTTTTCCAGCACCACGATGGCATCATCGACGACAAAGCCCGTGGCCACCGTGAGCGCCATCAAGGAAAGGTTATTCAGGCTGAAACCCAGCATGTACATCACGCCGAAGGTGCCCAGCAGGGAAACGATGGTGGCCACGGCCGGGATGATGGTGGCGCGCACGCTGCGCAGGAAAGCGCTGACCACCAGCACGACGAGCACGATGGACAGGATCAAGGTGAATTCGATCTCGTGCAGCGAGGAACGGATGGAATTGGTGCTGTCGGACGCCACCTGCAGCTTGATGTCGCCCGGCAGCTGCGCCTGCAGCTCCGGCAGCAGCGCGCGCACGCCGTCCACCGTGGCGATGACGTTGGCGCCGGGCTGGCGCGTGATCAGCACGATGACGGCCGGGTCGCCATTGAACAGGCCCAGGGTATTGTTGTTCTCCACGCCGTCGACCACGTCGGCCACGTCGTCGAGGCGGATGGCGGCGCCGTCGCGCCAGGCCACCACCAGGCTGCGGTAGTCGGCCGCGCTGCGCCCGCCCGAGGCCGTCGCTGCGCCCGAGTAGATCTGCAGGCTGCGCGCGTCGCCGGAAATGGCCCCCTTGGGGCGGTTGGCATTGGTGGCCTGGATGGCCGCGCGCACGTCTTCCATCGACACGGCATAGTGATTGAGCTGATACGGCAGCAGCTCCACGCGCACGGCCGGCAGCGAGCCGCCGCCCAGTTCCACGTCGCCCACGCCCTTCACCTGCGCCACCTTTTGCTGCACCAGGTTGGACACGGCGTCGTAGATCTGGCCCGGCGAGCGCGTTTTCGACGTCAGCGCCAGGATGATCACGGGCGCGTCGGACGGATTGGCCTTGCGGTAGGTGGGATTGCTACGCAGGGTGGCCGGCAGGTCCACGCGCGCGGCGGCGATGGCCGCCTGCACTTCGCGCGCGGCCGAATCGATCTTGCGGTTCAGGTCGAACTGCAGGTTGATGCGCGCCGAGCCCGTGCCCGACGACGAGGTCATCTCGTTCACGCCCGAGATCACGCCCAGGCGCCGCTCCAGCGGCGTGGCCACGGAAGTGGCCATGGTCGCGGGGCTGGCGCCGGGCAGGCTGGCGCTGACGGAAATGGTCGGATAGTCGACCTGCGGCAGCGGCGAGACGGGCAGCACGAAGAAGGCGCCGACACCGGCCAGCGCGATGCCGATGGTCAGCAGCACGGTGGCGATGGGACGCTTGACGAACGGTTCGGACAGGTTCACGCGGCGCCCCCCGCATGATCGGCTGGCTTGTCCAGGCTCACCGCACCGCCCGTCTTGCTGCCGAAACGCCGGCCCAGGCGGTCGAAGCCCAGGTAGATGACAGGCGTGGTAAACAAGGTCAGCACCTGGCTGACGATCAGACCGCCGAAGATGGCCAGGCCCAGCGGACGGCGCAGCTCGGCGCCCTCGCCCCAGCCCAGCATCAGCGGCACGGCCGCGAACAGGGCCGCCAGGGTCGTCATCAGGATCGGGCGGAAGCGCAGCAGCGCCGCCTGGTGGATGGCTTCCTGCGGACTCTTGCCTTCATCGCGCTCGGCCTCGATGGCGAAGTCGATCATCATGATGGCGTTTTTCTTGACGATGCCGATCAAGAGGATGATGCCGATGATGCCGATCACGCCCAGGTCCTGCCCGGACATCATCAGCGCCAGCAAGGCGCCCACGCCGGCCGACGGCAGGGTCGACAGGATCGTCAGCGGATGGATGTAGCTCTCGTACAGCACGCCGAGCACGATGTACACGCAGACGACGGCGGCCAAAATGAGCCACAGCTGGTTCGACAGCGAGTTTTCATACGCGCCGGCCGCGCCGAGGAAGGTCAATGTCACCGATGGCGGCAGGGCGATATCCTTCGCCGCCTGGCGGATGGCGTCGACGGCGCTGCCCAGGGCCACGCCTTGCGTCGTATCAAAGCCGAGCGTCGTGGCCGGGTATTGCGCCACGTGCGTGATCTGCAGCGGCGCCTGCTTCTCGCTGACGCTGGCAAAGGCGGACAGCGGCGTCGACTTGCCGGAACCCGTGCGCACCTGCAGCTCCGACAGGTCGGACGGCGTGGTGACGATGCCCGGCTGTGCTTCGAGGATGACCCGGTACTGGTTGGTTTCCGTGAAAATCGTCGAAATGATGCGCTGCCCGAAGGCGTTGTACAGCGCGTCGTCGACGGTGGCCGTGGTCACCGACATGCGCGCGGCGCTGTCGCGGTCGATGGCCACCACGACGGCGGCGCCCGTGGCGCCCGCATCCGTGACGACGTTGCGCAGCTGCGATTGCTCGCGCATGCGGGCCGCCAGCTTGCCGGCCCATTGCGTGACGGTGGCCGTATCGGCCCCTTCCAGCGAGACGCGGTACTGCGTCGGGCCCGATTCTGCGTCGATGGTCAGATCCTGCGTCGGCTGCAGGTACAGGGTCACGCCGGCCACCTGGGCCACGCGGTTGCGCAGGCGTTCCATGATCTCGTCCTGGCTGCCGCTGCGCGGACGCTTGAGATTGATCAGCATGCTACCCGTGTGCAGCATGGTATTGTTGGCCGCATCGACGCCGACGAGGGAACTGAGCGTGTCGACAGCGGGGTCTTCCAGCAGCGCGCTGGCGGCGGCCTGCTGCAGGGTGGCCATGCGTTCGTACGAGACGGCTTGCGAGGTTTCGATGCGCGCCTGCAGCTGGCCCGTATCCTGCGTGGGAAACAGGCCTTTCGGAATCGTGATGTACAAAATCACGGTCAGCAGCAAGGTGGCCAGGGCCACCAGCAGGGTCAGTCCCTGGCGTTTCAAGACCCACACCAGCGCAAGGTCGTACTGATGGATGACCTTGTCGAGGAAAGCCTGGATGCGCCGGCCCGTGGCGCTGATTTTTTCATCGGCGTGGCTTTTCAGCCAGCGCGCCGACATCATCGGCACCAGGGTCAGCGACACGACGGCGGAAATGAGGATGGTGATGGCCAGGGTCATGGCAAATTCGCGGAACAAGCGGCCCACGACGTCGCCCATGAACAGCAGGGGAATGAGCACGGCGATCAGCGAGACCGTCAGCGAGATGATGGTAAAGCCGATCTGCGAGGCGCCTTTCAGGGCGGCGGCCATCGGCGTTTCGCCCTCCTCGATGTAGCGGGCGATGTTTTCGATCATGACGATGGCGTCGTCGACGACAAAGCCCGTGGCAATCGTCAAGGCCATCAAGGAGAGGTTGTTCAGGCTGTAGCCGAGCAAATACATGACGCCGCAGGCGCCGATCAGCGAAATCGGCACGGACAGGCTGGCGATCACGGTGGCGCGCAGGCTGTGCAGGAAGGCGAAGATCACCAGCACCACCAGCAGCACGGACAATAATAGTTCCATTTCCACGTGCTCGACCGAGGCGCGGATGCCCGTCGTGCGGTCGCTCAGCACGTCGAGCCTCATGGCCGCCGGCAGGCTGGCCTGCAGGTCGGGCAGCAGGGCCTTGATGGCGTCCACCGTCTTGATGACGTTGGCGCCGGGCTGGCGCTGCACGTTCAGGATGATGGCCGGCTGCTTGCCGGACCAGGCGCCCAGGCGCGTGTTTTCCGCGCTGTCGACGACCCTGGCCACGTCGGCCAGGCGCACGGGGGCGCCGTTTTTATACGTGATGATCAGGCGCTTGTAGTCTTCCGCCGTCACCAGCTGGTCGTTGGCGTTGATGGTAAACGAGCGCGTGGGGCCGTCGAAACTGCCCTTGGCGCTGTTCACGTTGGCCGCCGCGATGGCCGTGCGCAGGCTGTCGAGGCCCAGGCCGTAGGACGCCAGCAATTTGGTGTCGCCCTGGATGCGCACGGCCGGGCGCTGGCCGCCCGACAGCGACACCAGGCCCACGCCGTTGACCTGGCTGATCTTCAGCGCCAGGCGCGTGTTGACGATGTTCTGCACCTGCGTCAGCGGCATCGTGTCGGAGGTGATCGCCAGGGTCAGCACGGGCGCGTCGGCCGGGTTGATCTTCGCGTACACGGGCGGCGCCGGCAAGTCAGTCGGCAGCAGGGAGCCGCCCGCGTTGATGGCCGCCTGCACTTCCTGCTCGGCCACGTCCAGGGTCTGCCCCAGCGTAAATTGCAGGGTGATGATGGAGACGCCGGCCGCGCTGGTGGAACTCATGCGCTGCAGGCCAGACATCTGCCCGAACTGGCGCTCCAGCGGCGCCGTCACGGTCTGCCCCATGACTTCGGGGCTGGCGCCCGGGTACAGGGTCTGCACCTGGATGGTGGGGAAGTCCACCTGCGGCAAGGCGGCCAGCGGCAGGAACTTGAAGCCGACCAGTCCCGCCAGCACGATGGCCAGCATCAGCAGCGCCGTGGCGACGGGGCGCTGGATGAACGGCGTCGATGGACTCATTGCGCCGCGCCCTTGGCCGGGGTGGTAGCAGGCGCACTGGCCGGCGCGGATGCCGATGCAGAAGCCGATGCGCCGGGCGCGCCGTCGGCCTGCTGGCGGCGGTGGCGGCGTTCGCCGTTCGCCCCGGCAGCGCCGGC
>NZ_NEGZ01000002.1 GCF_002127585.1 Janthinobacterium sp. GW458P
GGCAGGGGCGGCAGGCGCGGCGCCGGAGCCGGCGGAGCTGCTGCGCGCGCTGCGCTGCACGTAGGCGTTCGCCAGCGACAGGGCCTGGTCGGCCTTCACGGCATCGCTGACCATGCCCGACAGGATCAGGGTGTCGCCTGCCACGGTGATGTGGATATTCTTTTCATTCGGCAGCAATTCGCTCATGCGCGCCTGCAGGCTGCTGCTGTCGATGCCGACGGCCAGGTCGATGATGGTGGCGTCGTTGTTCTTGTTCCACAGGATCAGGTTGGTCGTGCCGACGGAGCGTCCCAGCAGGTAGACTTCGCTGGGGTTGAGCAGGATCACGTCGGCGATGCGCGGGTCGCCGACGGACATGCGGCTGGCCGCAAACGGCAGGCGCATCAGGGTCGACTTGCCTTCGGCCAGGCTCATTTGCGGCGCCATCTCGGTACGTCCGGCCCGCGATTCGCTTTGCGGCGGCGTGGCCTTGGGACGGGCGGCGGCGCGGCTGCTCCTGGCGGCGCCGGCTTCGGCGGCAACGGCGGTGGCGGTAGCGGCGACTGGTTCGCTGTGCGCCTGGGGCGCCAGGGCGCCGATCATGGCGAGGGCAAGCGCCAGGCTCAGTACCCGGCTTCCGCTTGCTGTGCAATTTGTGCTCATGGCATGACTCCTCTGGTGCAGGTTAGAATTGTT
Organism: Janthinobacterium sp. GW458P; assembly: GCF_002127585.1. Taxonomy (GTDB): domain Bacteria; phylum Pseudomonadota; class Gammaproteobacteria; order Burkholderiales; family Burkholderiaceae_D; genus Janthinobacterium. The sequence continues at coordinate 676 of NZ_NEGZ01000002.1, forward strand.
GGGAGCTGCGTTCCAGCCCCTTGATGACATCGATGCGGGGGCCGGCCTGCGGCGCTGGCGCGGCGACAGGACGGCGGCGTGGCGCCGGTTTGGCTTGCACCATGGCGGCGGGGGCCGCGGCGGCGACTTTTTCGTCGAGCAAGCTGGTCTTGGTGGCGCCATCCGTGTTGACGGGCTTGTCCTCGACCTGGTTGCGCAGCACCAGCGACAGGGTGCCCACGCTGCGCGCCAGGTCGAGTTTTTCCGCCTGCTCCGGCGTCAGTTCCAGGGTCACGGCGTTGACCACCTTGGGCTTGGTGTCGTCGCGGTTCGATTCCTGGGCGATGGCCAGCACGAGTATGCGTTCGAGCACGATCTTGGAAATGTTCGGATCGCGGTCCGGCGTCTTGCGGGCGCCTTCGCCCTGGGTGTTGACGAGGATGTCGACGAAGTTGCCGGGCAGGGCGAAGCCGGCCACGCCTACCACATCATTGACGCGCACGGTCATGGCGCGCTTGCCTTCGGCGACGACGGCGGACAGGCCGCCCTGGGTGCCCGGAGGCGCCAGCTTGCCTTCCATGATCGGTTCGCCATGCTGGATGCTGGTGCGCGTGACGCGCGTTTCCAGCAGTTTCGGATCGTTGATGGCGCCAGGCGGCAGCGCATTCGACGGCCAGTCCACCATGCGTACCATGTCGGGCGTGATGCGTGCCCCCAGGCTGATGTCGACCTGGGCCACGGCCACCTTGTTGATGTTGCCCGAGGCTTGGGCATTGATCCAGCGCGCGGCCACGATGACCGCGGCGAACGCCAGGATGACCGCAATGGCCATCATCGTCAGAGCGCGTGCGTTTCTCATTTTGCTTCCCCTTTGTGCTGGACCGCTGCCGGTCCGGTGTGTGTGCTTGCAAGGTCGTCATCGCTGCCGAAATAGTTTTCCCATGCCCAGAACAGGACTTCCGGGGACAGGCGTGCCGGGTGGTCTTCATAACGTGCCTGGTCGCAGACCTGCGCGAGGATGTCGCGCGGATAGCAGGCCAGCAGGGGCCGCTTGTAGAGGCTGTGCAGGTGCAGCAGATAGGTGTACGAGGCTTCGTCGTAATTGATGCCCAGCTGTGCGCAGGTGTTGCGGAACACGGCCAGGTAGTGGTAGGCGCTCAACGGACCCACATGGATCTTGTAGCCGATGCGGCGCAGGAAGGAGTCGTCGGCCAGCTGCTGCGGCGCCAGATTCGACGAAAACACCACGATCACGTCGAAGGGCACGGGGAATTTGTAGCCCGTGTGCAGCGACAGGTAATCGATGTGGCGCGCCATCGGCACGATCCAGCGGTTCATCAATTCCACCGGCGAGCAGCGCTGGCGGCCCAGGTCGTCGATGATGAAGATGCCGTTGTTGGCCTTCAGGTGCGGCGGCGCCTGGTACAGGCGGGCGCCCTGGTCGAATTGCAGGTCCAGCATGTCGAGCGTCAGTTCGCCGCCCGTCAGCACGGCGGGGCGCTGCGTGCGCACCCAGCGCGGGTCGGACGGTACGGAGCCCTTGTTCGACAGGGTGTGCAGCATGGGGTCGAGGAAGGGCAGGACTTCGCCGTCGACCATCACGGCATGCGGCAGGGCGATGGCGCCGCTGAGCAGGCCGTTCAGGCGCTCGGCCAGATAGCTCTTGCCGCTGCCGGCCGGGCCGTGGAAGAACAGGGCGCGTCCGGAGTTCATGGCCGCGCCCAGCTGGTCGAGCACCGCCGAACTGGCCACCACGTCGCGAAATTCGCGCAGCACGTCGTCGCGGGTGACATGCATGTGCGCCACGCTTTGCGCCAGCACCTGGTTGCTGTAGTCGGCCAGGGTGACGGGGGCGGGCCCGCTGTAGGCATTGCGGCGCATGTACTCGGCGGCGCGCAGGCGGCCCTGGTCGCCCAGCTGGTAGTACAGGTCGGCGTCGGTGCCGCTGCTGCCGTTGCGGCGCGCTTCGCACAGCTTTTCGGCACGCATGAAGGCGAGCAGCGGTTCGAGCACGCCGGCGCCCAGCTTCACGTGGGTCGACAACGCCGGCAGGCCAACCTGGCCGCGCAGGAAGAGTATTTTGACCAGCAGTTCGACCAGGAACAGGAACGGCAGTCCCGTTTCCTCGACCGTGCGTGGCGCGCGCCTGGCCGCCGGCTCGATGCCGCCGCCGTCGCTGCGTTCTGGGTAGGTGTCAGGCATGATGTGTACTCCTCTTGCTCGGATGGACGGATATCAGAAAATGAAGGGCAGCAGGCGGTACTTCACCTGGCGCATGTAGACGCGGTAGCGCACGTCGGTGGCCAGGAAGCGCTCTTCGCGCAGCAGGCGCGCCACCAGCATCGAGATCGTCGCGACATAGGTCACGGTATTGGCGGCCGAGGTATTGGCCAGCAGGTAGCCGCTCAGGGAAATCAGGTAGCTGGCATACAGCGGATGGCGGATGACGCGGTAGACGCCGCCCGTCTTGATGTCGCGCTGCGCCGCGACCAGGCCGAAGCTGCGGTTCAGCGACAGCAGGCCGGCGATCTGCAGCAGGCTGCCGACGGCCAGCAGGTAACGCGCGCCGGGCCAGATGGCCATGTCGGATGGCGCGAAGAGGAAGGGGGCGAAGGTGGCGCCGATGGCCAGCAGCCAGTCGCCCGCATCGGTGGAGACGCTGACGGGGGCCGAGCGCACGATGAAGAACAGGGCTGCCAGGGTTTCGGCGGCGCAGAACAGCAGATAGCTCCAGTCGCCGCTGTGCAGGTAGCCCACCACGTGGGCAGTGGCAAAGATCGTCCACAGGCCGGCCATGGTGATGCTGGTGAGCAGGCTGGCGCGTCGGGAGTGGCACAGGGTGGCGAGGGTATCCATGATCATGTCCTTTAGTGGGGGTGACCGGAGCGGCGCTTGTCAGCGCAAGCTCCACAGGTGCGTGTAATGCAGGAGTATCTGCAAGCCGGTGCCGCTGGCGATGGCAAAGGCGTAGGCCAGCTTGCCGGTCGCCGCCGGCGGCTCGGCGATCGTGGCGGCGCCGCCGGCCAGGCTGTGCAGCAGCGCGCCCAGCATCATGTGATAGGTGTTCTTCAGCACCTGGCGCAGTCGCTGGCCGGCCAGCGCGGCGGCCAGCGCCAGTACGCCGCCGCACAGGAAGGTCAGCAGGGCCGCTTCCAGCACGGCATCGGGGCCGAGGAAGGCGCCGCACATGGCCATCAGCTTGACGTCGCCGGCACCCAGGGCACGCAGCAGATACATGGGCAGCAGCAGGGCCAGTCCGGCGCCGGCGCCGGCCAGCGCCTGCAGCAGGCCCAGGCCGCCGAACGGGGTGTCGAACAGGCCGGCGCCGGACGGCACGAAGCTGTTCAGGACCAGTCCCGCCAGCGTGCCCCACAGCACCAGCCGGTTGGGGATGCGGCGCGTGCGCAGGTCGTGCCACAGCGCGGCGGCGAGCAGGGTGGCCAGCACGGCCAGGCACAGCAGCATGGGGAGGGGGGCGTTCATGATGTGAGCCCTCCCTTGCTCATGCAGGGCACCGTGGCCATGCTCACTGCGGGCGCCGCCGCCCGGCTGCCCAGCATGCGTCCCACCAGGCGCCATACCAGCGCGGCGCCGGCCGCGCCCACATAGCCGTCAACGGCGTAGTGCCAGCCCAGGTGGATGGAGCCGAGCAGGATCAGCACGGCGAAGGCGGACAGGGCGATCCCGGTGGCGCGGTTGACCCGCCAGCCCATCATGGCCATCAGCACGGCCGTGGCCACATGCATGCTGGGCATGGCGGAGATGCCCAGATCGCCGTTCGCTCCCTTGCTTTGATAGCCTTGCCACAGCATGTCCTGCACCTGCAGGGCCCAGACAGGGATGTGCTGGTTGGCTTCATGCAGGTAGGCCATCAGCGGCGCATACGGGTCGCTGCTGTGCAGGTGGCCGTAGTAGCAGGGGCCGACGGAGGCGAACAGCACGGCCATGATGCTGCCCAGCACGATCCAGGTCAGTGCAAAGCTGAGCAGGAACTGCATGCGCAGCAGCGGACGGCGGGTATCGAGGATGAGCCAGTACAGCACGGCGTAGAACAGGAAAAACCAGAAATGGTAGGAAAAGTTCAGCAGGGCCGTCACCAGCGGATGGCCCAGCAGCGGCTGCAGCCTTTCCCATGGGGCCACGCCGCCATGCAGGGCCATGTCCCAGCCGGACAGGGTGGCATCCCAGGTATAGGGGTGCAGGCGCGGGATGGCGGCCTTGAAGACGGTAAAGCTCGACGCGAAGATGGGAATCAGCAGCATGGCCGGCAGCGCGTGCAGCAGGCGCTCGTTGCTCAGGTAGCGGCGCAGGTCATGGTACAGGTAGTGGCACAGGCGGTGCGGGCGCTGCACCACCATGACGCGAATGGTGTAGCCGCACAGGATGAAGACGGGACCCGTGAGGATGGCGACGAGGAAGCCGGCCAGCACGTTGAGGATGTCCGATGGGCTGGGCAGGCTGCCGGCCAGCACGGTGGCCGCGGCGGCGTACAGCAGCACGATCAGCAGCAGGGCGCGGTGGGTGCGCAGCGAGGCGCGCAGGGTGTTCATGACAGGGCCAGGACCACTTGGTCCTTGACGTAGACAAACAGCAGCTTGACCTGGTCGCCGACCAGGGTGATCGTGATTACCAGCACTGCCGCGATCAGGCCCGCCAGCAGCGCGTATTCGATCGCTGTGACTGCCGACTCGTCGGATAAACGGCTGAAGAAAGATTTCACGATGGGCCTCGCTATGCGTTCGTCAAGGTGGGCGTGCCGGGGAATGCGGGGAAAAGTTGTCCGGGCCGCGCCTGGGCCGGCCCGGACAGTACCGCCTCAATTCGCGGCGGTGAGCTTGGTACCGATGGTGCTGAAGGTCTTTTTCAGCTGCGTGCCGACGATGGTGACGGCGGCGATGATCACGACGGCAATCAGGGCAGCGATCAGGCCGTATTCAATTGCGGTGACGCCATCTTCTTCGCGGATAAAGTTTTTGATGAGGTTCATGACAACTCCTGGTGGTGGTTGAACTACTACGGTGGATAAAACGGTTTGGCAACGTTGCTTGCGGGTGCGTCGGTCTGGCCGCTTCATGGGCTTTCTCCGAGTGCCAGCAGCCCGATGATGCACACCACAGCCATGAGTGCCGCCACCAGGGCATAGCGATAGAACGCAGCCTTTTCCTTGCCCTGTAAATAGGTGATCAGGGCTGTCGGAAGAAACTTGTCAAAACGCATGCTGTACTCCGTATCGTGGTGGGCTGCGGCGGTGATCTGCACTCCGGTAGTTCCACTATAGAAGTTGGCGTTTTGATCTACATCAGAAGAACCTCCTTTTATTGCAAGGAGGAACTGCTTGTTTTTTTCGTGACAATTGTCATGGTTGAGTTTGGCGCGCGCGGGCACGGGCGTGCCGGTGGCTGGCGCGGGGGAGGCGGGGAGGGAAGGCGCGGCCTGGCAGCGGCCGTGCGGGGGAGCAGCGGCGTCAGGCGCCGGGCGGCAGTTCGCCCAGGTGGTGCTTGGTGGCGTAGGCGTACAGTTCCAGGCGGTTGTACACGCCCAGCTTGCGGTAGATCGAGGTCAGGTGATTGCGCAAGGTATGTTCAGAGATGAACAACTGGTCGGCCAGCAGCTTGGCGGGCGTGCCGCTGCCGTGCACCAGGGCGGCGATGATCTTTCTTTCCTTCAGCGTCAGGCTGGCCACGGCGACGGCCTGCGCCGAGCCGCCGCCGGGCTGGGTCAGCTGCGTGAGCATGCGTCCCAGCATCGCGTGCTCTAGCCACAGCTCGCCGTGATACACCTTTTCGATGGCCTTGAGTACCATGTCCGCCGGGGCATCCTTGCTGACGATGCCGCGCGCGCCCTTGAGCACCGTCTGGTCCAGGATGGCCTGGTCATGGCTGGCCGTCAGCACCAGGATGCGCGTGCTGCCGCACTGCGCCAGCGCCGGCAGGATGGCCAGCGAGCTGATGCCGCCCAGGTCCAGGTCCAGCACGATCACGTCGGGCTGCAGCGCCTTGGCCAGCTCCAGCGCCTCGGCGCTGTCGGAGGCCGTGGCCACCACGCGCATGCCCGAATGCTCGCCGCCGATCAGCCGTTCCAGGCCCCACAGCATGGTCTTGTGGTCGTCCACCAGCATGACGCTGATGACGTGGCTGGGCGATGGCATGTGGCGGCTGTCATTCATATGGGAATCTCGATCTGGACGGAAGTGTTGCCCAGAAGGCTGTGGGTGACGCGGGCGGTGCCGCCCAGGGCGGCGGCCCGTTCGGCCAGCGAATCGGGCAGGAAATCGGGTACGTGCGCGGCCGCGCATTCGTTGTCGATGCTGATGTGCAGCGCCCCCTGCGCGCAGGTCAGCTTGACGGCGCCGTGGCGCGCCGACGTATGCTTGCGGATATTGCTCATGCCCTCGTTGACGATCTGGAATACCTCGGCGGCCAGGCGGTCATTGATATGCAGGTCGCCTTCGATATGCAGGGTGATGTCGATGCCGAAGAATTCGCGGATCTGCGTGGCCTGGCGGCGCAGCGCGACGAGCAGCTCCGGTTCGCTTTGCACCTGGCCGTTCTTGAACGTGCGCGCATAGCTGCGCAGGTCGGTGATCACCTGGCCCGACATGAGGATCAGCTTTTCCAGCTCCGGCAGCAGCGGATTGCCGGGCGTGGCTTCGTTGCGCAGGGCGGCCAGGCCGTGGCGCAGTCCGATGTATGGCTGGACGGCCGTGTCGTGCAGGTCGCGCGCGATCTTTTCCCGTTCGCGCGAGGCCGCTTGCGACGCCAGGCGGTCGAGCAGATCGATGTTTTCAATGACGGGAAACGCCTGCGCGCCGATATGGCTGAGGAACAGGGCGTCGGTCTTGCTCATGCTGGTGGCGGACACGACAAAGATGCGCCCCTTGCCGTTGCGCAAGGGAAGCGGCGCGCTGATGAAGGCGTGTGCCTCGAGCAGTTCGGCCAGGCGGGCGCCCGCCGCATCGTCATGGCGCAGCCAGCGCCCGTTGTCCGGGTCTTGCATGCGCGCCCCGCCTGACCAGGGCAGCCAGAGTCCGGCGGGCTGGTTGTACAGTGCAATCTTGTCATGCGGAAAGGTGAGCAAGGGGCTGGCCGCATCGTCGCTGAGGAGGGAACTGGTGTGCATGACGCCCGTTGCCGTTTGCAGCACGCTGCGCAGCGACCAGCCCCGCGTGCCCTTGTCCTGCATGATCAGCAGGCAGCTGCTGCCGTTGAAGTAGCTGCGCGTTTTCTCCAGCACCGAGGTGATGGTCTGGTCGACGCCGAAGCGGGGATTGGACAGCTGGCTGACATCGCGCAGCAGGGCCAGGTGGCTGCGCTGCGTGATGGCCGAGCCGCCCCAGTAGGCGATCATGTAGCCGAGCGCCAGCAGGAAGGTGGTGCGCAGCAGCAGGCGCGACAGTTCCGCATCCGATTCGCCGAACAGGGCCGTGGCGGCGAACAGGCCGGCCGAGGCCAGGGTCACGCGGGCGCCTTCCTCGAAGCCCCGCTGGAACGAGGAGGTCAGGATGGCAAAGAAAAAGAACAGGAAGAATAGATTGTTGTGGCTGCTGCTGGAAAACACGATCAGCGCATACCAGGCCACGTCCAGCCAGTACAGCAGTATATCGTGCGGCAAGCTCACGCCCAGCACCGCCAGCACGTAGAGCAGCAGGCTGTGCATGGTATAGGCGGAAAAGATCAGCCAGGTGATCTTGCTCAGTTTGCCTGCGCTTTCGGGATCGATGAACAGGGTCAGCAGGGTGGCGCTCGACAGCAGCAGGCGCATGCCATTGACCATGGTCGTATCCATGCCGGCGCCGGGCAAACCGGATCTGATGGGCGGGTCGAGGTTCACATGCGCTCCTGGCCCTGTCCCGCATGGTTTGGCCATGCGCAGGGATAGATACCACGGATAAATTCTTGTTGTTTTTGCTGCAATCAGCTATGAGTCTACGCACCCGCCGGAAAGATGTCTACTGGAATTCTTTGCGGCGCGTTGCATTTTCTACAGCGGCTGCACCATCACGCGGTTGCGCCCGGCGCGCTTTGCCAGGTACAGGGCACGGTCGGCGGCGCCGATCAGGTCGGGCGTTTCCAGCGCTTGATGCGGCTGCTGCGTGGCGATGCCGATGCTGACCGTAATGTGCTTGAGCGCATTGCCCGTTTTGGCATGCGGAATGCACAAGTCGGCCGCGCGCTGGCGGATCGCCTCGGCCATCCGCAGCGCCTGCGTGGCCTCCGTGTCGGGCAGGATGGCGGCAAATTCCTCGCCGCCATAGCGCGCCAGCAGGTCGGTGGGGCGCTGCAGCATGGCCGCCAGCTCGGCCGCCACGCGGATCAGGCAGCCGTCGCCCTGCTGGTGGCCGTAATGGTCGTTGTAATCCTTGAAATGGTCGATGTCGATCATCAGCAGCGACAGGGGGCTGCCGGTGCGCATGGCGCGCCGCATTTCCTTCTCGATGGCGACGTCGAAATGGCGCCGGTTGGCGATGCCCGTCAAGCCGTCGGAGAAGGTTTGCGAGCGCAAGACCATGGTTTGTTCGCGTAGCAGCTTTTCGCGGCCCACGGCGATGGTGACATCATTGATCTGGATCAGGCAGTGGCGCGGCGAAGCGGGTAAATTGATCGGTGTGACGGCGATCGCCTGCTGCATGCGTTCCTGGCCTTCGGCTATGCCGGCGGCCGCAGCGTGCGTGTACAGCGCAAACGGCGCCTTGTGCAGGGTTTGCGACAGCAGCGACTGGAAATTGTCGCGCAAGGCCTGGGTGATGGCGGAATCGATGCGCTTGTGCCGCAGTTCCGGATAAACGCTGAAGAAATCCTGGCCCAGCACCGCTTCGGGCGGCAGGGCCGAGTGGCGCGCCATCCAGCTGTTCCACAGCACGATGCGGTGCTGCTCGTCGAGCACGATGGCGCCCAGATTGATGGCGCCGATGATGCTTTCGAGCAGGGCGAGTCGATGTAAGGCATCCGGCATGATCTTCACGCCTGTCCCAGGACCTTGGCCAGATAGTGGCTGACCTGCTGTTTCAGGTCATGCAAGGCGGACAGGTCGAGCACGAAGGCGACATAACCATGGATCTGGTGCTTGGCCAGCACGAAGTCGATATGCAGCATCAGCACGACGGCCTCGTCGTCATTGCCGCCGAACGACGAGAGTATCTCCGCGCTGGTGCCCACGTGGTACAGCGGCAAGGAGCCATGCAGTTCGCTGTCGAACAGGTTGGCCAACGTCCCTACGCAGGAATTGAGGATGATATTGCCGATTTCGCTCATCGCTTCCTGTTCCATCTCCGTCAGCTCCTGCAGCGGCATGGCGTCGCCCACCATCAGGCGGACGATTTCCAGGCTCTTGTCTTCTGGGAACATCAGGATGGCTTCGGTGGCGAAGGCACCATCGTAGTGCTGGCTGACGCCGCAGATGCGTTCGCCATCCTTCTTGCTGCCCAGCAGGGCGGCAGCATCGGCACGGTTCAGGAAGGTGATGGAAGGCACCGACATGGTGACTTCCTCATTGACGATTTCGCTCATCGCGGCGGCGGCGTGGCCCACCCCGATATTGAATATCTCTACCAGGGCGTCGTTCTCGAGTTCGGAGAGATTGACCATGCTCACAATCCCAGGGAGTCGATCAGCTGATGAATGCGCGTTTCCGTGATCGGCTTTTCCATGAAGCCGACACCGAGTTCGCTGGCGCGGTTGCGGATGGCGTTTTGCACATTCGCCGTGACGAGAATAATGTGCGTCTGCGGACACAGCACACGCAGTTGCTCCGCTGCCGCCACACCGCCCATGCCGGGCATGTTGACATCCAGTAATATCAGGACAGGGCTGACGGTCTTGACTTTTTCCAGGGCTTCTTCACCCGTCGCCGCCTCAATTACTTGCCAGTCGGCATGTTTGCTGAGGATGAACTGATGCGACATCAAACGTGAAACCCGGCTGTCATCGACAACAAGTACCTGTTTACTGTGATTCATTTGCGATTCCTGAAACGTCATATCTGTCAATCGTTCCATTTTCGCATATTTTAACGGGCATAGAGAGTAATTGGACGCGGGATTGCCCTAGGGCAAGGTATTTGCACTTGCCTGTTGTGGCAAATCGCCTGGTCGGTCATCATGGCCGGCTGGCAGGGCTGACAATCCGTTAAAATAGCGCCATTCCTCACTTTAGCCCTCAATGCCATGACCCAAGACGAATTGAAGCAAGCCGTAGCCCGCGCCGCCATTAACTATGTAGTCGATGGTGAAATCATCGGCGTCGGCACCGGTTCCACCGCCAACTTTTTCATCGATGAGCTGGCCAAGATCAAGGACCGCATCAAGGGGACGGTAGCGTCGTCCGAAGCGACGGCGGCCCGCCTTGCCGGTCACGGCATTCCCGTCTTCAGCTTGAACGACGTCGCATCGATCGCCGTGTATATTGATGGCGCCGATGAAATCACGGCCAGCGGCGCCATGATCAAGGGCGGCGGCGCGGCATTGACGCGCGAAAAGATTGTTGCTTCCGTCGCGAAACAGTTCGTCTGCATCGCCGACGGCTCCAAGCTGGTGGACACGCTGGGCGCCTTCCCGCTGCCGGTGGAAGTGGTGCCGATGGCGCGCGCCGCCGTCTCGCGCCAGCTGGCCGCGCTGGGCGGCACGCCCCGTTTGCGCCTGAAGGCCGGCAGCACGGAAGCGTTCATTACGGATAACGGCGGCGAGATCATCGACGTCGTGGGCTTGAAAATTGCCGATCCGGTGGCGCTGGAACAGCAGATCAACCAGATCGTCGGCGTTATCGCCGTCGGCCTGTTCGCCGTGCGCGGCGCCAACGTTTGCCTGCTGGGCACGCCGGAAGGCGTGCGTACGCTGGCCTACTAAGACGATCGCCGGCGTTCGCCGGCGTTTGCATCTGACCTACACGGCGGCCCCTTGCGGGCCGCTTGTCATGTGCGCCTGGCGGTACACGGCCACGGTGCGCAGCAAGCCACCGAGGAAGATGCCGCTGAAGCCACCATAGGCGAGGCAGACGGGCATGATGAAGCCGCTCGCGTGGGCGTAGGCCGGCGCGATGGCCAGGGTCACGGCGACCGCATATTTCATGCAAAAAATACCCAGCATCAGGATCAACGGCGCCCAGCTGCCGGGGCGCTGCACGCTGCCCCGTTCGGGAATGGCGACGATGGTGTCTGTCTTGGTCAGCGACCATGCCAGCGCCGCGCCGGCCAGTGCCCCGGCGCTCCAGGCGAATGGCGCCACGCCGGCCAAGCCGAAACTGCCATGCACGCCGCTCAGGGACAGGGCCAGCATGACCAGGGGAATGATGCACAGCTTGCGCAAGCGCACTTCGCGCGCGCGGCTGGCCAGCACGCCGCGGTACACGAGAAAGCCCAGGATGGCCCAGACATACAGGGGAGTGTGGCTGAAGATTTGCTGCAACATGGTGTCCGCCTTGGAATGAGGTTGTCGATGGACGTACTGTGCCTGCCAGCGGCGCGAGCGGCGAGCGGGGTGCGACGAAACGGGGAGGCGCTGGCTTGAAACGGGGCGTCGGTGCCGTGAAACGGCGGGGGAGGGCGTGAAACGCAGGTGAAACTGCCCGCGGCGCGGCGGCCACGGGCGGGAGCAGTGAAAAACTTACTCGGTGGGTGGAACGTAGCCCATGGCCGCATCGGCGCCATCGCCGAAGAAATGCTTTTCCATCTGCGTGGCCAGGTATTTGCGGGCGCGCGCGTCGGCCAGGTTCAAACGGTTTTCATTGACCAGCATGGTCTGGTGCTTGAGCCAGGCCGCCCAGGCTTCTTTCGACACCGATTCGTAAATCTTCTTGCCCAGTTCGCCCGGGTACGGCGGGAAATCCAGTCCTTCGGCTTCCTTGTTGAGTTTGATGCAGTGGATCGTGCGGGCCATCTGTGCTCCTGAATCAGTGTAGAGATAAAGCGTGATTATAAGGCACTTTGCGCCTGCCCTCGCGGGGCCGTCGCGGCCCGGCCACGCGCCGTTTGCCGCGCCCTTGCGCTGGATCAAATTTGATCTGTGCCGCCCTAGCTAGTAAGATGCCTGATCGCGCCAGCCGCTGGCGGCGCCTCTTCCCAGCAAGTAGTAACAATTAACCAATATGGAATCCCTATGACCTCAGTGAAAGTCCATGGCATCGACGTCAGCAATACTGGCAGCTTCGCGCTGTTTGGCGGCATCAACGTGCTCGAATCGCGTGATCTCGCCATGCGCGCCTGCGAAGAATATGTGCGCGTCACGCAAAAACTGGGCATTCCCTATGTGTTCAAGGCCAGCTTCGACAAGGCCAACCGTTCTTCCATCCATTCCTACCGGGGACCGGGCCTGGAAGAAGGCATGCGCATCTTCCAGGACGTGAAAGCGGCGTTCGGCGTGCCCGTGATTACCGATGTGCATGAACCTTGGCAGGCGCAGCAGGTGGCCGAAGTGGTGGACGTGCTGCAATTGCCCGCCTTCCTGGCGCGCCAGACGGACCTCGTCGTGGCCCTGGCCAAGACCGGCAAGGTGATCAACATCAAGAAGCCGCAATTCCTCAGCCCTGGCCAGATGGCCAATATCGTCGAGAAATTCAAGGAAGCGGGCAACGACCAGTTGATCCTGTGCGACCGCGGCACCTGCCTCGGCTATGACAACCTGGTGGTCGACATGCTGGGCTTTGGCGTCATGAAGAAGACCTGCGACAACCTGCCCATCATCTTTGACGTCACGCACGCCCTGCAGCAGCGCGATCCCGGCGGCGCCGCCTCGGGCGGCCGCCGCCAGCAGGTGGCGGACCTGGCCCGCGCCGGCCTGGCCGTCGGCATCGCCGGCCTGTTCCTGGAAGCCCACCCGGACCCCGACAACGCCCGCTGCGACGGCCCCAGCGCCTTGCCGCTGGATCAGCTGGAACCGTTCCTGGCGCAATTGAAGGCGCTCGATGATCTGGTCAAGTCGTTCGCGCCGCTGAATATCAAGTAACTAGTCACTTGTTGCTGTTTGCCGCGCGTTCTGTGAGCAAAAACACCACCGGTTCCGGTGGTGTTTTTTTTTGCCTGCAGCGGCAGCGGACGCTGTTGTTTGGCATGCGTGTTGTGTTAACGCCCGATGGGGAGAATTTGTCGAAATTGCTTACTTGCAGCATTTTATAATGCCATTAATTGCTTTTGCCGAAAAGTCCTGGCAAGCCCGGTGTCATCACGTCAGATCGGAACATCATATGAATCGAATTCATCGCACGGTATGGAACCGCCGCCGCAACGCAGTCATGGTCGTGGCAGAACATGCCGGCAGCGGGGGCAAGCGCTCCGGCACGACGGGGGCGCTGCTGGCCAGCGTGCTGAGCGGCGTGATGCTGGGCGGCGCGGCGCAGGCGGCGGACCTTGCCGCCACGGCCTTGCCCAGCGGCGCCGTGGTGACGGCGGGACAGGCGCATGTCGGCCAGCAGGGCGCGGCCATGACCGTGACCCAGGCCAGCGGCAAGGCGGCCATCGAGTGGAACAGTTTTTCGATCGGCAAGGATGCCAGGGTCAATTTCGTGCAGCCGAATGCCGCTGCCGTGACCTTGAACCGGGTCCGGGGAAATGAAGGCTCGGTCATCGACGGCGCGCTGAACGCGAATGGCCAGGTGTTCATTTTGAATCCGAATGGCGTGCTGTTCGGCAAGGGCGCCAGAGTCGATACGGCGGGCCTGGTAGCGAGCACGCTCAATCTCGGCGATGCCGATTTTCTGGCAGGCAAGACCAGTTTCACCGGCAAGGGCGGCGCCGTCCGCAATCTGGGCAGTCTGAACGCCAGGGATGGCGGCTACATCGCGTTATTGGGCGCGCAAGTGCGCAATGACGGCGTGATCAGCGCCAGGCTGGGGACGGTGGCGTTGGCGGCCGGCAACAAGGTCAGCCTGACTTTCGACGGCGGCGCGCTGGTGGGCGTGGCCGTCGATGAGGCGGCGCTGGCCGCGCTGGTCGCCAATGGCAACGCCGTGCACGCCGATGGCGGCCTGGTGGTGCTGACGGCGAAAGGCGCCGACGGCCTGTTGAATACCGTCGTCAACAACACGGGCGAAGTGCGCGCGCGCACCATCAACGAGCGCGGCGGGCGGATTTTCCTGCTGGGCGAAGGCGGCGCCGTGGAAGTGGCCGGCAAGCTCGATGCCAGCGCGCCGCAGGGCGGCAATGGCGGCTTCATCGAAACGTCGGGGCCGGTGCTGCGCGTGGCTGACGGCACGCGCGTCGACAGCAGCGCCGTTGCGGGCCGCAGCGGCTCCTGGCTGATCGATCCCACCGATTTCACGATCGGCAGCGGCAGCGCCGCGCAAGGCGCGAGCGGCATCGGCGTCTATACCCTGCAAGCGGCGCTGGCTGCCGGCAATGTCACGATCCAGACGCAAGCGGCCGGCAGCGAAGCGGGCGATATCCACGTCAACGCGCCGCTGGCCTGGAACGCCAACCAGCTGACCCTGGAAGCGCATGGCGACATCAATGTCAACGCCGTCATGAGCGCCACCGGCAGTTCGACCTTGAACCTGAAGACAGGCTACAACTTCAATCCCGGCAGCCCGACGTTTAACACGAGCAAGAATGTGCTGGTGGGTATCGATGACGCCGGCGTCTTCAAGGGCCGCATCGATGTCGACCGCGCCGGTACGGGGTTGCTGACGATCAATAACATCGGCTATACCCTGATCAATGCGCTGGGCAGCGCCGGCAGCACCAGCAGCCTCGATTTGCAGGGCATCAACGGCGGCGCCGGCGGCCACTATGCACTGGCCGGCAATATCGACGCCAGCGCCACCAGCGGCTGGAACGGCGGCGCCGGCTTCGCTCCCTTATCCCTCTCCGGCGTGTTCGACGGCCTGGGTCATACCGTCAGCGGCTTGCGCATCACCCAGCCGTCCGGCACGTATGTTGGCCTGTTTGGCAGCAACAACGGGCGGGTGCGCAACGTGGCGATGTCGAATGCGGTGGTCAGCGCCAATCAGGGCGTGGGGGCGTTGATCGGATTGAACATGGGCAGCGTCTACAATAGCTATGCCGCGGGCAGCGTGACGGGGCCGGGCGGTTATGTGGGCGGCCTGATCGGTGCGATCTTCGATGGCACGCTCACCCGCCTGCATTTCGACGGCACGGTCAATTCGCAGGGCAATAACGTCGGCGGGCTGGCCGGTTACCTGGCGTACCACATCACCCTGGCCAACAGCTATGCCAACGCCACGGTGACGAATACGGCCGGCATCTGGACTGGCGGCCTGGTCGGGCAAAACGATTACGGCTACATCGTCAACAGCCATGCCGGCGGCATCGTCAATGGCAAGGGCGACACGGGCGGCCTGGTCGGCAATAACAATAGCGGCAGAGTCACCGGCAGCTACGCCACCGCCACCGTGACCGGCACCGCCAATACGGGCGGCCTGGTCGGCAAAAACGATAACGGCAAGGTCAGCGGCAGCTACGCCAGCGGCGCCGTCACCGGCACGAGCACGGTGGGCGGCTTGATCGGCCTCAGTAACGCCGCCGGCGGCACCGCCACGCCGGATAATGAAGTCAATACCAGTTATGCGAGCGGTACCGTCAACGCCAGCGGCGACAATGTGGGCGGCCTGATTGGCTTAAATTATGGCAACAACGTCGTCAATACCTATTCCCGCAGCGCCGTCAGTACCAGCGGCAATTATGTGGGCGGTTTGATCGGCAACAACCTGGGCACCGTCGACAAGAGCTACTCGACCGGCCTCGTGAGCAGCCCGGGCGCGGGCGTGGGCGGTTTGATGGGCGTCAGCATCGGCGGCGTCAGCAACAGTTTCTGGGACACGCAAACCAGCGGGCAGAACAGCAGTGGCGACGGCACGGGCAAGACCACGGCGCAAATGAAAGATAGCAATACATTTATCACCAGCAACTGGGATTTCACCTTCCACAGCGGGGTATGGGGACGCAAGGCAACGCTCAATGACGGCTATCCCGTCTTGCGCACGTTTGGCTACGTCGACCCGATCACCATCACGCTGAATAACCCGGCCCTGTCGAAAACCTATGGCGGGGCCAATCCGGTCCTGGCAGGCGGCTGGACGGTGAGCGGCTGCGACAACAACCTGGCGTGCGTGAGCGGCGTCGACTGGAGTGCGGCCTTGCTGCCCACGACCTCCGTCGGCACGCTCAATTACGGCGCCAGCCTGTTCACGCCGACCCTGGGCGCCGGCTATGGCAAGCTGAGCGATTATGACATCACCTACAGCATGGGCGCCCTGTCGATCACGCCGGCCGTGCTGACCATTGCCGGCATCGGCGCCGCCAACAAGACGTATGACCGCACGAACGCGGCCAGCATCAACGCCGGCACCCTGGTGGGCCTGGTCAATGGCGAAAACCTGTCGCTGTCGGCCAGCGGCACCTTCGACAGCGCCAACGCCGGCGCCCGCACGGTGGCGGCCAGCTTGCTGGTGGGTGACGGCAGCGGCGCCAACGCGGGCCTGGCCAGCAATTACATGTTGTCCACGCCGACCGTCAATTTGGCGGCGACCATCCATGCGCTGGAAGTGCATCTTGCCGGCCTGGGCAGCAAGGAATACGATGCGACCAGCAAGCTCAACGCCAGTTTGCTGCAGATCACGAATGTGCTCGCTGGCGACGCCGTCAACCTGAGCGGCACGGCGACCCTGGCGTCGCGCAACGCCGGCACGCAGGCGCTGGCCGGCTATGCGGACTTGATCCTGGACAATAGCAATTACACATTCTCGTCTGCCAGTCTGGGCGCCAGCGTGCTGGTGACGCCGCGCGCGCTCAGCGTGAATGCGGCTGGCGGCGCCACGCGCCGCTACGACGGCAGCGTGAATGCGGGCGCCGGCCTGCTGAACCTGGGCGGCGTGCTGGCGGGCGATACTGCCAGCCTGCGCGGCAACGCGGTGCTGGCAGGCAAGGATGTCGGTGCGCAAGCCATTACCGGCCTGGGTACCTTGAGCCTGGACAATGGCAACTACATGCTGGACGGTGCGCTGCCTGCCGGCAGCGTGGCCATCACGGCCCTGCCCATCAATGTGGCGGCAGTCACAGGCGCAAGCCGGGCGTTTGACGATACCGCGGATGCGGCCGCCAATTTGCTGGCCTTGAACGGCGTGCTGGCCGGCGACAGCGCCGTCCTGGGCGGCAAGGCGACGCTGTCTTCCAAGGAGGCGGGCAAGCAATCCATCGTCGGCTTGTCGGGCTTGACTGTGTCCAACAGCAATTACACGCTGGCCGGCGCGAATGCCAGCGGCACCGTGGAGATCCTCCCGCTGGAGCCGGAAACGCCGGAAGCGTCCAGGGCGAGCCTGGCCAGCACCATAGGCGAGGTCTCCCGCACCAGCGTCCCCGGCAAGCGCGAGGTCTTGCGCGATGCCGGCCTGTCGTTGCAAAGTGAGTTGATCCCGTTCGTAGCCGTTGCGCCCACCGTGAATAGCAGCGCCGTGCCGCTGGGCGCCGCCTTTGGCGCGAATGCGCCGCTGAGCGTGCTGTACAGCCCCGGCGCGAACGAGACGAGCGAAAGTCTTACCCTGGCGCAAACCCAGCGCCTGCTGCAGCCAGCCGGCGCCCAAGGCAATGGCGGATCGCAGCCATTGCGCTTGCCCGTCAGCCGCAATTCCCTGATGGAGATCGTCAATGGCGGCGTCAAGCTGCCCGATGGCGTGGACCAGTTGCTGTTTGTCGTGAAGGCCCAATAATGAGCATGCTTATCCGTACCGCCATCGTCTCCACCGCCCGCCGGGCGGCAGGCCAACGCACGGCCATGTCGCTGGCGCTGGGCCTGGCCCTGGGCGCGACCGCCATGGCGCAGGCCCAGCAGGTACCGACCATCGGCGACGTCGTGCGCCAGAGCCAGCCGGTGCCGCCGCCGGTGACGCCGCCGCCGTCCCTGCCTGCGCTGGGCGGCGTGCCGGCCGCGCCACCGCTGCAGGCCTTGAGCGGCGATGCCGCCAGCAAGGTCAGGGTGACGCAGTTCGTGCTGGAGGGCAACCACGCCATCGACAGCGCCACCCTGCTGGCGCTGCTGCAGCCGCAGCTGGGCCAGATGCTGACCCTGGCCCAGCTCGAAGAGATGGCCACCCGTATCACGCGCCATTACCGCGCCAGCGGCTACTTTGTGGCGCGCGCCTATATTCCGGCGCAGGAATTGACTGATGGCAAGTTGATCATTCGCGTGGTGGAGGGGCAATACGGAAAATTTATCCTCAGCAATACTTCGCGCGTGCACGATAGCGTCGTGCAAGGTTTGCTGGACCAGGCCAAGCGGCACGATGTCGTGTCGCTCGATACCCTGGAACGGGCAATGTTGATCATCAATGACACGCCTGGCGTCAAGGTGGTGCAGGCTGACGTGATGCCGGGCGAGCAGGTCGGCACCTCGGATTTCGCCATCCGCACCGAGGCCACGCCCGCCTGGGGCGGCTACGTGTTGCTGGATAACTATGGCTCTACGTACACGGGCAAGCAGCGCCTGCGTTTCAATGCCGACTGGAATTCGCCCAGCGGCCGCGGCGACCGCCTGTCGGCCAGCGGCATGGCCACGCGCAACAGTGGCTTGCTGAATGGCCGTCTTGGCTATTCGATGTTGCTGGGCACGGATGGCGCCCGCCTCGAAGGGGCGCTCAGCCGCACTACCTATGAACTCAGCGACGTGTATGCCGCGCTTGACGCCTCCGGCAACGCCAACGGCGTGGACTTGCTCCTGAGTAAGCCGCTCAAGCGTACCCGCGAGCACACGGTGGAAGCGGGCCTGGGCGTGGCGTACAAGGATTTAAAGGATGAAATCGGTGCCACCCGCACCTCGGTGGGCAAGCAGTTGAGCAGCATCAGCGCCAGCATCGCGGACCGGCGTATGCATGCCCTGCTGGGCTGGGATGGCTTGAGCCAGAGCAGCGCCAGCCTGACGGTGGGGCGCCTGCACTTCAAGGAAGCGGCTGCCGAAGCGCTCGATGCGGCCGGTGCCGATACGCAGGGCGGCTATGCCAGGCTGAATCTGGCGGCGTCGCGCGTCAGCATGCTGCCGTCGCAATTCCTGCTGACCACCAGCGTCAAGGCGCAGGCGTCGCTGAACAATAAAAGCCTCGATGGCGTCGAGCGCATGAGCATTTCCGGCGACGGTGGCGTGGCCGCGTATCCGATCGGCGAACTCAGTGGCGACCATGCGGCGCTGCTGCGCGCCGAACTGGCCCGGCCGCTGGCGGGCGGCGGCACGGCGCAGCTGAGCGGCAGCATCTTTAGCGACTATGGCTGGGCCAGGTCGGTCGCCGCGCCGGCCGGCGTCGCCGCCTCGCGCAAGCTGGGCGATATCGGCCTGGGCCTGAGCGCCATGGCTGGCGGCATCCTGCTCAACCTGCAACTGGTGCACCGCACGGCGGGCGGCGTGCCGAGCAGCGAATCGGCATCGCGCACGCGCCTGCTGTTCCAGGCAGGCTGGGTAAGGTAAGCCATCGGCTGCCCTTGTCTGCAATGCAAAAAGCCTGGCAATGCCAGGCTTTTTGCGTTTTCAGTGATGCCGATTACAGGGTCTTGATCAGCACCTGCGACTTGCGTTGCCAGTTATACATGTGCTGGCGGTCTTTCGGCAGATCGTCGACCGTGGCCGGCACGAAGCCCCGCTTCTTGAACCAGTGCGAGGTGCGCGTGGTCAGCACGAACAGTTTGTTCAGGCCGGCGGCGCGCGCGCGGTTTTCCATGTGTTTCAGGATGCGTTCGCCGTCGCCCTGGGCTTGCACTTCCGGGTTGACCGTCAAGCATGCCATTTCCGCCATCTTTTGCGCGGGGAACGGGTACAGGGCGGCGCAGCCGAAGATCACGCCGTCATGCTCGATGACGGAGAAATAATCGATTTCGCGCTCGATCAGCTCGCGGCCCCGCTTCACCAAAGTGCCGTCCGCTTCCAGCGGTTCGATCAGTTTGATGATGCCGCCCACGTCCTCGATGGTGGCCTGGCGCAGGCTTTCCAGGTTTTCATGGCTGATCATGGTGCCCACGCCATCATGGGTAAACAATTCCAGCAGGGCCGAACCGTCCATCGAGAACGGCACGATGTGCGAGCGCTCGACGCCGTTGTGGCAAGCCTTGACGCAATGTTTCAGGTAGAACGCCGTGGCGTCCGGCAGGAAGCCGGCCATCAGCACGGCTTCGGCCTGGTGCGACGACAGTTCGCGGATTTCCACGCCCGTGGCGTCTTCCATCATCGGTGTTTCCGTGATGAAGATCAATTTATCGGCGTGCAGGGCGATGGCGGCGCTGCACGCCACGTCTTCCATCGTCAGGTTGAACGCTTCGCCCGTGGGCGAGAAGCCCAGCGGCGAGAGCAGCACCAGGCCGTCCGAACCGAGGATGGAGTGGATGGTTTCAGCATCGACCTTGCGCGTGATGCCCGTCAGTTCCAGGTCCACGCCATCGATCACGCCCAGCGGCCGCGCCGTGATGAAGTTGCCTGAAATGATACGGATGGCCGCATGCGACATGGGCGTGTTCGGCAAGCCCTGGCTGAACGCGGCCTCGATATCGAGGCGCAGCTCGCCGGCCGCTTCCTTTGCGCATTCCAGCGCGGCAATATCCGTGATGCGCACGCCGTTGTGGAAGCGGCCTTCGACATTGCGCAGGGCCAGTTGTTCCGCCACCTGCGGACGCGAGCCGTAGACGACGGTGACATTGATGTCCAGCGCATGCAGCAGGGACAAATCATGGGCCAGCACCTGCAGCGCCCCGGCGCTGACGAGTTCACCGGGGAAGGCGACCACGAAGGTCTTGCCGCGAAAGGCGTGGATGTAGGGCGCGACTGAGCGCAGCCATTGGACGAATTGGGTAGGGTTTTCCATTAAGCGCATTATAATTCGCTGCGCGATGTGCGCGCTTAAAATACCTGTAAAAAAACAATGTCTTCAGCCAGCAATAAGTCTTCCCCTCCGTCCACCGTTGCAAATGTGCCCGCCAGCGGCGGTGTTGCCACGCCTGCCGCCGCGCCTGCGCCGGGCCGCCAGCGCCCGCCCGTGAGCCAGCAAAGGCCGCAGCCGCCGCGCGCGGAACAGCAGAAACAGCAACAGCAGCAGCGCGCGGGAGAGGGCAAGCCCCAGGCCGCGCGTCCGCCGCGCGAGGGGCAGGCGCCGCGCAATGACCAGGCCAGCCGCGAAAGCCGCGACGCTGCCCGTGCCGCGCGCGAGGCGGAAAAGGCCTTCCGCAATCCGCTGCCGCCGATTACCTATCCGGAGGACTTGCCCGTCTCGGGCCGGCGCGAAGAAATCGCCAGGGCCCTGACGGAAAACCAGGTCATCATCGTCTCGGGCGAGACGGGATCGGGCAAGACGACGCAGCTGCCGAAGATTTGCCTGGAACTGGGACGGGGACAGAAGGGCCTGATCGGCCACACGCAGCCGCGCCGCATCGCCGCCTCGTCGACGGCCAAGCGCATCGCGCAGGAACTGGGCACGCCGCTGGGCGAGACCGTGGGCTTCAAGGTCCGCTTTGCTGACACGCTGACGAAGGGCGCCTCCGTCAAGCTGATGACGGACGGCATCCTGCTGGCCGAGACGCAGACCGACCCCTTGTTGAAAAACTACGACACCATCATCATCGATGAAGCGCACGAACGCAGCCTGAACATCGATTTCCTGCTTGGCTATCTGAAGCAGCTGCTGCCGCGCCGGCCCGACCTGAAAATCATCATCACCTCGGCCACCATCGACGCCGAGCGCTTCGCGCGCCATTTCGGCACGCCGGAAAAGCCGGCGCCCGTGATCGAAGTGTCGGGCCGTTTGTACCAGGTGGAAGTGCGCTACCGTCCCGTGGAACGCGAGCAGGTGGCCATGCCGGGTGCCGCGAACACCGACAAGCCGGGCCAGCGCACGGCCGCCGCGCGTGAAAAGCGCGACCTGATGGATGCCGTCGTCGATGGCGTGGAAGAGCTGTGCCGCATCGGCTCGGGCGACGTGCTCGTGTTCCTGCCGGGCGAGCGCGAAATCCGCGACTGCGCCGAAGCGCTGCGCAAGCACCATCCGCCGCACGTGGAAATCCTGCCCCTGTTCGCCCGCCTGTCGGCCGAAGAGCAGGAACGCGTCTTCAAGACCAGCAATGCGCGCCGCATCGTGCTGGCCACCAACGTGGCGGAAACCTCGCTGACCGTGCCCGGCATCCGCTACGTGGTCGACGCGGGCCTGGCGCGCGTGAAACGCTACAGCTACCGCAATAAAGTGGAGCAGCTGCAGGTCGAGCCGATCGCCCAGTCGGCCGCCAACCAGCGCGCCGGGCGTTGCGGCCGCGTGGCCGACGGCGTCTGCATCCGCCTGTATGAAGAGCAGGATTACCTGCTGCGGCCGAAATTCACGGAGCCGGAAATCCTGCGCTCCTCGCTGGCCGCCGTCATCCTGCGCATGAAGTCGCTGCACCTGACGGACGTGGAAACCTTCCCCTTCATCGAGCCGCCGCTGGCGCGCGCCATCGCCGACGGCTACCAGTTGCTGCAGGAACTCGGCGCCGTCGATGAGGTCAATAAACTGACGCCGCTGGGCAACAAGCTGGCCAAGCTGCCGCTGGACCCGCGCGTGGGCCGCATGATCCTCGCCGCGCTCGATAACGCGTGTCTGACGGAAGTGCTGATCGTCGCTTCCGCCCTGTCCGTGCAGGACCCGCGCGACCGCCCGATGGAACACCAGCAGGCGGCCGACGAAGCGCACAAGAAATTCGCCGATGAAAAATCGGAGTTCCTCAGCTATCTGAAGATCTGGCGCTGGTTCGAGTCCGCCATCGAGCACAAGAAAACCAACCGCCAGCTGCAGGACAATTGCCGCACGAATTTCCTGTCGCAGATGCGCCTGCGCGAATGGCGCGACGTGCACTCGCAGTTGTTGACCATCGTCAAGGAGCAGGGCTGGCGCCTGAACGAAGCGCCGGCCACCTATGATAATCTGCACATGGCCTTGCTGACTGGCTTGCTGGGCAATATCGGCTTCAAGGGCGAGGACGAGCCGGGCGCGGGGTATCTGGGCGCGCGCGGCATCAAGTTCCACATCTGGCCCGGTTCCTCGCTGCTGAAAAAACCGGGCAAGTGGATCATGGCGGCCGAGCTGGTCGACACGACGCGCCTGTACGCGCGCTGCGTGGCGCAGATCCAGCCCGAGTGGCTGGAAAAGGTGGGCGAGCATCTGCTGAAGAAATCGTGGGGCGAGCCGCGCTGGGAAAAACGTTCGGCGCAGGTGACGGCGTCCGAACGGGCGACTTTATACGGGCTGGTGGTGTACAGCCAGCGGCGCATCAACTACGGCAATTTCAACTTGCCGGAAGCACGCGAGATCTTCATCCGCGACGCCCTCGTCGGCGGCGACTTCGACACGCGCGCGCCGTTCTTTGCGCACAATCATAAGCTGATCAAGGATATCGAAAACCTTGAACATAAATCGCGCCGACTGGACGTGCTGGTCGACGATGAACTGATCGCCGCCTTCTACGACCAGCTGCTGCCGGCGGACGTGTGCAATGGCGCCGGCTTCGAGAAATGGCACAAGGAAGCCACGCGCGAGAATCCGAAGCTGCTGTACCTGAACCGCGAAGAGCTGATGCGCCACGAGGCGGCCGGCGTGACGACGGACCTGTTCCCGAAAACCATGTCCGTGACGGGCCTGGAAATGGGCTTGACGTATCACTTCGAGCCGGGCAGCGTGCGCGATGGCGTGACCTTGAGCGTGCCCCTGTATGCCTTGAACCAGCTGCCGCGCGAGCGCTGCGAATGGCTGGTGCCGGGCATGCTGAAGGAAAAAGTGCATCTGCTATTGAAATCCTTGCCGCAAAAGCTGCGCCGCCACTGCGTGCCGCTGCCCGATTACGCGGCGAAATTCTGCGAGCGCGTGCATGAAGCGGGCGTGTTCGGCCGCGGCGACCTGGTCGACGCCATCATCCTCGACATCCGCACGCAGATCACGATCAACGTGCTGACGACGGATTTCAAGCCGGAAACCCTGCCGGCCCATCACTTCATGAATTTCAAGGTGATCGACGAGCATGGCCGCCAGCTGGACATGGGCCGCAACCTGGCCACCCTGCAGGCGGAATTCGGCGGCCAGGCGCGCCAGAGCTTCCAGAAGCTGGCCGAAGTGTCGGGCGTCTCCGGTGCGGGCACGCCCGGTGCCAAGGTGGCGGGCGCGCAAGTGGCGTCGCGGCTGCAGGCGCAAGCGCAGAACACCGCCGCCAACGCCAGGGGCGGCGCGCCGGCCAAGGGAACAGCCGCTGCTGCGACGGCGTCAGGCAATGCCACCGTCTCGCAGCACATGGGTTTGACGGCCTGGACCTTCGGCGAATTGCCGGAGCTGCTCGAAATCGTGCAGGGCAAGCTGACCTTGATCGGTTTCCCGGCCCTTGTCGACAAGGGCACGCATTGCGACCTGGAAGTGTTTGACGACCCGACCGTGGCCGCCCGCACGCACAAGGTCGGCTTGCGCCGTTTATTTGCGCTGCAGATGAAGGAGCAGATCAAGTACGTCGAGAAAAGCATCCCTGGCCTGCAGCAGATGGGCATGCAATTCATGGCCCTGGGCTCGCAGGAAGAGCTGCGCGAGCAAATCATCAACAAGGCGCTCGATATTGCTTGCTTGCAAGATCCGCTGCCGCTGGACGCCGCCTCGTTTGCCAAGCGCCAGGCGGAAGGCAAGTCGCGCCTGGTCCTGCTGGTCAATGAAATCGCCCGGTTGCTGTCGCAAGTGCTGACGGAATTCCACGGCTTGCCGAAGCGGCTGCAAAACATTCCCGCAGCGGCGGCCACGGATATCCAGGCGCAGCTGCAGGGACTCGTGCATAAGCGCTTCCTGACGGAAAATGAGTACACGCAGCTCGCGCATTTCCCCCGCTATTTGAAGGCGATCAATGTACGGCTGGAAAAACTGCGCGCCGATCCCGCCCGCGACACCAAGTTGATGGCCGAATGGCAATCGGCCGCCGCGCCGTACTTGCGCCAGGCCAAGGACCGCCAGGCCGGCAAGAACACGGACCCGAAACTGGTCGATTTCCGCTGGATGCTGGAGGAACTGCGCGTGTCCTTGTTCGCACAGGAATTGCGCACGCCGATGCCCGTTTCTGCCAAGCGTTTGCAGAAGGTATGGGAATCGATGCAGCGCTAGCTTGCTAAGTCCCAAGCAAATACTGGGGTCGTACCTTCAGGGTACGACCCCGGCCCTTGTCTGTCGGGTTTGCCTTTCTGCTCCATCAACTACGCTCGTCGCGCCCATCATCGCCGAGCGATGAGCGCGAGCCGCTCTGGCTGCTGGTGCCGGCGCGGCTGCCGCTCATGGAGGAGCCGGACAGGTTGCCTTCGCTGCCCGATTGCAGGCTGGCGCCGCCGCGCAGCTCGCTGCCGGACTGCATGCGGCTGCCCGCCATGCTGCCGTAGCGCGTGCCGCTGCCATAGAAGGCTTCCATCTGCTGGTTCCAGGCGTCGCTGCCCATGTCGGGCCAGTTGTTCTTGTCGAAGCCGGGCGCGTCTTTCAGCTGGCTTTTGTCCACGTTCAGCAGGAAGCGCTTGTTGACGGTGTCCAGGGTCAGGCGTTCCCAGGGCACGGCAAATAGCTTGTCGCCCATGCCCAGGATGCCGCCGAAGGACAGCACGGCGTAGGCGATCTGGCCCGTGCGCATGTCAAGCATGATTTCCTTGATATCGCCCAATTCCTCGTCGTTGTGATTGTAGACTTCGTCCCCGATCAGGGTATCGGCCCCCATCAGGGCTGGCCCGGGGCCGTCGTGGTTGCGGTACATGCCCAGGATGTCGCGGTCCAGGTAGCTCATGGTGTTCTCTCCTCTGGTGAAGTGCTGGTCGAACACCTAGCGTAAGCATACGCCCAGGGTCACGTTTGATCTGCCTCAATGGTGCCAGGGGCACTTTTATCCGTGCGCAAACGTACGGTGCCGTGGCCCAATTGCGGTACTCTATGCATTCTACGGAGGAGGCCGCGCATGCTGACGATGCAACGATGCAATGGGAAGAAGTTGCGGTACGCTCCACCACGACACGCGCGCCACGCACCATGGTGAAGCCCGCCACCAAGTGGCTGCGCGGGCTGCTGCGCGCCGGCAAAGCGCAGCAGCGCACGGCGACCCGGCTGGCCAAGGTGCTGTTCGGCCCCGTGCCGGCCAAGCCCAGGGCCAAAGTCCGCAGCAAGCCCGTGGCCAAGACCGTGGTCAAGACCGTGGTCAAGACCGTGGTCAACACCAAGGCCAAGACCAGGACTGCGCCGCGCGTCAGGCCCGTCGGCGAGGCCGTGCCCGCGCTGGCGCCGTTTGCCACGCCCCTGTCGCCGCCGCGCGTGCGCAAGCGAACGGCGCCCCCGCCGGGCAAGTGGCTCGCCGCCCACTATGCGCCCCTGCCGGAACTGGGACAGTTGCCGGGCCGTCGCCTGCCGTATTTTTTATACCTGCCCGAAAAGGCGCCCAGCGCCGCCATGCGCAGCCGGGGCCGGCCGCTGCTGGTGATGCTGCACGGCTGCGAGCAGAGCGCCACGCAGTTTGCCGAAGGCACGCGCATGAACCGCCTGGCCGAGCGCAAGGGCTATGCCGTGCTGTATCCGCAGCAATCGCTGCGCGCGCATGCGCGCCGCTGCTGGAAGTGGTACGACAAGCTGACGCAGGAGGGCGGCGGCGACGTGCGCCTGATCGTCGGCGCCATCGAGCAGGTGGCGGCCCGTTATGCGATCGACCGCGCGCGCATCTACATCTGCGGCATTTCCGCCGGCGCCGGCATGGCGCATATCGTGGCCCTGAACCATCCCCATCTGTTCGCCGCGCTGGGCCTGCATTCGGGCCCCGTGTTTGGCGCCGGGCATAATCTGATCGGCGCCCTGCAGGTGATGCAGCATGGCGCCGCCGCCCGCGCCGACGCGGCCATCGATGAAGTGCTGGCGCGCCAGCCCGCGTTCCCCCGCCTGCCCACCATCCTGCTGCAGGGACTGGCCGACAAGGTGGTGCGGCCCGTCAACCAGACGCAGCTGGTGCGCCAGAGCGTGCGCGTGAACCGCATGCCCGCCGACACCCTGGTGACGGCGCAGCGCCTGCCCGGCGGCGCGGCGGGCGGGCGCAATCCGGCCCATGCGTATGCGCTGCACGATTATCAGGTGGGCAAGGAGGTGCTGCTGCGCGTGGCGCAGGTCGAGCACCTCGCGCATGCGTGGAGCGGCGGCGACGCCAGCCTGCCGTTCAACGACAAGGCCAGGCCCGACGCCAGCAAGCTGCTGCTCGACTTCTTCGCCGGCCACCGCCGCCGCTAGGCCGGCGCGCCGCAACGGCGCCGCAGGCACTGGTACGCATCGTTCTTCGATTCCCCACAGGGCCCGTCCGCCCGCCGCAGGGCCGCGCCGGCGCGCCTGGCGCACCTTTTTCAGCCCCGCAGGCGCATATCGCCATGCCGGTGATTCCGCATAAGTGGTATTGTTGCGGTATTTAAAAATCACAAAAACAGGCGATAAAAACCCTAACTGGTATACAATTGGTACACGTTTTCAGTGTGAAGCCGTGTCCGCCGTCCCATGCCCCGACGGCTGGCACGCACTGACGGCAGCCACCCACGTTACGGAACGCGCCATGTCCATCAAGTCCAAGCAGTTGCTGTGGTTTTTTGCGTTTTTTCTCGTGTTCGAACTGAATATCTATCTGTCCAATGACATGATCATGCCGGCGATGCTGGGCATCGTCGAGGAGTTCCAGGCGGAGGAAAAGTTCGTCCCCCTGTCCCTGAGCCTGTATCTGCTGGGCGGCAGTTCGCTGCAGATTTTCCTCGGGCCTTTGGCCGATACCATCGGCAAGCGCAAGCTCGTGCTTACCGGCAATACCTTGTTCCTGCTGGCCACCTTGGCCGTGCCGTTTGCCGCTTCCATCGAGCAATTTCTCGCCGTGCGCTTCATCCAGGGCATGGGCTGCTGCTTCATCTTCGTCGGCTATGCCATGATCCATGAACTGTTCGACGACATGGCCGCCGTCAAGCTCAGCAGCATTCTGTCGAGCACCACCATCCTCGCGCCCCTGGCCGGCCCCATCCTCGGCAGCGCCATCATCAGCCGGCTGGACTGGCGCTTCGTGTTTTTCCTCTCGGGCCTGCTGGCGCTGCTGTCCCTGCTGGGCCTGTCCAAGACCATGCCGCGCACGGCGCCCACGCTCACGCGCCTGGACCTTGCCGCCATCGTGCGCAGCTATGCCGCCATTTTCAGCAACGGGCGCTTCATGTTCGGCATGTTCACGGCCGGGCTGGCCACCGTGCCCCTGACGGCCTGGATCGGCTTCTCGCCCATCTTCGTGCTGCAGGAAATGGGCGCCTCCTACGCCACCTATATCGCGCTGCAATGCGTGATTTTATCGGGCTTCGTCCTCAGCAGCATCGCCATCCAGCGCCTGCGCCAGGATTTTCCGCTCGTGCATCTGCTGCGCCTGGGCGGGCTGGTCGCGGCCGCCGGCATGCTGGGGGCGGGCGCGGGCCGCCATCACGTCGATGTGTTTGCCGCTTGCATGTTTGTCTATTCCATCGGCTTCGGCCTGTTCAACGGCGCCCTGATACGCAGCGCGATCACGGCCAGCAAGGAATCGATGACACTGACGACGGCCGCCATGAGCTTGCTGTACTGCATTTATCTGTCCGCCTGGCTGCAGCTGTACAACGTGCTGTGCCAGCGCTTCGGCTATGCGCTGGAAACCTATGCGCTGCTCAATATCCCCGTCATCGTGGTCATCGCCGCCTGCCTGCTGTTGTTTACGCGGGGCATGGCGGGGCGCCGGGAAAGCGGGGTGCGGCTGGCCCGGCACTGATGGCGCAACGATGCGCGTGTTCCCGACCTTGTTTTACCTCCTGCGACGTTTATTGACACTCTCCTGCGGAAAATGGTGCGCCCATGAAAATAGATGACCTGGCCTCAAAACACGATCAAGCAAAGATTTTCAACCTGGAATACGAGTTCCGCATCCACCGGCTGAAACTCGATTACATCACGCTGGCCGACGTCCGCCCCCCCGGCATTGATCTGGAACAATTGGCTGCGGAACACCGGGAGGGCATCGCCGCCCTGCGCAGCTTCGTCGCCCTGAACTTCAATCATTTCAATGCGGCAAGCTGTTCCTCGCTCAGCTGCATCCCCACGCGCGCCCTGGGCGACGACGAGCGCTACCTGCACCGCATCTGGATGGGCGGGCCGCTGCCGGCCATCGCCGCCGAGGCAATACAGCAGTGGGGCGCGGCGCTCGACGAGGTGCGGCACAACGGCGGCGCGCCGTATGTCTCCATCCTGTGGGCCTGGGATGCGCAGCAGCTGCGCAATGACGAACGCTTCAGCCCCACGGGCGGCGCCGGGCGCTACACGATAGGCCGCTACGCCATCGGTGGCACCACCCTGCACATCAACTCGCTGCGCGCGCTGGCGCTGGACTTCGCGCCGGCCCGCTTCGACATCCTCGATACCCTGCATGCGCAGCGCTACTTCGCCACCCTGTCTGATTATTTCCGCATCCTCATCATGTGCGAATACGGCGGCATCTACATGGATGTCGATACCATCCCCCACAATCCGGCGACGATTTTCCTGATGAAGCCGGAAGTGCCCGACTATTTCCAGCACCGGGATGATGACAGCGAAGAGCGCCGGCACGTCAGCTGGATGAATCTGTTTCTCGATGAAACGGGCATGTTGATCGCCAAGAAGAACGATGCGGCGCTGCGTGTGATCCAGCGCAATGTGAATCTCGCCTATGCGGGCATCGCTGCGCAGATTCCCCGTGCCTGCCCGCAGTTCGAGGCGCAGCTGTTCGGCCAGTTCTATGCCGAATGGAAGAAAAACCTGGGCGTGACCGTGCTCAGCCACGCCGAGTTCTACCAGCGCTACTGCGTGCTGTATGACGGCGCGCGCGAAGCGGTGGCGGGCGGCATCCGCGGCATGCGCTTGCTGGACGATATCATCACCGGCATGCACATCCCCTTGAGCGACGAGGAGCGCCGCGCGTATGCGCGCTGCGTGGCCCGGCTCGATGACATCGGCTGGCAGCTCGACGATCCTTTGATCTTGCCCAATATCGTCGACGTGTTCGACATCGAGGAAGTGCCGCGCATGGCGTATGCGGCCCAGCTGCGGGCGGATATCGACCACTTTCACTATTACTCGGTGCTGTCGGACGACCCGCTGCTGGACCGCGTGAACGACGTCTTTTGCCGCTACCTGCTGGCCCGCCGTTCGCAGCACATTGCCGCCGGCAATTTCTGGCGCCCCACCGTGGGCCGCCACGGCAGCCGCATGCCGGCCGCCAGCGAGGCTGCCCCGCCAGGTGACGAGGCGCAGGCGGGCCTGCTGTCGCATGCGCCGCTCAAGCTGGTGGCGGGCGAACTGCTGGGTGACGAGACGAAGAACCGCATGGCGAAACTGCTGTTTGCCACCAGTTATCTCGAATACTGCTCGTTTGGCAATAAACTCAATCTGCAGTTCGTCGAATTGCAGCGGCGGCAGAATATCGATCCCTACCTGGCGCACATCCACGGCCTGCATGACGAGGACGGGCGCTTCGTCGGCTTCTTCACGGCTGCGACGATGGCCGAATTCCAGGCTTGCGGCGCCGTGTCCTATTACCGCGACGACATGAAGGCGCTCGACGATGCGTATGACGCCTTCGTGCTCGCGCATGCGCGCGCCGACGACTGTTTCGTCAGCAGCCTGGCCATCGACGAAAAATACCGGGGCCAGGGCTTGTTCCGGCAAATGTTCCATGAAATCCGCGACCTGGCCGGCCGCAAGGGCTGTGCGCGCATCACCCTGACGGTGTGGGAAAAGAGCGAGGCGCTGCAAGTGTATCTGCACAAGGGCTTTCGCAGCGTGGGCACATTCGACTATGCCTACAGCCTGTTCTATGACCGGCTGCATTTCCTCGTGTATGAAGGAAACTGAGGAGGGCAACTGAGGGGGGGCGGGGCGGCAGGCAGCCGCCCCGCGAGGGTGCTTACAGGGCCAGGAAGGCCAGGCCCGCCACGGCCGTCGGCAGCAGGGCGCCCGCCAGCAGGCCGACGGCGCCGATCGATTCATCCTTGAAGCCGCGACGCAGCAGGGCCACGCCGGCCGGGTTCGGCGCATTGGCGATGACGGTCAGGCCGCCGCCGGCCACGGCGCCGGCCATCAGCATGTATTTCGCTTCGTCCGTCATGCCGACGATCAGCGAACCGAGGTAGGTGAGGGCCGCATTGTCCGTGATCGCCGTCAAGCCCAGGGCGCCGAAGAACAGGGCCAGCGGCTTCAGGCTCGAGACGATGGGCTGCAGCCACCATTGCTGCATGCCGCCCAGTACCACCAGGCCGCCGAGGAAGAAGCCGACCAGCAAACCTTCCTTGAGGATCAGCGGGCTTTGATAACGCTCATACGCCTGCACGAAGCCGAGGAAGAACAGGAACAGGCCGATGAACAGCACGGGATGATGCGCCAGGGTCACGACGCCGGCCAGCACGATCATGTGCACGAGGCTGACGGCCAGCGGCACTTTCGGCGCTTCCACTTCACCGGCCTTCGGCTTGATGTCGGAGGTGTTGCTGTGCAGGTATTTGCGCAGCAATATGCTCACGCCCGTGGCATTGACCAGCACGGCGATGGCGGCCTTCCAGCCGAAATGGCTGGCCATGTAGGCGCTGTCCCAGTTCCATGTGGTGGCCACCATCAGCACGGGCGGCGCCGCATATGAGGTGAGGGTGCCGCCGATGGAAACGTTGACAAACAGCACGCCCAAGGCGCCGTATTTCAGCCATTCAGGGATGCCCGGACGGAAGATTTGCGGCGCCAGCATCAGCGCGGCCAGGGTCATGGCGGCCGGTTCCGTGATCAGGGAGCCCGTCAGGGGCACGAGCGCCAGGCCCAGCCAGACGAGGGCCAGTTCCGTGCGCAGCGGCATCACGCGCGCCACGCCTTTCAGCAGGCGCTGCACGGCGTCGAGCACGGGGCGCGAGGCGGCCACGACCATGACGACGAAGACGAACAGCGGCTCCGTGTAATGGCGCGACTCCGCATATTCGATGGCCGCATCGCTGCCCGAGACAAAGGCCATGATGATGATCAGGATGAAGGCCCAGAAGCCGAACACGACTTCCACTTCGCCCAGCAAGTGCAGCAGGCCCGCATGGCGGGGGTGGCGCCGCGATAATGTTTCAAACGACTTGGCGGCGAAGGTGTGGATGAGCGCAAGGCCGAAGACGATGGCGCTGATGAGTTGGATGGTGGTCAAATGCGTTTCCTTATGGACGGAGGAAGCCGCCCGGTGCATTGCCGAGCGGTAAGGAGAGTGCTTATGGTACAGCAATCGATGCGGGAAACGGGGTTTTTCGGACGTGGCGGAGCGGCCCCGGGCACGCTCTCTGGCAGATAAGCCTTGCCAAAAGCAGGGCTGGATAGTACTGTATATGCATACAGTATTCATCTTCATATTCAATTATGCAACATTCCCAATTGATGGCGTCGCCGGAAGCCTTGCACCCGTCTTTATGGCGCGCATCGCAGCTGGGCCAGGGCGCCGCGCGCTGCCTGGACACGGGCTTTGCCGCCCTGTCGGCGCAGCTGCCCGGCGGCGGCTGGCCCAGCGGCAGCCTCATCGATCTGCTGGTGCAGCAGCCGGGCAGCGGCGAATTGCGGCTGCTGGCGCCCGCGCTGGCGCAGCTGCCGGGCTTGCCCATCGTGCTGCTGCAGCCGCCCCATCCGCCGCAGGCGCTGGCCCTGGCCGCGCAGGGCCTGGCGCCGTCGCAATTGCTGTGGCTCAAGAGCGCCGGCAGCAACGATGCCTTGTGGGCGGCGGAAAACATCTTGCGCAGCGGCACATGCGGCGCCCTGCTGTTCTGGCAATCGCACGTGCGCGCCGACAGCCTGCGCCGGCTGCACCTGGCGGCGCAGTCGGGCAACACCCTGTTCTGCATGCTGCGCCCCTTGCACGGCGCGCAGGATGCGTCGCCCGCGCCCTTGCGCCTGTCCGTGCGCCCGGCCGCCGGCGGCATCGAGATCGGCTTCATCAAGCGCCGGGGACCGCAGCGCGACGCGCCCCTGTTCCTGCCCCTGCAACCTCCTTCATTATTGCTGCGCCATGCGACTCTGGATCGGCCTGTACCTGCCCCGGCTCCCGCTCGAAGTGTTTTGCCCGCGCTGGTCGGCTGACAGCCTCGGCGTGGTGCTGGAGCAGGAGCAAGTGATGGCCCTGTCGCCGCTGGCGCGGGCGGCCGGCATCCGGCCCGGCATGCGCCGCGCGGGCGCGCTGATGCTGGCGCCGCAGGCGCGCCTGCACGAACGCTCGCCCGAGCTGGAAGCGCAGGCCCTGCAGGCGGTGGCGCTGGCGCTGCTGCAATATTCGCCGCTGGTGGCGCAGGGCGAGGAAGCGACCCTGCTCGTCGACGCGGGCGCCAGCCTGCGCCTGTTCGGCGGCGTGCGCGCCCTGTGCCGGCACATCGCAGCCAGCTTGCGCGCGCTCGGCTACACGGCCCAGCTGTCGTGCGCCCCCACGGCGCGCGGCGCCTGGCTGCTGGCGCGCGCCGCCACGCGCCGGGGCCGGACATTGAGCATGGACAGCCTGGTGCGCCGTCTCGACGGCCTGCCGTGCGCCCTGCTGCCGCCCGCGCGCCCCTGGTTGGACTGGCTGGACGGCATCGGCTGCCGCACTCTGGGGCAGCTGCGCCACTTGCCCCGGCCCGGCTTGCAGCGCCGTTGCGGCACAGCCTTGCTCGACATGCTCGACGACGCGCATGGCCACGGCGCGGAACTGTTCGTGTGGCTCGAGGCGCCGCCCACGTTCCGCGCCAGCCTGGAACTGTTCGACCGCGTCGAGCACGCCGACGCGCTGCTGTTCGGCGCGCGCCGCCTGCTGCAGCAGATGACGGGCTGGCTGTGCGCGCGGCAATTCGCCGTCGAGCGCATACAGCTGCTGCTGGCGCACGAGCGGGGCAGGGTGGCGCGTCCGCCCACCGTCATCGAGCTGGTCCTGGGCGAGGCGGTCTGGCGCGACGAGCATCTGTTGCGTTTGCTCAAGGAGCGCCTGGCGCAGCTGGCGCTGGACGCGCCCGTGATCGGCCTCACCCTGGAAGCGCTGCAGGTGCAGCCGATGGCGCCGCCCAGCGACAGCCTGTTCCCGGAGCCGGGCGGCACGCCGCAGGAGCGCCAGCGCCTGCTGGAATTGCTGGTGGCGCGCCTGGGCATGGACAATGTCCTGCAGGCCGCGCCGCGCGCCGATTACCGCCCCGAGGCGGCCAACCGGTGGCTGCCGCTGCCCGCCAGGGGCGGCGGGAAAAGCGCGGCGCCCGACTTGCCGCCCGGCTTGCCCGGCATGCCCCGTCCCGCCTGGCTGCTGGCCCAGCCCATCGCCCTCCTGATGCGCGAGCACCGGCCCTTCTATGGCTCGCCCCTGAAAATGGTGTCCGTTGCCGAGCGCATCGAGGCGGGCTGGTGGGGGCAGTCGCAGGCGCGCGATTATTTTATTGCGGAAGGCCTCGACCACGCCCATTACTGGGTCTACCGCGAACGCATCGCCGGCAGCGGAGAAGACGCCGCGCCGCGCTGGTTTTTGCACGGCTTGTTTGGCTGAAGGCGTTGTCCTGCTGAAACTGCCATGCTTGGCTATACTGGCTTTCTTGCGCCACGTCATACACTCAATAAGGATTTTCATGTCCCAACTTTCCGACTTCCCCATCACCCGTAAATGGCCTGCCCTGCATCCCGAGCGCCTGCAGCTGTACTCGCTGCCCACGCCGAACGGCATCAAGGTGTCCATCCTGCTGGAAGAGCTGGGCCTGGCGTACGAGCCGCACCTGGTCAGCTTCGAGCAGAACGACCAGCTGTCGCCCGCTTTCCTGTCCCTCAATCCGAACAACAAGATTCCCGCCATCCTCGACCCGGATGGTCCCGGCGGCAAGCCGCTGGCCCTGTTCGAGTCGGGCGCCATCCTGCTGTACCTGGCGGAAAAGACGGGCGAGTTCCTGCCGCAGGACGCGGGCTTGCGCTATGAAACCATCCAGTGGCTGATGTTCCAGATGGGCGGCATCGGCCCCATGTTCGGCCAGGTGGGCTTCTTCCACAAATTCGCCGGCAAGGAGTACGAAGACAAGCGTCCGCTCGAGCGCTATCTGGGCGAAGCGAAGCGTTTGCTGGGCGTGCTCGAGCAGCGCCTGCAGGGCCGCGACTGGATCATGGGCAGCCAGTACACGATTGCCGACATCGCCATCTTCCCGTGGGTGCGCTGCCTCGTGGGCTTCTATGGCGCCGGCGAGCTGGTCGGTTTTAACAATTTTCCCAACGTGCAGCGCGTGCTCGATGCGTTCCTGGCCAGGCCAGCCGTTGCCAGGGGCGTGGATATTCCCAAGCGTGGTTAAAGCAGGCGGCGGCCGGGCGGCGCTACAATGCGCGATCGGCCGCGCTGCGCGGCAGCTTTGATCTGAGACAATGAAATCCACCCGGCAAGACTTTCCCGGTGCGCACGGCCATGTGCTGGCGGCGCGCCTCGACGCGCCCGACGGCGCCATCCGCGCCTACGCGCTGTTCGCCCACTGTTTTACCTGCGGCAAGGACGTGCTGGCCGCGCGGCGCATCGCGCAAGGCTTGACGGAACACGGCATCGCCGTGCTGCGCTTCGACTTCACGGGGCTGGGCGCCAGCGAAGGCGAGTTTGCCGCCACGAATTTCTCGTCGAACGTGGACGATCTGCTCGCTGCCGCCGATTTCCTGCGGGCAAAACATGCCGCGCCGCAATTGCTGATCGGCCACAGCCTGGGCGGCGCCGCCGTGCTGGCCGCCGCCGCGCACGTGCCGGAAGCCACCGCCATTGCCACCCTGGCCGCGCCGAGCACGCCCGCGTATGTCACGCGCATGTTCAGCGCGCACCTGGAGCAGATCGCCGCCGAGGGCGAGGCGCTGGTGCAGCTGGAAGGGCGGCCCTTCCGCATCCGCCAGCAATTCGTCGACGACGCGGGCAGCCACAGTCTCAAGGCCCACATCGCCGGCCTGCGCCGCGCCCTGCTGGTGATGCACGCGCCGAACGACACGACGGTGAGCCTGTCGAACGCGATGGATATTTTCACGGCCGCGAAACACCCGAAAAATTTCGTCTCGCTCGACGATGCCGACCACTTATTGACTGGGCGCAATGATGCGGCCTATGTGGCCAACGTCATCGCCGCCTGGAGCGCGCGTTATCTGCAGGCCGTGCCTACGCCATGAGGCCTGCAGGCGCGGCCAGTTTTTTCCTGACAAGCAGAAACACGATGGCGCCCAGCGGCAAGGAGATGATGAATGTCCAGGGCTGGTAGGCGCTGGTGCCGGCGGCAACGCCAAACAGCTGGATGGCGATGGGCAGGAACAGGTACTGTCCCGTTGCCCAGTTGAACGACAGCTGGCCGAAGCCGATGCTGATGAACAGCAACCAGGGCCATTTCCTGACGGTCAGCTTGCTGCGCAGGCATAACCCCAAAGCAAACAGGATCAGCAAGGGGGAGAGGATGGCAGCGCCGAGCACCACATAGTGGAGCAGCGAATTGCCGCCCAGCGTGAAGGTCGCCTGCTGTTCCAGCGATGTGGTTTGTGGCGCCACGCGCAAGCCCATGATGGTGGCTTCAGTGCCATATTTTCTCAGCACGATGGTGCTGACGATCCATTTTTCAGGATAGGCATATTCGAAGCTGATACTCAGCAATTGCGGCATATCGCGCTGTTCGATGCGCTGGTAGCCCACCACCCTGACGGACTGGGGCTCGCCTGCGGGGAAGGTGGCGCTCAAGGTGGGCAGCGCCTGGCGGATCTGATCGCCGTTGTTGCCCGGCTCGGTTGCCATGCGTACATAGTCCAGCTGTTTTTCACGCAGCAGATCGCTGTAATGCCGCGCCAATTGCTGGTCTTGCAGCGGGACTTTCTGTTCAAAGTCCTTGATCAGGTCGGATTGCTGGCATCCGGCCAGCATGCAGAGCAGGAAGGGCAGGGCGCAGGTGCGCAGAAAGAGCAGGAGCATGGGTGAAGGAAGCAAGGGGACGATGAAAAACGCCGCCCCTGCAGGGGCAGGCGCGGCGCATGATGGCGTTCCGGTGGCGAAGGCTCAGTCTTCGTCAAACTCGGCCGAAAGATCCTTCCAGCCTTTACTTACTGCAAAGGCGGAAAATTCCTCGGGTGCTTCCAGGACGATCAGTTTCTTGTCTTGCAAGCCCAGGTCGCCGTGGCCGAAGTCGGGGCCCACGTAGCCGAGGCTGCGCAAGCGGGCCAGGATGTGGCCGACCAGGGTCTTGTCCTTGTACGCGCCCGCTTCGAGGGGGGCGGCGAAATCGACGTAGACGTCGATGATGCCGTAGCCTTCGTCGAAGATGCGGATGGCCTTGATGTCGTGGGCACGGCCGGAGCCGTCGGTGGCCTTGAAGGGGCCGCTGAGCTGGATGTCGGTGTCATTGTTCATGCCGCCAGCATACACCAAAAGCCGGCCCCGCATGGGGGGCGCGGCGCAAAATCACCGTGCTTATCCCCGCCTCAGCGCGCCTGCAGGATGGCCGACAGGCGGTCGCGCGTGCCGGCGATGCGCTCGAGCTGCGGGTAGCGCAAGCCGCCGTGGTAGTCGAGCGCCACCGTCTGGAATTGCTTGCCCTTTCTGACCAGCAAGTTGATCGGCTGCGGGCTGGCCTTGGCCGCCTGGATGGCCGCCTTCAGCAGCTTGGGCGTGTAAGCCGTGCCATTGACGGCGAGCAAGGTCGTGTTGCCCGATAAACCCGCCTTGAAGGCGGGGCCGTCCCACAGCAGCTTGCCCAGCTTGCCGTCCTTGTCGATCGTCAAGCCCAGCGAGTACGTCAGGTCCGTGCCCTTGCTGCGCTCTTCATTGGTTTTCATGAACGGCGTGGGCGCGTCGCGGTAGACGAGTTTCCAGCCGGCGCGGGCCAGGCCGTCGAGCGGCGCGCCGGGGCCGTGGCCGTCCAGGCGCGTGCGCAAAAAGGTGGCCCAGTCGTGCGGCTGCACGGCGTCCAGGGCGGCGACGACGTCCTCGAAGGTGTAGGGCAGGGGCGTGGTGCTGCCGTCCTGCACGCCAAAGAAACTGCGGGCGAAGTCGTCCAGCGAGCGGCGCTCGCCCGACAGTTGCCGGATGGTGGTGTCGACGTCGAGCCAGACCAGCGCGCCTTCCATATAGTAATCCTCGTCGCGCTGCCAGCTGCTCCAGGCCATGGGACGCCGGCCGTTGATGATGGGATCGTTCGTCGTGTCCTGCATGGCGCGCCAGCTGCGCCCGGGCATGACGTCGTAATGCGCGGCCGTCGCGGCAAACAGGTCGCGCATGTGGGCCGGGGCCACCAGGCCGGAGCGGGCCGCCAGCACATTGCCCCAGTACTGCGTCTGGCCTTCGTAGACCCACAGCAGGCTGTTCTGCAGCGGCGTGTTGAAGTCCGGCGTGTCCTGGCCGGCGGGGCGGCGGAACTTGCCGTTCCACGAATGCACGAATTCGTGCGGCAGCAGCACGCGGCCCGCCTCGTTCTTGTCCCACTCGCTGAAATAGCCGGGCTTGACGCCATTTTCGCTCGACTGCAGGTGTTCGCGGCCGATGCCGCCGAACTCGTCGCTCAGGGCCAGCAGGAAGTCGTAATGACGGTAATGGCGCGCGCCGAACAGTTTATAGGCTTGCTGCAGCATGGCCCGGTGTTGTTCGACTTGCTGCGGCGACGCTTCCAGGCTGTCGGGGCTGTCGGCCATCACGTTCAGCAGCACGGGCACCCTGGCGCCAGGGTCGAGGTCGATGCGCTCGACATGGCGTCCCGCAAAGACGGGCGAATCGACCAGGGTGTCGAGGTCCAGCGGCTCGAAATCGACTAGCTGGCTGGCCGGCGTGGCCGCCCGCGCGCGCACTTCCAGGGCGCTGGCAAATTCCCAGCCGGCCGGCAGGGTCAGGCTCGGCTGCACGAGGATGTCGCGCGCGGCGCGCCCGGCCGGATACAGTGTCATCGCATGCCATTGCACGCCCAGCATGGCGCCCGTCATGGTGATGCGGCCCTGGCTGGCGTCGACGGGCGAGAGGAACTGGTATTGCGCCTCCACGCTGCCGGCGCCGGCCGGCACGTCCACGTGAAAGGCGAACATGTTGACGGGATCGCGCCGCCATTCCAGGGGCTGGCCGTTGGCGGACAGGCGCAGGCCGGCCAGCTGGTTCAGGGGGCCGCTGGGCCCGTGGTTGCCGGGCACCCATTGCGGATACAGCAAGGTCAGCTTGC
This sequence comes from Janthinobacterium sp. GW458P, assembly GCF_002127585.1. GTDB lineage: Bacteria > Pseudomonadota > Gammaproteobacteria > Burkholderiales > Burkholderiaceae_D > Janthinobacterium. The sequence goes on from NZ_NEGZ01000002.1 coordinate 39,788, forward strand.
CGGGCGCGGCGGGGATGCTTGCGCGGATGCTGAACAGTTGCTGCGCCACGTTGCTGGCGTCCACGTGCAGCACGATGGGGGGAGCCGTGGACGAGGCGGCCTGGGCCGCAGTGGAAACGAGAAGGGAGAAGGACCAGGACAGGACGGCGCGGGAATAGGGCATGGGGCGGGGCATGGGGCGGGGCGGCTTCGGGGAGGCAAAGAGCGAGTCTAGCATTCTGTAAAAAATTCTTACAAATTTGGCGGCGTCTGGGGCGTTTTGCGCCAATTTCAAGGCCTTGAAGGCCGCTTGATCGTCCTTAGATTGGTAGCAGGCGGATGCTCACGGTGAGGTCCGCCCCTCTTATCGCTTCATTTGAAAAGGATATTTATCATGCGTACTTTTGACCTTGCCCCCCTGTATCGTTCCGCCATCGGCTTCGACCGCCTGGCACAGCTGCTCAACGAACAGCGCGCCGATGCACAGCCCAGCTATCCGCCATACAACATCGAACTGGTGTCGGAAGATAAATACCGGATCGTGATGGCATTGGCCGGCTTCTCGCGCGAAGAGATCGACATCATCACCGAACGCGACTCGCTGCACGTCACGGGCCGCAAGCAGAAAGATGGCGTCGAGCGCACGTTCTTGCACCGCGGCATCGCTGCCCGCGATTTCGAACAGCGTTTCCAGCTGGCCAACCACGTGAAGGTCACGGGCGCCACATTTGAAAACGGCATGCTGACCATCGACCTGGTGCGGGAAGTGCCGGAAGCGCTGAAACCGCGCAAGATCGAGATCGGCACCGGCAGCGACACCATTCCCGGCGCCACCGTCAGCACGCTGGAACAGCGCCAGGCGGCCTGATCTGATCGCGGCGCCCGCGGGGCGCCCGGGCAGCCTCTTTGCATGCAGTAAAATACTGGCCGGTTTATCCGGCCAGTGTCACGTCAGGCCGGTATGCCCTTCCATAGCCCGCCATGCGATGCGCGTGCGGAACGCAAGATTAAGCGATGCTTAAAGGCGCAAACGCCTGTTTCCAAATGGAAAAATGTTAAGCACTGCCTAAGACTCGTGGCCCACTATTGCATACATCAAAATCTCATTGAATGAGGAGCAATTCATGGAAAAGCAAACGAATACCGCATCCCTGAACATCAAACGCACCGTAGCCGCGCTGGCCGCGATCGGTGTCCTGGGCGCCGGCGGCGCCATGGTGGTGCATCAGAACAATGCCGGCGCGAATGCCGCCGCCGTTGCTTCTGCCGCCCCCGTGGCCGCTGCCGTGGCGCCTGCCGCCGCTGGCGCGCCGCTGGTGGCCTTGCCCGACTTTAGCCAGATCGCCGCGCGCAACAGCCCGGCCGTCGTCAATATCAGCGTGACGGGCAGCACCAAGGTGGCCTACGACCCCTCGGCCCAGGCTGGCAATGACGACTTTGGCAACGACCCCTTCTTTGAATTCTTCCGCCGCTTCCAGGGGCCGCAGGGCGGCCAGCGGGGCGGGCGCGACGTGCCGACGCACGGCCTCGGTTCCGGCTTCATCGTCAGCCCGGACGGCGTCATCATGACCAACGCCCACGTGGTGCGCGATGCGCGCGAAGTGACCGTCAAGCTCAATGACCGCCGCGAATTCCGCGCCAAGGTGCTGGGCACGGATCCGAAGACCGATATTGCCGTATTGAAAATCGACGCCAACAACCTGCCCGTCGTGCCGCTCGGCCATTCGAGCGACCTGAAAGTGGGCGAGTGGGTGCTGGCCATCGGTTCGCCTTATGGCTTCGACAGCACGGTGACGGCGGGCGTCGTCAGCGCCAAGGGCCGCTCCCTGCCCGACGACAGCAACGTGCCCTTCATCCAGACGGACGTGGCGGTCAATCCCGGCAACTCGGGCGGTCCCCTGTTCAACACGCGCGGCGAAGTGGTCGGCATCAATTCGCAGATCTACAGCCAGACGGGCGGCTTCCAGGGCCTGTCGTTCGCTATCCCGATCGACCTGGCCGGCCGCATCAAGGACCAGATCGTCGCCACGGGCAAGGCCAGCCACGCCAAGCTGGGCGTGACGGTGCAGGAAGTCAACCAGGGCTTTGCCGACTCGTTCAAGCTGGCCACGCCGGAAGGCGCGCTGGTGGCCAACGTGGAGCGGGGCAGCCCGGCCGACAAGGCGGGCCTGAAATCGGGCGACGTGGTGCGCAAGGTGAATGGCCAGCGCATCATCGGCTCGGCCGACTTGCCGGCGCTGGTGGGCACGTCCTTGCCAGGCGACAAGATCAGCATGGATGTCTGGCGTGACGGCAAGATCATCAGCCTGACGGCCACGCTGGGCAATGCGGCCGACAAGGTGGCCGAAGTGGCGAAAAACGACAGCGCCGCCGGCAAGGTAAAGCTGGGCCTGGCCCTGCGTCCGTTACAATCGGATGAAAAACGCGAGGCGGGCATCAGCGCCGGCCTGCTGGTGGAAGACGCGGGCGGCGCCGCCGCCAATGCCGGGGTGCAGCCGGGCGACGTGCTATTGTCGGTCAATGGCCGTCCCGTCAACACCGTCGAGCAGGTGCGCGACGTGGTGGAAAAATCCGCCAAGTCGGTGGCCTTGCTGATACAGCGCGGCCCCGATAAGATCTTCATTCCCGTGCGGCTGGGGTAATTTAACTAATTAGTGCCGGGGTCGCTCACTTCGTGATCGGAATGTGTCCCATTGGGACACATTCCCCCCGGCCTTTCGCCGTTGGGGTGAAAAATTGAACAAGGATCAGGCATGCGCTTATTGCTGGTAGAAGACGACACGATGATCGGCGAGGTGGTGCTCGACCTGCTGCGCGCCGAGCATTACGCGGTAGACTGGGTCAAGGATGGCGACATGGCCGACACGGCCCTGCAGACGCAGACCTATGACCTGGTGCTGCTGGACCTGGGCTTGCCGCGCAAGGATGGCCTCGACGTGCTGCGCTCGATGCGCTTGCGCAAGCTCGACACGCCCGTGCTGGTGGCCACGGCGCGCGACGCCGTCGAGCAGCGCATCGCGGGCCTGGACGCGGGCGCCGACGATTACGTATTAAAACCGTATGACCTCGACGAGCTGCTGGCGCGCATCCGCGCCCTGCTGCGGCGCGCCTCGGGCCGTCCGGAGCCCATCTTCGAGCACCAGGGCGTGTCCATCAATCCGCTGACGCGCGAAGTGATCGCCGATGGCCATCCCGTGAACCTGTCGGCGCGCGAATGGGCCGTGCTCGAAGCGCTGATCGCGCGTCCCGGCATCGTGCTGTCGCGCGCGCAGCTGGAAGAAAAGCTGTACAGCTGGAAGGATGAAGTCAACAGCAACGCCGTGGAAGTGTATATCCACGGCTTGCGCAAGAAGCTCGGCAGCGACTTGATCCAGAACGTGCGCGGCCTCGGCTACATGGTGCCGAAGGCATGAGGATGAAGGTCACGGTGACGCATTCGCTGCGCGGCCGCCTGCTGTGGTTTCTGCTGGCGGCCATCATCATGGCGGCGCTGGCGCAGGCCTCGATCGCCTACCGCAGCGCCCTGTACGACGCCGACCAGATCTTTGACTATCACATGCAGCAGATGGCCCTGTCGCTGCGCTCGGGCGCGCCGCTGGCCAACCATGCGGAAGCCTTGCCGGCCGATCCCGTCAACAATGACATGGTGGTGCAGGTGTGGACCCCGGACGGCGTGCAGGTCTTCCGCTCGATCACGCGCGCGGAATTGCCGCAGCGCGCCGTGCTGGGCTTTTCCAATGTGAAGGCCAACGGCACCACCTACCGCATCTTTTCCGTGCAAACCAGTTCCCAGACCGTGCAGATCGCCCAGGACATGGCCGTTCGCAAGCGCATGGCCGGCAGCCTGGCGCTGCGCACGGTCGGTCCCATCGCCCTGATGGCGCCGATCCTGATGCTCGTCGTCTGGTGGGTCGTCAGCGGTTCGCTGGCGCCCGTCTCGCGCGTGCGCAAGCAGGTGGCGGCGCGCCAGGCGGACGATTTGTCGCCCGTCTCGGAAGCGGGCTTGCCCGACGAAGTGCGGCCCCTGGTGCATGAACTCAATTTGCTGTTCGGACGTGTCAAAACGGCGTTCGACGCGCAGCAGCATTTCGTCGCCGACGCCGCGCATGAATTGCGCACGCCGCTGGCGGCCCTGAAACTGCAGGTGCTGAGCCTGGAGCGGGCCGAATCGCAGGAAAAGCGCAGCCTGGCGATTTCCCGCGTCAGCGCCGGCATCGAGCGGGCCACGCGCCTGGTCGAGCAGCTGCTGGTGCTGGCCCGCCAGGAGGCCAGCGCCGCCAGCGGCGACCAGCTGCAGGCGGTGGACTTGAACGACGTCGTCAAGCGCGCGCTGGGCGACATGGCCGGCATCGCGCAGGCGCGCAAGATCGACCTGGGCCTGCATCACATGGATGCGGCCAGCGTCGCCGGCCAGGCCGACGCACTCAACATCATGCTGCGCAACCTGGTCGACAACGCCATCAAGTACACGCCGCAGGGCGGCACGGTCGACATCGACCTGCGCGCCAGCCCCGTCGGCGTGACCTTGTCCGTGGAGGACAGCGGCCCCGGCATCCCGCCCGAGGAGCGCGAGCGCGTCTTCAGCCGCTTCTACCGCGTGCCCGGCACGGACGCCAACGGCAGCGGCCTGGGGCTGGCCATCATCAAGGCCATCGCCGAACGCCATGGCGCGCGCCTGGTGCTGGACAAGTCCGAGCGCCTGGGCGGCCTGTGCGTGCGCGTGGAATTCCCCTTGTCGGTGAAAAAATGAGGCAGATTTCCCTCAGCTTTGCCCTGGCGTGAGGCGTATCTTTAATCTGGCGCATTGACGCGCGCGTCGTGGCCCTATATTGTCTGCGAAACAAGCAGAACCAGACCACGGAGCGCAGCATGCAGAGAATCGGATTTTCAGGAACCCTCGACCCCATCACCAACGGCCACATGTGGGTGATCGGCGAGGCGCGTTCGCTTGCCGACGAGGTGATCGTCTTCCTGTCGCAAAACCCCGCCAAGAAACCGCAATTCCCCGCCGAGGACCGCAAGCGCATCATCGAGCAGAGCGCGCGCGAGTGCGGCTGGGAGAACGTGCAGGTGGTCATCGTCAAGGGCGACTACACGGCGCGCGCGGCGAAAAAGCACGGCTGCGACTACCTGATCCGCGGCATCCGCACGACGGCCGATTTCGACTATGAAAACCTGATCCAGCAAACGAATGTGGACGTGTTGCAGGGCGCCAAGACCATCTTCGTCATGCCGCCGCGCGACCTCGGCTCCGTCAGCTCCAGCTTTGTCAAGGCGCTGGAAGGGCCGGTCGGCTGGAACTGGACCATGAAGAAATTCGTCCCCGGCCCCGCCTACCACGCGTGGATACTCGACTGCCTGCGCAAGGAGTGGGAAGCGCTGTGGAACTACGCCGCCGCGTCGCAGGCCGGCATCGCGCTGTGTGATCACTGGTTCGCGCACCTGACGGGGCCGCAGGCGTATGGCGGCCCTGATCGCCACTACCACAACCTCGACCACCTGGTGCACGGCCTGTCCGAAATCCGCGTGTGGGCCGACAACACGTATGCCTCGAAACGCGACAGCGCGCTGGTGAAGAAGGCGTTCTGGTTCCACGATGCCGTCTACAGCCACGACGAAGATGCCCTGTATTCGAGCGAGGAGGCGAGCGCCCAGCTGTGGCTGGCCAGCGGCCTCGATGCGGACGACAACCTTGATGTAGCGCAATTGATACGCGTCACCGACCATTTCCAGGGGCCCGGCATCAGCCATGCGCTGAAGGACGCCATGCTCTGCGCCGACCTGGCCATCCTGGGGCAGGACGACGAGGTGTACCAGGCCTACACGCAAGCGATCGGCCGCGAATACGCGCATGTCGATCCCGTGCGCTTCAAGCAGCAGCGGGGCCTGGCCCTGCAGCATCTGTGCGGCAAGGCGCAGGCGGGCCAGCTGTTTGGCGACGCGTATTTCGCCGACCAGTACAACGAGCGGGCCATCGAGAACATGCAGAAAGAGATCGCGGCCCTGGCGGGCTGAGCATCGTCAGCCGCTTGCTGCCAGGGATGAGCTGTCGCAAATCATCGCTGGCTTGCCGCCCTAGCGGGCCGCCGCCCTGGCGCGCGCCGCGTGCAGCTTCTTGAAGCTGTCGATCAGGCGTTCGTGCCGGTCCAGGCCTTCCAGCTGCATGCTGGTCGGCGTCAGGCCGAAGAAGCGCACGCTGCCGTCCACCGAGCCCAGCGCCGCGTCCATGCGGGCGTCGCCATACATGCGGCGGAAATTGACGACGTAATCGTCCAGTTCCAGCTCGTCATCGAGTTCCACTTCCAGCACCACGTTCAAGGCTTGATAGAACAGCTTGCGCTCGACCGTGTTGTCGTTGTACTGCAGGAAGGCGCCCACCAGCTCGTGCGCTTCCTCGAATTGCTGCAGGGCAAGGTTGATCAGCAGTTTCAGTTCCAGCACCGTGAGCTGGCCCCAGTCCGTATTTTCGTCAAATTCGATGCCGATCAGGGTGGCGATGTCGCCGTAATCATCGAGTTCGCTGTTTTCCAGGCGGTCGAGCAGCGCTTCCAGGCTGGCGTCGTCCAGGCGGTGCAGGTTCAGGACATCGGCGCGGAACAGCAGCGCCTTGTTGGTATTGTCCCAGATCAAATCTTCGATCGGATACACCTCGGAATAACCGGGCACGAGGATACGGCAGGCGACGGCGCCCAGCTGGTCATACACGGCCGTGTACGCCTCTTTGCCCATGCCGGCGAGGATGCCGAACAGGGTCGCCGCTTCCTCGGCATTCGAGTTCTCGCCATGGCCGGAGAAATCCCACTCGACGAAAGCGTAATCGGCCTTGGCGCTGAAGAAGCGCCACGAGACGATGCCGCTCGAATCGATGAAGTGCTCGACGAAGTTGTTCGGCTCGGTGACGGCTTCGCTGGCAAACGTCGGCTGCGGCAAGTCGTTCAAGCCTTCGAAGCTGCGGCCCTGCAGCAATTCCGTCAGGCTGCGCTCGAGCGCCACCTCAAAGCTCGGGTGCGCGCCGAACGAGGCGAACACGCCGCCCGTGCGCGGGTTCATCAGGGTGACGCACATCAGCGGATACACGCCGCCCAGCGACGCATCCTTGACCAGCACGGGGAAGCCCTGTTCTTCCAGGCCGGCGATGCCGGCCACGATGCCCGGGTATTTCGCCAGCACTTCCTGCGGCACGTCGGGCAGGGCGATCTCGCCTTCGATGATTTCGCGCTTGACGGCCCGCTCGAAAATTTCTGACAGGCATTGCACCTGTGCTTCGGCCAGGGTATTGCCGGCGCTCATGCCATTGCTGACATACAGGTTTTCAATCAGGTTGGACGGGAAATACACGGTCTCGCCGTCGGACTGGCGCACGTATGGCAGCGAGCAGATGCCGCGCTCCGCATTGCCGGAATTGGTGTCGACCAGGTGCGAGCCGCGCAGCTCGCCATCAGGGTCGTAGATGCCCAGGCTGTACGCATCGAGGATTTCCTTGGGCAGCGCATCCTTGCGGCCAGGCTTGAACCAGCGCTCGTTCGGATAATGCACGAATGGCGCGTTGGCGATGTCTTCGCCCCAGAACGCGCCCGCGTAGAAATGGTTGTTATTGAGGCGTTCGATATACTCGCCCAGGGCCGACGCCAGCGCGCTTTCCTTGCTCGCGCCCTTGCCGTTGGTAAAGCACATGGGCGAGTGCGCGTCGCGGACATGCAGCGACCACACATTGGGCACGATATTGCGCCACGAGGCGATTTCAATCTTGATGCCCAGGTTCGCCAGCACGCCCGACATATTGGCAATGGTCTGCTCCAGCGGCAGATCCTTGCCCACAATATAGGTGTTCGCTGCGCCGGCCGGATTGAGCATCAGCAAGGACTGCGCATCGGCATCCAGATTCGCGACTTCTTCGATGACGAACTCGGGTCCCTCCTGCACCACTTTTTTCACCGTGCAACGCTCGATCGAGCGCAGGATGCCCTGGCGGTCCTTGGCGGAGATATCTTCCGGCAACTCGACCTGGATCTTGAAAATCTGCTGGTAGCGGTTTTCCGGATCGACGATGTTGTTCTGCGACAGACGGATGTTTTCGGTGGAAATATTGCGCGTATTGCAATACAGCTTCACGAAGTACGCGGCACACAGTGCCGATGAGGCCAAAAAATAGTCGAACGGGCCAGGCGCCGAGCCATCGCCCTTGTAGCGGATGGGCTGGTCGGCGATGACCGTAAAATCGTCGAACTTGGCTTCGAGACGCAGCTTGTCGAGAAAGTTGACTTTAATTTCCATGAGGTAATCCAATACTGTGCTTATGAGTTAGCCGCTATTATCCGTGCTTTCCGCCGCAGGGCAAAGAAAGTTGGCCGCAGCCACGCCGCTCGCTTTGGCCTGCAGGGATGGCTCAAGCGTGGCCCGGGGAGCCGCGGCGATGCATGGCGCCAGTTCGGGCATGCAATATAATGTCCGAGTTGAGTACACGAATGTGGCAAAGTGATGAACGTGACAATTTTCAGGCGGCTTGCAATTGCCTTGATGTTGCTGGTGCAGCCCTGGTGCGCCATGAGCGCGCCGCTCAGGATTGAAACCATCCACGGCCCGCCGTGGGGATTCGTTGGCAGCGATGGCCGGCCCACCGGCATGATGTACGAAATCGGCAATCGCATCGCAGAAGTGGCGGGCTTCGCCTACACCAATTCCCTGATCCCCTATCCCAGAACCGCCGCCGATATTGAAAACGGGAGCGCCGACTTTACCATACGTTTCGGCAATGAGCAGATGACGCGCGGCGCCGTGCCGGTCGGCGTTGTCGTGTCGATGCCTGTCATCGTGGTCGGCCCGGCGGGGAAGCACTACCGTCATCTGGATGAATTGCGCGGCAAGACCGTAGGCATCGTCCGCACCAGCAAATATGTGGAGCAATTTGACACGGACAATGCAATCCAGAAGTATTCTGTCAATGACTACGTGGCAATGGCAAAAATGTTGTCAATGCGACGTCTGGATGCGGGAATAGGCTCCAGCGTGGGCTTGTATTACGGCGCCTATATGGCCGGCATCAAAGCGGCAGACCTGGGTGCGCCGCTCGTCCTGGGCAGCAACGATTTCATCCTGTTTTTTTCCAGGAAAAACGCACGCCCGGAAACCCAGTTGGCATTAAAAGAGGCGCTACAAAAACTCACCAGCAGTGGCGAGATCAGGCAGATCATGGGCAAGTACACCAAATCGTTCAGCATGGATCTGCCGCAGAAATAAGCTGTGCGCCAGATCCGGCGCGTCGAGACAATTGGAAACAACAGCGGCTGCCCATGCCGGCGCAGCCGCTGTTTTCTTATGCGGACACGGTGGTCAGAACTTCACCCACAGCCGGCCGAAATACGAGGCGCCGTTCAGGCCGAACTGCACGCTGTCGTACTTGAAGCCGTTGTCCGTCTCGTCCGCGTTTTGCGTGGTGGGCTTGACGTTGAAGATGTTATTGCCGCCGAAGGTCAGCTTGGTGTTCTTGTTGATGCTGTAGGTGAAGCTCAGGTCGGCCGAGGTCTTGGCCGCGTAGTGGGCGTTGGGCACGCCGTTGGCCGTGCCGCTGAAGGTGCCCAGGGTTTGCGGACCGAAGTAGATGATGCGCAGGTCGGACTCCAGCTTGCCCGTGACGTAGTCGAAGCCCAGCGTGGCTTTCGAACGGGGGCCGCCCTGTTCGATGAACAGGCGCTCGCGTTCGGACAGCAGTACGTCAGCATAGCCCGCCAGCGAATCGGGCGTCTTGACCTTCGTCACTTCCGTCTTGCTTAAATTTAAGGCCAGGAAGGTGTTCAGGCGGTTGCCGGCCAGCTCGCCCTTGTGCGAGGCCGTCAGGTCCAGGCCGCGCGTGCGCGTGTCGACGGAATTGACGAAAAATTGCGCTTCCGTCACGCCCAGCAGGGCCAGGCGCGCGGCCAGGTCAGGATAGTTGCCCGCATTGAAGCGGCCCGACAGCACGATGCGGTCCTTGATCTTGATGTTGTACAGGTCGGCCGTGACGGAGATGGCCTGCGTCGGCGTCCAGGTGGTGCCGAACGTAAAACTGGTGGATTTTTCTTCCTTCAGCTTGGGGATGCCGGCCGCGTTGGCGACGGCGCCGCCGTTCGGCGCCAGCACCACGTCGGTGGCGATGCCGCTGACGAAGTCGGTGAAGGTGGACGAGAAATACACCTGCTGCAGCGACGGCGCGCGGAAGCCCGTGCTGGCCGAGCCGCGCAGCAGCACCGTCGGCGCCACTTTATAGCTGGCGGCCAGCTTGCCCGTCACGGTGGAGCCGAAATCGCTGAATTTTTCATAGCGCAGGGCGGCCTGGGTTTTCAGGCGTTCCGTCCAGTCCAGTTCCACGTCCGTGTAGGCGGCGATGCTGTGGCGCCTGGCCTTGGTCACGTCGCCGGGCTGGAAGCCGGGAAAGCCCTGGCTGCGGCCGTTGCCGCCCACGCCCACGCCGTCGGCGTCGATGTAGGAGCCCGGTTCGCCGGCCATGATCTTGTATTCCTCGCTGCGGTATTCGGCGCCGAAGGCCACGTTCATGCCGCGCATTACCGTGTCGTAGTAGCGGCTGAAATCGGCGTTGCTGGTCAGCTGCTGGAACGAGAAGCCGCCCGCGTCGAAGCTGCTGGCGCTGACGCCCTTGCCGCCGTTCAGCAGGTCGAGGTTGGCGATCGAGGCGTTCAGGGTATGGCTGATGTCGTAGCGCATCTTGTTATAGCCATAGGTTTGCGAAAAGTCAGCATGCCATTCGCCGATCTGGCTGCGGTGGCCGATGGTGGCGTACTGGTCGTCGATCTTGCCGTTAATAAATGGCACGAAACCGTCCGGGTACATGGCGGCCGAATTGCGCGCAGGGATGTCGTCGCTGCCGATGCCGCCGCGGCCGAAGGCGGCGCTCGATGCGTCGCGCGTCTGCGCGCCGGCCGTGAAGTACAGCTTGCCCGTGCCGCTGGTGGCATAGTCGCCGTTCACGTACAGGGTCTTGTTCCTGGCCTTGGTGTCGCCGATGATGCGCATGCTGTCCGCGTCGGCCCGGTTCGAACGGCCCCGGTCCAGGTATTCGCCCGTGATGGCGAGCGTGCCCTGGTCGCCCAGCGCGATGCCGCAGTAGGCGGAGGTCATGTAATTCTTGCCGTCGCCGGCCGAGTACTGGCTGTAGCCGGCCACCGCTTCGCAGCCCAGGCTTTTCTTCAGTTCGATGTCGATCACGCCGGCGATGGCGTCCGATCCGTACTGGGCCGCGGCGCCGTCGCGCAGCACTTGCACGTTCTTGATCGCCAGCAAAGGAATCGCATTCATGTCCGTGCCCGTGTTGCCGCGGTTGCGTGCGCCAAACAGGTTGACGAGGGCCGTCGTGTGGCGCCGCTTGCCGTTCACCAGCACGAGGGTCTGGTCGGAACCGAGGCCGCGCAGGGCGGCTGAATCGACGAGGTCGGCGCCATCGGCGCCCGTCTGGCGCGTGGAGTTGAACGAGGGCGAAATGTATTGCAGCGATTGCGCCAGGTCAAACTGCCCGCCTTGCTCGGCCACCCTGGAAATCGGAATGATATCGACCGGCACCATGGTGTCGGTGGCGGAGCTGGCGACCCGGCGCGAGCCGACCACGCTGACCGTTTGCACGGGACCGTCCGTGGCGGCCGTGTCGCCGCTCTGTGCCATGGCGGCGGGACTGAACGCGGCCAGGGCGGCGCTGCCGTACAGGCTGATGAGGATGGCTTGACGCAAGGTGGTGAGGGTGGGCACGCGGTGTCTCCAAGTGGCTGATGAGCAAGATTCGTGACTTGATTCTAGTGCCTTCATTTCAGCATTCACCAGCGATACTTTGTTTTGTTATTACAAATTTACTGTAACTGTTGTTTCCTGGTTGATTATCTTTTGGCCGCTGCCCCGCTTGCCTTGTACCGGTGCGCGCTGCCCCGTTCAGGTGCTGCGTTGCACCATGCCGCCCACCCAGATTGCGTCTGCGCCGTAGTGCACCTCGATCAGGCACGGCTGCTGCATCACGTGACCCTGATGCAGGCGCAGCGACTGTTGCAGATGCGCTGACAGGGCGCCCGCCGCCACGCCCGTGGCGCTGTCTTCCCGCGCCGGATCGCGGTGATTGAAGTTGCGCCCCTCGTATTCGTTCTCGCCCGTGCGGCAATACGCGTAGCAGCCGCTGACCTGGTGCAGGGCGCTCCAGTCGGCGATCAGTTCCAGATTGGGCCGCAGCGCGCGCAGGGTGGTGCGGTCGGCCACTTCCAGCAGCAGCTTCGGGCTGCCGACGGAGGCGATCACGGGCGGCGACAGCAAGTGCATGTGCTGGCCCATGAGTTCCGACGGCACATATGTTTCCACCGTGACGGCCGGCGCCGGCTGCGAAGTCAGGCCAATGAATATCCCTTCCGCGCGGCGCAGCAGCCGCAGTGCTTGCCCGCGCATGGCGGTGGTTAGCGTCAAGTTTGCCGGGGCGCCGGGCGCCGTCAGCAGCACGTGCGCGGCCGCCAGCGTGGCGTGCAGGCACAGGGGGCTGCGCGTGTGCGGATAAAAATAGTCGAGCACGATGCCGCCGTCCGCCTGGCGGTCGAGGAAGACGCAGGCGCTCACTTGCCGCTCGCGGGCGAAGGCCTGGCGCTCGGCTTCGCTGCCGCCGTCGTTTTCCACGACCAGCGCCGCATTGCCGCCGCCGGGCGCGGCGCCGAAACATTTTAATAAGTGGACGATCATGGCGCTCGAGGCAAAGGGTAAAACACCAGCATAAACGATAAGGGCGATTCCAGATGAGTATAATATACTGTGTTTGCATACAGTATTGAGGTGGATCATGTGGGGCGCAGTCTTACCCGAGTATGCTGAGTTGTACTGCCTGAGCAATTTCAGCTTTTTGCATGGCGCCTCGCATGCGCAGGAACTGGTGGCGCGCGCAGTCCAGCTCGGTTACAAGGCGCTGGCCATCACGGACGAGTGTTCGCTGGCCGGCGTCGTGCGCGCCCATGCGGTGGCCAAGCGGGCCGGTTTTCCCCTGATCATAGGCGCGCATTTTCACCTGACGCAGGCCGACGGCAGCGCGGGCCCGTCGCTGCTGGCGCTGGTGCGCGATGCCGACGGTTATGGCAATCTGTCGGAACTGATCACCATGGCGCGCACGCGGGCGGCCAAGGGGCGCTACTTGCTGACGCCCGACGATTTCGCCGCGCCGTCGGCGCAGTTCGCCCATTTGCGGGGGCTGCCCGGCTGCCTGATGGTCTTGCTGCCCGGCTATCCGGCCCGGCCCGAGGCGCTGCGCGCGCACGGCGCGTGGATGGCGGCCACCTTTGGCGGCGAGCGCAGCTGGGTGGGCCTGAACCTGCTGCAGCGGGCGCAGGATGACGCCCACCGCGGCGCCGTGCAGGAGGCGGGGCAGGCGCTGGGCTTGCCCGTGGTGGCCGTCGGCCACGTGTGCATGCACGTGCGCTCGCGCAAGCCCCTGCTCGACACCCTGTGCGCGATACGCGTGGGTAAACCCGTGGGCGAGTGCGGCTATGCGCTGGCGCAAAACGCGGAGCAGCATCTGCGCGCCCGTTTGCGCCTGGCCAATGTGTATCCGCCGCAAGCGCTGGCGGAAACCGTGCGCCTCGCCAGCCTGTGCACATTTTCGCTGGACAGCCTGCGCTATGACTATCCCGGCGAACTGGTGCCGCACGGCCACACGCCGGCGACCTATTTGCGCGAGGAAACATATGCGGGCGCGCGCGTGCGCTTTCCGCTCGGTATTCCGGCCAACGTGCAGCAGCAGATCGAGCATGAGCTGGAACTGATCCGGGATCTTTCCTACGAAGCGTATTTCCTGACCGTCTACGACATCGTGCGTTTTGCGCGTGCGCAAAACATCCTGTGCCAGGGCCGGGGCTCGGCCGCCAATTCAGCCGTCTGCTATTGCCTGCACATCACGGAAGTGGACCCGGCGCGCGGCAATTCGCTGGTCGAGCGCTTCATGTCGCGCGAACGCAACGAGCCGCCCGACATCGACGTCGATTTCGAGCACCAGCGGCGCGAAGAAGTCATCCAATATATCTACGACAAATATGGCCGCGAGCGGGCCGCGCTGGCGGCCGTGGTGATCAGCTACCGGCCGAAAAGCGCCTTGCGCGACAGCGGCCGGGCGCTGGGGATCGACTTGGCCATCGTGGAAAAAGTGGCCAAGGCGCACCGCTGGTTCGACGGCAAGCACGATCTGTTGAACCGCCTGGCCGAATGCGGTCTCGACCCGCAGGCGGAACTGTCGCAGCAGTGGGCCTCGCTGGCGCAGCAGCTGCTGGGCTTTCCCCGCCATTTGTCGCAGCATCCGGGCGGCTTTGTGATTGCGCAAGGCAAGCTGTCGCGCCTGGTGCCGATAGAAAACGCCGCCATGGCCGGGCGCAGCGTCATCGAGTGGGACAAGGATGACCTGGAAGAGCTGGGCCTGATGAAGGTGGACGTGCTGGCGCTGGGCATGCTGTCGGCCCTGCGCCGCGCCCTGGAGCTGGTGGGCGCGCGGCGCGGCGAGCAGTTCCGGCTGCAGGATATTCCCGCCGAAGACCGCGCCACCTACGACATGATGTGCGAGGCCGATACCATCGGCGTGTTCCAGATCGAGTCGCGCGCGCAGATGAGCATGCTGCCGCGCTTGCGCCCGCGCAAATTCTACGACCTCGTCATCGAAGTGGCGCTGGTGCGCCCCGGGCCCATCCAGGGCGGCATGGTGCATCCGTATCTGCAGCGGCGCCAGCAGAAGGAAGCCGTCGTGTATCCGAAGGGACTGGAAAAGGCGCTGGGGCGCACCCTCGGCATCCCGATTTTCCAGGAACAGGTGATGCAGGTGGCCGTCATCGCCGCCGATTTCAGTCCCGGCGAAGCGGACCAGTTGCGGCGCGCCATGGCGGCGTGGAAACGCAAGGGCGGCATGAACAATTACCAGGAGCGCATCGTCAATGCCATGGTGAAGAATGGCTATGAAAAAGAGTTTGCCGACGCCATCTTCAGCCAGATCGAGGGTTTCGGCGAATACGGTTTTCCCGAGTCGCACGCGGCCAGCTTCGCCCTGCTGACCTACGCCAGTTCCTGGCTGAAATGCCATGAACCGGCCGCCTTCCTGTGCGCCTTGCTCAACAGCCAGCCCATGGGGTTCTACAGCCCCTCGCAACTGGTGCAGGATGCCCGCCGCCATGGCGTGCAGGTGCTGCCCGTCGACGTGGCCGTCAGCGGCTGGGAGGCGGCGCTGGAAGGCGAGGGGAGGGCGCCGGCCGTGCGCCTGGGCTTGAACAGCCTGTTCGGCATGCGCGCGCAGGCGGCCGGGCGCATCGAGGATGCGCGCGCCATCGCCGCCTTCGCCGACGTGGCCGACCTGGCGCGGCGCGGCGGCCTGGACCGCCATGACTTGCAGGTGCTCGCTGCCGGCAACGCCCTGCACGCGCTGGCCGGCCACCGGCGCGTAGCCCTGTGGCAGGCGGCCGGCGCCGTGCCCGACAGGGATTTACTGCGTTCCACCACGCCGGAGGAAGACTTGCCCGTGCTGGCCGCACCGACGGAAGGCGAGGGCATCGTCAGCGATTACCGCGCGCAAGGCCTGACCCTGGGCCGCCACCCGCTGGCGCTGCTGCGCAAGTCATTGCTGGCACAGCGCTTCCTGCCCGCATCCACCCTGATGACGTACACGAGCGGGCAAGTGGCGCGCGCCTGCGGCATCGTCACCGTGCGCCAGCGTCCGGGCACGGCCAAGGGCGTCGTCTTCATGACCCTGGAAGACGAGACGGGCACGGTCAACGTCATCGTCTGGCCCGACCTGGTGGAAAGCCAGCGGCGCGAGGTGCTGAGCGCGCCGCTGCTGGGCGTGTACGGCGTGTGGCAAAGGGAGGGCATGGTGTGCAACCTGGTGGCCAGGCGCCTGGTCGACATGTCGCATTTGCTGGGGCGGCTGCGCACGAGCAGCCGCGATTTCTGCTGAGAGTTGCCGGTGGGGCAGAGGGCATGGCATTATTTGAAGATGACAACATTACCCGAACCGATCATGCGTCCCGCCCTGGTAGCCGACGCGCCCGCCATTGTCGCCCTGATCGACGACCTGATGCCCTTTCTGACCCTGCACCCGGACGGCGCGGGGGCGGAAAAATTCATCGAGCACTGCCGCCAGCCGGCCATCGAAGGCTATCTGTCCGATATGCGCTATGCCTACCAGCTCGCGCATATCGACGGCGAGCTGGCCGGCGTGGTGGCCATGCGCGACAACACGCATCTGTTCCACATGTTCGTGCCGCGCGCGCTGCACCGGCGCGGCATGGCGCGCCGCCTGTGGCAGGCCGCCCGCGATGCCTCGCTGGCCAGGGGCGATGTGACGGCGTTTACCGTCAATTCCTCGGCCTACGCCTTGCCCCTGTACGAAAGCCTGGGCTTTGTTGCCACCGGGCCCAAGGTGGAGACGGGCGGCATCGCTTTCGTGCCGATGCGCATGGATTTATAAAAATCACCCAACGGCAAGGGCCGGGGCAGACCCGGCGGGGGCATTTTTCCCAGTGGGAAAAATGCCGATCCCGAAAGAGCGACCTACCACCTGACAATTTTGCCCGGATTCATGATGTTCTTCGGATCGAGCGCGTGCTTGAGGGCGCGCATGGTGTCGATGCCGCCTTCGCCATGTTCTTCCACGAGGAAGGCCATCTTGTGCATGCCCACGCCGTGTTCTCCCGTGCAGGTGCCGTCCATGCCGATGGCGCGCGTGACCATGTCGCTGTTGACCTTTTCCGCGCGGGCGATGTCGTTTGGGTCGTCCGGGTCGACCAGCATCTGCACGTGGAAATTGCCGTCGCCGACGTGGCCGATGATGGCGTAGACGAGGCCCTGCGCCTCGCAGTCAGCCTGGGTGGCGAGAATGCATTCGGCCAGGCGCGAAATCGGCACGCAGCAATCGGTGGAAATGGCGCGGCTGCCGGGGCGCATCTGCAGCAGGGCGAAATAGGCGTTGTGGCGCGCGGCCCACAGGCGCGAGCGGTCTTCGGGGCGGCTGGCCCATTCGAAATCGCTGGCGCCATGTTCCGCCGTGATGGCTTGCACCAGCTGCGCCTGCTCGGCCACGCTGGCCGGCGTGCCGTGGAATTCAAACAGCAATAATGGTTTTTGCGGCAGCGCCATCTTGTCGTAGGCATTGATGGCCTTGACGCCGTTTTCATCGAGAAACTCGACCCGCGCCACGGGAATACCCATCTGGATGGTCTGGATCACGGCGCTGACGGCCTCGCCCGTGCCGGGAAACGAACAGACTGCCGCCGAGATCGCCTCGGGCAGCGGATACAGCTTTACGGTCACTTCCGTGATGATGCCCAGGGTCCCCTCGCTGCCGACGAACAAACGCGTCAGGTCGTAGCCGGCCGACGATTTTTTCGCCCTGGTCCCTGTCCTGATGATGCGCCCGTCGGCCGTCACCACAGTCAGGGCCAGCACGTTTTCGCGCATGGTGCCGTAACGCACGGCGTTCGTGCCCGAGGCGCGCGTGGCGGCCATGCCGCCCAGCGAGGCATTGGCGCCCGGGTCGATGGGGAAGAACAGGCCCGTGTCGCGGACGTCGTCGTTGAGCTGCTTGCGCGTGACGCCCGCCTGCACGGTGGCCGTCAGGTCTTCATTGTGCACGGCTACCATGTGATTCATTTGCGACAGATCAATCGTCACGCCGCCATGCAGGGCCAGCACATGGCCTTCGAGCGAGGTGCCGCTGCCGTAGGCGATGACAGGCACGTCGTGCGCGCTGCACAGCTTGACGGCGGCCGCCACTTCTTCGGTGGAATGGGCGAAGATGACGGCGTCGGGCAGCATGGGGGGATAGCTCGACTCGTCGCGGCCATGGTGTGCGCGCATGGCTTGCGTCATGGAAAAGCGGTCGGCGAAGATCAGGGAAAGTACGGCAGCAAGGGATGGGGGCAGCGGTTTTTTCAGTACCGCCAACTGGTCAGTTTGATTCACGCAAGTCCTCCGTTTTTTTTATTCTACTCCGCGTGCGGGGATTTCACCGAGGCGCCATTTTTGCCGGTTGTAAAAAAATCCGCATCGCGGGCCGTGCATTGGTTGTAAATGAGAATCATTTCCATTAGAATGCCCGCCAGTAGTTATTTTGCAATGCGTGCTTCCACCCGAAAGGCCATGCCCATGAGATTCCCCCTGTCCTTCGCCGCTGTCCTGCCCGCCTGCGTGCTGGCGCTGAGCGCCTGCAGCAGCGTCGCTCCAGTCACTGACGCTGCCACCGCGACTGCCGCCGCTTCGCCAGACGTGCGCCAGCTGGGCGAGATCGTCGACCTGCGCAGCGGCCAGCGCGTGACTGCCGAACAATTGCTGGACCGGCTGGCCGCCGCGCCGCGCGTCATCGTCGGCGAGCAGCATGACCAGCTCAGCCATCACCGGATCGAGCAGTGGCTGCTGCAGCAGTTGCAGGGCCAGCGTCCGCAAGGCAGCGTGCTGCTGGAAATGCTGAACCCGGACCAGCAAGCCAAGGTGGACAAGGTCAAGCCGTGGCTGCAGACGGACCCCGTCGTGCGCCCCGAACACGTCGCCGAGCTGCTGGCCTGGCAACCGAGCTGGAAGTGGGCGCAATATGGCGACCTGGTGATGACCGTGATGCGCGCGCCGTATCCCGTCTGGTCGGCCAATCTGGACCGCAGCGAAATCAAGCAGCTGTTTGTCGACCAGCCTGCCGTGCAGGGCAAGCACTCGAACCTGGCCAACGACGGCAAAGTGCATGACAAATTGAAGGACATCATCCGCGTCATGCATGACAACCAGATCGACGCGCCGCGCCTGGCCGCCATGCTGTCGGTGCAGCAGCAGCGCGACCGCCGCATGGCCGAGCGCCTGCTGGCCGCGCCCGCTCCCGCCGTGCTGATCGCCGGCGCCTACCATGCGCACAAGGACCTGGGCGTGCCGCTGCACGTGCAGGACTTGACGGGCGGCCCCGCGCCGCTGGTGCTGGTGCTGGCGCAGCAGGGCGCCGCGGTGCAGGCGCCGCAGGCGGATTTTGTGTGGTACACGCCGGTGGCGGCGCCCGCCGTCGCCAGCGCCAAGTAAGCCGTTGCAACTCCGCTGGGCATTCAGCCCGGCACTCCTCCCCAGCAAGCCTCTTCGCAGCAGCCAGGTAGTCCGTCCGATTTTTTTGCATGCGCGTGCGCGCCGTTGGCGCAGCCATGCCTGTTAACTGTAGAAGCTACCATGCGTACCCCCTTGTTGTATGTCAAAGCCGCCGCCGGCGGCGTATTTCTTTTCCTATTCCATGCCATGGCGCAAGCGTCCGCCTTGCCGCACGACATGTCGCCGCTGGGCATGTTTTTCGCCGCCGACCAGGTGGTGAAAAGCGTGCTCATCGGTTTGTTGATCGCCGCGCTGGCCACCTGGGTAGTCTTGCTGGTGAAGGGCGCCAGCTTGCTGCAGGCGCGGCGCGACGCGGCGCAAGCCGTCGCCATGCTGAAGTCGGCGGCCTCCTTGCCGGACGCGGCAGTAAAGAGCGGGGCGTCTGGCCTGGCGCAACGGTTGCTCGACGAGGTGCAGCAGGAACTGAACCTGTCGCACGCCAATGCACCTGCGGCGGCCCTGAAGGAGCGGGCCGGCTTTCGCCAGGAACAGTTCATTGCGCAGCAGGTGCGCAGCATGACGCAAGGCATCGGTTTGCTGGCCAGCATAGGTGCCGTGGCGCCCTTCGTCGGCCTGTTCGGCACCGTGTGGGGCATCATGAACAGTTTCATCGGCATCGCCGTCAGCCAGAGCACGAATCTGGCGACCGTCGCGCCCGGCATCGCGGAAGCCTTGCTGGCTACCGCGCTGGGCCTGGTGGCGGCGATACCCGCCGTCGTCATCTACAACGTCCTGAGCCGCGGCATCAACCAGTACAAGGCGCTGCTGCGGGCCGCCTCGGCGCAAGTGCTGCTGATGCTGAGCCGCGACCTCGACACGCGCCAGCAGGCCTGAGCCATGGCGTCCCTTTTCCCTTCGCCGGACGACGACGCGGCCGACATGCCGGAATTGAGCGAGATCAATGTCACGCCCTTCATCGACGTGATGCTGGTGCTCTTGATCATCTTCATGGTGGTCTCGCCGCTGGCTACCGTCGACCTGAAGATCGACTTGCCGGCCGCCACGGCCCAGCCCGAACCCCGTCCCGACAAGCCCCTGTTCGTTTCCCTGAAGGCCGACCGCAGCCTGTATCTGGGCGAAGCGCCCGTGGCGCGCGAGCAGCTGGGCAGCCGGCTCGACGCGCAGACGGGCGGCGACCGCCAGCGCACCCTGTTCTTCCAGGCCGACAAGCAGGCCGCGTATGAAGACGTGCTGGGCGTCATGGATGCCCTGCGCCGGGCCGGCTATCTGAAAGTGGGCCTGGTGGGCCGGGAGGGCGGGTGAGTGCGCCGTCCACGCCGGCGCCGCGTCCGGTATTGAACTGGGGCATCGCCACCTCGCTGGTGGTGACGGGCGCACTGGCGCTGCTGCTGTGGGCCGGCTGGCAGCCCGTCACCGTCGTGCCCGCCAACCCGGCGGCCAGCGTGATGGTGGTCTTTGCGGCACAGGCCATGTCGCCGGAGACTCAACAGGCGGCAGCGGCAGGGGCACGCCAGTCGGCCGCGTCCAGCGCCGCCCAACCGAAAAAGAGTACGACCAGGCAGCAAGCGTTGCCCGTGCTGGCGCGCGCCGCCGCACCGCAGATCGTCGCCGCGGAAAAAGAGGCGAAGGCAGAAGCCAGTGCGTCGCCTGATCCCGGCAAGGATGCCGCGAAGGAAGCGTCCGTGCCCGCGCAGGCCAGCAGCAGCGCCACGCCGGCACCAAGCTCCGTGCGCGGTCCGCAGGCGGCGCCGTTCGACAGCGACATGCCGCCCGCCAGCGCGGCGCCGGCCAGCTGGCAAAGCCGGGTACTCGGCCACCTGGCCCATTTCAAGCGCTATCCGGGCGACGCGCGCCAGCGCAAGCGGGCCGGCGCCGCCTGGGTGCGCTTCCAGGTGGATGGCGACGGCAAGCTGCTGGCCAGCGAGCTGCTCACGTCGTCGGGCACGGTGCTGCTCGACCGCGAGGCGCTGCAAGTGCTGCAGCGCGCGCAGCCGCTGCCGGCGCCGCCCGCCAGCGTCTTGCGCCAGGGCACGGTGACGGTGACCTTGCCCGTGTCGTTCAAGCTCGACGCCGAAGGCGGCCACGGTGCCGGCTGATTTATCGCATTTTTTCAATCACATAACAAATCGAGGGTGTATGCATATCAAGACAATGACGCAGGCCGTGGGCATCTGCATGGCCTTGCTGGTACAGCAGGCCGGGGCGCAGTCGCAGGAAAGCGGCAAGGTGGAATTTTCGCCGCTGAATGTATCGGGTGAAACTGTGTCCGTGGAACAGCAGGCACTGGAAAAGCCGGGCGCCGTCAGCGCGCGCGGCGCGGACACGCGCTTGCAGCCGGTCGATCAGATCGTGCGCAGCATGCCGGGCACGTTTACCCAGATCGATCCGGCGCAGGGCGCCGTCAGCGTCAACATCCGTGGCCTGTCGGGCCTGGGACGCGTGAACATGATGGTCGATGGCGTGAGCCAGAATTACTATGGCAGCGCGCCCTCGTCCGTGTCGCACGGCGGCGTGCCCAGCAGCCAGTTCGGCGCCCTGATCGACCCGAATTTCATCATCGGCGTGGACGTGTCGCGCGGTAATGTCGTCGGCGGCGACGGCGTCAATGCGCTGGCCGGCAGCGCCAACTTCCGCACCATCGGCGTCGATGACGTGGTCTTCGCCGGTGAAAAGGTGGGAGCGCGCACGAAGATGTCGACCGGAAATAACGGCGTGGGCCGCAGCGCCATGCTGGCCGTGGCGATGAAAAACCCCGCCTTCGACGGCGGCAGCGTGGGCTTCATGGCCGCCACCAGCGCCAGCGTGATCGGCAATAATTACACGAATGCGAAAGGCGTCAACAGCGAGGAATTCGGTTTCGGCTACAACCGCTATTACAAGCAAAAGCCCAAGTCGCAGCTGCTCAAGCTGGACCTCACATTGAGCGATTTCCACGCGCTGGAACTGTCGGCGCGCGATTACCGCAATACGTTCACGCGCCGCGATATCCAGAGCGATGACTACTACGTAAAATATCACTACACGCCGTTTTCCGAGTTGATCAACCTCAATGTGGTGGCCAGCAGCAGTCGCGGCAAGCAGAAATACATGCCCGCGGCGCTCACCAATTTCATCAACACCCACGCGGCCAACCGCGCCGACGCCGTCGACATCAACAACACGAGCAGCTTCCGGCTGGCCGGCGGCGATGCGCTGGTGACCATCGGCGGCAAACTGATGCGCAACAAGTACAGCAAGCACGTGGAAAGTCTGGTCGACGATCCGGACAACCCCGATGCGAACCAGCAATCGATTGAAAACAATACCTTCGGCCCCGAGGGCGTGCAAAAGATCAGCAGCCTGTATGCGGGCCTGCAATACAACCGGAGCATCTACCAGATCAGCGCGGGCCTCAACACCACGCACTTTGATTTGACCGGCTACAAGCCGGCCTGCGATCCGCGCGTGCAATGCTTTCCGCAGGGGGCGAGCAATATTGCGTTGAAGGAACATGGCATCAACCCCTCGCTGCTCGTTTCCGCGCAGCTGACGCCGTGGTTCCAGCCGTTTGCCAGCGCCGAGCGCACCATGCGCGGGCCGAATCCGCAGGAAGTGTTTTTCTCGAATGACGGCGGGGCGTCGATGAATCCCTTCCTGAAGGGGGAGAAAGCGACGACCTACCAGCTGGGTTTCAATTCCAGCCTGCATGGCTTGCTGAGCAAGAACGACGTGCTGAACTTCAAGGCCCTGTACTTCAAGAGCAAGATCGACGGCTATATCACCAGCCAGTCCTTCCTCGTGTGCGACCGCGGCCGCAAGTGCAATATCGCGGAAGTGCTGGCTAATGACTGGCAGAACGTGGATGACTACATGACCAACATGTATATCTACATCAACTCGGCCACGCCCGTGTATTCGCGGGGATGGGAACTGGAAGCGCAATACCAGCTGGGCCCGGCGTATGCGCGCCTGTCGTACACGCGCGAAACGACACGCCAGCCGACGTCGATTGCCAGCGCCTGGTTCGGCGCGTCCGACATCAGCGAGCTGCCCAGCGTGTATTACAACCTCGACGTGGGCACGCGCTTGCTCGATAACAAGCTGGAAGTGGGCGCCATCCTCAAGCACACGGGCTCGAACCGCCGCCTGTCGCCCGACAATGAAGCCGACGAAGCGACGGGCGAGGTGCTGAAGGCCGAGAATCCGAAGATCCCGGCCGTGATCGACCTGTATGCGAGCTGGCAGGTGTCGAAAAACCTGTTCCTGCGCCTGTCCGTGCAGAACGCCATGAACAAGGATTTCTCGGAAGCGCTGAACCGGCTGAACTCGATGCCGTCGCAGTCGCAGGACAACACGCCGCTGAGCACGGCGCGGGGCAGGACGTATGTGGCGGGGCTGGAGTACCGCTTTTAAACCAGACCCCAGCCCCGCGCTTTGGCTGAATTAATACTCGCGTGGTGTCGTTCCGTAGTAACTATGGATGGAATTGGCCCACGTGGTATCGGCCATGTTCGGCCAGTTATCCGTATCGAAGCCGGGGGCGTTTTCGATGCGCTCCTTGTCGACGTTCAGGGTGAAGCGCTTGTTGACGGTGTCGAGCAGCAGCGCTTCCCAGGGCACGGCGAACAGCTTTTCGCCGATGGTGAAGACGCCGCCGTGCGACATGACGGCGTAGGCGATCTTGCCGCTGCGCATGTCGATCATGATTTCCTTGATTTCGCCCAGGTGTTCATCCCTGGCGTTGTGCACATGGTCGCCGATCAGGGTGTCGGCACCCATCAGTTCAGGGCCGGGGCCTTTGTGGCCGCGGTTGACATACATGCCGTAGGCGTCGCGTTCTTCGTAGCTCATGATGGACCTCCTGTTGAAAATGCCAGTCTGCGGCCTGGGAGCGGCAGGGTCTGTTCGCTCGCCCACACAAAGTATGGAATTGGAAAGATTTCAATTATTGCTATCGGGTAATTTTGTTGTGCGTAGACAGCAGGAGGGCGGGGGATAGTCGGTATTTGGCGCAAATTTCCGCGTGCGGGGGGCGACGCAGGCGGGCTTTAGTGTATAATTTCAATTTCCCGCACGTGCCGTTCGGCACCATCTGCAATGACCAAATTTGTCTTCGTCACTGGTGGCGTTGTGTCCTCCCTTGGAAAAGGGATTGCCGCCGCCTCCCTCGCCGCGATCCTCGAATCGCGCGGCCTTAAAGTCACCATGCTCAAGCTCGACCCGTATATCAACGTCGATCCTGGCACGATGAGCCCTATGCAACACGGTGAAGTATTCGTCACCGACGACGGGGCCGAAACCGACCTCGACCTCGGTC
Organism: Janthinobacterium sp. GW458P; assembly: GCF_002127585.1. Classification (GTDB taxonomy): domain Bacteria; phylum Pseudomonadota; class Gammaproteobacteria; order Burkholderiales; family Burkholderiaceae_D; genus Janthinobacterium. The sequence goes on from NZ_NEGZ01000002.1 coordinate 64,116, forward strand.
ACTACGAGCGCTTCATCTCCACCCGCATGAAAAAGGTGAATAACTTCACCACCGGCCAGATCTATGAATCGGTGATCCGCAAGGAACGCCGGGGCGAATATCTGGGCAAGACCGTGCAGGTGATTCCGCATATCACCAATGAAATCCAGGATTACATCCGCCGTGGCGCCGAAGGCTACGACGTGGCCCTGTGCGAAATCGGCGGCACCGTCGGCGATATCGAATCCTTGCCCTTCCTAGAAGCGGCACGCCAGCTGAGCCTGCGCGCCGGCCGCAAGAATACGGCCTTCGTCCACCTGACCCTGGTGCCTTACATCGCCTCGGCCGGCGAACTGAAGACCAAGCCGACCCAGCACTCGGTGCAAAAGCTGCGCGAAATCGGCATCTTGCCCAACGCCTTGCTGTGCCGCGCCGACCGCGCCATCCCGGAAGACGAGCGCGCGAAAATCTCGCTGTTCTCGAACATCGAGGAAGACGCCGTCATTTCCGTGTGGGACGTCGACACCATCTACAAGGTGCCGCAGATGCTGCACGACCAGGGCCTCGACAAGATCATCTGCGACGCGCTGGACCTCGACCCGGCGCCGGCCGACCTGTCGATCTGGAGCAAGCTGATCTACACGATGGAGCACCCGAAGGCGGAAGTGACCGTCGGCATGGTCGGCAAGTACGTCGAACTGACGGAATCGTACAAGTCGCTGATCGAAGCGCTGCGCCACGCCGGCATCCACACGGAAAGCCGCGTCAACATCGAGTACATCGATTCGGAAGAAATCGAAACGACCGGTTGCGACAACCTGGCCAAGTACGATGCCATCCTGGTGCCGGGCGGCTTCGGCAAGCGCGGCGTGGAAGGCAAGATCAAGGCGGCCCAGTTTGCCCGTGAAAACAAGATCCCTTACCTGGGCATCTGCCTGGGCATGCAGGTGGCCCTGATCGAATACGCGCGCAACAAGGCTGGCATGCCGAACGCGAATTCGACCGAGTTCGACCTTGATACGGATCAACCTGTCGTTGCACTGATCAATGAGTGGCAAAACCACGATGGTAAAGTCGAGTTGCGCGATGAAAACTCGGACCTGGGCGGTACCATGCGCCTGGGCGCGCAGACCTGCGCCGTCAATCCGGGCACCCTCGCTTCCGAGATCTACGGCAGCGTGGTGACCGAGCGTCACCGCCATCGCTACGAAGCCAATAATCACTACCTGGCCCGTGTCGAAGCGGCTGGCCTGATCGTCTCGGCCCGCACGCCGAGCGAAGATTTGTGCGAAATCATGGAATTGCCGCGCACGGGTGAAAATGCCCACCCATGGTATATGGGCGTGCAATACCATCCCGAGTTCAAGTCGACGCCACGCACCGGTCATCCGCTGTTTACCTCGTTCATCAAGGCAGCGCTGGCGCACAAGGAAGCCAACGCCGCCGCAGAATAACGCGGGTCGCTTGCGACAGTATTACCCGTAAGACAGCTCCCGGCCAGATCGTTCCCGCCGGGAGTTTCTTTGCCCCCTTTGTGCAATTGCGCATCAGAACGCAGTGTGCAGCCCCTGTTACGCTTAACTTTGGAGAATGACATGAGTGCTATTGTTGATATTATCGGTCGCGAAATCCTGGACTCGCGCGGCAACCCGACCGTCGAATGCGACGTGTTGCTGGAATCGGGCGTGATGGGCCGTGCGGCCGTGCCGTCGGGCGCCTCGACCGGTTCGCGCGAAGCCGTGGAATTGCGCGATGGCGACGCCAAGCGCTACTTCGGCAAGGGCGTGCTGCAAGCATGCGAAAACATCAATACCGAAATCTCCGAAGCCATCATGGGCCTGGACGCCAATGAACAGGCGTTCCTGGACCGTACCCTGATCGACCTGGACGGCACGGAAAACAAATCGCGCCTGGGCGCCAACGCCATCCTGGCCGTCTCCATGGCCGTGGCCAAGGCTGCCGCCGAAGAAGCGGGCTTGCCGCTGTACCGCTATTTCGGCGGTTCGGGCGCCATGCAGATGCCGGTGCCGATGATGAACGTCATCAACGGCGGCGCGCACGCCGACAACAACCTGGACATCCAGGAATTCATGATCATTCCCGTGGGCGCCCCGTCGTTCAAGGAAGCCGTCCGCTACGGCGCGGAAGTGTTCCACACGCTGAAAAAGATCCTGCACAAGAAGGGCCTGAACACCAACGTGGGCGACGAAGGCGGTTTCGCGCCATCCTTGGCCAACCATGAAGAAGCCATCAAGCTGATCATCCAGGCCATCGAAGAAGCGGGCTACGAGCCAGGCACGCAGATCGCCATCGGCCTCGATTGCGCCGCGTCCGAGTTCTACAAGAACGGCAAGTACGAAATGGAAGGCGAAGGCCTGAGCCTGACGGCCACCGAGTTCACCAACCTGCTGGCGACCTGGTGCGACAAGTACCCGATCATCTCGATCGAAGACGCGATGCACGAAGGCGACTGGGACGGCTGGGCGATCCTCACCCAGGAACTGGGCAAGAAAGTGCAACTGGTCGGCGACGACCTGTATGTCACCAACACCAAGATCCTGAAAGAAGGCATCGCGAAAGGCATCGCCAACTCGATCCTGATCAAGATCAATCAGATCGGCACGCTGACGGAAACTTTCGCCGCCATCGAAATGGCCAAGCGCGCCGGCTACACGGCCGTCATTTCGCACCGCTCGGGCGAAACGGAAGATTCGACCATCGCCGATATCGCCGTGGCCACGAACGCCCTGCAGATCAAGACCGGCTCGATGTCGCGTTCGGACCGCATGGCCAAGTACAACCAGCTGCTGCGTATCGAGGAAGACCTGGGCGACATCGCCACCTACCCTGGCCGCGATGCGTTCTATAATCTGAAGTAAGCTGCTGTAAAACCCACTGGCCGGCCGGAGATGTTCCGGCCGGTTTTTTAACTGAATGCCCCATGCGCCTCATTACGCTCGCTCTGGCAGCCCTGCTGCTGCTGATCCAATTTCCCCTCTGGCTGGGTAAAGGCGGCTGGCTGCGCGTTGCCGACATGGAAGCCCAGGTGGCGGTGGCGAATAAAAAGAATATGGAATTGAAGGCGCGCAACGCCAAGCTCGAGTCCGAAGTGCGCGACCTGAAGGACGGCACGGGCGCCGTCGAGGAGCGTGCCCGCTATGAGCTGGGCATGGTCAAGCAGAATGAGATTTTCGTGCAGATCGTGCGCAAGGGCCAGACCCCGCCACTGCTGGAAACGCCGGTGGACGCTGCTGCGCCACACTAAGAAGTAAGACTTCCCGCTTGCCAGCCTGGACCGATTGCCAGGCTGACATGTCAATGACTGCCTTGTTACCTTGTACTGACTACTTTGTACTGCTGCACGCGACTGGCCGCATGGCGCGGCGTGGTGCGACTGCCTTGCTGCTTGTTGATCAGAAACGGGCCTTGCCGGTCGAGATCAGGTAGAAATGGATGCCGGTAACGACGACGGCTACGGCGATCAGTGCGGTTTCGAGAAACATCATAAAAATCCTTGTGAGTAAATAGTTAGCTTAAAAAAACGTCCAGGGCCAGGCGCCCAGCCGAAGACAGTACGCACTACGGCGAGGCGCAGGCAACGCCGCCCTGGGCGTTTTTTAGCCGCGCGAGGCCAGGAAGCGCAGTTCGGAGGCCAAGTTCGGCATCAGGTGCTCGTAACGGGCCGCTTCCGAGTTCAGCAGGGCGATATCGCGCATGCTTGGACGCACATAGCGCTGGTCTTCGGCGCTGCGGACAGTGCTCGTGGCGATGACTTCCTTCTGCGCCAGTTCGCTGTATGGCTTGGAAGCGAGCAGGGCGCCCAGGAAGGCGCGCGTGGCGCGGCCCAGGTTGCTGAAATAGTTATCGTCGTTGCTGTAGGTGTTGGTAAAAGTGGACATATGCCCTCCATGTATGGTCTGTTGTTGCATTGCACAATAATGGAGTTGGCGATATATGTCTAATTCCAAATTCCAATTTCAGAAATTCAAGAAACGAATAATAAGGGCGTAGCCGCCGGCCACGCCCTGAAAAAGAATTTGTTACGAAATGTTTATCCGGCGGCGATGCGCCCCAAGCCGGGATCATCGCTGAAAAAGCCGTCCAGTCCCGTCTCGACGTAGCGCCGCATTTCGGCCACGGAACCGGCTTCGTTGCGCGCATTGTCGCCATTGCCATCGCGGAAGTCGGCCGCCAGGAAACGGTTTTCCGGGCGGAAGGTCCACGTGTGCAGCAGCAAGCCCGCCTGGTGCGCATCGTCGACGATGGACGAGGGCTTTGCCAGGCGCTGGTCGGCGCCCAGCGCGATGACGCCCCGCGTGGGCGGCGCCACCACGTCCGCGTAGGCGGCGATGTCGCGCAGGCCGGCCGGCGAGGTCATTTGTCCAAACGTCAACTTTCCTCCCGCCTTGACGACATCCATCGGACGCACGTCGCCGCCCACCACCAGCTGCATCAGGCGCACGTTGGCGCGCCGTCCCAGCTTCTCGCGCAGGTATTTCAGATTCGCCACTTCGAAGGACTGGATTTCGATCGGCGCGCGGCGCGTGTATTCGTGCGCCAGCATGGTCGACAGGAAACGGTCTTCCAGCGCCAGGCCCCCATCGCGGAAATACGTCGAGCTTTTCAGCTCCGGCACGAGGCCGATGACGCGGCCGCTGGCGGCAGATTGCGCTGCAACAAAATCGATGATTTCTTCCCACGTGGGGATCTGGAATTGTCCATCGTATAAGGTGTTGCCGGTACGCACTTTCGGCAGCCGTTCGACGGCGCGCAGGGTCTTCAGTTCGGCCAGCGTAAAGTCGTCGACGAACCAGCCTTCGTGCCATTCGCCGTCGACCAGCTTCTTGCCGCGCCGGCTGGCGAACTCGGACCGGCGCGCCACGTCGGTGGTGTCGATCAGATTGCTTTCATGCCGGGCCACGAGGATGCCGTCGCGCGTGGCCACCAGGTCCGGTTCCACGTAGTCGGCGCCGTCGAGGATGGCCTTGGCATACGAGGCCAAGGTGTGTTCCGGGCGCAGGGCGCTGGCGCCCCGGTGGGCGAACACCAGCGGACGGGCCGGGGGCGTGGCCAGCAGGCCGGCGGCAAAGCCCGGCGCCGCCGCCAGGGCCAGGCCGCCCACGGCCGCCTGGACGAAGCTGCGGCGCGAAAAGTGCCGTTGCGGGAGGATGGGTGAGCGCATCAGAAATCCGCCGTCAGGGTCAGGAAGCCCTGGCGAGGGGCGATCGGGAAGGTGTTGTACGTCTTGTCGGCCGCGCCCACCACCACGTTCAGCGCGCCTTCGCGGTTGGCCAGGTTGCTCACATTCACGCGCCAGCGCGGGTTTTTCAGCCAGCCGGCCAGGGCCGGCAGCTTGCCCGACACGCCCAGGCCCATCAGGAAATAGCTGGGGACCGACAAATCGTTGGTGTATGTCGCGTAGCGCTTGCCCACATAGTCTCCAGTCAGCTGCACTTCGATATCGCCAAACGTAGCGGAAGCCACGAACTTGTTCAGCCATTCCGGCGAGCCCGGCACGTTCTTGCCCGCCGTCGGCACGAGTGCGGCGCCATTGTAGTAATTGTCCGAATAGCGTGAACGGTTGTATGACAGGGCATTGTAGAACGAGAAATTATTGCCGAAGTGAACAGTGCCCGCGATATCGATGCCGTCCGTGCGCACGCTGCCCACGTTGGCCAGCACGGGGTTGCCGCCGATGATGGAGGAAATCACGGGCGTCGGGCTGATCTGCAGCAAACGGTTGCTGAAATCGACGTGGTAGACGTTGACCTGGCCATCGATGGCCGTGATGGCGCCCAGGCTCAAGGCGTGGCTGCCGCGCACGCCCGCTTCATAGGTGAGGGCCGTTTCCGGCTTGGCGTCGCGCTTGAACAGATCAAACGCCGCCTGGCTCGACAAGCTCCAGGGCGAGGCGCCGCCGCCGCCGTAGGTGACGAACTGGCGCATGTTTTTCTGGATATTGAAGTACAGCTGGTCTTGCGGCGTGACATCCCAGCGCGCGCCCACTTGCGGCAGGAACCATTTTTTCGTGTTGATGGTGCCGATCGGCAAGGCCGTCGAGCCGCCGGCGATGGCGCCCTTGGCCGGCTGCACGGGGAATTGGCCATCGGCAAACTGCAGGCTGGACTTGAAGCCGGCCTGCAGGGCGATATCGGGGCGGATGCGCCATTCATCCTGCAGGTGCAGCTGCACCACCTTGTTGTCGATCTCGCTGCCGTACTGCGTGATCAAAGGATTGCTGGGGCGGTCATACGGCGAAGTGGGCTGGTTGACGTCGAGCGCATACCAGCGGCGGTAGGCGGACGAGCGGTTCTGCTCCAGCCACAGGCCCGCTTCGAGCTGGTGATTGCCGAGCTCCTTGCGCACGGTGGAAAGGAAGCCGCCGCGCTTGATGTCGTATTCCGTCGTGCGCACGGCGTAGCCGGAATTGCCGAAGACTTCCTTCAGGTTCTGTTTCGGGTAGTACACGCTGAACAGGCCCGGCAAGCCGGCCACGCCGATGGGGCCGGCCACCACGCCGGCGCCGTCATCCTTGTGGTAATACATCTGGTTGGACCAGGTCATGCCATCGGACAAGTTGGCGTCGAACTTGGCATACGCCAGGTAATCGGTGCGCTGCGCATCGCTGTAGTAATTGCGGTAATTATTGCCGTCGGCGGCGGGCGTGGCGCCCGTGGGCGACAGGTAATTGAGGGCCGTCTTGAAGTCCGGGTACAGGAAGGGGCGCGTGTACGGCGCGCTCGTCTCGCCCGCCACGTGCACGGTGCTGTCTTCGTTCGGCTCGATCTTGTCCGAATAGTTGAAGAACAGGGTCAGCTTGCCCGCCTCGCTGCGGTTGACGTATTTGGCGTTGACCTGGTCGCCGCCCTGGCGCGCATCGAAGTCCCAGGCCCGCGCCTCATGGTGCAGGATGGAAACATAGGCGCTGCTGCCGTCGCCGAAGGCGCCCGTGTCGTAGCGGGCAAACGTGCGCGAGGTGCGGTGGCTGCCCACCGTCTGCTGCACGCTGGCGCCCCGCGTGGCCAGCGGGTCGCTGGAATACGTCTCGATGGTGCCGCCCAGGTTGCTCGTCGAGGCCGTGGCCAGGTCGCCCGCGCCCGAGGACAGCACGACGCTGCGCACGTTCTCGCTGATGACGGCGCGCTGCGGCGACAGGCCGTTGTAGTTGCCGTACTGCTGGTCGCCCAGCGGCACGCCATCCATGGTGTAGCCGAGTTGCTGGCCGGAAAAGCCGTGCACGAACAGCGACAGGTTCTGCTCGTTGTTGCCCCATGGATCGGCCGTCTGGAAGCTGACGCCGGGCAGGGTTTGCAGGGCTTTCAGCGGGTTCGTGCCGGGCAGGATTTTCTGGATTTCATTCTTGCTCAGGGCGACCGAAGAACGCGTCTTGCGCGAGGAAATCTCCACGGTGGCCATGGGCGCATTGTCCTCGGCCGCCGGGGCAGCAGAGGCTGCCATGTCGGTAGTGGCGGACGCCACGGCGGCGGCCACGGCCGTTTGCGCCAGGGCCGGCAAGGACAGGCCTGCGGCGCAGGCGCCCAGCAAAACATGAAAGGAATGGCGGCGCAGGGCCAGCGTCAAGTGGGGTGTCATCATCAGCCTGTGGAAAATATTGGAAGCAATACAAGCTGCGCAGCGTAACGGCGGCGCGTGACGGGCTGATGACGAACTGATGACGGGACGATGACAGCGGAAACAATTGCGCCGCCTCAAGGGCGGCGCGGTAGATTCATTGCGAAAGTGTAATGATCAATTGATGCTGGCCGCTGGCGGAATCAACACCTCGGCCGGCGCATCCGTGATGAACAATTGCGCACAGTCAACCTTGTCGAAATCGTAGTGCTGGCCGCAGAAATCGCAGTTCACGCCCACATGGCCGATCTCTTCCAGGGTGCTGTTGACCTCTTCCTCGCCCAGCATCTTGAGCATATTGCCCACTTTTTCGCGCGTGCAGGTACAGTGGAAGCTCGGGTGCAGCGGGTCGAAGACGCGGATCGTCTCTTCCCAGAACAGGCGCTGCATCAGGGTGTCGATATCGGTTGACAGGATTTCCGCCTCTTTCAGGGTCGAGGCCAGCATCACGGCGCGGTTCCAGGTGTCGAGTGCGTCTTCTTCCGACACGGGCGTCGCTTCGGCCTTGCCGCCGTGGTGGGGCAGCTTTTGCAGCAGCAGGCCGCGCGAGACGGTGTCGTCCGTGGCCAGCCACAGGCGCGTGTCCAGCTGTTCCGAGCGCAGCATGTAGTTTTCGATGACGGTGGCCATGTCGTCGCCGTCCAGCGGCACGATGCCCTGGTACGGCTGCTGGCCCGGCACCTTGTCGGCCGGGTCCAGGGTGATGATGAAGCGGCCCTTGCCCGTGGCGTTGAGCAATTGCGGCACGGTGGCGCCGTCGGCAATGGCAGCGTCCGGGTCCAGCTTGGCCGTGGCGCGCAGGCGCAGGTTCGAATCGCATTCGACCACCATCAGGCGCACGGGACCGTCACCGTGGATCTGCATGATGATGGAGCCGTTGAATTTCAGGTTGGCCGACAGCAGGGCGGCGGCCGCCACCATTTCGCCCAGGACTTTTTTCACGGCCGTCGGGTAGGCGTGGCGCGACACCACTTCCTGCCAGGTGGTCGAGACGTCGATGAACTGGCCGCGCACGGCGGCGTTGTCGAAAATAAATTTTTGCAGGGTATCCTGGCCGGTGGCGGCGGCGCTGACGGCGCCCGTCGTTTCAGTCGTCATTCTCTTATCCAATCTTCTTGAGTTGCGTATTAAATAGCTGGCCGCGCTGCACATAGTTCACGGCGTTGCCTTGTAGCCTGGTGATATCGTCTGCCGTCAGGGCCCGCACGGCTTTCGCCGGTGAGCCGAGGATCAGCATATTGTCGGGAAATTCCTTGCCTTCCGTGACCAGGGCGCCCGCGCCGACCAGACAGCCCTTGCCGATCTTCGCGCCGTTCAGGACCACGGCCTGGATGCCAATCAGGGCGCCGTCGCCGATCGTGCATCCATGCAACATTGCCTGGTGGCCGATGGTGACGTTCTCGCCGATGTCCAGCGGGTAGCCGGGGTCCGTGTGCAGCACGGCGCCTTCCTGCACATTGCTGTTGGCGCCCACGCTGATGCGTTCATTGTCGCCGCGGATGGTGGCGCCGAACCATACGGAGCTGTTCGCGCCCAGGGTGACCTTGCCGATCACGTTGGCCGTGTCGGCCACAAAAGCGGAAGCATCAATCTGCGGCGCATAGTCGCCCAATTGGTAGAGTGTCATCGTTAGCCCGTGGCGGTGGTGGAAGCGCCGGGCAGGGCCGGACGCGGAAGTTACTGCGCTGCGTACGCTATTTTACGCTGTTGCAGGACAAGTCCTGCCGCCGACCGCCAATCCGGTATAATTATCGAACGGTCGTACTTTTATATGCGCATTATCTACAGACACAGCATGTGGCGCCATTCGCGCCACTTTCAAGGCAGGCATCCGATGAAACCCATGAAACTTTCCCGTTCCGAATTCATCAACATCCGCGGCGCCCGCACGCATGTGCGCCACTGGGGCCGCGAAGGCGCGCCCATACTGTTCATGGTGCACGGCTGGATGGACGTGGCCGCCTCGTTCCAGTTCGTCGTCGACGAGTTGCAGGGCGACTGGCACGTGATCGCGCCCGACTGGCGCGGCTTTGGCCTGAGCGACTACACGCAGTCCGACACCTACTGGTTCCCCGACTACCTGGCCGACCTGGACGCCATGCTGCTGTACTATTCGCCCGACGCTCCCGTCAAGCTGCTCGGCCACAGCATGGGCGCCAACGTGGCCGGCCTGTACGCGGGCGTGCGGCCGGAACGCATCAGCCGCTTCATCAACCTGGAAGGCTTCGGCATGATGGCAACGCGGCCGGAGCAGGCGCCGGGCCGCTACGCCAAGTGGCTAGCCGAATTGCGCGAGCCGCCCGCCATGCGCAGCTATCCCAGTCGGCAGGCCGTGGCCGAGCGCCTGCAAAAGACCAATCCGCGCCTGCCGGACGACCGCGCGGCCTTCCTGGCCGAGCACTGGTCGGCGCAGAACGAGGCGGGCGAGTGGGACATCCTCGGCGACCCGCAGCACAAGCGGGTCAACCCCATCCTGTATCAGGTGGAAGAGGTGATGGCTTGCTGGCGCCGCATCACGGCGCCCGTGCTGTGGGTGGAGGCCGCCGACACGAATATGTGGCAATGGATGGGGCCGAAAGCGGAGGCGCGTATCGAAATCGACAGGCGTTTGCGTTGTATCAAGGATGTGCGCTGCGAGATGATGGCGGATGCGGGCCATATGCTGCACCATGACCAGCCGGCGGAACTGGCGCGCCTGGTGGAAATCTTCCTCGCCCGAGCATGACGGGAACGCTATGCGCTTTTGACAAGCAGCGTACAATAAAAACTTCTTTCATGTAGAGCCCGTGCAGGGTATTGTTTTCGTATGCTTAAAGTCGACCTGCATTGTCATTCGAATATCTCCGACGGCGTGCTGTCACCGGCCGCCGTGGCTGCGCACGCCCGCAAGGCGGGCGTCGACGTGTGGGCGCTGACGGACCACGATGAAGTATCGGGCGTCGCCGCCGCGCGCGCGGCCGCGCTGGACCTGGGCATGCGCTTCGTGGCCGGCGTGGAAATTTCCATTACCTGGGCCGGCGAAACCGTGCACATCGTCGGCTTGCAAGTCGATGAAAACAATCCCGGCCTGGTGCAGGGCTTGCACCAGACTCGTTCGGGACGCGACGCGCGCGGCCGCGAGATTGCCCGCCAGCTGGACCTGGCCGGCATCCCCGACGCCTATGAAGGGGCCTTGAAATTCGTCGGCAACCCGGACCTGATGTCGCGCACGCATTTCGCCCGCTACATCGTGGAAACGGGCAAGTGCGCGAACATCCCCGACGTGTTCAAGAAATACTTGTCCGAAGGCAAGCCTGGCTATGTCGAGCACCGCTGGGCCACCCTGGCCGAAGCGGTCGGCTGGATACGCGGCGCGGGCGGCGTGGCCGTCATTGCCCATCCGGGCCGCTACCGCTTCAGCGACATGGCGCAAGGCGTGCTGTTCGATGAGTTCAAGCAATTGGGCGGCGTGGCCATCGAAGTCGTCACAGGCAGCCACAGTCCGGACCAGTATCCGGAATATGCGCAACTGGCCAACGCCTACGGCTTCCTCGCTTCGCGCGGCACGGATTTCCACGCGCCGGGCGAGTCGCGCGTGGATTTTGCCATGCTGCCGCCGCTGCCGTCGAATGTCACGCCCATCTGGCACGACTGGTTCTAGCTGAGAGCCAGGCAAATCTGCTGCGCGGCGCGCTTTGCGGCCGGCGATGCTCACCGTACCCAGTACGGTTGCGCTTCTCGGCCACAAATCACTGCCGCTCGCGACGATTTTCCTGGCTGCCGATGCGCTGGCGTATTGCCATAGCTGCTTGAAAATGCGCCTTTCCGTACTTATCTTTTCGTTATTCTTGTCATACATAGTCATCTGGAGCCATCGCCCATGAAACGCATCGTCCTCTTTATCGTTACCAACCTGGCCGTGATGCTGGTGCTGTCCATCGTCCTCAGCTTGTTGGGCGTGGGCAATCCGGCGCGGGGCAGCACCCTGAACCTGGGCAGCCTGATGGTGTTTTCGCTGGTGGTAGGCTTCACCGGGTCCATCTTTTCCCTGTTGATCAGCAAGCCCATGGCCAAGTGGAGCACGGGCGCGCACGTGATCGACAATCCGACCTCGTCGACGGAATTGTGGCTGGTCAATACCGTGCGCGCGCTGTCCGAGCGGGCCGGCATCGCCATGCCGGAAGTGGCCGTCTATGAAGGCGACGCGAATGCGTTTGCCACGGGTGCTTTCAAGAATTCGGCGCTGGTGGCCGTCTCGACCGGCTTGCTGCAAAGCATGAACCGCGATGAAGTTGAAGCCGTGCTGGGCCATGAAATCGCCCACGTCGCCAATGGCGACATGGTCACCTTGACCCTGATCCAGGGCGTGGTGAACACTTTCGTCGTCTTCATGGCCCGCGTGGTGGGCTTCTTTGTCGATAATGTGTTGCTGAAAAATAACAACCGCGAAGGCGGCGGGCGCGGCATCGGTTACTTCGTGACCGTGATGGTGTGCGAAGTGATCTTCGGCTTGCTCGCTTCCATCATCGTCGCCTGGTTCTCGCGCCAGCGCGAATTCCGCGCCGACGCCGGCTCGGCCAAGCTGCTGGGCAGCCCCACGCCGATGATGCATGCGCTGGCCCGCCTGGGCGGCGTGCCGCCGGGCGAGTTGCCGCAATCGATGCAGGCGCTGGGCATCAGCGGCGGCGATGGCGGCTGGGGCGCGCTGTTCGCCACGCATCCGCCGATCGAGCAGCGCATTGCCGCGCTGCGCGGCGTACAATAATGCTAACTTAACAAGCTGGTTCGCCAGAACGCTGACACATGAGTCAATTTTTCCAGATTCACCCCGACAATCCGCAATTGCGCCTGATCAAGCAGGCGGCGCAGATCATCCAGTCCGGCGGCGTCGTGGCCTTGCCCACGGATTCCTGCTACGCGCTGGTATGCCAGCTCGATGACAAGGGCGCCGTCGAGCGCCTGCGCCGCATCCGCGGCGTCGATGAAAAGCACCATCTGACCTTGCTGTGCCGCGACTTGAGCGAGCTGGGCGTGTACGCGCGCGTCGACAACCGCCAGTTCCGCCTGCTCAAGGCGGCCACGCCGGGCGCCTACACCTTCATCCTGGAGGCGACGCGGGAAGTGCCGCGCCGCCTCAGCCATCCTTCGCGCAAGACCATCGGCCTGCGCGTGCCGCAGCACCGCATCGTGCAATGCCTGCTGGAAGAGCTGGGCCAGCCCCTGCTGGGCGCCACGTTGACCCTGCCCGGCGATGAAGACAGCCTGACGGACGCCGACACCATCCGCGCACGGCTGGAAAAGCTGGTCGACCTGATCATCGACGGCGGCGTCTGCGCACACGGCCCCAGCACCGTGATCGACCTGACGGGGCCGGAGGCGGAAGTGGTGCGCGTGGGACGCGGCGACCCGGCCGTGCTGGGTTTGTAGCGAGGCATCGCGCACCCGTTCCGGCGCCGCTCTTCACCTATTCTTAATGACAACATAAGCAAGGACGGTGGACGCCTCTGTTAAAATCGGCGTCATGAATGATATCAATGTGACGGTACAGACGGTCGCGGTGTATCTGGTGCCGGTGCTGTTTGCCATCTCCCTGCATGAAGCGGCGCACGGCTACACGGCCAGGTATTTTGGCGATCCGACGGCCTCGAACGAGGGCCGGCTGAGCCTCAATCCCATCCGGCACATCGATCTTTTCGGCACGATCCTGCTGCCCTTGACCCTGTATTGGGCGATCGGCGTGCCGTTCGGCTATGCCAAGCCGGTGCCTGTCGATTTCAGCCGCCTGCGCAATCCGAAGCGGCAGATGGCCTGGGTGGCGCTGGCAGGGCCGATGGCCAACCTGGCCATGGCGTTTGGCTGGATGATTGCGCATGTCCTGCTGGGCACGGTATCGCCCGGTTTTGCCATGCGCGGTTACCTTGACGAGGTGAGCCTGGCTGGCGTGGCGGTCAACGTGGTCATGTTCTGTTTTAACCTGATACCCGTGCCGCCCCTCGATGGCGGGCGCATCGTCGCCGGCATGCTGCCCGACAGCCTGTCGAGGAAGTACGCCAGCATTGACCGCTATACGCCGTTCGTCTTCGCTCTGCTGATTTTTCTGAGCTATAAAGGCTACCTGGGCCTGGCGTTGAGCGGCGTGCTCCAGAAGGCGGTGGAGCTCCTGTACGCGATGACCTTGCCGCTGCGTATGCTGCTGGGCTGATGTGTGCTAAAGAGCAATTAACTGATGGAAGTACCGATGCAAGCAACTGAACAAGTAGTAGACACTGAAACGATTTCTGGCTGGGTGCGCCGCTGGGCGCCCCTGATTCCCGGTGGCGAAGTGCTGGACCTGGCGTGCGGCGCCGGCCGTCATGCGCGCCACCTGGTGAGCCTGGGCCACCCCGTGATCGCGCTCGACCATGATCCGGAAATGCTGGAAAAGGCGGCCGGCACGGGCATCACCACCTCGCTGGTGGACCTGGAAGGCCCCGACGCCGCCTGGCCGTTCGCTCCCTGCCGCTTTGCCGGCATCGTCGTCACCAATTATCTGCACCGGCCGCTGCTCGAGGCGATGATCGCCAGCCTGGCGCCCGATGGCGTGCTCGTGTATGAAACGTTTGCCGAGGGCAATGAGCAGTTCGGCAAGCCGTCGAATCCCGCATTCCTGCTGAAGGAAGGCGAGATGCTGGCCTGGGCGGTAGAGCATGGCTTGCGTGTGGTAGCGTACGAGGACGGGCGCGTGGAACAGCCAAAAGCTGCTCTGGTGCAACGAATTTGTGCCGTCCGGCCAGATTTTCCACGGTTGGCAGCCCTGCTGCCGACCTTTTGAGCGGCAGTTTATACTTCAGAATGCACCACAGGCGCGGGCTATCCGCTACAATCGTTGTTTTATTTATCGGCGCTATAAACTTACTATGATCAAGGGCAGCATTGTAGCAATCGTCACCCCGATGCACGCGGACGGCAGTCTGGACTTTCCAGGTCTGCGCAAGCTGATCGACTGGCATATCGCCGAGGGTACGGACGGCATCGTCATCGTGGGCACCACGGGCGAATCGGCAACTGTGAGCGTGGAAGAGCACTGCGAACTGATACAGCTGACCGTCGAGCACGCCAAGGGACGCATTCCTATCATCGCCGGCGCCGGTGGCAACTCCACGGCCGAGGCCATCAAGCTGACGCGCTATGCGAAAGAAGCGGGCGCGGACGCTGTCCTGCAAGTGGTGCCGTACTACAACCGTCCTACCCAGGAAGGCATGTACCAGCACTTCAAGGCCATCGCCGAAGCCGTCGACATCCCCGTCATCCTGTACAACGTCCCTGGCCGCACCGTTGCCGACATGAGCAACGAGACCATCGTGCGCCTGTCGGCCATCCCGAATATTGTCGGCGTGAAAGATGCAACGGGCAATATCGGCCGCGGCGTCGACCTGCTGCGCCTGGTGCCAGCCGGCTTCGCCGTGTACTCGGGCGACGATCCGACGGCCATGGCGCTGATGTTCTGCGGCGGCCACGGCAATATCTCCGTGACGGCCAACGTCGCGCCGCGCGCCATGCACGAGCTGTGCGTGGCCGCGATGGCGGGCGAACGCGCCACGGCCATTGCCATCAATAACAAAGTTTTCCCATTGCACCAGAAATTGTTTGTCGAGCCCAACCCGGTGCCCGTCAAATGGGCGCTGGCCGAAATGGGCATGATGCCTGCCGGCATACGCTTGCCGCTGGTGCCGCTGGCTGAAAATTGCCACGACACCGTGCGTGACGCCTTGCGCGACGCGGGCGTCCTGTCTTAAGCCCGGACTTTAAGCCCGGACTCGTACAGTCCGGACCTTCCCTGATTTCAGCTGCTACTTAGCTTCTTATCCAGTTACGACATGACTAATTGCAAGAAAACCAAACCGGCGCCTGCCACCATCGCCGTCCGCGGCATCGTCATCGGCGCCGTCGCAGCCAGCCTCGCGGGCTGCGGCATGATCAGTTCGGTGGTTGGTGGCGACAAGGTCGACTACAAGTCGGTCAAGAAAGCCAGCACCCTGGACGTGCCGCCTGACCTGACGCAATTGCAGCAGGACAACCGCTACTCGCTGCCAGACTCGAAAAACGGCGTGGCCACGGCTTCCGGCTACAACGCGCAGCGCAACGCCACGGCAGGTACGCCTGTCGTCGTGGGCGCCGACGGCGTGGTGGGTGTCGTGCCGGTCACGGCGGGCGGCGTCAAGGTTGAGCGCGCGGGCAACCAGCGCTGGCTGGTGGTCAAGCAGTCGCCTGAAGTGCTGTGGCCGCAACTCAAGCAGTTCTGGGAAGATTCCGGCTTCAGCATCGCCATCGACCAGCCGACGGCCGGCATCATGGAAACCGAGTGGAACGAGAACCGCGCCAAGCTGCCGCAGGATTTTATCCGCAACACCATCGGCAAGGCTTTCGATTCGCTGTATTCGACGGGCGAGAAAGACAAGTTCCGCACCCGCATGGAGCGCCTGGCCGACGGCTCGACCGAGATCTACATCAGCCACCGCGGCGTGGAAGAGGTCGTTACGGGCCGCGACAAGGAAACCACCACCTGGACGGCGCGTCCCAACGATCCGGGCCTGGAGGCGCAATTCCTGGCCAAGCTGATGACGCGCCTGGGCGCGGCCAGCGACGAAGCGCAAGCGAAGACGGCCGTCGACGCCGCCATCGTGCAGCCGCAGCACGCCAAGCTGGTGGGCGACGCCGCCACGCCGGCGCGCGCCATCGAAGTCGATGAAGCGTTCGACCGCGCCTGGCGCCGTGTCGGCCTGGCGCTGGACAGGGTTGGTTTCACCGTGGAAGACCGCGACCGCACGCAGGGCACGTATTTCGTGCGTTACGTCGATCCGGACGCGGTCAAGAAAGATGGTTTCTTCTCGAAACTGTTCAGCTGGGGTTCGTCCTCCGACAAGGACAAGGAGGCGCAGCGTTACCGCGTGCTCGTCAAGGCCGGCAATGGTTCGACCAGCCTGGTCAGCATCCTCAGCAACGAAGGCCAGCCGGCCACCTCGCCAGTGGCCGAGAAGATCCTGGGTCTGCTGAACGACCAGTTGAAATAAGCGCTACATTCGCGGCAGGCATCAGAACCTGCCGCACATTAAAAAGGCTGGCCCGGGAAACCGGGCCAGCCTTTTTTATTGCCTGCGTCCGGCATATATATCCTGCGGATAAAATGCCGGACGCAAAAAAGCCGGCCCGAAGGCCGGCTTTCTTTAGTGCAGGGTGCTAAATTACTTAGCAGCCGATGCAGCAGCCGAAGCAGCCGAAGCAGCGTCGGTAGCGGCCGAAGCGGCAGCCGAAGCAGCAGCAGCAGCGTCGGTAGCGGCCGAAGCAGCAGCGTCAGCAGCAGCAGCTGGAGCAGCTTCAACTGCTGGTGCTGGTGCTGGGGTTTCAACTACTGGTGCTGGTGCAGGAGCTTCTTCTTTTTTGCTGCAAGCAGCCAGAGCAACAACCATCAGGGAGGCGATCAGCAGGGATTTTTTCATTTGTTTTCCTTAATTATTTCAAAAAATAAATCAACATTGTTGCGATGAA
Organism: Janthinobacterium sp. GW458P; assembly: GCF_002127585.1. GTDB lineage: Bacteria > Pseudomonadota > Gammaproteobacteria > Burkholderiales > Burkholderiaceae_D > Janthinobacterium. Next base: position 81,231 of record NZ_NEGZ01000002.1, read on the forward strand.
TAATTACCGGTAATTATCGCTCGTTAGGTCGTCTTCGAAGGCTTTTCGTACCAGGTGGTGCCTGCCAGACAACGGAAACTTCCTAACCGAATATTATAGCGATTTTTGGTGCGTCGCAATAGGAGCAAGAGGCAAATTCGCAACTATTTTGTGATATCGCAATATTTGCCGGGGCAAATTGCAAGCAAGTGTAAATGTTTTGCGAAAGCGCGACAAAACGATATAAAAATAATATGCTTTGTTGCGCTAGCGCAGAACTCGCACTATTTGCCCTTGTAATACCACTTTGCTACGCTACCGTCATTCAAGCCAGTTCGATCCAGCCATCCTGATACCAGGTATATAACGCATCCATGACGTCATCGGAAGCCTGGGCCACGGCGGCGCCATCGAGGGCGCGTTCGTTGGCCAGGGTTTCCAGAGCCGCCTTGTCGGCCTTGCCAATGGCAAATGACTCGCCATTGATAAAGACATTCTTGCCACGATACAGCATCAGGGTCTTGCGTGACAACACAACACCCTTCTTTTGCGCGGCATCCGCGAAGCGGCCCACCGTCAATGGCTTCGACAGCGGCGTGAAAAACACATTGTGCTTCGGTTCCGACAGGTGTTCGCCCAGGAAGATGGTGACATCTTCTTCCGTGAAGCGCACCTTGTTCAGTTCTTCTGCGATGGTGCTGAGCATTTCACGGGGAATTTCCGCCGGTTTGCCCGAGGCTTTCAGGTCCGGATCGCTGTAAATGCCCGGCAAGTCGATCGAGTCGGCCATGAATTGCAAAAAGGCTTCACCCAGTTCCTGGAACGTGGGCGAGCGGAAACCGATCGAATACGTCTGGCAGTCGCCGATGGCCACGCCGTCGTGCGCGTAGTGGGGCGGCAGGTACAGCATGTCGCCCGGTTCCAGCGTGAATTCTTCGTCGGGCGTGAAATTGCTGAGGATTTTCAGCGGCAGGCCGTCGATCAGGCTCAGGTCCTTCTGCGCGCCGATGCGCCAGTGGCGCTTGCCCTGGCCTTGCAGCAGGAACACGTCGTAGGAATCGAAATGCGGGCCCACGCCGCCGCCGTCGGTGGCGAAGCTGACCATCAGGTCGTCCAGGCGCGCGTCCGGCAGGAAACGGAACTGGCGCAGCAGGGCGTCGGCCTTGGCGCTGTGCAGGTTGGCGCCCTGCACCAGCAAGGTCCATTCCTTCTGTTTCAGCGAAGGCAGGCTGGTCAATGGACCCTGCTGCATGTTCCAGTGGCCATCCGCGTGGCTGACCAGGCGCGATTCGACGTGGTCCAGCGTGGCCAGCTCGGCCAGAGCCTTGAAATCGAACAACGCCTTGAAGCCGGGCACGGCCTGGCGGATCAGCAGGGGCTTTTTATGCCAGTAGTCGCGCAAAAATTGCGCCGGCGTGATATCGCCGAGGAGAGTTAATTTATTCATGCGCCCATTATAACAACCGGAAATGCAGGAATGCGCCTGTCGTTGGCGGCGTAAAGGTATAATTTGCCAGCTTATACAATGAAAGGAAGCATAATGAAGATTGCCAAGAATACGGTCGTGACTGTCAACTACAAACTGTCAGACGCGCAAGACAATCTGATCGAAGATGGCCGCCAGCCTATGGTCTACCTGCATGGTGATTATGAAAACACCCTGCCGAAGATCGAAGAAGAGCTCGACGGCAAGGAAGTTGGCTACTCCAACACGATCCAGATCGAACCGGATGATGCTTTCGGTGAATACGACCCAGCCCTGGTCAAGGTAGAGCCGCGCAATCGCCTGCCTGAGCCGCTGGAAGTGGGCATGCAGTTCGAAGGCATGCCGGAAAGCGATTCGCCGGACGAAGAAGCGATGATCTTCACCGTCACCGATATCGCCGACGACAAGGTCGTGCTGGACGGCAACCATCCACTGGCCGGCATCGCGCTGCGCTTCTCGCTGACCGTCGCTGACGTGCGCGCAGCCACCGACGAAGAAATCGCCCATGGCCACGTGCATGGCGCGCATGGCCACGACCATGGCGATGATGAAGATGAAGGCGAAGAGGGCGATCACTTCCGCACCCACCCAATCCACTAACACCTGACCAAACCTGCTGCGCGCGGCGGGGCGCGGCCGGCGATGCTCACCGGCTCGGCGCCCCCGTACTTACGTACGGTTGCGCTTCTCGGCCACGCCGCGCCGCTGCTCGCGACGGTTTTGTCAGGCGTCGTGACGTTTGTTGGTCGTGACGTCTGTTGTTGGATAGATGAAGGCTGGCTGCGTGCCGGCCTTTATTTATTGCGGCGCACTTTTATCGGCGCAGTGTCGACGCCCTGGCGCGGGCCTGCGCCGATGGCCTGACGGCCCGTTGACGCACCTCAAAGTATGGCGTCTTGCCGGGCCGCACGGCGATGGCGGACCAGTCGTTGTCGATGCTGACGTGGCCCAGGTTGCCTTTCCAGCGGATTGCCGGCGCGCCCGTCCTGGCCGTGGCCTTCTTGTTTTTTCCCTCTTTGCCGTCCGCGTCGCCATCGCGCTGCGTATCGACCAGTAACACCTTGCCGCTGAACTTCTTCGCCAGGGTGCGGATCTGCTTGCGCGGCCCCGCAAAGCCATCCTGTTTCGAACTGAAACTGGGCAGCAGCGAATTGTCGTCTTCATCGAGCACGCCCACGTCGCCGTCGGAAAACAGCACGATGCCGTCGAGCTGCTTGCGCTGCGCCATGGCGAACAACCGCTGCAGCCAGGAACGGTTGGCCACCAGGCGGTCTTCGAACTCGCTGTTGCGGCCCGCTTCCGGCAGGAAATGGTTGTTATTTGCGGGCAAGTTGACGGTGGCAAACAGCACGCCGCCGTATTCCCAGTGCGCGTTTTCCGCATAGCTGCGGAACTTTGCCGTCGATGACAGCCGCGACAGGGTCAGCTTGCGCTGGCCCAGGCTCTGGTCGTCCGCGAAATACACGTCGCGCAGGCGGTTCAGGCGTTCGATGGCGTTGATGCGGCCGCGCGAATTGCGGCAGTTGGCCCAGTCGCTGGCCGACAGCGAAACGATCAGCGGCGGCCCGCTGGCGTCGAGCAAGTCCTTGCGCTGGCTGTACAGCTTGTCGCTGCACGATTCGCTGGCCGCCTTGATGCCGGTCGCCACCACGAAGGAGGCATTGAAGGCGCTGGTGTCGGCGATGGCTTTTTTCAGCGGGCCATCGTCGGGCCCCGCCTTGAAGGAGTGGCCCAGCACGGCAAACTCGAAGCCGGCCTGGTCGCCCGGGGCTGCCAGCGCCGGCTGTCCCTGCAGGCAAGCGGCCAGCAGGCCGGCCGCCAGCAGGGGCAGGCGAACGAAGCGGCGCCCGATGGTCATGCGGCGGCCAGCCGTTTCAACTGGTACAGCTGCTCCAGCGCGTCGCGCGGCGTGAGCGCATCGGGATCGAGGTCGGCGATGGCGTCGAGCAAGGCTTGCTGCGCTTCATTGAGCGCGGCCAGCGGCGCCGCCGCTGCCTCGTCTTCATCTTGCGCATACGGATCGGCTGCCGGTGCGGCGAACAGGTCGCGCTGCGGCGTGGCGTCCAGCGCCTGCGCTTCCAGGCGCGCCAGGTGCTTGCGCGCGGCCTTGATCACCGGTTGCGGCACGCCGGCCAGCTGCGCCACCTGCAAGCCGTAGCTTTGCGAGGCGGGACCGGCTTGCACGGCGTGCAGGAAGACGATGCTGTCCTTGTGTTCGACGGCGGACAAATGCACGTTGGCGGCGCTCGGATGACTGTCCGGCAGTTGCGTCAGCTCAAAGTAGTGTGTGGCAAACAGGGTGAAACTACGGCTGGTGTCGATCAGATGGCGCGCGATGGCCCAGGCCAGGGCGAGGCCGTCGAAGGTCGAGGTGCCGCGGCCCACTTCATCCATCAGCACCAGCGAGTGCTCGGTGGCGCCGTTCAAAATCGCGGCCGATTCCGTCATTTCGACCATGAAGGTCGAGCGTCCGCCCGCCAGGTCGTCGGTGGCGCCGATGCGCGTGAAGATGCGGTCGATGGGGCCGATGGTGGCGGACGCGGCCGGCACGTAGCTGCCCACGTAGGCCAGCAGGGTGATCAATGCCACCTGGCGCATGAACGTCGATTTACCGCCCATGTTCGGGCCGGTAATCAGCAGCAGGCGGCGTTCGTTGACGAGGCGGCAATCGTTGGCGATGAAGCGTTCGATCTGCTTTTCCACCACGGGGTGGCGGCCTTCGACGATATTGATGCACGGCTCGTCGACCAGTTGCGGCGCGGCCCAGTTGTGCTGCTGCGCATGTTCCGTCAGCGCATTCAGGGTGTCGAGCTGGGCCAGGCCCTGCGAAATGGTCTGCAAGGTGCCGATGTGCGGCGCCAGCTCGGCGAGCAGCAGGTCGTACAGCATCTTTTCGCGCACGAGGGCCTTGTCTTGCGCCGACAGGGCCTTGTCTTCGAACACCTTGAGTTCCGGCGTGATGTAGCGTTCGGCGTTCTTCAGGGTCTGGCGGCGGCGATAGTCGTCCGGCACCTTGTCCGTCTGGCCGTGCGTGACTTCAATATAGAAGCCGTGCACCTTGTTGTATTCGACGCGCAGGTTGGCGATGCCCGTGCGTGCGCGTTCACGCGTTTCCAGGTCGAGCAGGAACTGGCCCGCGTTTTCCGACAGGGCGCGCAGTTCATCGAGTTCCGCGTCGAAGCCCGTGGCAAACACGCCGCCGTCGCGCACCATGGCGGCCGGTTCCTGCGCCACGGCGCGCACCAGCAAGTCCAGGCAGGCGGTCGGTGTCGCCAGGGCCGCGTGGATGGCGGCCAGCAAACCCGTTTCGCCGCCCTGGCCAGGGCCATAACAACGGACCACGTCGCCGCGCAGGGCCGGCAGTTGCAGCAAGCCGTCGCGCAAGGCGGCCAGGTCGCGCGGACGCGCCGACAGCAGGGCGATGCGCGTGGTGATGCGTTCGATGTCGGGCACTTGCGCCAGGGTGGCGGCGAGCGGACCGGCCGCTTCGCTTTGCGCCAGCGCGGCGATGGCTTCATGGCGCGCGCGCGCCACGTTCTGGTCGCGCCGCGCATGGTGCAGCCAGTGGCGCAGCATGCGCGAACCCATGGCCGTGCGGCAATGATCCAGCAGGGAAAATAGCGTCGGCGATTCCTGGCCGCGGATGGTTTCCGTCAGTTCCAGGTTGCGCCGCGTGGCCGCATCCAAGCCGATGAATTCGCTTTCCGTTTCCGTCGTCAGGGAGCGCACGTGCTGCAAGCCGCGGCCCTGCGTCGATTGCGCATAGCGCAGCAGCGCGCCGGCCGCGCCGAACGCGGCGCCGAGGCCGTCGGCGCCAAAACCCGTCAAGGTCGCCACGCCCAGCTGGTCAAGCAGGGCCTTGTGGCCGCCGACCACGTCGAAATGCCAGTCCGGCACGCGGTTGATGTGGGTGCCCGCATAGTCGTCGAACAGGTTGCCGTTGTCGCCGCTCAATATTTCGGCCGGCACGATGCGCTCCAGTTCCTGTTGCAATCGCGCGGCCACGGTGCTGCTGTCGCCGGAAAACTCCATCAGTTTTAGTGCACCGCTGGCCAGCGACAGCCAGGCCAGGCCCGTGGTGACCGTCTTGCGTTGCGTGATGCTGCACATGGCCAGCAGCGGGCGCTCGGCCTTTTCGGGCAGCAAGTCCGCATCCGTCAGGGTGCCGGGCGTGACCACGCGCATGACCTTGCGCTCGACTGGGCCCTTGCTGGTGGCCGGATCGCCGATCTGTTCGCAAATGGCCACCGACTCGCCCAGCTTGACCAGCTTGGCCAGATAGCCGTCGAGCGAGTGAAACGGCACGCCGCACATCTTGATGGGGTTGCCGCTGGCCACGCCGCGCGCCGTCAGGGTAATGCCCAGCAGGCGCGAGGCTTTTTCCGCATCCTCGAAAAACAGCTCGTAGAAATCGCCCATGCGGTAGAAGACCAGCATCGTCGGATGGTTTTCCTTGATGCCTAAATATTGCTGCATCATGGGAGTAAGCTTTTCAGCCGAATTTTTCTTTGCCGCGGCGGCGTTGATTTCTTTTGGGACGGTGGTCATGTGTTCTTTGTCGTTGGTCCGGCGGCAGGGAAACGCATGCCTGCCGGGCTGTGGGTGGTGCTGTGTGCGTGCCAGGCCGCGCCAGGGGGCGGAGCTTGGGTTCAAGGCCGTCATTTTACCGCTTTCGGCGGGCAGGGCGGCGTATTGCGTGCGGATGGGGGGGGCTGCCGCGCCGACAGGCGGCGCGGCGTGAATATATCTGTTTGAAGCGAAGGGCAGGAATCGCAATGTCAAACGATAACAAGGGCAGTCATTCCGTCATGGTCACAGGCATGGGCATTGATCTCCACGATATCAGTCTCTTCGGGGAAAAAGTACAGATCTTCCACTTGGATCTGACTAATTTCTGCCTTTGACGCTGCGGCACATGATTGATAGAGAGTACAACGTCCTGTCGCAGCGTGGATCTGCATTGATCCCCCTGTTTATAGATGAGCGGAATTAATTTGGTCCAGTATCGCCGCCGATGGAGCCTTCCGGGTCGAAAGAAAAGACGCGTAGTTCTGGTTGCCGACTATCGCCCCGCAAGATGCGGACGGTCAGCACGAATGATATTTCCCAGCGTCCCTTCGTGTGGCCCACATCAAGCGTGTGCTTCCATTCCTGGCGTATGCGGCGCAGGTCGGGCAGGAGTGGATCTGGCGGTAGCAGCTCGGAAACAAAATCGAGTTGCAGGGGATAGGTGGCGCCTACGGCTTGCAGGAAGGGGGATGGGGGGGAATAGACGGTCGGAATACCGGTGCCTATCTGTGTCAGCTGCGGTACGCTGATGATGCAGCAATCGAGGATCTGAAATGAGGTGAAGCCGCTTTTTTCCGAGCCGCAGCAATTGACTTCCAAGTAGACATGCTGGCCCGCTTGAAAGTGAACACTGCCCATATAAGGGCCGTGGCGCGGGTCGGCTGTGCCATCGCAGGAAGTGAAGGTATAGTCGAGCTGGTTGCTGGTTTGGTCGGCGTCAAAATGTACCGACAATTTCATCCACGGCTTTTCATACATCATTTTTTGCTGTCACTTTCTAATTTGATAAGAAGTTGTTGATAACGAGTATCCCTTCGCAATGGAAGGAAATCGGGTTCCGATTCGATCAGGTGCAAGGGATAGCCGAGTTTTGCCGCTTTTTCTAAAGAAACAATCGCTTCAGTACGCATGCCGATCAGTTCGAAGGTGAGTGCCGCCCGAAATGCGATGGCGCTGGTTTCGGCCTGCGCCAGTGTTTTTTTTAGTAACTCCAACGCCTGTTGCTTGTGCATGACACGGGCCTGGTAAAGCGCCATGCGCGACAGGGCGGTCGTATCGCCTGGCGTGCGTTCAAGCACGGGCGCTAGCAGGGCGATGGCGCGCTGGTAGGATTGGATGGATGCGGCCGCCAGCGATGGTACCCAACGTTGCGCATCGGCCAAGTTGGCCCATTGCAGATAGGCGCGCGGATTGCCTTTGCTGGCGGAGACACTATCCTCAAAGGCGCGCACTGCACCCAGGTAGTCGGTCTTGGTAAATAGCAACGTCCCAAGATTGTTGTACAGTTCCCAGTGGGGGCGGATTTGCAAGCCTTGCTGTAACACTTGCGCGGCTTCCTCGTTGCGGTTCATGCTTTGCAATACCAAGCTCAAGCCTGCGTAGGAACCGGATGACAGCGGATCCATCTTGATACTGTTGCGCATTGCCTGTTCTGATGCGGCAAGCTCTCCTTGCTCAAAATACATGCGTCCCTGCAATGCGTGAAAAAGGTGTTCTTGCGGATAGGCTGCCATGGCGACGGCCAGAGTAGCCTTGGCCAAGTCGTAATTTTTGGCATAAATCAGCATGCGTGTCTTGCCGTACAAGCCCAGCAAGTTGTTCGGTTCCAGGTTCAGTGCAGCGGTGGCTTCCTGCATGGCTTCTGCACGCTTTCCCTGAAATTCCCGTACCCACGCCTGTGCCACGTGCGACAGGGCAAGCTGGTTGTCGGCTTCCAGCGCCTGCCTGGCGCTCACGTCGGCCCGCTGCAGCCAGGTGTCGTCGCGGCCATTGCCGATATAGCGCAAGCTCGAAGCCAGCGATAAGCCAGCCGCGGCGGCGGCGTTGGCTGGATTATGCGCCAGCACTTTGCTGAATTCTTCAATGGCAAGGGTCTGGCTGGTATCGCGATCGAAGGTACGCAGCGCCTCCATGCCGGAACGCATGGAGGCTATCTCGGAATAGGCGGCTGTGGCGTTGTCGCTGCGCCGGGTGGCGATCAGTTCTGGTGCTTTCCAGGCGGCCAGTGCCAGCATCACGGCCGCCGCACAGGCGAGCATGGTGCGTTGGCTTGGCAAGTGAAAACGGATCGAAATGGCTTTCTGTGGACTTGGCGCCGGTTTGCTCGGCATAGCGTGAGCCGGCTGCTCATTACTTGGTGCCCCTAGCGCCTCGCGCACGTCGCGCATGGTGCGCGGCCGCTCGGCCGGGTCGTGCGCCGTCATCGCGCGCACGAGGGCGTTGATGGCGGGCGGCACGGAGTCGGGCAGGTCGGGCCACGGCTCCGTCGCCTGCATGTGGGCGGCGGCCAGGGCCAGGCCGTTCAGGTGGGCGAAGTGGCGCTGGCCGGCCAGCATTTCGTACAGCATGGCGCCCAAGGCATACACGTCGCCGCGCGTGTCGGGCAGGCGGCCCATCAGGCGCTCGGGCGCCATGTAGGCGATGGTGCCCTGCAGGTCGCACAGGGTAGTCGTTTGCGTCGCTTGCGGGTCGATGTGGCGGGCCAGGCCGAAGTCGAGGATGCGCACCTTGCCATCCGCTTCCAGCATCAGGTTCGACGGTTTCAGGTCGCCGTGCACGAGGTCCATGGCGTGCGCTTCGTCCATCGCGTCGGCGATCTGGTAGGCGATGTCGAGCGCCGCCTGCAAATCCGCCTTGCCGCTGTGCATGAACTGCCCCAGGGTCTGGCCTTCGACCAGTTCCATGACGATGGACTGGCTCGTGCCCTGGCCCTCGATGGCAAAGATGCGCACGAAGGCCGCATGCTTGAGCGAGGCGGCCAGGCGCGCTTCATTGATGAGTTTTTCGGGATGCAGCACGTCGGCTTGCGGTTTTAGACGCTTCAGCGCCACGCTGCGGCACAGCTTGGCATCCCACGCTTCGAATACATGGCCGAAACCGCCTTCGCCCAGCAAGCGGCGCACTTCGTAGTGCCCGCTGATCGTGTCGTCTTGCGGCGGGGTCTGACGCAGGGAGTCGAGCAGTTCCATATACCTTGGCTTCAGAGTGCATCAGCGTGGACGTCAAGCATCGAGAGGGTCAATGCGATGTTTGAATGCCCAAGATGATTGATTTTGAGTAACTTCCTGATTTAAAACGATTGTTTCGAATAAGTCAATTAATATTGGCAAGGAGTGAACAAAAGTTGCTGCCGGATGGCGATTGCTATTTTTGCGCCCGGCATGCCGTCAATGTGCGCGAACGCAATGACGAATGTTTCGTAGCACCCGATAATGCCAACGGGAGAGGCACCGCATGGACCGGTGCCGCGTTGTGTGCCGGACAAGGATAGGAGTCATTATGCGCGGCGTGATCCGCTTGAACGATCCCACCAGCCACGGCGGCAAGGTGGCGGGCGCGGCGCCGGACAGCACGGTGCTGGGCGTGGCCGTGGCGCGCAAGGGCGATCCTTGCGTGTGTCCGATCAAGGGCCATGTGCGCTGCGTGATCGCCGAGGGCGATCCGCAGGTGCTGATCGATGGCGTGCCCGTGGCGTTTGATGGGCACAAGACCAGCTGCGGCGCCAGCCTGATGTCCACCGTGGGCAACAGCGGGCGCGGTTAGCGCAGGCAGGCGTCGATGGCCGCGCCCAGCTTGTCGACGATTTCCTCGACGTGGCTGGCGTCGATGATGTAGGGCGGCGCCAGCAGGATGTGGTCGCCGTGCAGGCCGTCGATGGTGCCGCCCATGGGGTAGCACATCAGTCCATTCTGCATGGCTTGCGCCTTGATGCGCGCGTGCAGGCGGCGGGCCGGGTCGAACGGCTGCTTGGTGGCGCGCTCCTGCACCAGTTCCAGGCCCAGGAACAGGCCGCGGCCGCGGATGTCGCCCACGTGCGGGTGCTCGCCGAAGCGCTGGCGCAGCCGCTCCTGCAGCAAGCCGCCCATGGCGCGCACGTTGGCCAGCAAATCGCGCTCCTCGATCTGCCGCTGCACGGCCAGGGCGGCGGCGCAGGCCGTGGCGTGGCCGATGTACGTGTGGCCGTGCTGGAAGAAGCCCGTGCCGGCGCGGATGGTCTCGCGGATGTCCCTGGACACCATCACCGCGCCGATGGGCTGGTAGCCGGCGCCCAGCCCCTTGGCGATGCAGATCAGGTCGGCCGTGACGCCTTCCTGCTCGCAGGCGAACAGGCTGCCCGTGCGCCCCATGCCGCACATGACTTCGTCGAGGATCAGCAGGATGCCGTGGCGCTGGCAGATGGCGCGCATGCGCGCAAAATAGCCGGCGACGGCGGGCAGGGCGCCGGCCGTCGCGCCGACGACGGGCTCGACGATGAAGGCCATGACGTTCTCCGCGCCCAGTTCGGCGATATTGTCTTCCAGTTCCTGGCCCAGGCGCGCCACGTAGTCGGCATCCGTTTCGTGCGCCTGCTGGTCGCGCCAGGCGTAGCAGGGCGACACATGGGTCACGCCGATGAGAAGCGGCTCGAACTGCTGGCGGCGCCAGGCGTTGCCGCCCGTGGCCAGCGCGCCCAGGGTGTTGCCGTGATAGCTCTGGCGGCGGGCGATGACGTGGCGGCGCTGGGGCTGGCCCCGCTCGACGAAATACTGGCGCGCCAGCTTGAGCGCGCTCTCCACCGCTTCCGAGCCGCCGGAGACGAAATACACGCTGTCGATGCCGTCTGGCGCCCGCTCGACGAGGAAATCGGCCAGCTGCTCCATCGGCTCGCTGGTGAAAAACGAGCTGTGCGCGTATGCCATCGTGGCAATCTGCCGCTGCACGGCGGCGATCACGGCCGCATCCGAATGGCCGAGGCAGGAGACGGCGGCGCCGCCGCAGGCGTCCAGGTAGCGCTTGCCATCGGCATCGATCAGGTAGGGACCGTCGCCGCCCGTGGCGACAGGGTAGGTGGCGGTCAGGCTGCGGTGGAAGACATGGCTCATGGCATCGCTTTCTTGTCGGCAAGTGGGAATGGCCGATTATAGGATGCGCTGCGCCGCATTGCAACGTTTGATGTATTTTTTCTTAATTTACATCATTTGATGTTTCTGCATAGGCGCCTAGCGCCCGCAGCTGGTTTTCCGCCGCGCCGATGGCGTGCACGGCATCGTGTCCCGCGCGCGCCACCAGCAGTTCCGCCAGGCTTTCCACGGCCGCGACGCCGGCCACGATGGAGGGGAAGAACGAGGGGCTGTCGACGGCGATGACGATGCTGGCGTCGGCCTGCAGGGCCAGCGGCGACATGGCGCTGTCGCTGATGGCGACCACCTGGCAGCCGGCCTGGCGCGCCGTTTGCGCCACCAGCAGCGCTTCGCTCGAATACGGCGCGAAGCTGACGACGACGACGGCTTCGCCTGCCTGCAGGGCGCGCAAGTCCATTTCCAGGGTGCCGCCCTGGCCGCTCAGCAGCTGCACGCTGGGGCGCAGCAGCCGGTACAGGTAGTGCAGGGTGTAGGCGATGGGGTGGGCGGCGCGAAAGCCCGCCACGTGCACGCGGGGCGCCGCCTGCAACAGATTGGCGGCAGCATCCAGGGCGGCGTGGTTGGCGCTTTCCGTGGCGGCCAGGTTGCGCTGCTGCGCCGCGAACACTTCCGTGACCAGGCCGCCGTCCTTGCCGGCCAGCGCGCCCGCTTTTGCCGCGTAGCCGGCCGGGCCGGCGCGCAGACGTTCGACAAAGATGGCTTTCAGTTCCGGCCAGCCGGCAAAGCCCAGCTGCTGCGCCAGGCGCACGAGGGCGGCCGATTGCACCTGGGCCCGCGCGGCGATGCTGCGCATCGAGGAAACGGCCACGTCGTCCGGATGGTCGGCCAGGTAGCGGGCGCCGGCCTGGAATTGCGGACTCAGCCCCGCATAGCGGGCCTTGATCAGGTCCATCAGTGCCGCATAATTGTCGTTGGTGCTTGCTGCCTGCATCGCCTGCCTTGCATCGTGAGTGTCGTTGCGGCGATGGTACAGGATTCGTCAGCGCGCCGGTAGCGGCGCGCCTTGCACCCGGGCGGCCGTGCGTGGACGCAGGCGGGCAAACAGGTGCGGCCCGGCCGGCTTGCGGCGCGGTCCCGTCGTCAGCACGCGCAGGGCGACGGGCAGCGGCACGTCGTGGCAGTGCAGAAACAGGGCGGCGGCGCCCGTGCCGGCCATTTCCTGCAAGGCCAGCGCATGTTCGACCAGCGCCGCCGTGCGCATGTCGAGCCGTACCGGGATGTCGGGTTGAAATAACTGTATATCGACGTGCCGTGCATCGCGCATGCTGTCCCCGCCGGGTTCGCTAGTCAAGCTGCCAGCATAAAAGCGCCCCGGTAGCACCACTTTGCGCCACATCAATTCCTATGTCGGATAGATTCCACAAGGCAAAAAAACGCTAACCGTGGCCGGCTGGCGCTGCAAACCCCCGAAGGAAGAAAATATGTTTTTCAACGATGCTGCGACACCTGACAAAATCATCGCCGGCCGTAAAGCGCGCCGCGCAGCCGGTTTGCTCAGGTGTTACTGCCGGTGCTAAGAACGTCGAGGGCGAGGCGCCGCGCCGAAGACAGTACGTACAGTACGGCGAGGCGCGGCAACAACGTGCTGGACGTTTTTAGTAGCTCCAGCGGACGGACAGGCCGACAACCTTGTCATAGCGCCGCACATCGCGCACATACTCGGGCGTGTCGTGGTAGTCGCGGTAGGTCGAGTCGAGCAGGTTGTTCGCGTCCAGCGTTACCGTGGTGTTCGGGTTGAGCTTGTACGAGACCGACGCGTCCAGGGTTTTCGTCGGCGCAACGGTCAGGTGGATGCCCTTGCCGCGGTAGTTGTAGTCGTCGACGTACTTGTCGCGCCAGCTGTAGGCCAGGCGCGCCGACCACGGTCCCTGTTCGTACAGGCCGACGATATTGGCCGACCACTTCGACATGCCCGTGAACGGGTGCGCGCTGCCATTGAGTTCTTCCAGTTCGCCCGTCATGTAGGTGGCGTTGGCCTGCAAGCCCAGGCCGCTCATCCAGCCGGGCAGCTTGTCGTAGAACTGCTGGTAAGCCATTTCCAGACCTTGCAGGTGGCCCTTCGAGGTGTTGCGCGGGCGGGTAATGTCGTACTCGATGCCGCCGTACGTTTCCTTGGCCGAACCGGACAGGATGTAATTTTTGAAATTGTGGCGGAAGACGGTGGCCGTGACGGAACCCGTCTGGGCGAAATACCATTCCAGCGCCACGTCCAGGTTCTTGCCTTCCACGGGTTTGAGGTCGGGATTGCCGCCGCTGCCAGTCGGGCGCACCATTTCCAGGCTCTGGCCCAGGGTCACGCCGGGGTTAAAGTCGGCGAAGTTCGGGCGCTGCACGGCCTTGCCGGCCGTCAGGCGGGCGATCAGGTCCTGGCGCAGCATGGCTTTCAGGGTCAGGCTGGGCAGCACGTCCGTATCCGACGTCTTCACGCGCACCGGCGTGACGATGCCGTCTTGCGCGGAATTGCCTTGCAAGTCCTGCTTGGTCTGCACCACGCGCACGCCCAAGGTGCCATCGACCGGCACTTGCGCCAGATCAAAGCCGATGCGCGCCTTGCCGTAGACGGCATTGGTTTTCTCCACGTCCTTGTAGTGGGTCATCGGATCGTCCGGGCTGCGCTCGCTGCTGCCCGTAAACAGCTGGCGCAGCACGGCTGTGTTGTTGAGCATGAAGTCGCGGCAGGGCGTGAGCCAGCTTTGCAGGCCGAAGTTGCCCGTGTTCTTGTGCGAGGCGCAGGCCAGGCCGGGAATCGCGTCCGCAGTCATGGGCGACGCCAGGCCGCCTTGCACGTTCTTTTCGCGTATGGCTTCCGCCTTGCGCCTGGCCAGGCGCACGCCGCCCGAAAATTCGCGGAAAAAGCCCGTGCTGTCCATGTCGTAGCTGACGTCGCCGCGCCAGTCGGTGAAGCTGCCTTCGTCGTGGCTGTGGTTATCGTAGAAGCCGAGCAGCGTGTAGTTCTTCGGGTCCAGCATGTTGTAGCCGGGGTAGCTGATCTGCGCGCCGCCGTTGACGTTCGTGCTGCCGATCACGCTGGTCGGGTGGGCGAGAAAGTCGAGGATGGGAAATTCGCGCTCGAAGTTGCTCACCGTGCGCGCCAGTTCCGTCGTCGCGCGCAGCTGCGGCGTGATGTCCCAGCGCGCGCCGATGGCGCCTTGCGAGCCGATCGAGCGGTCGCGCCGCGCCTGGGTCGAGCCGAGGGTGAACGGCGACCACGGGCCGTCGATCTTGCCCACCGTGGCCGCCTGGCTGGTGCCGGGGATCAGGGTGATGTCGGGATTTTGCCCCCAGGGCAGCGAACCGACGAAGAACTGACTGTCGAACGCATGCTTGATCAGGGTCGACATGCCTTCCGCATACACTTCCACCTGCGAGTTCGGACGCCACTGGAAGGCGGCATTCGCCGCGTAGCGCTTGCGGTCGCCCACGGTCGGGATCATGCCGACGGAATCGGGGCCCGTGATGTTGCCCGCTTCGGGGCGCTTGACGGGTTCGGCGTTCCAGATCGTCTCGTCATAGTATCTGCCGCGCTGGTAGGACAGGCCGAGCAGGGCGCCGAATTCGCCGTATGGGGTCTTCCAGCGGTTCGAGACCATGCCGCTGACGTTCGGGTCCGTCGAGCCGGCCTTGTCGCGGTGTTCGGCGCGCACATTGCCCGATGCCGTAAAGCCCTTGAAGTCGAACGGGCGGTTGGTACGCACGTCGACCACGCCGGCCGTGCCGCCTTCGACCATGTCGGCGCCCTGCGATTTGTACACGTCCACGCGCTGCAGCATGGCCGTCGGAATGTCGGCCAGGTACAGGCTGCGGCCCACCGAGGTGAACATCTCGCGGCCGTTGAGCAGGGTCACCACGCCGGGCAAGCCGCGGATGATGACGGTGCCCGCTTCGCCGCCTTCGCGGCGGACCTGCACGCCCGTCACGCGGCCGAGGATTTCGGCCACGTTCTTGTCGGGGAATTTGCCGATTTCATCGGCGACGATGGAGTCGACCACCTGGTCGCTGTTTTTCTTGATCGTCTGCGCGCTCTGTGCCGCCCTGCGCACGCCCGTGACGGCGACGACGGCGATGCCGCTGTCGGCCGGAGTTGCTGCCGGCGCCGTTTCTTCCACTGGTGTTTTCGCGGCGGGCGCCTGTTGCGCCCGGACGGAAGCTCCGCTCAGTAGCCCTGCGCCGGCCAGCGCGGCCACTGTGGCTTTCAAGGTCAGCCGTGTATTGTGTCGGGACGTGCGGGTGCCCGTTGCCATCGATTGCTTCATCTTGTCTCCACCTGTATTTTAGTTATGTTGAGAACGCTGCGGCAGTTGCCGCCGGAGCTGAAACTTGCTCAAGAAATATGGTAGGGGGTATGACTTTGCCCCACAAATGAGTTCTTTTGCGCTGTCCATATCAATTCCGGTATCCCTGCCGCATTCATGCGCGCTGGCGGCAGGCGCAGGCAAGCCTTGCCGCTGCGGACGTGTGGCAAAGGGGCGACAGGTGGAGACAAATTGCGTTGTGTCTTGCGGCGGCGCCGCTGTTCGCTGCCGAAATGGGCGCCGTTGCGCTGACCATGCAGGGGCGAAAAAAAAGGCGGCCCGCAGGCCGCCCTTGTGCGCAGTTGGCGCGCTTATGCTTCGGCGACGCGCATGGCGATGTGCGCCAGCGCTTCTTCCACCTGGTCGATCAGGATCAGACACAGGTCGCCTTCGTTCAAACGCGCCAGGGCCTTGTCGATGGCGACGAATTCGCCGTTGATTTCATCGATATGGCTGGTGCGCTTGGCGCCGTCCAGGCCCTGGCGCAGCAAGGCCACGACTTCACCGTCGGCGCGGCCGCGCTGGCACTGGTCCTGGTACAGCAGCACGTCGTCGAAGGCGGCGCCGAGGATTTCCGTCTGCTGACGGATGTCTTCGTCGCGGCGGTCGCCGGCGCCGCTGATGACCACCGAGCGGCGCTTGGCCGGCATGCTTTCGACGGCCTGCACCAGCGCCAGGATGGCGTCCGGATTGTGGCCGTAGTCGGCGATCAGCGTGGCGCCCTTGTAATCGAAGACGTTGAAGCGGCCCGGCGCATTGTCGGCTTCATTGGCAAAGGTTTTCAGGCCCAGTGCAATGGTTTTCCAGTCCAGGCCCACGGCCCAGGCGGCGGCCAGCGAGGCCATGACGTTGTCGACCTGGAAGCCGATGGCGCCGTTGCGCGTGATGGGCACTTGCGACAGGGCGATTTCGTGGCGCTCCTTGCCCTGCGCCGCCACCAGCTTGCCGTCTTCCACGTACACCACGCGGTTGCCCTGCGCGCGGTGCGTGGCCATCACGGGATGCGTCTTGTCGGCGGCGAAGAAGGTCACCGTGCCGCTGCAATTCTTGGCCATGCGGGCCACGGCCGGGTCGGTGGCGTTCAGCACGGCCACGCCGCTGTCGGCCACGTTCTGCACGATCACGCGCTTCAATACCGCCAGGTCTTCCACGGTGGTGATGTAGTTCAGGCCCAGGTGGTCGCCCGCGCCGATATTCGTCACCACGGCGACCTGGCAGCGGTCGAAGGCCAGGCCTTCGCGCAGCATGCCGCCGCGCGCCGTTTCGAACACGGCCGCGTCCACGTCCGGGTGCAGCAGCACGTTGCGCGCGCTGCGCGGGCCGCTGCAGTCGCCGCTGTCGATCTGGCGTCCTTCGATGTACACGCCATCCGTGTTCGTCATGCCCGTGCGCAGGCCGGAAGCCGTCAGCAGGTGGGCGATCAGGCGCACGGTGGTGGTCTTGCCGTTGGTGCCCGTGACGGCGACGACGGGGATGCGGCCATCGTCGCCTTCGGCGAACATGGCGGCGATGATGGCTTCGCCCACGGGGCGCGGCTTGCCGAACGAGGGCGCCAGGTGCATGCGCAGGCCCGGCGCGGCGTTGACTTCGACGATGCCGGCGTTCTGCTCTTCCAGCGGTTTCAGGATGCTGTCGGACACCACGTCCACGCCGCAGATGTCCAGGCCCACCATGTGCGCGGCCGCGACGGCGCGCGCCGCCACTTCCGGATGCACGTCGACGGTGACGTCGGTGGCCGAGCCGCCCGTCGACAGGTTGGCGTTATTGCGCAAGATCACGCGCTGGCCCACGGGCGGCACGGATTCGGCCACATAGCCCTGCTTGGCCAGGCTGGCCAGGGCGATGTCGTCGAAGCGGATTTTCGTCAGCGAGGTGGCGTGGCCGCTGCCGCGGCGCGGGTCCAGGTTGACCTGGTCGACCAGTTCGCGCACCGTGTGCTGGCCGTCGCCCACCACTTGCGGCGGGTCGCGGCGGGCCGCCGCCACCATCTTGTTGCCGATGACGAGCAAGCGGAAATCGTGGCCCGGCAGATAGCGCTCGACGAGGATGTCGTCGCGGAATTCCTGCGCCGCGATGAAGCCGGCCGTCAGCTGTTCGCGCGTGGTGACATTGACGGTGACGCCCTTGCCCTGGTTGCCATCCTTTGGTTTCACGACGACGGGCAGGCCGATCTCGCAGGCGGCGGCCCAGGCATCGTCCACGTCGATGGCGACACGGCCTTGCGGCACGGGCACGCCGGCCGAGTCCAACAACTTCTTGGTCAGTTCCTTGTCTTGCGCGATGGCTTCGGCGATGGCGCTGGTGCCGTCCATTTCGGCGGCCTGGATCTTGCGCTGCTTGCTGCCCCAGCCGAACGTCACCAGGCTGCCTTCGGTCAGGCGGCGGAACGGGATGTTGCGGGCCACGGCGGCGTTGACGATGGCGCCCGTCGAAGGGCCCAGGCGCACGTCCTCATCGAGTTCCTGCAACTGGTGCAGGGCGCCGGCCAGGTCGAACGGCGCGTCGTCGAGCGCGGCGCGGCACAGCTGCTGCGCCAGTTCCAGGGCCAGGCGGCCTACGGCTTCTTCCGAGTATTCGACGACGACCTGGAAGATGCCCGTTTCCAGGGTCGGCGTGGTGCGGCTGAAGGTGACGGGGCAGCCGGCTTGCGCCTGCAGGCCCAGCGCCGCCAGTTCCAGCACCTGCGCCATCGGCGCGGCGTTGTAATTGCCCAGCGGTTGCAGCGGGCTCAGTTGCGGAAAGAGTGCGCGCAGGCGGGCTTCGAAGCCGGGCAGCTGGGCGATGTCGAGTTCCTGCGTGGTGCAGGAAACGATGGCTTCCACGGCGGTGTCGTGGCTCCAGAGGTTAGGGCCCCGCAAGGCCCGTACGCGAGATACTTCCATAATTAAACCGTAATCCTGTTGTGTTCTTGTGGGCCCGGCCGTAGCCGGGCTTCTACGTCAAATTAAACCGTAGCGAGCGGATGGGAGGCTCGGCGCCCCCGTTGGCCCGAGAAGCGGAGCTGTGCGGATGCACAGTGAGCATCGGAGGCCGCAAATCGCGACGCGCAGTCGGTTTGGTTTGACGTTTCTGGTTTTTCAATTCCCGATGCAGCCGGGGGCCGCGTCGAAGGTGCGCAAGCCGGCGCAAATCAGGTCGACGGGCAGGTTCAGGGCCCAAGCGGCGGCCGCGACGGCCAGCACGCTGTCGACATTGCCGGCCGTGGCCGGTTTCAGCAGGTCCAGGCACAGCAGGACCGTTTCGATGCCGCCTTCGGCCAGCACGATGTGGTTGCCGCGCACAAACACGGCGCGCTGGCCGGCGGCCAGCTGTGCCGCGAGGGCCGGCAGGCTGCCATCCTGCGCATACAGGGTCACCGTGCCGTCGCACAGTTCGGCCAGTTCCAGCACGTGGGCGTTGGCGGCGTTGAGCACGGCCACGCCGGTCGGCACGACCACGTCGACCTGGCTGCGCACGGCCTTGTACAGGCCCGCCTCGTCCAGCACGTCGAAATCCTTGATGCTATCGAGGCTGCCCATGTCCGTGACGATGCCGACCTGGCACTTGTCGTAGGCCAGGCCTTCGGCCAGGATCATGCGCGGATTGCTCTCGAACAGGGCCGTCTGCACGGTGCGGTTGAGCAGCAGGCGCTGGCCCGCGTCCCAGTTCACGCAATCGTTGCTGACGACGCGGCGCTGGTCCAGGTACATGCCTTCGCTGCAGACGGCGCCCGTGTGCAGGCCCGACAGGTTGAGCAGCTTGCACAGCATGCGCACGATCAGGCTGGCGCCGCGCGTGCCCGTCACGCCGATCAGCGGAATGCGGCCCGTTTCTTCGGCAGCGAACAGGTGGTCGACGATGGCCGCGCCGACAGGGCGGGGCTGGCCCACGCCCGGCTTGATGTGCGCCAGCAGGCCGGGGCTGGCATTGACTTCGATGATGGCGCCGCGCTGTTCTTCCAGCGGACGCGTGATGTCGGTGGTGACCAGGTCGATGCCGGCGATATCGAGGCCCACGACCCTGGCGGCCAGCAGGGCCGCATGCACGACGGACGGGTGCACGTCGTCGGTGACGTCGATAGCCACGTTGCCGTTCGGCTGGATCAGCACTTTCTGGCCCGATTGCGGCACGGACAGGGCGGTCATGCCCTGGCGCTGCAGTTCCAGCACGATTTCGCCCGACTCGTGCGGCTTGACGGTGCCCAGCGGGAAATCTTCGCCTTCGCCGCGGCGCGGATCGGTATTGATCTGCGTGTTGACCAGTTCCAGCACGGTGGACACGCCGTCGCCGTCGACCCACAGGGATTCGCCCTTGGCGGCCGCGATCAGCTTGTTGCCGACGACGAGCAGACGGTGCTCGTCGCCCGTGATGAAGCTTTCCACCAGCACGGCCGAACTGTCGCCCTTGCGCGCGGCCAGTTCATAGGCTGCCTTGACGTCGCTTTCTGTCATCAGGTTCAGCGACACGCCGCGGCCGTGGTTGCCGTCATACGGCTTGACGACGACGGGCACGCCGATGTCCTGCGCTTCTTCCCAGGCCGCTTCGGCGCTGCGCACCAGGCTGCCTTCGGGCACGCGCACGCCGCACGATTTGAGCAGGAATTTGGTGAGATCCTTGTCGCTGGCGATGCCTTCGGCAATCGCGCTGGTGCGGTCCGTTTCGGCCGTCCAGATGCGGCGCTGCGCGGCGCCGTGGCCCAGCTGCACCAGATTGCCGTCGTTCAGGCGCAGGGAAGGGATGCGGCGCTCGGTGGCCGCATCGACGATGCTCGCCGTGCTCGGGCCCAGGCAGCGCGAATCGACCATGTCGCGCAGCGGCGCCAGGGCCGCCTCCAGGTCGTAGGCTTCATCATTGATGGCGGCCATCAGCAGTTCGCGCGCGGTCGCCAGGGCAGCGCGGCCCACGTGCTCTTCGCGCGTGCGGAAGGCCATCTTGTAGACGCCGCGCTGGCTGGTCGAGCGCGTCTGGCCGAAGCCCGTGCGCATGCCGGCCAGGTTTTGCAGTTCCAGCACCACGTGTTCGAGGATGTGGGCCGACCATGTGCCTTCGCGCAGGCGCTCGAAAAAGCCGCCCCGTTCGCCCACGCCGCAGCGGTGCTCGATCATGCCGGGCAGCCACGCCACCAGGCGCTCGTACAGGCCGGGCAGGGTATTCGATGGATAGTCTTCCAGTTCGCCGATATCGACCCAGGCTTCAATCACCGGGCGGTAAGTCCAGATGTTGGGGCCGCGCAAGTGGGTGACGCGGACGAATTCGATGTTCTTCTTCTTGATCATGTAAGTGGTTTCTTGATAACAAGCCAGGCGTCTGGGCGCCAGATACTTTATGTTGGCTTTACAGAGTCTTTTCAGGCTCGTGCTTGGTTCTTTATCCCGGGTATGCGCAGTGTGCCACTTTTAGCGGCCTCTTGTCGCGTTTGCTTCTCGTATTCTGCTGGTGTTGTCATTCTAATTGTTACTAATTGTTGCCATACTTGTTATAAAGTTACCGACTCCGGGCTAAGCTGGAGCATTTGCGCAACAGCGGGCTGTTGTATACTTGCCCCTGTACGATGGCCGCGCATTTTTTTGCTCCGTTTTGCCATCATTCATTACCTGCAGGCATCCATTCGATACAATACAGGAAATTGCCACTGGTGCATCTACCTCGCCATCGCGCAATACACAAACATTGATCGGGCGTCTGCCCCATCCCCCAAATCCCGCCCTGAAGGGCTTGGCCTCGAGCCGGAGTATGCTTTACGATGACAACTGAACTGAGTGTTCCTGCAACAACTATTCCCCTTACCTCGCTGCCGGAACACTGGCTGGCGGAAGTGGAAAGCAAGCTTTCTCCAGGGGAGAACGTTTTAAGTAGCGTTGAGGTTGACCTCGATGCGCGATTACGTTTCACAAAAGGCATAATTGTTGTCACAGAGAAGCGTTTACTGGCCCGTTCCCCGGGCGATACCGCCTGGAAAAGTTGGTCTTTCCGCCACGGACTGCGCCTGACGCACCACGACCATGCCGGTGTCGGCCACCTGGAACTGTTCGACGACCACGGCCGCCTGGCCTCGTGGCGCTTTACCCTGGGACAGAATTTGCATGCGATCCGCGTGCTGGAGCAGTTCGTCGAGCGCCTCGACAGCCACCTGACGGGCCAGCCCGTGCTGGAAGCAGAGCAGGAAGTGTGCCCCAGCTGCAAGGCGCCTCTGGAGCCGGAACAGGAAGAATGCCCGATCTGCGCCAAGGTGCTGCACACGCCGCCGTCCACCTGGACCCTGTTCCGCCTGTGGCGTTTTGCCCACCCTTACCGTGGCCAGCTGGCGCTGGGCTTCCTGCTGATGCTGCTGAGCACCGCTGCGCACATGATTCCGCCCTACCTGACGGCGCCGCTGATGGACAATGTGCTGATCCCGTATCAGAACGGCAAGCATATCGACCCGTGGCTGGTGGTGTACTACATGAGCGGCTTGCTCGGTTCGGCCCTGCTGGCCTGGCTGCTGGGCTGGGGCAAGACCTATGTGCTGGCCCTGGTGTCCGAACGCATGGGCGCCGATTTGCGCTCGGCCACGTATGAACACCTGATGAAGCTGTCGCTGGAATTTTTCGGCGGCAAGCGCACGGGCGACCTGATGGCGCGCATCGGCAGCGGCAGCGACCGCATCTGCGTCTTCCTCTCGCTGCACTTGCTCGATTTCGCCTCCGACGTGTTGATGATTATCATGACGGGCGTCATTTTGTGGTCGATGAACCCGTGGCTGGCCATCATGACCCTGGCACCGCTGCCCTTCATCGCCTGGATGATCCACCTGGTGCGCGACCGTCTGCGCACGGGCTTTGAAAAGATCGACCGCGTGTGGAGCGAAGTGACCAACGTGCTGGCCGATACCATTCCCGGCATCCGCGTGGTCAAGGCGTTTGCGCAGGAAAAGCGCGAAGCGGCCCGCTTCCGCGACGCCAACGCGCACAACCTGGCCGTCAACGACAAGTTGAACAAGGTCTGGTCGCTGTTTTCGCCGACGGTCTCCTTCCTGACGGAGATGGGTTTGCTGGTCATCTGGTGCTTCGGCATCTGGCAACTGTCGCGCGGCGAAATCACCGTCGGCGTGCTGACCGCCTTCATCGCCTACAGCACGCGCTTCTATGGCCGCCTCGACTCGATGAGCCGCATCGTCTCCGTGACGCAGAAATCGGCGTCCGCCGCCAAGCGCATCTTCGACATCCTCGACCATGTGTCGAGCGTGCCGGAACCGGCGCAACCGGTCAAACTGGACAAGATCGAAGGCCGCATCGACCTGCGCGAAGTCGGTTTCCGCTATGGCAACCGGGCCGTCAACCGCGGCATCACCCTGAACATCAAGGCGGGCGAGATGATCGGCCTGGTGGGCCACAGCGGTTCGGGCAAGAGCACGCTGGTCAACCTGATCTGCCGCTTCTACGACGTGTCGGAAGGGGCGATTTTGCTCGACGGCGTAGACATCCGCTCGTTCGCTGTCTCTGACTACCGCCGCAACATCGGCCTGGTGCTGCAGGAGCCGTTCCTGTTCTTCGGCACCATCGCGGAGAATATCGCCTACGGCAAGCCGCACGCGACGCGCCAGGAGATCATCGCCGCCGCGCGCGCTGCGCATGCCCACGAATTCATCCTGCGCCTGCCGCAGGGCTACGATTCGATGGTGGGCGAGCGCGGACAGGGCCTGTCCGGCGGCGAACGCCAGCGCATCTCGATCGCCCGCGCCCTGCTGATCGACCCGCGCATCCTCATCATGGATGAAGCGACATCGTCGGTGGACTCGGAAACGGAAAAAGAAATCCAGAAGGCGCTGGACAACCTGGTGCAGGGCCGCACGACGATCGCCATCGCCCACCGCCTGTCGACATTGCACCGGGCCGACCGCCTGGTGGTGCTGGACCGGGGCCAGGTCGTCGAAGTGGGCAGCCACGATGAACTGATGGCGAAAGAGGGCGCCTATTTCCGCCTCTATGAAGCACAGGCGCGCAACAATGAGCTCGCCCTGGATGACAAGGAATAAGCATGGCCAGTACAACTTTTACATTAAGCCGCGACCCCTTCGGCAAGCTGGTGATGACGGACGCGGACGGCCAGGTTTTTGAGGGCGTGGCGCCCGTGCGCGCCTTTCCCATCCAGTCGCCGGATGAAGGCATTTCGCTGGTGCTGGGCGACGGCAAGGAAGTGGCGTGGATCGACCGCCTCGACGCCTTGCCGGAGCCGACGCGCGGCCTGCTGCAGGAAGAGCTGGAAGGGCGCGAATTCATGCCCGAGATCGCGCGCGTGAAAAGCGTCTCCAGTTTCGCCACGCCGTGCACCTGGTACGTCGACACGGACCGGGGCGAGACGCAATTCGTGCTGAAAGGCGAGGAAGACATCCGCCGCATCGGCGCCACGTCGCTCTTGATCGCCGACAACCACGGCATCCACTTTTTGATACGCGACATGTTCAATATCGACAAGACGACGCGCAAGATACTCGACCGCTTCCTGTAAGCGTTGGAGTTACCTGAAAACCGCTGCCTGCAGCGGTTTTTTTTCGTCTGCCGGGCATGAAAAAAGCCGCACAGGCGTGCGGCTTTCGAGGGCAACGCCGGCAACCGTTTCAGACTGCCGGATAATGCGCTACATTACATGAATTTGTAGCCTGCGCCGATGTAGAAGTAACGGCCGCGCACGTTGTACAGCTGGGCAAAGCCCAGGGTGCCGTACTGGTTGGTGGCACCCGTCGCGCTAAACGGCGGCATCTTGTCGAACAGGTTCTTGATGCCGGCCGTGAAGGTCAGGTTTTGCATCGCCACGTACTGGCCCGTCAGATCCACTTCCGTGTGCGAAGGAATCGTGCGGGTGCCCGGCTTGACTTCGTCGCGTCGCAAGGGCGAGTCGATCATGTCGCCCGTCGTGCGGATGACCAGGGTGCCGGACATATTGTCCTTTTCCAGGCTGGCGGTGAACGTGTTGCGGTACTTCGGATTCATGAACATCTTCATCGTGCTTTGTTCTGGATCCGTCGCCGTGTCCTGGGTGTCCATGCGGGTGTAGATGGTGGACGCATTGCGGATCGTGAATTTGCCGAACATCGTTTGCGGCGAGATGTAACGCAGGTCCGTATCGAAACCGCGCACTTCGGTGGTAGCCAGGTTCTGGTTGTTCAGCAGGATGCGCGCATCGCCATTCTTGATTTCCACGTTGCCCAGCTCGATCGCCTTGGTTTCCGTCAGGGTGCCGATCTCATTCTTTTTGTTAATCTTGAAGAAGTCGATGCTGGCTGTGAACGAGTTCACTGGCGAGAACACCACGCCCAGGTTGTAGGTCTTGCCCGTTTCAGGTTTCAAGTCCTTGTTGGAGCCGGAGACCTGGTAGTAGGCAAAGTTTTTGCAATTGCCGGCAATCGATGGGAAGGCTTTGCAGATATCCGCATCGCTGGTCGTGTAGGCGCCCGCATCGACGCCGCCGTACATCTGTTTCAGCGATGGCGCCAGGTAGCTGCCCGCATACGAACCGCGGAACATCAGGTTGTTCAGGGGCTGGTAGCGCAAGGCCAGTTTCGGGCTGGTCTTGCTGCCGACATTCGAGATGTCGTCATAGCGCAGGGCGACCTGCGCTTCGACGTTTTTCAGGAATGGAATCGACAGTTCGCCGAAGATGCCCTTGGAATTGCGGTCCGCCTTGACGGCCGCTTGCTGGATGCTGCCGAAGACCACGCCATCAATCTGGTTCTGGTCGGGTTGGTCGCTCAGCGTTTCCTTGTTGTACGACACGCCAACGGCGTAAGCCATCGCGCCGCCTGCCAGGTCCATGATCGGCGCCGATGCCTTGGCGTTGAAGAAGGTCAGTTCCGACTTGCCGGCGCGCGTAGGCGTCAGGCGAATCTTGTCGACGGCTGCCTGCGGATTGTCGGTGCGGGTCGGATTGATCGTACCATTGGCGATCGCTTCGTTGAACAGGTCGTAATGTGCGTAGTTCGAATCGCGGTTGGTGGCCTTGCTCACGCCCTTGCCGATGGCGACATCCCAGTCGATGCCGCGCGTCGTGCCTTCCAGACCCGTCGAGAACTGGGTCATCGTGCCCTTGCGGTTGGTCTGGCGCGGACCCATCTGCATGAAGCGGCCGGCGACGGTCTGGTTGCCGACCTTGAAGTTGCCAGGCGCTGGCTGGGACGAAAAGTCGTCCTTGCTTTCGGAATAGGTAAATTCCGCAAACGCGCGGATGCTGTCGCTGATTTTCAGGCTGCCGATCAGCATGCCGCTGGCGCGGTCGGCGCCGTTGGTGGAGGTCAGCAAGGTCTTGTTGACGTCAAAACGGCAGCCTTCGGGGCTTACATCGCCCGCTGGGCAAGGCACCAGGGTGCCGCCGCCGACGATATTGCCGCTAGGATGATAGCCGCTGCGGCCATCCGGGCCGCCAAAGCGGCGGAAGTCTGCCGAACTGGTCAGGTCGCGGTCCTTGCGGTAGATCGGGTCGCGCTTGAAGATGTCGACTGTGGCCAGCACGTTGAAGCCCTGGGTGTCATAGTCGCCATAGCCGTACACGAGGTTGGCCGTCTTTTCCTTGGCGTCCGAGCGCGAGCTTTGGCCGTAGCTGGTTTTCGCTTCCAGGCCCTGGTAGTTCTTTTTGGTGATGAAGTTCATCACGCCGGCGACTGCATCGGCGCCATAAATGGCGGAGCCTCCGTCTTTCAGGATTTCAATGCGTTCCAGCGCGCTCAGCGGGATGGCGTTGACGTCGACCGCTGCGCCCGCCCCCGAACCGTCAGCCAGCGCATTGGTCGGCAGGCGGCGGCCGTTCAACAGGATCAGCACGTTGCGTTCGCTCAGGCCGCGCATCTTGATGTTGGTGGTGCCGGAACCGGAAGGGGAGCTGGCGCTCAGTTCGCCCTGGTCATTGATGTCGATGGAGGCCAGGTTGCGCACCAGTTCGGCGACGCTGGTGGCGCCAGTGCGCTCGATATCTTTCTTGCTGTAAATCTCCACCGGTGCGGCTGTCTCGGCATCCACGCGTTTGATGGCGGAACCCGTCACGACCACGCGCTGCAATTTCTCGTCAGCCTTGGCTTCCTGCGCTTGAGCCGCCTGGTGCATGAAGCCTGCGCTCATGACCAAAGTGCCGGCAAACATCATGCGCAAGGATTTGCTTAATTTCTTTTCAATCATTGTCCATCCTCCAACTAGGAAACTTAAGTTTCCTTAGGTTTTTATTTAGCTATTTGAAAGTATTTTCAAAATTACCATGTTTATAAATTTAGCAGCTTAAATTTACAATTCATCAGACCATTTTTCGCCTTCGGCTGTCAAGACGCCTCTGCTTTTTGCGTATGGATTCTTTATTCGAAGAATGACGCTGGATGAATTTGATTTGTGTATGGCAGGAAATCATGAAATTTTAATTGTTAAATAAATTTAATTTTCCAATTGGCAAAAAAAGCGTGGATAGTTTTGTTTTTTTGTAATGCCAATCTAGACATCTGTTGTTTTTTTGTGACGTTTTATATCGTCGTTGCGACGATTGTCCGCCGCATTGCGGCAGCGCTACGGGCAAAAAAAAGCCGCCCGTGGAGGGCGGCTGGCATGACGGGGGAGCGCGATTACTGAAACGCCACCTCGGCAAAACTGCGCAATTTGCGGCTGTGCAGGCGGTCCACTCCCTGGCGGCGCAGCAGTTCCACGGCGCGGATGCCGATGCGCAGGTGCTGGTCGACGCGCTCGCGGTAGAAGTGGTTGGCCATGCCGGGCAGCTTGATTTCGCCGTGCAGCGGCTTGTCGCTCACGCACAGCAGGGTGCCGTACGGGACGCGGAAGCGGAAGCCGTTGGCGGCGATCGTCGCGCTTTCCATGTCCAGCGCGATGGCGCGGCTCTGGCTGAAGCGGCGCTCCGGCGTGCGCTGCGGCAGCAGTTCCCAGTTGCGGTTGTCCGTGCTGGCGACTGTGCCCGTGCGCATGATGTGCTTCAAATCATGCCCCGTCAGCTGGGTGATTTCCGCCACGGCCGTTTGCAGCGCCTGCTGGATTTCCGCCAGCGGCGGGATCGGCACCCACAGCGGCAAGTCTTCGTCGAGCACGTGGTCTTCGCGCACATACGCATGCGCCAGCACGTAGTCGCCCAGGCTTTGCGTGGTGCGCAGGCCCGCGCAGTGGCCCAGCATCAGCCAGGCGTGCGGGCGCAGCACGGCGATATGGTCGGTGATGGTCTTCGCGTTGGCCGGCCCCACGCCGATATTGACCATGGTGATGCCGCTGCCGTCCGCGCGCAGCAAATGGTAGGCGGGCATCTGCGGCAAACGCGGCGGGGCCGCGCCCAGCGCGTCGTCGCTTTCGCCGGCATGGCCGACGCGGCGCGTGACGACGTTGCCCGGTTCGACAAAGGCGATGTAGCCATCGTCGTCCGACGGTGCGGCGGCGTCGGGCGCGCGCTGCATCAAGGCTTGTCCCAGGCGGATGAATTCATCGATGTAGAACTGGTAATTGGTAAACAGGACGAAGTTCTGGAAGTGCTGCGGCGAGGTGCCGCTGTAGTGGCGCAGGCGCTGCAGCGAATAGTCCACGCGCGGTCCCGTAAACAGCGACAGCGGCTGCGCTTCGCCGTGCGCCGTCTCGTGCGTGCCGTTGGCGATGCCGTCGTCCATGGCCGACAGGTCCGGCAAGTCGAACAGGTCGCGCATGGCCATGCGGCGGCCCGCATCCATATTGCCTTCGATGTGGTCGTGCTCGGCGAACGAGAAGTGCACGGGGATGGGCTGGGCGCTGACGCCCACTTCCAGCAGCACCTTCTGGCCACCGTTATGGTTTTTCAGCAGCAGGGTGAACTGGTCGAGGTAATAGTCGCCAAACAGGTCGGGGCGGGTCAGCGTGGTTTCAAACACGCCGGGGCCGGCGACAAAGCCGTAGGCCAGCGGCGAGTCGGCGCGCGCCACGGTCTCGGTCTGGATGCGTACGAAGGGGTAGCAGGCGCGCACCCGTTCGTGCATGTCTTCGCCAGCGACAAAGCGCTGCAGCGCATCGCGCAAGTGTTCGATGCTGCTGCGGTAAATGGCTTGCACCTGCGCCAGCGCCTGGCGTGGATCGTCGAAGCGGGCGGAGGCGATGAAGGGGGGCGTAAGCAAGCGGATTCTCCTTGTGGCGGTTCGTGCATATCATTGTAAGGCAGCAAGGCAAGTCGTGTTGGCCGCGTTGCCTGGCCGTCTGGGGCGCTTGACGGATTCAAATAGAATCGGTATTCTATTTGAATGGTCAGACTAGCCAAATTCAACGAAAACAACTTCATCGACAGCGCGATCGCCGTCGCCGCCCAGTGCGGCGTGGGCGCCGTCTCGATGGCCGCCATCGCCGTCAAGGCCGGTGCGCCCATCGGCTCCGTGTATCACCGCTTCGATTCGCGCAACGCCATCCTGGCGCGCGCCTGGCTGCGCGTGAAGAGCGACTTCCGCGAGGAAGTGGCCAGCCGCTGGCTCGGCGGCGACACCTGGGCCGGCGTGCACGGCTTGCTGGACTGGTGCCGGCGCAAGCCCGTGTACGCGCGCTTCCTGCTGCAATGCGAGGACAATCCCGATTTCAGCGGTGGTCTCAGCGAGGAATTGCTGGCCGCCGTCGAAGAGGAGCAGGCGGCGCTCGACGCCTGCTTTGAGCGCTGCGCCGAAGCCATGCCCGCCAGCAAGGAGCTTGATCTGGATCACATGCTGCTCAAATTCGTGCTGATCGACGCCCCCGTGGCCGTCGTCAAGCCTTACCTGGCGCAGGAGCGGCCGATACCGGCCAGCGTCGATGCCATGCTGCGCGCCGCGCACGATGCCGTGCGCGGCTGGGCGACCCAAACCATCACACACTGACAAAGAAAAGAATCTCCATGCGCTATTCCACCCAGCTTGAACACGGCAAGAAAATCCCCCTGCACGACGAAGAAGGTTTCATCGGCATGCGCGCGGCCGGCCGCATCGCCGCCGATACGCTCGACTACATCACGCCCTTCGTGAAGCCGGGCGTATCGACGGCCAAGCTTGACGCCCTGTGCGAGGAATTCATGCGCGCCGCCGGCGCCATCCCCGGCACCATCGACTACCACGGCTACAAGCACGCCAGCTGCATCTCCGTCAATCACGTGGTCACGCACGGCATCCCGTCCGAGACGAAGATACTGAAAGTGGGCGATATCCTGAACATCGACGTGACGCCGAAGTTCCAGGGCTGGTTCGGCGACACCAGCCGCACCTTCAAGGTGGGCGCCGTGTCCATCCTGGCCAACCGCCTCGTCAACACGGCGTATGAAGCCATGATGGCCGGCATCCACACCGTGCGCCCGGGCGCGACCCTGGGCGACGTGGGCGCCGCCATCGAGGCGGTGGCTAAGGCGCAGGGCTTTTCCTCCGTGCGCGATTTCTGCGGCCATGGCGTGGGCCAGGTCTTCCACGACACGCCGCAAGTGCTGCACTATGGCCGCGCCGGCACGGGCATCGTGCTGGAACCGGGCATGATTTTTACCATCGAGCCGATGCTCAACGTGGGCAGCTACCAGGTCAAGGTCTTGCCCGACAAATGGACGACGGTGACGAAAGACCGTTCGCTGTCGGCGCAGTTCGAGCATTCGCTGGCCGTGACGGAAACGGGTTTTGAAATCTTCACCCTGACCGGCTTGTCCGATCCGCTGGCGTAAGCATGGATGACGCGCGCCGGCAGCAGCTTACCGAGATCGTCGCCGCGAAAGCCGGCGTGGATGCGGCCTGCGCGGCGCGCCACCTGGCGCAGCATGATGACGACGTGGCCGCCGCCCTGCGCGGCATTGACGCCGAGCGCTACACGCTGACGCAGCGCCTGCTGAACAAGTACCGGCGCGACCCGCAAGACGCGCTGCAGCAGGTAGCGCTGGCCGTGCTGCAGCAGGAAGGCATCCGCGACGACCGCGTGCTGCGTTCTGAACGCATCGCGGCCCTGGCGCCGCCCGTCGCCGGCGTGGTGCTGCTGGCCGAGTGGCTGGCCTATGTGGAATGGGAAGGCTTCGACAGCGCGCTGTACGCGAATATCGACGCGGTGGCCGCGTTCATCGCCGGCGAATTGGACCTGCCCGGGGTGGCGGCCAACCTGCTGCAGGCGCGCGACGAATGCGCGTTCGAGGCGCAGCGCCCCGCACTGGCGCTGGCCGCGCTGGCGTACATCGAACGCCACATGACGCAGTTTCCCTGACGGCGGGCGCTTTGCCGCCGGCGTGGCAGGTCTTACAATGGAGGCAAGCACTGTTGCCCCATTTTGAAGACTCCACATGAGCGATTTTCCCGAAGATATCTACACCGAGCCGTCCGTTGACGTGCACACGCTGAACAACCTGGGCCCATTGACCGGCATGGCCGGCATCTGGACGGGCACGCGCGGCCTGGACGTCAAGCCGAAAGCCGACGGCCCGCGCAAGCAGGCCTTCGTCGAGCGCATCGAGCTGCAGCCTATCGACCCCGTCACCAACGGCCCGCAACTGTTCTACGGCTTGCGCTACTACATCCACATCACCAAGCCGGACCAGGTCAAAACCTACCATGAGCAAGTCGGTTACTGGCTGTGGGAGCCGGCCACGGGCGCCGTGATCCAGACCCTGGCCATCCCGCGCGGCCAGATCGCCATGGCGTCGGGCACGACGACGGCGGACGCCACCAGTTTCGAACTGGTGGCCAAACGTGATTCGACGGCCTACGGCATCTGCTCGAATCCCTTCCTTGAACACGCGTTTACCACCGTCGAATACCGCATCAAGGTCGACATCCACGCCGACGGCAGCTGGGGCTATGACGAAGACACGGTCATGCTCATTCGCGGCAAGGATGAACCGTTCCACCACACGGACCGCAACCTGCTGACGAAAATCGGCGAGCCGACGCCGAATCCGATGGCCTTGCAGGCGCTGGCGGCGGTGTAAAAATCAAAAAGCGGCGACTTTTGCCGCCGCTCTGCTGGAGCGCCTGAAAAATGCTCAGGGCTAGGCGCGTTGCCGCAGGCAGTACGAACGTACGGCCAGGCAAGGCAACAACGCCATGGGCTTTTTCTCAGGTCTTTTGTCGCCGCTCTGCTGGAGCGCCTGAAAAATGCTCCGGGCTAGGCGCGTTGCCGCAGGCAGTACGAACGTACGGCCAGGCAAGGCAACAACGCCATGGGCTTTTTCTCAGGTCTATTGTCGCCGCTCTGCTGGAGCGCGTGAAAAATGCTCCGGGCTAGGCGCGTTGCCGCAGGCAGTACGAACGTACGGCCAGGCAAGGCAACAACGCCATGGGCTTTTTCTCAGGTCTTTTGTCGCCGCTCTGCTGGAGCGCCTGAAAAATGCTCAGGGCTAGGCGCGTTGCCACAGGCAGTACGAACGTACGGCCAGGCAAGGCAACAACGCCATGGGCTTTTTCTCAGGTGCTCCTTAAGGTTTGCCTTGCGCGACGGCCTTAATCGCGCGCTCCTCTCCCATGGCGGCAGCGATCTTCCAGCGCTGCATGGCGCTGTCGCGGTCCGGGCGCTTCAAGCCGGCGCCTTCCCAGTCCATCAGGCCCAGGTTGTAGATGTCGCCCGCGCTGCCCTTGTCAGCGGCCAGGGTGAACCATTTGCGCGCTTCCTTATGGTTGACGGGAAACTGGTAGCCGCGCACGTGGTACAGGCCCAGCAAATGCATGGCTTGCGCATTGCCCTTGTTGGCCGCCTGCTTCAGCAGGTCCAGGCCGCGCGCCATATTGCGCGGCTCCTGCCAGCCTTCGGCCAGCATCACGCCCTTTGCCGTCAGCGCGTAGCTGTCGTTCTTCACCAGGCCCTTGCCGACCAGGGGCTTGGCGGCCACCTGGCGCGCCTCGCGCTGGCGCGCCGTCGGCGCCGTGACGGGGCCGTTCTGGCCTTCGCCCATCAGCAGCATCCAGCCATACAGGCCATACGCGCCCGCGTCGCCCTTGCCGACCAGGCTTTCCAGCATGGCCAGCGCCTGCGTCTTGTCGCCATTTTCATACAGTTTGACGGCCCTGGCGCTGCTTGCGTCCGGCGGCACGGTGGCCGGTGCATGGGGCGCGACGGGCGCCGAGGCCATGGCCGTTTGCGGTGGCGCAGAAGCGGGACGCACGCGCGCGGGCAAGCCATAGCTGGCGGCCAGCACGGCGACGCTGGCGGGCGCCAGGATCAGCACGTGGGCCAGCTGGTTGCGGCGGCCCTTGCCGGCGATGCCCATGGCCCGTGCGGCCTGCTGCTGGCCGCCCAGCGCCTCGCTCAGCACGTTCTTGACCTTGCGGTTGAACAGCCAGTAGCCGGCGCCCGCGACGAACAGGCCGGCGACGGCGGCCGCACCGCGCCCTGCGAAGAACCAGGCGGCGATGGCGGCGGCCAGGGCGGCCAGCGCGCTTTTCCACCAGAACTGCTTGGCCAGCCGCGTGTAGACCTGGCGCAAGGCACCGAGCACGCAGGTGCGCACATTGTTGGCATACTCGGCGGAGACGACATCGACGTGGGCGTGGTCCGCGTCGCCGCTGAGGACAGACTCGATCACGTCCGCATTCAATTCCGATGCGGCCACGTCGCGCAGCGGCGTCAATAAGCCCTGGACGTGGGCCGAGAACAGGCCGTCGTCGGCGCTGCCGGCCAGCGCGTCGCTGAGCGCCTTGAGGTCGCCGCGCAGCAGCTTTTCCACGATGTCGTCCAGGGTCAGCCAGCGCAAGTCCGTGCCGTACGCCACCAGGTGGTGCTTTTCCCCGTTGCAGGCGGCGTCCAGGCGCACGATGCGCAGCTTGCCCCCGTACAGGGCGTCGACTTCCTGCGGCTGGTCTTCATTGTAGATGCTCACTTTCGCCAGGGCCAGGCTGCTGGCGATGGCTGCCAGTGAGTGCACGCTCTCCTTGTCGCGGATGCGGCGCGCGTCGTCTGGCGCCTGCTTGGGCAGGCTGACGCTATAGCCGGGCGCCACGTGCACGTCGATCCAGGCCGCCTTGCCCACCTTGCCGGAACCGTCGCACGGGTTGCAGCGCAGGTCGCCCGCGCCGCTGCAGGTGCGGCAGGTGACCTTGCCGCTGGCGCGGCAGGTGGCGCAATTGATGTTGCCGGAACCGTGGCAGGTGTTGCACGTGACCTTGCCGAAGCTGCAATGGTAGCAATTGCGGTGCTCGGTGCGGTACTGCGTGCGCGTTTCGCTGTGGTAGCTGGTGTGCGAGCTGCCGTTGCTGTAGGTGGTAGTGGGTACTTGCACCGTCACGTAGTCGGTGACTTGTTCGGCCACCGTGCCGTTGCCGTTGCAATACGAGCAGGAGACCTTGCCGCTGCCGTAGCAGCCGTAGGCGTCGCAGCTGACGGTGCGCCCGCCGTGGCAGGTCCAGCACGTTTCCGTGGTCAAGCCGTGGCAGGTATGGCAGCCGATGCGGCCTTTGCCGGAACAGGCGCTGCAGGTATCGAGGTGCCAGTACTTGACGGCGTGCGGCAGGTAGATGCCCGCCTCGATGCCGTTGTAGGCCTGGCCCGGCTGGCGCAGGGCGGCGTCAAGCTTGCCTGCCGCGCGGCGCAGCCTTTCCTTCTCCTGCGTGTGAGCGAGCGCTCCCACCTCGTGGGAGCCACAGCGGCAGTCATTTCCCGCCGGCGCAAAATAGCCATTGATGACGCGCTGCTCGAAGCGCGCCTCGAGCGCGTAATTCGCCTGCAGCGAAAAATCCTGCAGCACGTCTTCCTCGCCCAGCGGCGTGATGTCCTGCGGCTCGAAACGCGTCTTGTCCTGCACCAGGGTGCGCAGCTTGCCCAATACGGTGGGGATGTCCTCTTTGCCGAGCTTGAGGGGCGCTGGCGCCGTCGCGGCCGTCTCTGTCACCTGCGGCGCAACCTCGCTGCCTGGGGTTTCATGGGCCGTCTCGGTGCTGGAGTTCATGCGCGTCCTTTTGCTCTCTGGAAAGATGTTTGAATTTTAGCATCCATGCCTGGAAAGCATGCAGTTTAGTCCACGTTTTTCAGCGCAGGCCGCGGCGGAACTGGTCGGGCGTGCCGCCGCTCTGGCGGCGAAACATGGCGATGAAGGCCGAGGCCGTGCTGTAGCCCAGTTCCAGCGCGATCGCCTGCACGGTATCTCCCTGTTCCAGCATCGGCAGGGCCGCCAGGAAGCGCTGGCGCTGGCGCCATTCGCCGAAGGGCATGCCCAGCTCGCGCTGACAGCGGCGCGCCAGCGTGCGCTCGGTGACGTGCAATTGCGCGGCCCACTCGGCCAGTGAGCGGTTACTTCCCGGCTCCGCCTGCAGGGCGGCCAGCAGCGCCGCGATGACGGGTTCGTCGCTGCCGGGCAGATAGTTGCGGCTGCACGGCGCCAGCTGCAGCTGGTCGACCAGCACCTGCGCCAGGCGCTGGTCGGCTTCGGTGGCGGGCGTGGTGACGCCCCTTTCGGCGAAGTCGCCGAGTATGGCTTTGAGCAAGGGACTGAGCACCAGCGCGCACGGCTGCGCCGGCAGCTGCGCGCACAGGCCGGTATCGATGTAGGCGGAGTGAAATACGACGTCCTGGCGGATATAGCCGTCATGCAAGGTCTCGGGCGGTATCCACACGGCGTACTGGGGCGGCGACAGGTAGCGCTGGCCCGCCACCATGATTTCCATCACGCCCGTGGAGCAATACGTGAGCTGGCCCCACGGATGGCTCTGGTAATCGAACTGCTGGTGCGCGTGGTAATCGTCGAGGCGGAAATACACGGGATAGGGCAGGGCGTCGGAAACGGCGGGGAAATGCTGGTTGCTGGCCATGGTATCTCCTGTTTTGTCCTGTTCTTCGCATCGTTTGTCCGGTTTTCATTATATCCATGGAATCGGACCATGCGAAAATGGCAGTCATTGAATCGTGGAGTTACTTGCATGAAAGCCAAGCATTATCTGTTTCCCGTGATTGCCGTGCTGATCTGGGCCATCAACACCATCGTCAGCAAGATGGCCGTGGGCGTGATCGACCCGGCCGCCATCTCGTTCTATCGCTGGCTGCTGGCCGGCGTGCTGCTGGCGCTCGTGTTTGCCCGTCCCGTGTGGAAGCAGCGCTCCGTGGTGAAACCGTATCTGGGCAAACTGTTTGTGCTGGGCATGTTGGGCATGGTCATGTACCAGTGCCTCGCGTATATCGCCGCGCAGACGACGACGGCCACCAACATGGGCATCCTCGCGTCGATGATGCCGCTGCTGGCCGTGGGCCTGTCCGTGCTGGTGCTGAAAGAGGCGCCCACCGTGGGCGGCGTGTTCGGCGGCATCGTGTCCTTGCTGGGACTCGGCTACCTGCTCAGCCATGGCGACCCGGCCGCGCTGCTCGCTCATGGCGCGGCCGTGGGCGACGCCCTGATGCTGCTGGCCTGCCTGTCGTATGCGGGCTACGGCGTGCTGCTCAAGCGGTGGAAGATTCCCCTGAATAACTGGCACTCCTTGCTGATCCAGGTCTGGTGCGCCGTGCCCGTGCTGTTCGTGTATTACCTGAGCCAGTCGGCGCCGCCCGTCACCGGCGCCGGCTTGCCGCTGGTACTGTTTGCCGGCATTCCCGCTTCCATCATCGCGCCGTTCTTGTGGATGCACGGCCTGGCCAGGCTGGGGCCGAGCCGCGCCACGACATTGATGAATCTGCTGCCCGTGTTCACGGTGATCATCGCCATGCTGTTCCTTGGTGAAACCTTGCACAGCTATGATGTGATCGGCGGCGGCGTGACCCTGCTGGGCGTGGTGATGGTGCAGTACCTGAAACGCCCATTGAGGCGCGCACAGGCGTAGTATTTTTGCTATGCTGATGTTTTTCGCAAGGAGCCATCATGCCGGACATTGATACCCTGTTGAGCGAACTCGAAGCCTTCGGCAGCAGCAACGATGCGGCGCACGCGGAGCGCGCCAGCCGCATGCTCAACATCACGCGCGACACGGGCGAATTGCTGGCCGTGCTCGTGCACGCGCGCGGCGCGCGCCGGGTGCTGGAAATCGGCACCTCGAACGGTTACTCGACGCTGTGGCTGGCGCGCGCAGTGCAGGCGCTGGGCGGCAGCGTGGTGACGGTGGAAAAGGCGCAGGACAAGTTCGACATGGCGCACGCCAACTTTGTGCGCGCGCAATTGCAAGGCGTGATCGGTCAGCTGCTGGCCGACGCCGGCGACGTGCTGCGCGATGCGGCGGACGGCGCCTACGATTTCATCTTCCTCGATTCCGCGCGCCAGCAATACGAACAATGGTGGCCGCAGCTGGACCGCGTGCTGGCGGCCGGCGGCGTGCTGGTGGTCGACAACGCCAGCTCGCACTACGCGGACATGGCGCAGTTTCTTGACGCCATCCGCGCCGACAGCCGCTACACGACGTGCCTGGCCACGGTCGGCAAGGGCGAATTCATCGCCGTCAAGGCGGGCAACTAACGCTTACTCGGCGACGATGGCCGCTTCCAGCACGCGCACCAGCGATTCGACGCCTCGGGCGTCGACCTCGTCGAAGCGGCCGGTCAATGGGCTGTCGAGGTCGAACACGCCGATGATGTGACCTTGCGCAAACACGGGCACCACCAGTTCCGAACGCGAATTGACGTCGCAGGCGATGTGGCCGGGAAACGCATGCACGTCCTGCACGACGATGGACTTGCCTTCGACCACCGTGGTGCCGCACACGCCGCGTCCTTTCTTGATGCGGATGCAGGCCGGCTTGCCCTGGAACGGCCCCAGCACCAGTTCCTCGCCTTTCAGAAAGTAGAAACCGGCCCAGTTCAGGCCCGGCATGGCGTGGAAGACCAGCGAACTGAAGTTGGCCGTATTGGCGATGAAGTCGGTTTCGCCCGACAGCAAGCCTTGCAGCTGCGAACGCAGATCCGCATACATGGCTTGCTTGGCTTCGGGGGTATCGGTGGCGTAGGCGGTGTCGCTGAGGGTAAACGTCATGGTCGTGGCGGGGCGCAAAATGGGGAAGGCGCCATGGTAGCGCGTCTGGCGCGTCCGCGCGCGGCCCTCACTTTTGCAGATGTTCTTGCGCCAGCCGGCGCAGCAGGGGCAGGGCAGCATGCCCGTGTTCTTCCCGCCAGGCCAGGCCGATGCCGGCCGCCAGTTCCTCGCCCTCTGCCAATGGCCGGTAGGCCACGCCAGCGAGGCGCAGCGCGCGGAACGAGTCGGCCAGCAGCGCCATGCCCTTGCCGGCCGCGACGTCGCCGAGCAGCACGTGGTGGTCGGGCGCTTCGCGCAGGAAGGCGGGGGCGAAGCCGTGGCGGCGGAAAATGGCCTGGCAATGGTCGAAAAAGGCGGGCTGGCGCGCCCGTTCGAACCAGTAGATCGATTCCTGCGCGATATCAGACAGGCCCAGCTTGCGCTTCTTCGCCAGGCGGTGCCCGGCGGGCAGGGCCAGCATCATGGGCTGGCGCGCCAGCGGCTGCACGGCCAGCTCGAACGTGGCGCTGGGCAGGGCGAGCAGGGCGGCGTCGAGCTGGCCCTTGCGCACGGAGGCCACCAGGCGCGGCGACGGCGCCGCCGTCAGCTCCAGCCGGACATTGCCCAGTTGCGCCTCCAGCTGCCCTTCCAGCACCGCCAGCAGCGGACGGAACAGGCCCGCTTCCACGGAACTGGTCAGGCCCAGGCGCAGGCGCGCCGGGGCCGCATCGCGCTGCAGCGAGGTTTGCGCCGCATCCAGCAAGTCGAGGATGTGCAGCGCCTGCGGCAGCAGGGTGCGGCCCGCCTGCGTCAGGGCCACGCCCTGCGTGTCGCGCTCGAACAATCGGGCGCCCAGCTTGTCTTCCAGCGTCTTGATGGCGCGCGACAGGGGCGGCTGGGTCATATGCAATTGCTCGGCCGCCTGGCGGAAGTTCAGGCAGCGGGCGACGGTGCAAAACAGGGTCAGGGCATGGGTGTCAAGGGCTCTCATACCAGAAAGGTATCACGAAATCGCGCATTCCCCCGCCAGCCGGCGCGGTCTAGACTGGCCGCATTGACACTTGAGGGAGATCAACATGCAACTGCAACAACGACGCATCGGCCATAGCGGCTTGACCAGTTCGGCACTGGGCCTGGGCTGCATGGGCATGTCGGAATTCTATGGCGCCACGGACGAGGCGCAATCCTTGGCCACGCTGGAAGCGGCCCTGGCGGCGGGCGTGACCCTGTTCGACACGGCCGACGCCTACGGTTTCGGCCACAACGAGCAATTGCTGGGCCGTTTTCTGAGCAAGCATCGCGGGCAGGCGCTGGTCGCCACCAAGTGCGGCCTGGCGCGCGAGGCGGGCAGCTATGCGCGCCGCGTCGACAATGCTCCCGCCACCATCCGCCATGCCTGCGAGGCGTCGCTGGCGCGCCTGGGCGTGGAGACCATCGACCTGTTCTACCTGCACCGCCTGAACCTGGACACGCCGCTGGAAGAATCGATGGGGGCGCTGGCGCAGCTGATGCAAGAAGGAAAAATTCGCGCCGTGGGCCTGTGCGAAGTGAGCGCCGCCACTTTGCGGCGCGCGGCGGCGCTCTGCCCCGTGGCGGCCGTGCAGAGCGAATACTCGCTGTGGACGCGCGAGCCGGAGCAGGGCGTGCTGGCCGCCTGCCGCGACGTGGGCGCCAGTTTCTTTGCCTACAGCCCGCTGGGACGCGGTTTCCTGACGGGAACGATCGTCGGCGCGGACAGTCTCGACGCGGGCGACTTCCGCCATTTCAATCCCCGTTTCGCGGCCGGAAACCTGGCGCGCAACCAGGCCATCGTGGCGCTGGTCCAGGACCTCGCGCGCGCCAAAGGCTGCACGCCGGCCCAGCTGGCGCTGGCCTGGCTGCTGGCGCAGGGCGACGACATCATTCCCATCCCCGGCACCAAGCGCATCGCCTACCTGCACGACAATCTCGGCGCGCTGGACGTGCGGCTCGATGCCGCGGAACTGGCGGCGATCAGCGCCGCCTTTCCTTTGGGCATGGCGGCGGGCGCGCGCTACACGGACGAAGGCATGAAGGGCGTGGATGCGTGAAAAAAGGCGCGCGAGTGTACGCCAGCGTACCTAACTGAAGCTTTTCCTGCGGGACAATCCACGACGATCTGCTAGCATTTGGCAGTGACTGCTCGGTGCGCGTTGCACCGTGTTCAACAGTCAGGTATCCGATGAGGTGGATGTTGTTAGATGACGATATTTTCGATATAGAACTGAAATTATTGCTTGAGGGAATCTTGTTGAGATATCAGCACGATTTCCGCGATTATTCCGTGGCGTCGCTGCGCCGCCGCATGCGCCAGGCCATGGAGCGCTTCGGCTGCGCCAGCCTGTCGCAGTTGCAGGACCGCATACTGCACGAACCTGCCGTGTTCGCGCAGATGCTGCAGTTTTTCACCGTGCAGGTGAGCGAGATGTTCCGCGATCCCGCGTATTTCCGCGCCCTGCGCGAAAAAGTCGTGCCCATCCTGCACACTTATCCATCGATCAAGATCTGGGTGGCCGGCTGCAGCAGCGGCGAAGAGGTGTGGTCGCTGGCCATCCTGCTGGACGAGGAAGGCTTGCTCGAACGCAGCATGATTTATGCGACGGACATCAATGTCGAGGCGCTGGCGGCCGCCGAAGCGGGCATATACGCCGTCGAGCGCATTGCCCAGTTCAGCGAGAATTATCAGCTGGCGGGCGGCAAGCGCTCGCTGTCCGACTATTACACGGCGGCCTACAAGGGCGCCATCTTCGACCGGCGTCTGCGGCGCCAGTTCGTCTTCGCCGACCACAGCCTGGCGACGGACAGCGTGTTTTCGGAGGTGCACATGGTTTCCTGCCGTAACGTGATGATTTATTTCAATAAAGATTTGCAGGACCGCAGCCTGGGCCTGTTCCACGAAGCGCTGGTGAACCGGGGCTTCCTGGGCCTGGGCATGAAGGAAAGCCTGCATTTCAGCCGCCATGCGGACAGCTTCAACGAGCTGAGCCCGGCCGAGCGCATCTTCCAGCGGGCCTGACATGCTGCCCACCTGCGACGTGGCGCCGCCGCCGCCGGGCCTGCGCCTGATCGCCATCGGCGCTTCGGCCGGCGGCGTGGAAGCGCTGGGCATCGTGCTGCGCGCCTTGCCGGCCCGCTGCCGCGCGGCCGTCGTGGTGGTGCTGCACCTGGCGCCGGGCCGCTCCAGCCAGTTGCCGCAGCTGTATGCGCAGCGCTGCCAGCTGCCCCTGCGCGAAGCGCAGGACAAGGAGCCGCTGCAGGCCGGCGTCGTGTATTTCGCGCCGCCCGACTATCACCTGCAAATCGAACCCGAAGGCTGTTTTTCGCTGTCGCAGGAAGAACCCGTGAATTTTTCGCGCCCGTCCATCGATGTCCTGCTGGAAACGGCGGCGTATGCCTACCGGCGCGCCATGCTGGCCATCATCCTGACGGGCGCCTCGGCCGACGGCGCGGTGGGGCTGGCGCGCGTGCGGCAGCTGGGCGGCGGCGCCTGGGTGCAGGACCCGGCACGGGCCAGTTGCGCCGTCATGCCGGCCGCTGCGCTCAAGCGTGCCGGCGCCGACCGCGTGCTCGATTTGCCGCAAATGGCCGCCAGCCTGGCGTTGCTCGGTGCATGAACGGACAAATGGATCGCTGCGGGGAGTGCGTGTAATATATGACCACTGATGTGAATACAGAAATAATACTAATTTTAAATATCGCAACATGCCGGCATGCCGCCATGGCGACGCCTGAAGACTGATCCGTGACTGCACCTATTCATATCCTCGTCGTTGACGACATCGCGCAAAACCTGATCGCCGCCGAAGCTGTGCTGGCGCGGCCCGGTATTGTTGTCCTGAAAGCATCATCGGGCGCGGAAGCGCTGGAATTGCTGTTGACGCACGAGGTCGCGCTGGCCCTGATCGACGTGCAGATGCCGCAGATGGACGGCTTCGAGCTGGCCGAGCTGATACGCGGCAGCGAACGCACGCGCAGCATTCCCTTGATTTTCCTCACGGCCGCCTCGCGCGAACCGAGCTACAGTTTCCGTGGCTACGAGGCGGGCGCCGTCGATTTCCTGTACAAGCCCATCGACGTGAAAGCCTTGCAGAGCAAGGTGGCGGTGCTGGTGCAGTTGTACCAGCAGAAACGCGAACTGTCTGCCCAGCTCGACGAGCTCAAGCACGCCCTGCACCTCAACGAATTATTTACGGCCGTGCTGGGCCACGACTTGCGCACGCCGCTGTCGGTGGTGATGAACGGCGCCATGCTGCTGCCGATGATGAGCGACCACCCGAAAGTGGTCGTCACGGCGCAGCGCATCGAAAGCAGCGCCAAGCGCATGGCGCGCATGGTCGACCAGTTGCTGGACCTGGCGCGCATCCGCTCGGGCACGATGGAGTTGCGCAGCAGCATGCACGACTACCTGGCGCTGGCGCGCGCCATCGTCGAGGAATTCGAAACGGCGGGACAGGCCGCATCCATCGAACTGAGCAGCGTCGGCGAGCTGCATGGGCAGTGCGATGCGGGCTTGCTGTCGCAAGTCATTTCTAATCTCTTAAGCAACGCCATCACGCATGGCGAGGCGGGCGCACCCGTGCAGCTGGCGCTCGACGGGCGGGCTGCCGACTGCATCGAGTTGCGCGTGATCAATCGCGGCGTGATCCCTGCCGCCCTGCTGCCGACCCTGTTTGAGCCGTTCCAGCAGGCGCGCGAGAAACGCAGGACGGGGCAGGGACTGGGCCTGGGCCTGTACACCGTGAACATGTTCGTCAAGGCCCATGGCGGCACGGTCGAGCTCAGCTCGTCGGCGACGCAGGGCACGGTGGCGACGGTGCGCATTCCGCGCCATTGCCATGTGTGCGTGCAGCCCGACGTGGCGGCGCCATGAGCAAGCCTACCTGGCCGCGCGGCGGCGGCAGCATGGGCGAGCTGGTGCGCCAGTTCGACTGGTCGGCGAGCAGCCTCGGCGCGCTCGACGCCTGGCCCGCCCATTTGCGCACCAGCGTCGACATCGTGCTCCATTCGCCGATGGCGATGGTGCTGATGTGGGGGCCGCAGCACGTGATGGTCTATAACGACGAGTACATCAATATCGCCGGCCCGCGTCATCCGGCCGCGCTGGGCGGCACGGTGCCGGCCGTCTGGCCCGAGATCTGGGACTGGAACGCGCGCATCCTGGAGGCGGGCTTGCGCGGCGAGACGCAGGTGCACCGCGAGCGCTGCCTGCCGCTGTTGCGCGACGGGCAGCCGACGGACGTCTGCTTCGACCTGTTCTACACCCCCGTGCATGGCGCCGATGGCCAGGTCGACGGCGTGCTGTGCACGGCCGTGGAATTGACGGCGCGCATGGAAGAAGGGCGCCAGCTGAAGCTGGCCACGGCCGAGCTGGGCAAGCTGAACGCCACCTTGCAGGCCGAGAGCGAGGCGGTACGGGCCGCGAACCGCCGCCTGGACGAGGACCGCGCCCTGCTGCGCGCCCTGTTCCAGCAGGCGCCCAGCTTCATGGCTCTGCTGCGCGGGCCGCAGCATGTGTTCGAGCTGGCCAATGAACACTATCTGCGCCTCGTGGGACGCGACGACCTGCTGGGCCAGCCCGTGGAAGTGGCCTTGCCGGAAGTCAAGGCGCAGGGCTTCATCGACCTGCTCGACCAGGTCTACCGTTCCGGCGTTGCCTACGAGGGACGCCAGGTCAGGGTGGACTTGCAGACGGCGGACGGGCAGACGGGCGAGCGCCATGTCGATTTCGTGTACCAGCCCATCAAGGATGCGGACGGCGCGGTGACGGGCATCCTCGTCGAAGGCATCGACGTCACCGAGCGCATGGAAGGCGAGGAGCGCCTGCGCCTGGCGCAGCAGGCGGGCGGCATCGGCACCTTCGAATGGTTCCCCGAGACGGGCGCGATGCTCGTGTCGCCCACGTTCCGCCGCCAGTGGGGCATCGCCGATGATGAGGAAGTCACGCAGCAACTGCTGGTGAGCCTGGTCGATGCGCGCGACCAGCAAAAGGTCGGGCCCAGCAAGCTTGAGCTGGCGCCCAATCCGCTCGAATACGTGGAATACCGCATCCGCCGCCCCGCCGATGGCGCGGTGCGCTGGATCGCGCGCCAGGGCGAGGTCATTGCCGGCCGCTTGCCGGGCCAGCGCCGCTATGTGGGCGTGTCCTTCGACGTCACGGAACGGCGCCAGATCGAGGAGGAACTGATGGCCAGCCAGGAGCGCATGGCGGCCATTTTCGGCCAGGCATCCGTCGGCTTGTCCGAACTGGGCCTCGATGGCCGTTTCCAGCGCGTCAACGGCGCGCTGTGCTGCATGCTGGGGCGGTCGGCCGAAGAGCTGCTGAGCCTGAACATGAACGATATCCTGCATCCCGACGACGTGCCGGGCAACAATGTGCTGTTCCGCCGCCTGGTGGAGACGGGCGAGTCGTTTTCGCTGGAAAAGCGCTACCTGAAACCCGATGGTTCGCAAGTGTGGGTGTCGAGCAATGTCAGCCGCCTCGTCGATGAACAGGGACACACGCGTTCCTTGATCGCCGTCAAGACGGATATCACGGACCGGCGCCGC
This sequence comes from Janthinobacterium sp. GW458P, assembly GCF_002127585.1. GTDB lineage: Bacteria > Pseudomonadota > Gammaproteobacteria > Burkholderiales > Burkholderiaceae_D > Janthinobacterium. Next base: position 125,027 of record NZ_NEGZ01000002.1, read on the forward strand.
GTGGAAAAAGCGCTGCATGAATTGAACGAAACGCTCGAGCACCGGGTCGAACAGGAAGTGAGCGAGCGCACCAAGGCCGAAGACGCCTTGCGCCAGGCGCAAAAAATGGAAGCCGTGGGCCAGCTGACAGGCGGCATCGCGCATGACTTCAACAATGTGCTGCAGATTATTTCCGGCAATTTGCATCTGCTGCAGCACCTGGCGGGCACGGATGGCCTCATGCGCCAGCGGCTCGACACGGCCATTGCCGCCGTCGAGCGGGGCGCCAAGCTGTCCTCGCACCTGCTGGCGTTTGCGCGGCGTCAACCGCTCAAACCCGTGGTGGCGGACCTGGCCCGCGTGGTGCGCAATATGGATGCGCTGCTGCGGCGCGCCTTGGGCGAGGCCATCGACATCGTGCTGGTGGGCGGCGGCGGCCTGTGGAACACCCTGGTCGACCGCAGCCAGATCGAAAACGTCATCCTCAACCTGGCCATCAATGCGCGCGACGCCATGGATGGCGCGGGCAAGCTGACCATCGAGCTGGGCAATGTCGTGCTCGACGAGCATTATGTGCACAACCTGGTCGACGTGCCGGCCGGACAGTACGTGATGCTGTCGGTGACGGACACGGGGCGCGGCATGAGCGGGCCCGTGCTGCAGCGCGCGTTCGAGCCGTTCTTCACCACCAAGCCGGAAGGGGCGGGCACGGGCCTGGGCCTGTCGATGGCCTACGGCTTCGTCACGCAGAGCCGCGGCCATATCCGCATCTACAGTGAACCTGGCGTGGGAACGGGAGTCAAAATCTATCTGCCCCGCTCCCTGATGGCCGAGGCGGACGAGGAAGTGGAATTGAGCGGCGTCGTCACGGGCGGCACGGAAACCGTGCTGGTGGTGGAAGACGACGTGGGCGTGCGCACCACGGTGGTCGACATGCTGGGCGCGCTCGGCTATACGGTGCTCAAGGCCGAGGATGGCGAAAGCGCGCTGGCCGTGCTGCACAGCGGCGCGCAGATCGATCTGTTGTTTACGGACGTGATCATGCCCGGTCCCGTCAGCAGCACGGACATGGCGCGCCAGGCGCGCGAGCTGCAGCCCGATATCGCCGTGCTGTTTACGTCCGGCTATGCGCAAGACGTCATCGTGCACGAAGGGCGGCTCGACGCAGGAGTAGAATTGCTCAGCAAGCCGTACCGGCGCGAAGAGCTGGCGCGCAAGCTGCGCCATGTGCTGGCCAACCGCCAGCAGCAAATGCGCGCGCGCCAGTTTGAACGGTCCGGCGCACCGGTGTCCGGCGGCCTGGCGGCCAGCGCACTGGGCGCCGGCACGCCGGGGCTGGATTTGACGGGCCATGCGCCGGCGCCGCAGGGAGACATGCCGACATCGATGAAAATACTCGTGGTGGAAGACAACCTCGATTCGCAGCTGATGGTGTGCGAGCTGGTGGGCATGCTCGGGCATACGGTGAGCGGCGTGTCCGATGGCGAGTCCGCGTGGCAATTGCTAAGCGAACAAGACTTCGATATCCTGTTTACCGATGTCAGCCTGCCCGGCATGTCCGGCATCGCGCTGGCGCGCATGGTGCTGCGCGAAAAACCTGACATGCGCATCATCTTTTCCACCGGATACGGCAAGGAATCGATGGATGAGCTGGGCTTTTCCGCCAGCGTCCTGCGCAAACCGTATGATTTGATGGAGCTGCAAGCGGCACTCGACCAATCCTGACGGGCGCGCGCCATCGGCCCGCCCGTCTTACCCTGCAGAGGCAAGCATGACCCCTGAACTGACGATGCTCGCGTGTACCCTCGTGCTGGCCCTGCTGCAAATCCTCCTGCCTGCGCTGTTGCGCACGCTGGAAACGGGTCCTCAATACAATATGGGGACGCGCGACAGCGCGGGGCCGCCCGTGGGCAAGGTCACGGGCCGCTTGCAGCGGGCCCAGGCCAACCTGTTCGAAACCCTGCCCCTGTTCGCCACCGCCGTGCTGATCGTCCACGTGACGGCGCAGGAAAGCGCGCTGACCCTGTACGGCGCGGCCCTGTACCTGGCCGCGCGCGTGCTCTACCTGCCCCTGTACGCGTTCGGCATCCCCGTCGTGCGCACGCTGGTGTGGTGCGTGTCGGTTGCCGGCCTGCTGATGCTTTACTGGGCCATCCTGTTCGCTTCCTGAATTCCTACGCGGGCTGTAGCGGCCGTCCTATGGCCTGTCGACAGGCCCGGCCGTAAAGTAGCGGCGAGCTGGCGACTGGCGCCGGCATGCGAGGAACCAGACCGCGATGGCGACTACTATTTCTGCAGTGCAAGACCTGGGCCGCGTGCCCCAGCGCAAGATCCAGCGCCTGCTGCGCTCGGTATTCGGCATCGCGCGCCTGCGCGCGGGCCAGCAGGAAGTCATCGACAGCGTGCTGGCCGGGCGCGATACCCTGGCCATCATGCCCACGGGCAGCGGCAAGTCGCTGTGCTACCAGCTGCCGGCCGCGCTGTTGCCGGGCGCCACGCTCGTCGTGTCACCGCTGATCTCGCTGATGCACGACCAGCTGGAAAAATTGCATGCACTGGGCATCACGGCCGTGCAGCTCAACAGCAGCCTGTCGCGCGCCGAGGAAGACGATGCCATCGCCCGCATCGCCCAGGGTGGCAAGCGCATCATTTTTTGCACGCCGGAACGCCTGGCGACGGCCGGATTCCTGGCCCTGCTGGCCGCCGCACCGCCGGCGCTGGTGGTCATCGACGAAGCCCATTGCATCTCCCAGTGGGGTCACGATTTCCGTCCCGCCTACCTGGACATCGCCGCCGCCCTGCGCGCCCTGGGCCGCCCGCCCGTGCTGGCCTTGACGGCCACGGCCACGGAAGACGTGGTGGCCGACATCCGCGCCCAGCTTGCCGCGCCGCAGTTGCGCGTCGTCAATACGGGCATTTACCGCGCCAACCTGCGCTATGGCGTGGTCCAGGTCACCAATGCCGGCGAAAAACACGATGCAGTCCTGCGCCTGCTGCGCGAGACGCGAGGCGCGGGCATCGTCTACGCGGCCACGGTGAAAACCGTCGAAGAGCTGGCGACGCGGCTGGCGGAGCTGGGCGCAAGCGTCACCTGCTACCACGGCAAGCTGGCGGCGCGCGAGCGCAAGCACAACCAGGACCTGTTCATGGGCGGCGAACGCCGCATCATGGTGGCCACCAACGCCTTCGGCATGGGCATCGACAAGCCCGACACGCGCTTCGTCATCCACCTGCAGGTGCCGGCCAACCTGGAAGCGTACTACCAGGAATCGGGCCGGGCCGGGCGCGACGGCTTGCCCGCCGACTGCACCTTGCTGTATTTCCAGGAAGACAAGCGGGTACAGCAGTTTTTCCTGGCGAAACACTACCCAACGGCTGACGAGCTGGCCGCCATCGTGGCGGCAGCGCAAGAACTGCCGGCCACGTTCGCGTTCGCTGCGCTGGCGTCCAGCCTGCCCGATTTTTCCGACGGTCACCTGAAGGTGTGCCTGAAACTGTTGAAAGACGGCAAGCTGCTGCGCCAGGACCGCCAGCTGGGCTACACCTTGAAAGCGCCCTCGGCCAGCTCGCCCACGTACGCGCAGCTGGCGCAGGTCTATGTCGACAAGCAGGAGCGCGACAAGCAGGCGCTCGAGCAGATGGTGGCGTATGCGCAGAGCGGTTTTTGCCGCTGGAAGCTGCTGCTCGAGTATTTCGGCGATGCGGGGGATTTCGAGCGCTGCTGCACCTGCGACAATTGCCAGTCGCCGCCGGCGCTGACGACGCCCATGCTGCTCGACGACGCCCCCGTGCCGCCGCTGCCCGCCGCGCCATCGGCACCGTCGATCGCCGTGGGCAGCCGGGTGCGCGTGCCCCGCTTCGACATCGGCACCGTGCTGTCGGTGGCCGGCGACCAGGTCACCATCGCGTTTCCGGAAAACACCACGCGCACCTTCATGGCGGAATTTGTCGCCCCCGCGTGAAGCCAGTGTGCGCTGCCCGACAGATGATCTGGCGCAAGAGCGCTAGAATCAGCCCATTCCAACGCATGTTAACGTAGGAGCTGGGCATGGCGGACATGGTAGTGGTGCGCAAGGAAGGCCTGTATTGCGTGCCGGGACAGTTTTATATCGACCCGTGGCGTCCCGTCGAGCGCGCCATCATCACGCATGCGCATGCCGACCATGCGCGGGCCGGCCACCGGCATTACCTGTGCGCGGCCGACGGCGCGCAGGTGCTGCGCGCGCGCCTGGGCGCCGTTTCCATCCAGGGCCTCGCGTATGGCGAGACCATCGAACACCACGGCGTGCAGGTGTCGCTGCACCCGGCCGGCCACGTGCTCGGTTCGGCCCAGGTGCGCATGGCGCACGGCGGCAAGGTATGGGTGGCGTCGGGCGACTACAAGCTGCAGCCGGACCCCACCTGCGCGCCGTTCGAGCCCGTGCGCTGCGATACCTTCATCACGGAATCGACCTTCGGCCTGCCCATCTACCGCTGGCAGGCGCCGCAGGAAATATACGACGACATCAACCAGTGGTGGCGCGGCAATGCAGCCGAGGGGCGCACCAGCGTGCTGTTCTGCTATGCCTTCGGCAAGGCGCAGCGCATCCTGGCGGGCCTGGACGCTACCATCGGCCCCATTATCTGCCATGGCGCGGCGCAGGCATTGACGCAGGTCTACCGCGAGTCGGGCGTGGCCTTGCCGGCCACTGTCATGGTGGGCGAGGTGACGGACAAGGCGGCCCTGAAGACGGCCATGGTGATCGCGCCCCCATCGGCAGCCGGTTCGCCGTGGATGAAGCGTTTCGGCGACTACAGCGATGCGTTCGCCAGCGGCTGGATGCTGCTGCGCGGCGCGCGCCGGCGGCGCGGCGTGGACCGGGGTTTCGTGTTGTCCGACCACGCCGACTGGCCCGGCCTGATGCAGGCCATCACGGCCACGCAGGCCGGACGCATCATCGTCACGCACGGCGCCATCCCCGTGATGGTGCGCTGGCTGCGGCAGAACGGCTGGCAGGCGGGCGGCTTCGAGACGGAATATGGCGATGACGAGGCCGATGACGGTGCGCCTGGTGCTCCCACGGCGGCGGAGGACGTTGCGCATGCGTGAATTTGCCCGGCTGTACGCGGAACTCGACGAGACCACCGCCACCAGCCGCAAGCTGGCGGCCCTGCAAGCGTATTTCCAGCGCGCCAAGCCGCACGATGCGGCCTGGGCCGTGTATTTCCTGGCCGGCGGCAAGCCGCGCCAGGCCGTGCCCACCAGGCTGCTGCGCGACTATGCGACCGAACGGGCCGGCCTCGACGCCTGGCTGTTCGACGAGGCCTATCACGCCGTCGGCGACCTGGCTGAAACCATCGCCCTGATCCTGCCCGCGCCCACCCGCCACAGCGACATCGGCCTGGCCGAGTGGGTCGAGCAGCGCATCGCACCGTTGCGCGGCGCGCCGCCGGACGCCATCCGCGCCGCCCTGCTGGGGTACTGGGACGAGCTGGAAACGCGCGAACGCTTCCTGTTGATCAAGCTGATCGGCGGCGGCTTTCGCGTGGGCGTCTCAAAACTGCTGGTGACGCGGGCGCTGGCATCGATCGCCGCCGTCGACAGCAAGCTGATCGCGCAGCGGCTGATGGGCTGGACCGATGGCAAGGTCAGCCCCACGGGCGCGGGATTTTTGAAACTGATCGCCGCGCAGTCCGATGGCGAGCAGGCGTTGCGCGGCGGCCAGCCTTACCCCTTCTTCCTGGCGCACCCCTTGCAGGCAGCGCCGGAATCCTTGGGCGAGCCTGCCGGCTGGCTGGCCGAGTGGAAATACGACGGCATGCGCGCCCAGCTGCTGCGCCGCGAGGGCGTGAACTGGCTGTGGTCGCGCGGCGAGGAATTGATCACGGACAGGTTTCCCGAACTGGCGCAGCTGGCCTTGCCGGAAGGTACCGTGCTCGATGGCGAAATCCTCGTCTGGCAGCCGGGCGCCGTGCCGGCGCCGTTTGCAGATTTGCAACAACGGATGGGCCGCAAGACGGTCTCGCCGAAGCTGCTGGCAGCGTTGCCCGCCGTGCTGGTGGCTTATGACGTGCTGGAACTGGACGGCGTGGATATCCGCCACCTGCCGCAGCACGAGCGCCGCGCGCTGCTGGAAACCGTCGTCGCCGCAGTGGATGCGCCCGCGCTGCGCCTGTCGCCGTGCATCGCCGCCGAGAGCTGGGAAGCGCTGGCCGCCATCCGCGCGGAATCGCGCGCGCGCGGCGTGGAAGGCTTGATGCTGAAAGCCGCGTCGGCCGCGTATGGCGTGGGGCGCACGAAAGACGTGGGCACCTGGTGGAAATGGAAGATCGACCCCTACGCCGTCGACGCCGTGCTGATCTACGCCCAGGAGGGCCACGGCCGGCGCGCCTCGCTGTACACGGACTACACGTTCGCCGTGTGGGATGAAGCGGACGATGGCGAACGCAGGCTGGTGCCGTTCGCCAAGGCGTATTCAGGCTTGACGGATGCGGAAATCGCCCAGGTCGATGCCGCCATCCGCCAGACCACCATAGAAAAATTCGGCCCCGTGCGCAGCGTCAGGCCCACCATGGTGTTCGAGATCGGCTTCGAGGGCATCGCCGCCTCCGGCCGCCACAAGGCGGGCATCGCCGTGCGCTTTCCCCGCATCCTGCGCCGCCGCGAAGACAAGGCCGTCGCCGACGCCGACACTCTGGCCACCCTGCAAGCCATGCTGGCCGGTGCCGGATGAAGGACGGTCCATGAGCAAGAGCTTGCTGGCGCAGCGCGTCGCTGCCTGGTTCACGGGGCGCGGCTGGGCCGTGTTCCCTTTCCAGCGCGCCGTCTGGCGGGCCAGCGCGCAGGGACGATCCGGCCTGCTGCATGCCAGCACGGGCTCCGGCAAGACCTACGCCGTCTGGTTCGGCGCCCTGCTGCGCGCCGAGCGCCTGGCGGGCAAGCGCCGCAAGCAGGGCTTGCGCGTGCTGTGGATCACGCCCATGCGGGCGCTGGCGGCCGACACGGTGCGCGCGCTGCAGGCGTCCGGCGAAACGCTGGCGCCCGGCTGGCGCATCGAGGCGCGCACGGGAGATACCAGCGCCGCGCAGCGGGCGCGGCAGGCCAAGGCCTGGCCCGAGGTGCTCGTCACGACGCCGGAAAGCCTGTCCCTGATGCTGAGCCAGGCGGATGCGCACGCACGCTTCGCCTTGCTGGAAACGGTGATCGTCGACGAGTGGCATGAATTGATGGGCAGCAAGCGCGGCGTGCAGGTGCAGCTGGCGCTGGCCCGGCTGCGCCGCTGGCAGGAAAACCTGATGACGTGGGGCCTGTCGGCCACCTTGGGCAATCTGCGCCAGGCGCAGGACGTCTTCGCGCGCCTGAAACAGGGCGACCATTTTCTGTTTGGCGGGCGCATCCTGGAATTCGTGCGCGTGCACGAGATGACGGCCTATGTGCGGCGCGCCACGGGCAGCCGCGGCGCCGTGCCGCGCTGGCAGGGCGGCAAGATGCCGCTGTCGTCGGAACTGGCGCACGCCGTGCTCGACCAGCTGCAGCTGGCGCGGGAGGGCCGTGCCAAGGGGCCGGAAATGCGCGCGCTGGCGCCCCTGCTGGCCATCCAGGCGCGCTGGTCGGCCCTGCCCACGCGCACCAACCTGCTGGTGGAAACCCTGTGCAGCCGCGAAGGCCGGCACTTGTTCGTGTATCCGTTCGCGGGCCGCGCCGTGCACCTGGGCCTGGCCTCGCTGCTGGCCTACCGCATTGCCCGCGCGCAACCGACCACCTTGTCGATTGCCGTCAACGACTACGGTTTTGAATTGCTGGGGGGAAGCGAGCTCGATTATGTCCCCCTGTTCGACGGGGCCACGGGCGCGGGGTTGGACTTATTCAGCACGCAACACTTGCTGGAAGACGTGCTGGCCAGCCTGAATGCAACGGAACTGTCGCAGCGGCGCTTCCGCGAAATCGCCCGCATCGCCGGCCTTGTGTTCCAGGGCTATCCGGGCCAGCCGAAAAGCGCGCGCCAGCTGCAGGCCTCGTCCTCGCTGTTTTTCGAGGTGTTCCGCAAGCATGACGCGGCCAATTTGCTGCTCACGCAGGCGCAGCGCGAAGTGCTGGAGCAGGAACTGGAACTGACGCGGCTGCGCGCCACCTTGCGCGAGCTGCATGAACGCAATATTTCCCTGCAGCCGCTGGAGCGCGCCTCGCCGTTTGCCTTCGGCCTGATGGTCGAGCGCTTCCGCGAACAGCTGACGACGGAAAGGCTGTCGGACCGGGTAGCGCGGCTGGTCAGCGCGCTGGAAAAGGCGGCCGCATGAAGGGCCAGGAGCAAGCGCATTGCGCGGTGGAGCTGGCCGGCGAAAGCGTCTGGCTGCTGGCGCACAGAGCGCTCTATTGGCCGGCGCGCCGGATGCTGGTCGTGGCCGACATCCATTTCGGCAAGGCGGCCGCCTTCCGCGCGCTGGGCGTGCCCGTGCCGCGCGGCACGACGACGCAAAACCTGCTGGCGCTCGACGCCTTGCTGGCCCGTTACGCCTGCGAGGAAATCGTCTTCCTGGGCGACTTCCTGCATGCGCGGGCCGCGCACGCGGCCGCCACCGTGGCGGCCATGCTGGCCTGGCGCGCGCGCCATCCCCGCTTGCGCCTGACCCTGGTGCGCGGCAACCACGATGCGCACGCGGGCGACCCGGCCGGCGCGCTGCGCATCGCCATGGCGGACGAGCCGCATACGGTGGGAAATTTGTCGTTCTGCCATCATCCGGAGACGCCGGCGCCCGGCTATGTGCTGGCCGGCCACGTCCATCCCGTGTATCGCTTGCGCGCGGGCGGCGGGGGCGGCCTGCGCCTGCCCTGTTTCCTGCTGGGGCCGTCGCGCGCCATCCTGCCCTCGTTCGGCGCCTTCACGGGCGGCCACGCCGTGCGGCCGGGCATTGGCGAGCGCGTCTACGTGACGGCCGACGCGGCGATCTTCCGCCTGCCACCGTGACCGTCCGGGTTATATACTTTTGGTATATTTTTTATTGTAACCGCGCCACCAGTGGCGGGACTCATCCTACATCAGCGCTTGCCATCCTCCTATTTCTTGCCGCCCATGCCCGCACTAAGATGAGGATTCCCTTGCCATGCGAGGGGAAGAATTGCATGGTTTGCACTGTTTTCTGATTCTATCGATCAAGGAGATCATCATGGCCACATCGAGCGACAATAAACAGCAGGGTAGTAAAACCAGTAGCAGCAGTAGCGGCAGCAGCGGCGGAAGCAAGCAGAGCGATACGAGCAAACGCGGTTTCGCTTCCATGGATCCGGCCCAGCAGCGCGAAATCGCCAGCGAAGGGGGGCGCGCCGCGCATGAAAAAGGCACGGCGCATGAATTCACGTCCGAGGAAGCGCGCCGCGCAGGCAGCCAAAGCCATAAAAACGATGCGAACCGGCAAAGCGCCGCCAGCTCCGGCGGTTCGCGCGACAATGCCAGCAGCGACAACCGGCAAAGCGGCGGTTCCGGTTCAAGTGCGGGTTCCGGCTCCGGCTCGCGCAACAAGTAGCAGCGCGCCGTAGGGTGAAGCCCATCAGTGGGCAGGGCCGGCGGGAAGCGGGGCTTTCCGCCGGCCCTGTGCAGGGTTTTTCCTGCGGCGCCAAAAAGTGATGCAATGCAGCAGACATGGACTATGATGAAATGGCTGTGATGGCAGGCTAGCGCGTAGTCAAGCCCGCAGCCAACTTTCCGGGAGAAGATGATGGGCAACTCCAACACGCCGAATCCAGGCAATAGCCAAGGCGGCACGCCGTCCACGGCGGGCAGCAAGCAAAGCGCGGCAGAGGCGGCCGAAAGCTTTGTGCTGGTCGATAGCGAGCAGGGCCTCGATATCGGCGACGATCTGTTTTCCATCGGCGAAGTGCGGCGCGCCGACCGTTTGCCGCATCACCAGTCCGGCGTGGCCGGCCAGAGCCGGCAGAGCGCCGACGATGCGCCCGACACCACGGGCAGCACCGGCGTCTGAGCTTCCCCGTCCGTTTCCTTAACTGTCTGACAAGCCCCGCCGGGCCAGCCGCAAGACGTGTTCGCGCACGTCGGCTGGCCAGTCGCGCACGTTTTCAAGGAAGGCTTCCTGCCGGCCCGCGAACAGGGCGCGGCTCGCTTCCTCGAAGCCGGCAGCGTCACCGGCCAGGGCGTTCATGACCTTATAGGCCGCTTCGCGCGCCTGGCGCTGTTCATCGTGCGCCTTGTTGCCGCGCTGCGCCTGTTCCACCAGCTTGCGCAAGGCCACGGACGCCCCGCCCGGTTGCGTCGCCAGCCATTCCCAGTGCCGGGGCAGCAAGGTGATTTCGCGCGCCACCACGCCCAGCCTGGGCCGGCCCGCCGTGCGCGCGGGAGCGGGAGTATCGTCCTGCGGCGCCGGCGCGGCTTCGCGCGGCAGGCGCTGCAGCACCTCGTCCAGGCTGCCATGCAGGTTCAGGTCCACCTGGCTGCCGTTCGTGTCATCGAAGATCAGGATCTGCGCATCGGGATCGCGCGTCACCAGTTCCTTCAGTGTTTGCGCCACGGCATGTAATGTGCCGGCGGCCACTTTGCGTGGGCCGGCAAAGGCGGTCAGTTGGGTGGGGGCGTGCATGGCTTGCTCCTATGAGTGCATATGCAGGCAATTTTACCCGGGTTAAATTGAAAGTCAATAACACCCGGGTAAAATAGGGCGGCCGTGTTACAGGTCGATGCGGCCGTGTTCGCCCAGGTCTTTCGGCGGCTCGCCCGTGATGGCGGCCTTGGCCATTGCATAAAATTGCATCATCTTGCTGGCGCTGCTGTCCCAGTATTCGGCCGACTGTATCGTCACCTTGATCAGCGACAGCTTGGGATCGTCGAGTCCGCCGGGGAACCAGGCTTGCACCAGCGGGCTCCACAGTTCCTCCGCCTTGGCGCGGTCCTTCAGCAATGCCGCATGGCCGCAGACGGACACATACAGGCTGTCGCCCGTGTCGACGAAGCTGACGTTGACCTGCGGGTTGTTCAGCAGGTCGCGCGTATAGCCGGCCTCGTCGGAAACAAAGAACCAGATATGCCCGTCGCCGTCGACCTGCTGCTGCGTGAGGGGACGGCTGGTCAGCGTGCGCGTGTCGTCGCTGGTGGTGAGCATGCCGAACTTGACGCCCTTGATCCTGTCCGCGATGCTGGCCAGTTGTTCGCTGGAATAGTGTTGCATGGTGTGCTCCCGTGATGGTTGTCCTGAACAACAGCATAGGCGGGCGCAGCGCGCGGCTCTGTACGCCAGCTTACGTAGCGGAGGCGCTTTGTTTCAACGCTGTTACAAAACGCCGGCCCGGCGGGGTGCTCCATGTATTGACTTAATAAATGATAATCATTATCATTTGTTTGAATGTATCAGCTTGAACTTTGATTGAAGGATGGGAATGAAGCACACTGACTTGTCGCGCCAGCTGGCCCGCCCCTTGCCGGGAGCGGCCCATGCATAGTGCGGGCGCCGCCGACAAGGCCAGGAACAATGCCAGCCGCGCCGTCTGGCTGAAGAATCTGCACCAATGGCACTGGATCAGCTCGGCGCTCTGCCTGCTGGGCATGTTTTTGTTCGCCATCACGGGCATTACCCTGAACCACGCCAGCCAGATCGAGTCGAAACCGTCGATCACGCGCCAGCAGGCGCAGCTGCCGGCCCCTCTGCTCACCGAACTGGCCGCCTATGCCGCCCGGCATGACGGCGCCAACGCGCCCATGCCGGCCGCCGCCGAAACGTGGTTGAAAAAGCAATGGTCGCTCAACGCGGGCGGCCGTCCCGCCGAGTGGAGCGCCGACGAGGTGTATTTGCCCCTGCCCAAGGCGGGCGGCGACGCCTGGGTGCGCATCGGCCTGGATGACGGGGCCGCCGAATACGAATTGACGGACCGTGGCTGGGTATCCTGGCTCAACGACGTCCACAAGGGCCGCAACACGGGCGTGGCCTGGAACTGGTTCATCGATATCTTTGCCGGCGCCTGCATCGTGTTTTGCCTGACGGGTCTGTTGATTTTGAAGTTCCACGCGGCCAACCGGCCATTTACCTGGCCGATGGTTGGCCTCGGTATCCTGATACCCTGCGCGATCGCCTTGCTGTTTATCCATTGATCGTTTTTCTTTTTCCTTTTTACAGGCACACCATGAAATTACGCTACTCCCTGGCGCTTGGCCTTCCCCTGATCGGTACGTCGGCGATGGCGGCCGACCTGGCTCTCAAGATTGAAATTCCGCAACTGAACGTGGCGGAATACCACCGCCCCTACGTGGCGGCATGGCTGGAAACGGCGGACCAGAAGGTCGTTGGCAACCTGGCTGTGCTGTACGACGTGAAAAAGAAGGACAAGGCGGGCGAAAAATGGCTGAAGGACATGCGCCAGTGGTGGCGCAAGAGCGGCCGCGACCTGGCCATGCCTGTCGACGGCGTCAGCGGCGCCACGCGCGCGCCGGGCGAGCACAATCTGACCTTCCCCGGCTCGAAAGCCGTGCTCGACAAGCTGCCGGCCGGCGAATACCAGCTGGTGGTGGAAGCGGCGCGCGAAGCGGGCGGACGCGAGCTGGTGCGCGTGCCCTTCCAGTGGCCGCCGAAGTCGGGCCAGTCCGTGCCTGCCAAGGGCAAGGAAGAACTCGGCAATGTCGTCGTCCAACTCAAACCTTAAGGCGCCCCTACCATGTTGAAGCAACTGAATAAACCGCTGCTCGCCCTGGCCCTGGCCGGCCTGGCCATGAACGCCCACGCCCACCGCGGCTGGATGGTGCCGTCGAGCACGATGGTGGAAAGCAAGGACGCCTGGGTGACGGTGGACGCGGCCGTGTCCGACGGCCTGTTCGAGATCGACCACCAGCCGCTGCGCCTGGACGCGCTGCAAGTGACCGGCCCGGACGGCGCCAAGGTCGCGCCGGCGAATGCCGTCACGGGCCGTCTGCGTAGCGTCTTCGACGTAAAAATGGAAAAGCCGGGCACCTACAAGGCGGCCATCGTGTCGCAGAACGTGATGGCCAGCTACACGGTGAACGGCGAGCAGAAGCGCTTCCGCGGCAACGAAGAGACGTTCAAGAAGGACATGCCGGCCGACGCGAAAGACGTGAAAGTCACGCGCACGGCGGCCCGCCTGGAAACCTTCTTCAGCAATGGCGAGACCAGCACGGAAGTGTTCAAGCCGACGGGCGTGGGCCTGGAATTCGTGCCCGTCACGCACCCGAACGACTTGCGCGCGGGCGAGAAAGCCACATGGCGCTTCCTGGTCGACGGCAAGCCGGCCGCGAACCAGGCCTTCAGCCTGGTGCCGGGCGGGGTGCGCTACCGTGGCGTGCTCGGTGAAATCCGCCAGAGCACGGACGCCAAGGGCGAGATCACGTTCACCGTGCCGGCCGCCGGCATGTATTACCTGAGCAGCACCTGGCCCGCGGCCGCCCCGGCCGTTGCAGGCCAGCCGCCGGCGATGCCGGAGCGCCGCATGACCTACGCGGCCACCGTGGAAGTGCTGCCGCAGTAAGCGGCGGCATCGTCACGAGAGCGCCGATGCGCCGGGTCCTGCTGCCGCAGCATATTTCCGATCAGGTCGCGCCGCCCGGCGCCGCGATCCGGGACTTGCGCGGCCTGTCCATGGGCACCAGCTGGACCGTGCGCCTGCTCGAGTCCGCCATGCCGGGACGCGCCGGCAGCGCCGACTTGCAGCAGGGCCTGCAGCAGCAGCTGGATCTGGTCGTGGCGCAAATGAGCCACTGGAGCGAGGAGTCCGACCTGGGCCGTTTCAACCGGGCCGAGCCCGGCAGCTGGCACAGCCTGCCCGCCGCGTTTTGCGAGGTGCTGGGCTTTGCCATGCACGTCTCGCAGGCGTCGGGCGGCGCGTACGACCCGTGCGCGGGCGCCCTCGTCAACCTGTGGGGCTTCGGCCCCCGCCACCGTTACGACGAGCCAGGTTTCCTGCCGCCGAAGGATGACACGGTAGCCCTGCTGCTGTCGCAGCGCCAGCGCCGCCGCCTGGAGCTGGACTTGCCGGCCCGCCGCATCCGCCAACCGGGCGGCTTGCAGCTGGACCTGTCCGCCGTGGCCAAGGGCTATGGCGTGGACCGCCTGGCCCGCTACCTGGACAGCCAGGGCATACACCATTACCTGGTCGAAGTGGGCGGCGAACTGCGCGGCGCCGGCAGCAAGCCCGACGGCCAGCCATGGTGGGTCATGCTGGAACAGGTCGACGGCGCCGCCGATAGTGCCGATAGTGCCGATAATGCCGATAATGCGCAGCATCCGCCGGAAATGCTGCTGGCGCTGCACGGCTTGTCCGTGGCGACGTCGGGCGACTACCGGCGTTTCTTCGAAGACGGCACGGCGCGTTTTTCGCACACCATCGATCCGCGCAGCGGCATGCCGATCGCCAATCAACTCGCTTCCGTCACCGTCGTGCATGCGCAATGCATGGCGGCCGACGCCTGGTCGACGGCCCTGACCGTGCTGGGCGTCGAGGCCGGCTTGGCGCTGGCCGAGGAGCAGGGCCTGGCCGCGCGCTTCCTGCAGCGCGACGGGCACGGTTACCGCGAAACCTTGAGCAGCCGCATGCTGGCCATGCTCGACGAATGAACCCTTACCTTTCATGATTTTTACGCACGATACGACGCGGCTGGCTTTGCTGGCCGCCCTGTCCCTCAGTTACGCGGGCGTGTGCCTGGCGCCCTGGCTGCGCGCGCGCGCCCGGCGCCGCGCCGCCGCTGCCGCCACGGCGGCGCTGGCCAACAACCCCGCCTGGCTGGTGGCGTATGCGAGCCAGACGGGCAATGCCGAAGAGCTGGCCACCCAAACGGCGCGCAGCCTGCAGCTGGCCGGCATTCCCGTGCGCCTGTGCGCGCTGGCAGAACTGACGGCCATTGATCTGCAACAAGCCGAACGTGCCTTGTTCCTGGTCAGCACCTATGGCGAGGGCGACGCGCCCGACAATGCGGCCGCTTTCATGGGCCACCTGATGACGGGCGAGCTGGCGCTGCCGCAATTGCATTATTGCGTGCTGGCCCTGGGCGACCGCAGCTATGGCCAGTTCTGCGGCTTCGGCCGCGCGCTCGACGCCTGGCTGGCGACGCAGGGCGCGTCGCGCCTGTTCGAGCGCATCGAGGTCGACCGCAGCGCCGGCGCCGCCATCGAGCAATGGTTCCAGCACCTGAGCCACCTGGCCGGCACCAGCGACGCGCCCGACTGGAGCGCGCCCGCCTTTGGCGACTGGCGCCTGACCCGCAGGCAGCTGCTCAACCCGGGCAGCGAGGGCGGCCCCATCTATCACGTGGAACTGGCGCCCGTGGAAGGCAGTCTGCCCGACTGGCAGTCGGGCGACCTGGTGCAGGTGGCGCCGCCGCTTGACCCGGCGCAAGCGCGCGAGTATTCGATCGCCTCGATCCCGCGCGATGGCGGCGTGCACCTGCTGGTGCGCCAACATGCGCATCCCGACGGCAGCCTGGGCCTGGCGTCGGGCTGGCTGACGGCGCAGGCGGCTGTCGGCGAGGTGGTACAGCTGCGCTTGCGCCAGCACAAGCGCTTTCGTCTGGAAGACAATGCCCAGCGTCCTTTAATTTTGATCGGCAACGGCAGCGGCATCGCCGGCTTGCGCGGCCACCTGAAAAGCCGCGTGCTGGCCGGGCAGCGCCGCAACTGGCTGATCTTTGGCGAACGCAATGCGGCCCACGATTTTCATTACCGCGAAGAAATTGAACACTGGCACGCGAGCGGCGATTTGCCGCGCCTGGACCTGGCGTTTTCGCGCGACCAGGCGCAGCGCACCTACGTGCAGGACCGTCTGCGCGGCAATGCCGACGAAGTCAGGCTGTGGCTGGAGCAGGGCGCGGCCATCTACGTCTGCGGCAGCCTGGCCGGCATGGCGGGCGGCGTCGACCAGGCCCTGCAGGAGATGCTGGGCCGCCCCGCGCTCGATGCGCTGGCGGCCCAGGGGCGCTACCGGCGCGACGTGTATTGATCGACTGCGCATAAAAAAAGGACTGGCCGGGCCAGTCCTTTTTTATTCGGCAAGCCCGCTTACGGCTGCAGCGCGGCCAGCGGCGCCGCCTCCATCTCGCCGCTCACTTCCTGCAGGCCGCGCGCCAGGCTGGAGATGCTGGGGTTGTCGATGAAGACGCAGCGCTTGCCCGTGCGCTTGCAATAATCCTTCACGCGCCAGTAGGCGCTGTGGCTGATGCAGCCCGTCTGGCAAATCACCAGGTCGGCCGCCGCCAGGCTGGAATCGAGCAGGTTGGCATTGTCTTCCAGGCCGCCGTCGTGGTGGGCGAACTGCGCGCCCACGCGTTCGATCA
Source organism: Janthinobacterium sp. GW458P (assembly GCF_002127585.1). GTDB lineage: Bacteria > Pseudomonadota > Gammaproteobacteria > Burkholderiales > Burkholderiaceae_D > Janthinobacterium. Next base: position 141,259 of record NZ_NEGZ01000002.1, read on the forward strand.
GGGCGCGGTAAGTGGCGACATTGCCGCTGCGCCCGCCCACGCACAAGACGCTTTGGTCGACGAGGCGGATCGGCATTTTCAGCTTGCCGCCCGTGGGCACTTCCAGCTTGGTTGCCGGTGGCGGCACGGCGGCGCCCGGACGCGGCTGGGCCTGTTTCAATTCCGCGATTTGCTGGCGCAATTCCTTCTCGCGCTCATCCATCTGCGCCAGGCGCTCGACGAGGCGCGTGCGCGATTCCAGCGCGGGGACGGCGGCCTGCAATTGCGCCAGATCAAGGCGCAAGCCGTCGATGAGGCTATCTTTGCCGATCGATTCGGCACGCGCGCGCAGCAGCAAGGCTTCCTGGCGCTCCAGCTCGCCCGTCTTTTCCGTCAGCATGGCCTGGCTGCGCTGTTGCAGCCTGGCCAGTTCCTGCGCCAGGCGCGCGTTTTCTTCCTGCAAGGCCGTAAACTTGCCCATGTCGGCGCGCACGCAGGCGCCGGCCTGGTGCTGGATCATGTGCAGGTCGCGGCACATCTGCTCTTCCAGCTCGGCGTCGCAGCGCGGGTGCGTGAGGCCGGCCCAGAAGGCGCCGGCCACGTCGCCGTTGGCGACGGCCGTGCGCCACTGCTGCGCCACCTGCTGCGTCGTCTTGGCGCCGCGAAAGCGCAGGATCACGGGCGCGTAGCGGCGTTCCAGTTCCTTTTGCAGTGCTTCGGACAGGCGGTTGCGCGCGCCGCATTCCGTCACGGCGCCCACATGCACTTCGTAGTCGTCGGCCAGCACGCGCCCGCCCGTCATCTTGCCCACCAGCTTGCGCAGGTAGCCCAGCGGCAAGCCTACGCCGACCAGCGGGCAATGACAGGTATGCGACAGTTCCCACAGCCGGCGGCGGCGAGAGGCGAGCGCGGCCGTGTCGGCCTCGCCGCTGGAACAATTGCTGATGACGGGCAGGGACTGGTCTTTGTCACACATGGCGATATCCTGTTGGGCGGTGGGCAGTGTTGGAGAAATTATTGCGGCAGGGGCGAGACGGGACGCTTGGGACTCAGCAGGCGTGCCAGGCGGGCGAGCAGGGTGGCCCTGGGCGGCGCCGGGCGGTGCTGGGCCACGAGGGCGGCCCACTGCTGCGACAGCTGCTGGCAGGTTGCCTGCAGCACGGGACCCAGGTCGGGCACGCCGGACAGCACTTGCAGATGGCGTTCGATGACGGCGGCCAGCTTCGCGCAGGGGCTGCCCGCATGGTAGTGCGACATCAGGTGCAGCACGGCCGACAGCATCAATGCCGGCTGTTGCCCCTTCGCTGAAGAAAACATCGAGTCAGTATGATCGATCGCCATCAAACGCTCCTGTGCGGTGGTTTGGCTGGCTGGCGCGCGGGGCGCGACTGGCTGGCGGGTGGGGTGGCTGCGGGACAGTATCAGGCAGTCAGGATCAGCTTGTTCAATTGGGTGACGCGCAGGCGGTAAATCTTGCCGCTGTGTTCAATCTCCACTTCGCGCCCCTGCTGCAGCAGCGCTTCGCTGGTGATGCGGCGCGCCGGTTGCGCCACGCTGACGGGAGGGCGGACGTGTGCGCTGGCGGCATCCTGGATCAAGGCGGGTTTTGAGCTTTGCATGTTGGCTTTCTTTGTCTCAGTTGAGAATGATTCGTATTTGCATTATTGTTGAATGTGGCCCGAAAAGCAAGGCTTATTTGTGCCGGATGCAGGCTTTTTTTTGACTGACGGGGAGGGGGCTGGCGGGGGCGTGGCGCAAGGTGGCACCAGCGGGCTGAAGAAGGGTGCGGACAGCAAAAAAGACCCGGCGAGGCCTAGCATGCCTCGGCCGGGTCAAGCCTGTGCCAAGCTTGAGGAAAGGGGGCGCTAAATGGTGGCCAGCAATTGCGCCGAGGCGTCGGCGGCCGCTGCCGTATCGGCTTTCAGCTTGGCGGCGGCCAGCTGCTTGGCGCGCGAGCGCGACGGCGGCAGGCGGCGCAGGGTCTTCAGGGCGTCCGGGTCCTTGATGCCGATGGTGCGCTGGTCGACCGTGATGAGGCCGATTTCATTGAAGGCGGACAGGGTGCGGCTCACCGTTTCCAGGGTCAGGCCCAGGTAGCTGCCGATTTCGTGGCGCGTCATGCGCAGGTTGAACAGTTTGCTGGAGTAGCCCATCTGGCCGAAGCGGTCGGCCAGCGAGACGAGGAAGCGGGCCACGCGCGCTTCGGCGCTGAGGGCGCCCAGCATGCCGATCATCGCCTGTTCGCGCACGAGTTCGCGGCTCATCACGCCATACATGACGTTTTCCAGTTCCAGGTGGACACGGCCCAGCGCCGTGAGCTTCTTGAACGGCAGCAGGATCAGGTCGCAGTCGGACAGGGCCACGGCTTCGGACGAGTAGTGGCGCGAGTGGATGCCGTCCACGCCCAGCATGTCGCCCTTCATGGGAAAGCTGAGTACCTGTTCATTGCCGAATTCATCGATGAGCACGGTTTTCAGGAAGCCTGAATTGACGATGTACAGGGTGTCGAAGGGCTGGCCTATCGTGTGCACGCGCTGGCCCGTCTTGAATTGCACGTGCTGGAACAGCAGCTCGTCGGCGGCGATGGTGCAGGCGCTGGAAATATGCAGCAGGTCGCACACTTCCTTCAGGTTCGACCATAGCCGCCCCTGGCGCTGGCGTCCCGCTTCCATCGGCGTGGAAGGGGGCAGTGCTGGTGAGGCGGGGCGGTTTTCAGACGTTTGCGTGGACAGCATGTTCATCTCCTGGTAACAGGTAATTCAGAGTTGACTGACGGAGTGCGCAAGGCGGCGGGCACGGCAGAGGGCCGGCGGCGCGCGTCCTGGCAGGTAATGCTCAATTCGCTGAAGACTTGCTGTGTGATGAAATAACTTCCCAGCAACTTGATTACTGGTTTCAGTATGCCAACAACCGTATGGAATTAATATCAGCAGTGGCTGAATATGGCAGTAGGAGCTGTGGTAGCGGGCGTAGGATTGTTCCTACGCGCGGCCTACGCCGTCTGGCTCAGGTCTTGAAGGGGGACAGCAGGCGGTGGGCCACGGCATACTGGACCATTTCCGACAGCGAACTCATGCCCATCTTTTGCATGATGCGCGTCTTGTGCGTGCTCACCGTCTTGACGCTCAGATGCAGGTTGTTGGCGATTTCCGTGATCGACTTGCCCGCCACCAGCAGGGAAAAGACTTCGAATTCGCGGTCCGACAGCTGTTTGTGCAACAGGCTTTCATTCGGCATCATGATGTTGAGCACCAGCTGCTCGGCCACCTCGGCGCTGATGTAGGGCCGTCCCGAGGCCACCTTGTGGATGGCGCCCACCAGCTGCGTGCCCGCGCTTTCCTTGGTCAGATAGCCTTGCGCGCCGGCGCGGATGGCGCGCACGGCATATTGCTCTTCCTCGTGCATGGTGAGGATCAGGATGGCCAGCTTGGGCGCTTCGCTGCGGATTTGCCGGATCAGGTCGACGCCGCTGCGGCCCGGCATGGACAGGTCGAGCAGCAGCAGGTCGAAGCCGCCCTGGCGCACGTGGTTGAGGACTTCGAAGCCGTCGATGGCTTCGCCCACGATATCGATGTCCGGCGCGCCGTCGAGGATGCGCTTCAATCCCTCGCGCATGATGGTGTGGTCGTCGGCAATCACAATGCGTATCATAGGCGTGCAATCAGCTCTGGCCGTACATGGACGGCCAAATGTTAAGAAACGAGAAAGGTTGTCATATTAACTGAAAACGGCCGCATGTCCGCCTGTTTCTAATTGTGCTCGCGCGGCCGGCTCCTGTTGCCATGTGACCCCTCATTGTGGCGAGGGTTCCTTGATCAGCCGGTGCACCAGCACGGGCAGCTTGGAATGCGACAGCACCTTGTTGGTGACGCTGCCCAGCAACAACTGGCCCCAGCCGCTGCGGCCGTGCGAACCCATGAAGATCAGGTCGCAATGCTGGAGTTGCGCCACCTCCACGATCTTCAGGGCCGGGCTGTCGGAAAACGCCGTCAGCCCCGTCGCTTCCAGCCCCCGTTTGGCAGCCGCGTCGAGGATGGGCTGCCAGTGATCGGCGCCCGCCTTGCGCATGGCGATGCGGTATTCCTCTTCGCTGGGATAACTGGGCGGAATGATTTCGATGTACACGGGATACTGGTATTCGGGCGCCACGTACAGGGCCAGGATGTCTGCGTGCATCTGTTCGGCAAAGGCCACGCCGGCGCAGGCGGTCAGATTGGAGACGGTGGAGCCGTCCGTGGCGATCAGAATTTTCTTATACATGGCAGCTCCTTAGCAGTGGACCGGCGCGCGCAACATCCCCTATTGTAGACGTGGCGGCAGCATTGTATTCATGTAAAGACTTGATAATTATCAATACTATTGCACCTTCAGTATAGACAACATTGGCAGAAAGCTCGTGTTTTTGCCCACAATGACGCCTGCGCGCCGGCGTTGCGCGAGTGGCACGGCGCAAGGATTTCTTCAGTGATGCGTGGTCTTGCCTGCACGTCAATGGTAGTATTTCAAAATACAATGGCAGGAACAATTATTTCCTGGTGGAAAAGCTCTTGCAAGCCCGCTTTGCACCAGGAAGCGCGTTTTGAGATTTACCAACAGGGCAGCGCCCTGCTACACTCGCACCATCGCAGCGGTATTGCCTCAAATCATCTTAATCGAGAAATTGTGGGTATCAGTCTGTAAAACGCACAGTTCAGGCGGAATTTTGACAAATTATGGAGAAGCAGGGATATGACCAACGCCGCTGATGATTTCGATGCATTATTCGATGAAGTATCTGCGCAACGCGCGGCCGAGCCGGCGCCCGCGCCTGCCGCCGCGCCTGCTCCCGCCGTGATTGCGGAGGACGATTTCGACGCGCTGTTCGATTCCGTCTCGGCAGCCGCGCCGGCAGCCCCGCCTGCGGCAGCCGAACCGGCCGCCACAGAAGCGGCGCCCGCGCCAGCCGGCGAAGCGGGCGAAGCGGCCGACCCCGTCGACCAGTCCGACAAGCCGATGTTCGAGCGCCTGGGCGGCATCGTGCGCCTGCTGCACGATTCCCTGCGCGAGCTGGGCTACGACAAGGCGCTGACGGAAGCGTCGTCGCAGATCGTCGACGCGCAGGACCGCCTGGAATACGTGGCCACGCTCACCGAGCAGGCCGCCAACAAGGTGCTGAACACGCTCGACGAAGGCATGCCGGCGCAGGACGTGCTGTCGAAGAAGGCCAAGGACATGGACGGCCGCTGGACGGCCCTGTTCGACGGCAAGCTGAGCCTGGAGGAATTCAAGGCCCTGGCCGGCGACTCGCGCCAGTTCGCGCAAGCCGTTGCCGAGGCGACGGAAGCGGAAAAAGCGCGCTTGCTGGAAATCATGATGGCGCAGGACTTCCAGGACATCACGGGCCAGCTGATCAAAAAAGTGGTCAACATCACCAAGACGGTGGAAAACGAGCTGGCCCAGTTGCTGCGGGACAACGCGCCGGCCGAAGTGCGCGAAAAACTGGCGCAAAAGCCGGTGCCGCTGATGCAGGGCCCGTCCGTGCCGTCGGTGGCGCTGGACCAGGATAATGTAGACGACCTTCTTGCGGATTTGGGATTCTAATGGACGATATGCTCAAGGATTTCGTCGTTGAGGCGATGGATCTTGCGGTTAATGTTGAAGAGCACTTATTGCGTCTCGAACGCGATCCGGACAACAAGGAAACACTGAATGCCGTGTTTCGTTCTTTTCACACCATCAAGGGCGGTGCCGGCTTCATGGGCTTGCCCGCGCTGGTGGCGGCCTGCCATCTGACGGAAAACCTGTTCGACGCCCTGCGCACGGGCGCCGCGCCGGTGACCCCGATCGCCATTGAGGCGGCGCTGCAAGCGTCCGGTTTCGTGGCTGACCAGCTGACGGAGCTGGCCAACGGTTCCGCGCCGGAAAGCCTCCCGGCCATGCCGGAAGAGCTGGAACACATCCTCACCAACGCCATCGAAGGCAAGGGCATGGATGCGCCGGCGCCTGCCGCCGCCGTGGCTGCCGAAGTGGCCGTGGCCGAGGTCGTTGTAGCCGCGCCCGCCGCTGCCGCCGCGACCGTCGGCGCCGATGGCCTGGACTGGGAAGCCATGTACAACGCCGTCGTGCCGGCGGGCAGCCAGGTTGCCGCCGCGCCAGCTGCCGCCGCCGTCGCCGCACCTGCTGCTGCTGCCGCGCCTGCCGCCGCTGCGCCAGCTGCGGCCGCCAAGCCCGCCGCCAAGGCCTGGGATGGCGCGGAACGCCGCGAAGAACGCCCGGACGTGCGCCATGCCGCGCCCGTCAAGGAAGACAGCATCCGCGTCGACGCCGTCAAGCTCGACGCCCTGCTGGAAGTGGCCGGCGAATCCGTGCAGGCCGCCAACCAGGCCGCCGTGCTGCTCGAACGCTTGCTGCAGTTCAAATTCGAAGGCCAGGCCGCCACCCTGATGGCGACCCTGGCGGAAACCCTGGAACGCGCCTCGCGCTACTCGACGGAACTGCAGCGGGCCACCCTGGCCACGCGCATGCAGCCGGTCGGCCGCCTGTTCCAGAAATTCCCGCGCCTGGTGCGCGAACTGGCGAAAGACCTGGGCAAGGATGTCGAACTGACCATCGAGGGCGCGGAGACGGAAGTCGACCGCGTCGTGGTGGACAGCCTGTACGATCCGCTCGTGCACATGCTGCGCAACTCGCTCGACCATGGCGTCGAATCGCCGGAAGCGCGCCTGGCCGCCGGCAAGCCCGCCAAATCGTATATTTCGCTCAAAGCCTGGCAGGAAGCGAACAGCGTCATGATCGTGCTGCAGGATGACGGCAAGGGCATGGACCCGGTCTTCCTGCGCAGCAAGGCCCAGCAAAAAGGCTTGATCAGCGAAAACGCCCAATTGAGCAACGACGAATGCTTCCAGCTGGTATTCCTGCCGGGCTTCTCGACCAAGGAAGTGGCGTCCAGCGTGTCCGGGCGCGGCGTGGGCATGGACGTGGTGAAAACGGCCGTGGAGAAAAACCGCGGCGCCATCCACATCGAATCCATGCTGGGCAAGGGCACCAAGTTCGCCATCCGCCTGCCGATCGAACTGTCGATCGTGCCGACCATGCTCGTGTCGACCTCGGGCGCCGCGCTGGCGCTGCCGATGGCGGTGGTGCAGCGCGTCGTCGAGTTGCCGGAAACGTTCATGGAAGTGGGCGGCGCGCCCGTGCTGAAAGACCAGGGCCGTCCATTGCCCGTGCGCTCGCTGGCCGGCGCCCTGGGGTACGAATCGTGCAGCGAACGCGTGGGCATTGTTGTCGCTGCGCCACAGCCGTACATTCTCGCCGTGGAAGCCGTCGACGGCACGGCCGACCTGGTGATCAAGCCGATGACGGCCATCACCGTGGAAGGCATTACCGGCACGGCCCGCTCGGCCGAGGGCGAGCTGGTGCTGGTCGTGGGCCTATCTTTCCTGATGGATGGTTGCAGGGGAAGCGTGCGCATGGCTGCATGAGGACGCCCGACCAAACCTACTGCGCGTCGGTATAGGCGGCCTGCGATGCTCACCGTACTGGAGTACGGTTGCGCTTCTTAGCCACCTCTCCCTTCCGCTCGCTACGGTTTTGCCGGTCGTTGTAACTATCGCTGTATTCTTTGGAAAGCCCGCTAGGCATAGCGGGCTTTTTTCATGGTGTCATCAAACGCCGTCGGGGCGTAACGTCCCGCCTTCCAGCCAGCGCTGCACGCGCAGTACTTCCTGAGCGCGCTCTGCCTCGTCCTTCGGCGGCGGCAGGTAGATGTCTGGCATGATGCCTCCGAGATCCACCTGCAGCTGCGGCAAACGGGCCGAGCGCGAGGTGGCGTAAGCCAACTGGCGCAGTCCTGAAGGCAGGGCTTGCAGGCGCAGATTCGAGTAATCGAGCGCGCCACCGCTGCTGCGTCCGATCAGTTTGACACGAAAGCTTTGTCGCGCTTCCAGCAGGAATTCTTCGCAGGAACTGCCGCAATCGCGGTCGACCAGTACTGCCACCCGTGCCGGCTGTACAGCCTGGCCGGGAAAACTTGCATAGCTGACAGGCCCGCCAGCGCTCTGCGCCACGAACTGGCCCGGCTGTACGCTGCGCATGCGGATGACGGCCTGGGCCATGTAGATCGTGCAGGTGGCATCGCCTGGGGCATACAGCGCGCAGATGTTTTCCTGATTGCCAATATTGGCCGGCGTGGACAGCCATTCTCCGCCCACGTTGACGCTCTCGCCTGAAGCTATCCATGGCGACAAAGGCGCATAGCTGCTGTCGCTGCCGCCGTTGTTGCGCCGGACATCGATGATCCAGTTGGCTCGGCTGGCCAACTCGTCGCGCTTGCTTGCCAGTAAATCGGCGATGACTTTGGCGTACTCCGGGAAAAAACTGGGCAGTGTCAGCAGCGCCGTTTGCGATGACAGCAGTTGCAGTGATGGCATCCTGTCATCAATGGCGGCCGTCTGCGCGGCGGCCGAGGAAGGTGCTGGGGCAGGCTGCTCATGTTTCCATGCATTGCCTGGCACAATTTGCAAATGACCTTTGCGCCACTTGCTCAGGTAATCGCCCAGTGCCAGGTTGCAAGCAGCCTCATCGTCCGCTTTGGCCGCTGCCTCGCTGGCGCTGGCCAGTGCATTGTCGAAATAGGCTTGCCCCTTTTGCGCCAGGTGCTGGCGCGCGCCGGTATCGTTTTCCAGCAAGAAGCCGGGAAGGGCGCGCAAGTCCCGCAGGCAGGTCTCGCTGGATGTGGCGGCTTGTGTATGGCTAGTGGCCAAGGTGGTCAAGAGGGTGGTCGCAAAAAAACGCAGATTCATCAGTGCTATCTTCCTTGAAATTGTTGTCAAATACAATACGCGAAAAATTAAAGAAAAAGTATCGATTTCTTGCCGCGCCGTGGCTCGTTCGGCGGCCTGCCTGCAGATGGGGTCGCCATGCCGCCGATATGCCGATATCGGCAATTTCCAGCTCATATCCAACAAAGTCGCCGAACTTTGTATCGCCAATCCCACGCTTTTGCCTGTTTCGGTTCTGTGTCGCCCAATATATGGCATAATCCTTGTGGATCACCGTATGACCTGGTTCACTTGATCACTTACTACAGGCTGTGGCAACGCTGCATAAATCATGATGAAGACGCTTTACGACAAACTCTGGGAATCCCACGTTGTTCGGGCCGAAGATGATGGCACGACAATTTTGTACATCGACCGGCACCTGCTGCACGAAGTCACCAGTCCGCAAGCCTTCGACGGCCTCGGCGTGGCGGGACGCCAGCCGTGGCGCGTGTCCGCCAACCTGGCCGTGGCCGACCATAATGTGCCCACCACCAGCCGGGTCGACGGCATTGCCGATCCCGTCTCGCGCCTGCAGGTGGAAACCCTGGACAAGAATGCCAGGCACTACGGTTTGACCTACTTCAATATGAACGACAAGCGCCAGGGTATCGTGCATGTCATCGGCCCTGAGCAGGGCGCGACCCTGCCCGGCATGACGGTCGTCTGCGGCGATTCGCACACGTCCACGCATGGCGCCTTCGGCGCGCTGGCGCACGGCATCGGCACGTCCGAAGTCGAGCACGTGCTGGCCACGCAAACCTTGCTGCAAAAGAAATCGAAGTCCATGCTGGTGCAGGTCGACGGCGCTCTGCCGGCCGGCGTGACGGCCAAGGATATCGTGCTGGCCATCATTGGCAAGATCGGCACGGCCGGCGGCACCGGTTACTGTATCGAGTTCGGCGGCTCGGCCATCCGCGCCCTGTCGATGGAAGGACGCATGACGGTGTGCAACATGGCCATCGAGGCGGGCGCGCGCGCCGGCATCATCGGCGTCGATGACACCACCATCAACTACGTCAAGGGCCGCCCGTTTTCGCCGGCCGGCCCGCACTGGGACCGCGCCGTCGCCTACTGGCGCACCCTGCATTCGGACCCGGGCGCCCGTTTCGACCTCGTCGTTACCCTCAACGCCGCTGAAATCGTGCCGCAGGTGACCTGGGGCACTTCCCCCGAAATGGTGATCGGCGTCAATGGCCGCGTGCCCGATCCCGACCAGGAAAAAGACAGCGTCAAGCGCGATGCGATGGAAAAGGCGCTCGTCTACATGGCCTTGAAACCGAATACCGCCATCGAAGACATCCGCATCGACAAGGTCTTCATCGGTTCCTGCACCAATTCGCGCATCGAGGATCTGCGGGCCGCCGCCGCCGTGGTGCGCGGCAAGTACCGCGCCTCGAACGTCACCCTGGCGCTGGTGGTGCCCGGTTCCGGCCTGGTGAAGGACCAGGCCGAGCGCGAGGGACTCGACCGCATCTTCAAGGATGCCGGCTTCGAGTGGCGCGAGCCGGGCTGCTCCATGTGCCTGGCCATGAATGCGGACCGCCTGGAAGCGGGCGAACGCTGCGCGTCCACGTCGAACCGCAACTTCGAAGGCCGGCAAGGGCAGGGCGGACGCACGCACCTGGTGTCGCCGGCGATGGCGGCGGCGGCGGGCATCGCCGGCCACTTTGTCGACGTGCGGGCTTTGCGATGACGGCAGGGACTGGCGCCGCTGGTTTACACTAGCGTTCCCCGTCCCTTATTTACTATCAAGAAATCATCATGAAAAAACTCTTCGCCCTCCTCATCGCCACCGTTATCTTGTCCGGCTGCAACACCGTCTCCGGCATCGGCCGCGATGTGCAGAAAGTCGGCCAGGTTGTCACCGGCGCCGGCGGAAAATAAACCGTGACGTGCCGGCGCCCCGCGCCGCCCGTCTTACCGAGTAGAAACAGCATGGATAAATTTACGATTTACGAAGGCCTGGTGGCCCCGCTGGACCGCGCCAACGTCGACACCGACGCGATTATCCCGAAGCAATTCCTGAAATCGATCCACCGCAGCGGCTTCGGCCCCAACCTGTTCGACGAATGGCGCTACCTCGACCATGGCGAACCGGGCCAGGACAACAGCCGCCGCCCGCTGAACCCGGAGTTCGTGCTCAACGAGCCGCGCTACCAGGGCGCCTCGATCTTGCTCACGCGCAAGAATTTCGGCTGCGGCTCCTCGCGCGAACACGCGCCGTGGGCGCTGGACCAGTACGGTTTCCGCGCCATCATCGCGCCCTCGTTTGCCGACATCTTCTTCAATAACTGCTACAAGAACGGCTTGCTGCCCATCGTGCTGTCGGAAAGCCAGGTCGAGCACCTGTTCAATGAAGTCAAGGCTTTCCCCGGCTACAAGCTGGTGGTGGACCTGGAACAGCAGTGCGTGCGCACCAGCAATGGTTCCGTCTCCTACTCGTTCGAGATCGATGCTTTCCGCAAATATTGCCTGATGAATGGCCTCGACGATATCGGCCTGACCCTGCGCCATGCCGACGATATCCGCGCCTTCGAAGAGCGCCACCTTGCCACTCAACCGTGGCTCGCCAACGTCATTTAATCGATAAAAATATGAAAATTGCAATTTTACCCGGCGACGGCATCGGTCCTGAAATCGTCGCGCAAGCCGTCAAGGTCTTGAATGTGCTGGGCGAATCGTTCGAGCTGGAAAGTGCGCCCGTGGGCGGCGCCGGCTATGCGGCCCATGGCCATCCTTTGCCGGAAGGCACGCTGGCCCTTGCCAAGGCGGCCGATGCCGTGCTGTTCGGCGCCGTGGGCGACTATCAATACGACAGCCTGGAGCGCCAGTTCCGTCCCGAGCAGGCGATCCTGGGCCTGCGCAAGAACCTGGGCCTGTTCGCCAACCTGCGTCCGGCCATCTTGTACCCGGAACTGGCGGGCGCCTCGACCCTGAAGCCGGAAGTGGTGTCCGGCCTGGACATTTTGATCATCCGCGAGTTGACGGGCGACATTTATTTCGGCCAGCCCCGCGGCGTGCGCGAGTGCCCGGACGGGCCGTTCAAGGGCCAGCGCGAAGGTTTTGACACCATGCGCTATGCGGAAGGCGAAATCCGCCGCATCGCCCATGTGGCGTTTCAGGCCGCGCAAAAGCGCGACAAGCGCCTCACCAGCGTGGACAAGGCGAACGTGCTGGAAACTTTCCAGTTCTGGAAAGACATCGTCATCGACGTGCACAAGGAATACCCGGATGTTGCGCTCGATCATATGTACGTCGATAACGCGGCCATGCAGCTGGTGCGGGCGCCGAAGAAATTCGACGTCATGGTGACCGGCAACATGTTCGGCGATATCTTGTCGGACGCGGCCGCCATGCTGACGGGCTCGATCGGCATGCTGCCGTCCGCCTCGCTGGACGCCAACAACAAGGGCCTGTACGAGCCCTCGCACGGTTCGGCGCCCGATATCGCCGGCAAGGGCATCGCCAATCCGCTGGCGACGATCCTGTCGGCCGCCATGATGCTGCGCTATTCGCTGAACCGCGAAGAGCAGGCAAACCGCATCGAAGGCGCCGTCAAGAAGGTGCTGGCGCAGGGCCTGCGCACGGCCGACATCCACGAAGCGGGCACCACTTTGGTCGGTACCGAGGCCATGGGCGATGCGGTGGTCAAGGCATTAGGATAAAATATTTCAATGACGGCAGTCGCCGTCTCATCTTGAGGAATGGTAATGAAATTAGTTGGCTTGGTAGGTTGGCGCGGTATGGTCGGTTCGGTCCTGATGCAGCGCATGCAGGAAGAGGGCGATTTCGCCCACATCGAACCGGTGTTTTTCACGACGTCGAACACGGGCGGCGCCGCGCCGGCCATGGCGAAGAATGAAACCATCCTCAAGGATGCCAACAACATCGCCGAACTGTCCAAGTGCGACATCATCATTTCCTGCCAGGGCGGCGACTACACGAGCGCGGTCTTCCCACAGCTGCGCGCAGCGGGCTGGAACGGCTACTGGATCGATGCGGCCTCGACCTTGCGCATGGAAAAAGACGCCGTCATCGTGCTCGATCCCGTCAACCTGCACGTCATCAAGGATGCGCTGGGCAAGGGCGTCAAGAACTATATCGGCGGCAATTGCACGGTATCGTGCATGATGATGGGCCTGGGCGGCCTGTTCCAGCACGACCTGATCGACTGGATGACGTCGATGACCTACCAGGCGGCCTCGGGCGGCGGCGCGCAGCACATGCGCGAACTGCTGACGCAATTTGGCACCATCAACAGCTCCGTCAAGGCCTTGCTGGAAAACCCCGCTTCGGCCATCCTGGAAATCGACCGCCAGGTGCTGGCCACCCAGCACGGCTATTCCCCGGATGAAATCAAGCAATTCGGCGCGCCGCTGGCCGGCAACCTGATCCCGTGGATCGACAAGGACCTGGGCAACGGCCAGTCGAAGGAAGAGTGGAAGGCGGGCGCGGAAACGAACAAGATCCTGGGCCGCGGCGCCGACTTTGGCAGCAAAGAAATTCCTGTCGACGGCCTGTGCGTGCGCATCGGCGCCATGCGCTGCCATTCGCAGGCGCTGACCATCAAGCTGAAGCAAGACGTGCCGCTCGATGAAATCAACGACATCATCGCCAGCAACAATCAATGGGTGAAATTCGTGCCGAACACGCGCGAAGCGTCCGTGCGCGACCTGTCGCCGGCAGCCGTCACGGGCAGCCTGACGATTCCCGTCGGCCGCGTGCGCAAGATGAGCATGGGCGGCGAATACCTGTCCGCGTTCACCGTGGGCGACCAGCTGCTGTGGGGCGCGGCCGAGCCGCTGCGCCGCATGCTGCGCATTTTGTTGGATGCGTAATGGCAAGATATTGCTGATCAAGATCAAGCCGGGGCTGTTTTCCCGGCTTTTTTTTCGTCCTGAGCCCGTCAAGGCTCAACCATGCGGAGCTTGCATAGCTCTGGGCATGATGATATGTTGATACCTCTGGAAAAGTAACTGTTTTCCCTCGTCAACTAAGATGCCGCCAACTATGCCTGTAAACACTCGTCCCCGGGTCGCCTCCCTTGCCATCAAAACACTCACCAGCGCTGTCGCCTGTGCGGTGTTATTGTCACCGGCGGCATCCGCAGCCGAGCTGGGCAAGATCACGGTGCTGTCCGCCGCCGGCCAGCCGCTACGCGCCGAGGTCGAACTGTCGGCCATCAAGCCCGGCGAGGCAGCCAGCCTGCTTGCCAAGCTGGCGCCGCCGGAAGCCTACCGCCAGGCCAACGTGGAATTCAATCCCGCGCTGAACGCGCTGACGTTCGCCGTGGAAAACCGCAACGGCAAGCCATTCATCCGCATCGGCTCGGCGCAAGCCGTGGCCGAACCCATGGTCGACCTGCTGCTGGAACTGAGCAGCAAGAGCGGCCGCCAGGTGCGAGAGTATGCGTTCGTGCTCGATACGCCCGAGGCGCGCCAGACGCGCGGCGCGCAGGTGGCTGCACCGGCCGAGCCTGGCAAAGGCAAGGCGGGCGCCGCTGCCGCGCCGGCGGCGCAGAAAAAAGCCGCTGGCGAATACAAGGTCAGGCCGGGCGATACCCTGAGCCGCATCGCCAGCGAATTGAAGCCGTCGGGCGTGTCGCTCGACATGATGCTCGTCGCCCTGTACCGCGCCAATCCCGATGCCTTCAAGGGCGAGAACATGAACCGCATGCAGGCCGGGCGCATCCTGGCCGTGCCGGGCGCGGACGCCATCCGTGCGACGGACGCGGCCGAAGCGAAGGGCGTGGTGACGGCGCACGCCATCGATTTTGAAGCCTACCGCAACAAACTGGCGGGCCAGGTCGCGCAAAGCAAGCCGGCCAAGGCGGCGCAGGCGGCGCAAAGCACGGCCGGCAAGATCGGCGCGACCAAGGTACAGGAAAAGCCGACGGCCGTGAGCGAGTCGCAAGACAAGCTGAAACTGTCGAAAGCGGAACCGGCGGCCAAGTCGGCCGGCAAGAGCGCCGTCGCCAGCGAGGAAGACAAGATCGCCAAGGCGAAACAGGTCGATGAAGCGGCCGCGCGCGTAAAAGAATTGGAAAAGAACGTCAGCGACCTGGAAAAGTTGATGGCGGTCAAGAGCAAGGCCATGGCCGACAAGAGCGCCCCGGCGCCCGCCAAGCCGGCCGAGGCCGCTGCCAGCGCATCGGCAAGTGCAGCGGCCGGCGCCGTCGCCAGCGCGCCGGCCGAGGCGCAGCCGCCCGTTCCCAAGGCCAAGCCCGTGCCGCTGGTCAAAAAGCCGTCGCCGCTGGAACCGACGATTGCCGACAAGATCAACGACCACCTGGGCGCCATCGGCATCGGCCTGGCCGCGCTGCTGGCCGCCGTGGCCGCACTGGTGGTTGCGCGCCGCCGCAAGGATGCGCCGCCCGCGCCGCAGAGCGAGGCTCCCGTATCTGAACCGGAAGCGCCGGTGACGCCGCCGTCCGGCCTGGCGCCGGAAGACCAGCAGTCCGAAGCGAGCAATCACCTGTTCGGCGCAGGCGCCGCCGCCGCGGGCATCGGCGCCGCGGCAGGCGCCAGCGTGCTCGAAGGCAATGAAACGGATCCCGTCGCGGAAGCCGACGTGTATATCGCCTACGGCCGCGACGGCCAGGCGGAAGATATCCTCAAGGAAGCCCTGCGCATCCATCCGGAGCGCCACGCGGCGCGCCTGAAGCTGCTGGAAATCTATTCGGCCCGCAACGATGCGCGCGCGTTTGAAGACCAGGCAAGCGAGCTGTACAGCATGACGCGGGGCCAGGGCGAGGAATGGCCGCAGGCCGCCGCGCTGGGACTGGCGCTGGACCCCGCCAATCCCCTGTATGGCGACACGGAAGACGACGCCGTCGTCAGCCTGAGCAAGGGCGTGGACGATGGCTTGCGCGGCCAGAGCATGGATTTGCCGGACGAAGCACCTGCGCCCGCACCGCTGGCGGACCTGGCGCCGGCCGAGCCGGTGGCCAGCATTGCCGCCCGCGATACGCGCGAGCCGCTCGATTTTGACCTCGACAGCCTCGATTTCGAACCTGTCTCCACCAGCGACCCTATCGTCATGCCGGGGCCGGAAACGCCCCCGTCCGCGCCTGCGCACGAGGCCCAGTACGACGCCAGCATGGACTTCGGCCTGGACCTGGAGCCGCCAGCGGGCCCCGTGAATGGCATGGGCGCCGGCCTGGCGCCCCTGCCCGACCCATTGAAGGACGTGGATCTCGCGCATTTCGACCTGGACGAGCCGGTGTCGCCTGCCGCGACGCCAGCGGCGCCGCTCGCCGCGGCCGAGCCATCCGTCGACAGCCTGTTTGATGATGCGCAAGCGCCTGCCGCGCTGCCGGACGCCATTCCGCCCGCGCGCGAACTCGATCTGTCCGGCATCGATCTGGACCTGCACGACAACAAGCCGGCCAGCGTGGGCGTGGACGACCCGCTGTCGGCCATCCACATGGAAATGGATACCAAGCTGGACCTGGCGATCGCTTACCAGGAAATCGGCGACAAGGAAGGCGCGCGCGAGTTGATCGACGAGGTCATCAAGGGCGGCAGCGAAGAGCAGGTCGCCAAGGCGAATACCATGCGCGCGCTGCTCAGCTAAGCCAAGCGTCGATACGACGTCCATGGCTGCGTTGCGCGGTCTCGCCGTACTGTTCGTACTGTCTTCGACCGCGCGCCTTGCCCTGAACGCCGTCTCGCTCGCTTGCAAGCACCAGATACGACGTCCATGGCTGCGTTGCGCGGTCTCGCCGTACTGTTCGYACTGTCTTCGACCGCGCGCCTTGCCCTGAACGCCGTCTCAGGCGCTTGTGTGGCCGGAAGGCGGGGCCGCCTTTGCGCCGGTATAATGCTTCGATGCAAAATATTACGACAGCAACGCCATTGAAGCGTATCGTCCTCGGTCTGCAGTACGACGGCACGGCCTGGCATGGATACCAGAAACAGGAAGACGGGCAGACGGTGCAGGACCAGCTGGAAAACGCGCTGGAGCAGTTCGCCCGCGTGCGCCTGGCCACCACCTGCGCCGGCCGCACGGACACGGGCGTGCATGCGCTTGAGCAAGTCGTGCATTTCGATACAGAATTGAGCCGCGACGTGCATTCCTGGGTGCGCGGTGTCAACGCCTTCCTGCCAAAGTCCATCGCCGTGCGCTGGGCCAAGGAACTTGAAGGCGATCCGACGGTCAATGACTTCTTCCACGCCCGTTTCAGCGCCCGCGCGCGCACTTATCATTATGTGTTGTATAACAACGCTACCCGTTCGCCGCTGGTGGAAGGGCGCGCCGGCTTCTTTTTCCGCCCGCTGGACGTGGAACTGATGCGGCAAGCCGTGCAGCCGCTCTTGGGCTGGCACGATTTCACGGCCTTCCGCGCCGCGCAATGCCAGGCCAAGTCGCCCGTCAAGCTGATGCACGACATCCGCATCGAGCGGCGCGGCGATTGCGTCATTTTTACGATTACGGCCAATGCCTTCCTGCACCACATGGTGCGCAACCTGGTCGGCTCGCTCGTGTACATCGGCACGGGGCGCGAAAAGCCAGACTGGCTCGGGCATTTGCTGGAAAGCAAGGATCGCCACGCGGCGGCGCCCACCTTCATGCCCGACGGCCTGTACCTGGCGCAGATCGACTACGATCCGAAATGGGAATTGCCGCAAGACAGCAGCAGCGCCTTGCCCTGGTTTTGAGCTGCATCAATAAAGGAATCGCATGCCACGCACACGCATCAAGATCTGCGGCCTGACCCGCGTTGAAGACATCCAGGCTGTCGTGGCGGCGGGCGCCGACGCCATCGGCTTCGTGTTTTATCCGAAAAGCCCCCGTTACGTGACGCCCGAGCAGGCGGCCAACCTGATCGCCGCCATTCCCCCGTATGTAACGGCAGTGGGCCTGTTCGTCAATGCCACCGTGGAAGAAGTGCGGGCGACCCGGGCCGTGGCGCCCTTGTCCCTGTTGCAATTTCACGGCGACGAGACGCCGGAACACAGCGCCGCGCTGGCCGGCGCAGTCAATACACCGTTTACGCAAGTGTTCAGGGTGAAAACCGACACCCGCTTTGAAGATTTGCTAGAATACGAACAGCGCTATCGCGCCGCCAGTCCCTTGTTCTCGAGCCTCTTGCTCGATACCTATGTGGATGCGTATGGCGGTGCAGGAAAGGTATTCGATTGGTCCCTCATTCCAGAAGAACTCGCGCCTCGGGTCGTTTTAAGTGGTGGCTTGAGCGTACAAAACGCGACTGACGCAGTGGTGCGCGTGCGCCCTTACGCCGTCGACATCAGCAGTGGTGTCGAAGCGTCCAAGGGCATCAAGGACGCATCCAAAGTCCGCGCGTTCGTCGCCGCGGTGCAGGATGCCGATGCCATCATTGCCAGAGGAAACCACCATGAATGACCATACTACAGCGCCCGGCGCAGCCGCCGCATTGTTCCACGCCGCCGATTACCCGTTTCCCGACCCGCGCGGCCACTTTGGCCCCTACGGCGGCTCGTTTGTGGCCGAAACGCTCACGCACGCGCTGGCCGAGCTGAAGGACGCCTACGCGCGCTACAGCGTCGATCCGGAATTCCTGGAAGAATTCCGCTACGAGCTGAAACACTTCGTCGGCCGCCCGTCGCCCATCTACCACGCCAAGCGCTGGTCCGAGATGGCCGGCGGCGCGCAAATCTACTTCAAGCGCGAAGACCTGAACCACACGGGCGCGCACAAGATCAATAACGTGATCGGCCAGGCCCTGCTGGCCAAGCGCATGGGCAAGCCGCGCATCATCGCCGAGACGGGCGCGGGCCAGCACGGCGTGGCCACGGCCACCATCTGCGCCCGCTTCGGCCTCGAATGCGTGGTCTACATGGGCAGCGAAGACGTCAAGCGCCAGGCGCAGAACGTGTATCGCATGAAATTGCTGGGCGCGACCGTCATACCCGTTGAATCGGGTTCGAAGACCCTCAAGGACGCGCTGAACGAAGCCATGCGCGACTGGGTCACCAACATCGAAAACACCTTTTACATCATCGGCACCGTGGCCGGCCCCCATCCGTATCCGATGATGGTGCGCGACTTCCAGTCCGTTATCGGCGAGGAATGCCTGGTGCAGATGCCGGAAATGACGGGCCGCCAGCCCGACTACGTGCTGGCCTGCATCGGCGGCGGCTCGAACGCCATGGGCATCTTTTACCCGTATATCGACCAGAAAGACGTCAAACTGATCGGCGTGGAAGCGGCCGGCGAAGGACTGGACACGGGCAAGCACTCGGCCTCGCTGACGGCCGGTTTCCCCGGCGTGCTGCACGGCAACCGCACCTATCTGCTGCAGGACGAAAACGGCCAGATCATCGAGACGCATTCCGTCTCGGCCGGCCTCGACTATCCGGGCGTGGGTCCGGAACATGCCTGGTTGAAAGATTCCGGCCGCGCGCAATACGTGTCCATCACGGACGACGAGGCGCTGCAGGCCTTCCACGACTGCTGCCATATCGAAGGCATCATCCCGGCCCTGGAATCGTCGCACGCGCTGGCCTACGCGGCCAAGCTGGCGGCTACCTTGCCGAAAGACCAGATTGTGCTGGCCAACCTGTCGGGCCGTGGCGACAAGGACATGCATACGGTGGCGGAGCGCATGGGATTGAATTTCTCTTAACCCGAAAGCAAGAACCGGGGGCGGACCCTCAGGGTCCGACCCCAGCATTTGCTGTTGGGTTTGAAAAATATTCCATTTATTTACCGTCAAGAAAGATAACCATGTCCCGTATCGCCACCACCTTCGCCCAATTAAAATCCAGCAACAAGACCGCCCTGATCACCTTCATCACCGCCGGCGACCCCGGCCCCGACGCCACCGTGCCCCTGATGCACGCGCTTGTCGAGGGCGGCGCCGACGTGCTGGAGCTGGGCGTGCCGTTTTCCGACCCCATGGCCGAAGGCCCCGTCATCCAGCGCGCCTGCGAGCGGGCGCTGGCATTCAATGTCGGCATCCACGACGTCTTCGGCTACGTGCGCCAGTTCCGCGAAACGAACCAGACGACGCCCGTGGTGCTGATGGGCTACGCAAACCCGATCGAGCGCATCGGCAGCGCCGCGTTTATTGATGCAGCGCAAGCTGCAGGCGCCGATGGCGCCATCGTCGTCGATTATCCGCCGGAAGAGTGCGAGCAGTTCGCGGCCGCCATGCGGGCGGCGGGACTCGACCTGATTTTTTTGCTGGCGCCTACCTCGACGGAAGAACGCATCGCGCAAGTGGCCAAGGTTGGTGGCGGCTTCAGCTATTACGTGTCGCTGAAAGGTGTCACGGGAGCGGGAAACATTGATACGGAACAGGTGGCGGAGCGCCTCGCGGCCATCCGTCAGCATGTAAAATTGCCTATCGGCGTGGGCTTCGGCATCCGCGATGGCGCCACAGCCAGGGCCGTTGCCAAGGTGGCCGATGCCGTCGTCATCGGCAGCCGCATCATCCAGGAAATTGAAAATGCCCCTGAAGGGGGCGCCGTCGACGCCGTGCGCAGCTTTACAGCTGGCATCCGCGCCGCACTGGATGCCTGAGCAATCTTGCCTTTTACGCAAGATGTGTTGGCGGCAAAGTTCGACAGCCCGGCGATAAACGGCTACACTTCGGCCACTGAATGCCTGTTATTGTGCAATAGATAAAATTTTTGGTGGCGCCCCGCGGGGCGTCGCCGTTGACCGTCTGCCGGGGGCGTCCACCGACGCTACCCCTGCAAGGGCCCAAGGAGAAAATATGAGTTGGTTGGAAAAACTGCTGCCACCGCGCATCCAGCGTTCTGATGCTGCCGCGCGCAAGACCATGCCGGAAGGCCTGTGGGTCAAGTGCCCGTCGTGCGAAGCCGTGCTGTACCGTACGGACCTGGAATCGAATTTGCACGTGTGCCCGAAATGCGATCACCACATGCGCATCCGCGCGCGTGAACGCCTCGACAGCCTGCTCGACGCGGGCGGCCGCTATGAAATCGGCCAGGAAATCCTGCCTGTCGATACCTTGAAGTTCAAGGACAGCAAGAAATACCCGGACCGCCTGAAATCTGCCATGGAAGCGACGGGCGAGACCGATGCGATGGTTGTCATGGGCGGCGCCATCATGAGCCTGCCAGTGGTCGTGGCGTGCTTCGAATTCGAGTTCATGGGCGGCTCCATGGGTTCTGTCGTGGGCGAGCGCTTCGTGCGTGGCGCGCAGATCGCACTGGAGCAGAAAGTGCCGTTCATTTGCATCACCGCCACCGGTGGCGCGCGCATGCAGGAAGGCTTGCTTTCCTTGATGCAGATGGCGAAAACCACGGCCATGCTGACCAAGTTGTCGGAAAAGAAATTGCCATTCATCAGCGTGCTGACCGACCCGACCATGGGCGGCGTGTCCGCTTCGTTCGCCTTCATGGGCGACGTCGTCATCGCCGAGCCGAAAGCGCTGATCGGCTTCGCCGGCCCGCGCGTGATTGAAAACACCGTGCGCGAAAAACTGCCGGAAGGCTTCCAGCGCGCCGAGTTCCTCGTCACCAAGGGCGCCGTCGACATGATCGTCGACCGCCGCAAGATGCGCGAAGAAATCGCCCGTCTGCTGGCCTTGTTGCAGAACCAGGCCGTTGAAGTGCTTGCTTAATCGTCAATAGTTACAGGCCGGGCGGCGTCCTGCGGACCCGCCTGGTTGCCACGCCACACCGTCTGCGCGCCGCGCGCACTGTCTCCTCATCAAGAAGTCTCCCATGCAAAACCTCCCCACCACCTTGCCGGACTGGCTCGCCCTGCTGGAAACCCGCCATTCGGAAACCCAGATCAACATGGGCCTGGACCGCGTGCAAGCCGTCAAGGCGCGCATGCAGCTCGCTTTTACTTGCCCCGTGATCATGGTGGCGGGCACGAATGGCAAGGGTTCCACCTGCGCCATGCTGGAATCGGTGCTGTTGCGCGCCGGATACAAAGTGGGCTTGTACATCAAGCCGCATTTTCTCGATTTCAATGAGCGCGCCCGCGTGCTGGGCGAGATGGCCAGCGACGAACAGCTTGTCGCCAGCTTCAACTTTGTTGAGTCCGTGCGCGGCGACACGCCGCTCACGTATTTCGAATTCACCACCCTGGCCATCCTGCACCTGCTGTCGCAGGCCAAGCTCGACGTGGCCATCCTGGAAGTGGGCCTGGGCGGGCGCCTGGACGCCGTCAATGTGATCGACGCGGACGTGGCCATCGTCACCAGCGTCGATATCGACCACACGGATTACCTGGGCGACACGCGCGAAGCGATCGGCTTTGAAAAAGCCGGCATCTTCCGCCCGGGCAAGGCGGCCATCTGCAGCGACCCCGTGCCGCCGCAATCCTTGATCGACCATGCCGAGGCCATCGGCGCCGACCTGTGGCTGATGGGCCGCGATTTCAACTATTCGGGCGACAAGCAGCAGTGGAACTATGGCGGGCGCGAACAGCGCCGCAATTCGCTGGCCTACCCGAGCTTGCGCGGCGCCAACCAGATCCTCAACGCGACCGCCGTGCTGGCCGCGCTGGAAGTGCTGAAATTGAAACTGCCCGTGGGCGCGCAGGAAGTGCGCACGGGCCTCGTGACGGTGGAACTGCCGGGCCGCTTCCAGGTCTTGCCTGGCCGTCCCAGCGTGATCCTTGATGTAGCGCATAATCCCCACGCGGCCTCGGCCCTCAACCAGAACCTGGGCAATATGGGATTCCACCCGTACACCTATGCCGTGTTCGGCTCCATGCACGACAAGGATATCGATGGCGTGCTCGCCGCCATGAGCGAGCACGTCGATCACTGGTGCCTGGCGGGCCTGCCGTCGCCGCGCGCGGCCACGGCCTCCGAGCTGGCCGCCAAGGTGCAGATCATGTTGGAAGATAAACCCGACAGCAGCGAGCATACTGTGTCTATTTTCGATGATCCGGCACAAGCTTTTGCAAATGCAATGAGCCGGGCCGGTGAGAATGATAGAATTGTGGTCTTTGGTTCTTTCCTCACCGTTGCCGGCGTGATGAAGGCCCGAAAATCCTCACTTCACTGAAACGCACTCGACTGAAAATCACGCATGGGCTTGTTCTCGAAACTGTTTAAAAACAAGCAAGAATCCTCTGGCGAAGACAGCGGCTTTTATGTCCCTGGCGAAGCACAGTCGCCGACCCGCAAACGCGCCGCCAACACCTCCGGTGGCGGCGGATCGCGCCGTGGCGGCAAGGAAACGCCGGACCCGGTCTTGCCTGAAAAAAAGCGCGCACGCCGCCGCCTGGTCGGGGCCATCGCCCTGGCCCTGGGCGTCGCCGTCGGCTTGCCGATGCTGCTCGATTCCGAACCGAAAGCGCCCGTCAACGACATCGCCATCGACATCCCCTCGAAAGAAAAGGCGGCTGCTGCGCCTGCGCCGGCCCCGGTGCCGGCCATGCCAGCCCAGACGGCTGCAAACACTGGCCTGGACCAGTCCGAGGAAATTGTCGATGCGCCGCTGCCGCCAGTCGCCAGGCCCAAGCCGGCGCCGGCACCCGTGTTGGCAGCTGCCGAGCCTGCGCCGGTGAAGCCGGCCTATGTCGAGCCGAAACCTGAACCCAAGCCTGTCAAGGTGGAGCCGAAGCCGGAGCCGAAACACGAGCCCAAGCCGGAAGCCAGGCACGAGCCCAAGCCTGAACCGAAGCCGGAACCCAAACATGAAGTAAAACCGGAAGCCAAGCCGGAGCCGAAACCGGCCAAGCCGGCGCAGTCGGCCGACGATGCGGCGCGCGCCATGGCAATTCTGGAGGGCAAGCCGCTCGATAAGCCACAGGAAAAAGCGCACGATGCCGGCAATGGCAAGTTCGTGGTGCAGGTGGCGGCCCTGGCGACGCAGGACAAGGTCGACGAATTGCAGGAGAAGCTGCGGGAAGCAGGCATCAAGTCGTACACGCAGAAAGTCTCCAGCCCGGCGGGCGAGCGCATCCGTGTAAGAGTGGGGCCGTTCGGCAGCCGTGACGATGCGGAAAAGACACGCGCCAAGCTGCAAAAACTGGGCCTGGGCGGCAGCCTGGTGCCGGTGTGACGATGCAAGGCTGAACGCGCGTGACGATCTTCGATTACCTGGTGCTGTTCGTGCTGGCCACGTCCGTGCTGATCAGCATGATGCGCGGCCTGGTCAAGGAAATACTGTCGCTGGTCAGCTGGATCGTGGCGTTCGTCATTGCCAACGCCTATGGCGCCACCCTGGCGAAATTCCTGCCGGAAGCCGTGCCGGGCGAAGCCATCCGTCTGTTGCTGGCTTTCGTCGTGCTGTTCATCGGCGTGCGCATTTTGATGGGATTGCTGTCCATGACGGTCGACGCGCTGGTCAAGGTGACAGGCCTGAGCCTGGCTGACCGTACCCTGGGCAGCCTGTTCGGCCTGGCGCGGGGCCTTGTGATCGTGCTGACCGCCGTCATCTTGTGCGGCATGACTTCCGTACCGCAGCAGCCCTTCTGGAAAAACGCGCTGCTCAGCCCGCTCGCGGAGCAGGGCGCGCGCGCCATCAAGCCTTATCTGCCTGCCGCCTACGCGCAGCATGTGAAATTTTGAATTTTTTTTAAAATCAGTAGCACAGTTTAGGAGCACACCATGTGTGGCATCGTCGGCGTCGTTTCCCATCAACCTGTCAATCAATTGCTCTATGATGCATTGTTGCTCTTGCAACATCGCGGTCAGGATGCGGCAGGGATTGCGACAAATCACAGCAGTATGTTTTCCATGCACAAGGCCAACGGCCTCGTGCGTGACGTCTTCCGTACGCGCAATATGCGTTCGCTGCAAGGCACTACGGGCATCGGCCACTGCCGTTACCCGACGGCCGGTTCGTCGAGCGAAGAGGAAGCACAGCCGTTTTATGTGAATGCGCCGTTCGGCATCACGCTGGCGCACAATGGCAACCTGACCAACTGGGAGCAGTTGAAGCAGGAAATGTTCAAGAACGACCGCCGTCACATCAATACCGATTCCGACTCGGAAGTGCTGCTCAACGTGCTGGCGCATGAAATCCAGGAAGCGACGACGGGCCTGAACCTGGACCCCGACGCCATCTTCAAGGCGGTCACCGTGCTGAACCGCCGCGTCAAGGGCGGCTATGCCGCCGTGGCGCAAATCGCCGGCGTGGGCTTGCTGGCCTTCCGCGACCCGCACGGCATCCGCCCGCTGTGCCTGGGTATCAATGAAACGGAGCAGGGGCCTGAATACCTGATCGCCTCCGAATCCGTGGCCCTGGAAGGCATGGGTTTCCGCTTCGTGCGTGACATCGGCCCCGGCGAAGCCGTCTTCATCGATGCCGACAAGCAATTGCATAGCGCTCAGTGCGCCGATAACGCCAGCCTGAATCCGTGCGTGTTCGAATTCGTCTACCTGGCCCGTCCCGATTCCGTCATCGACGGCGCCTCCGTGTACGCCACGCGCCTGAAAATGGGCGAATACCTGGCGGAAAAAATCCGCACCGAGTTGCCTGGCGTGCATATCGACGTGGTCATGCCGATTCCCGACTCCTCGCGTCCGGCCGCCATCCAGCTGGCCATGGCGCTCAACATCGAGTACCGCGAAGGCTTCATCAAGAACCGCTACATCGGCCGCACTTTTATTATGCCGGGCCAGGCGGCGCGCAAGAAATCCGTGCGCCAGAAGCTCAACGCGATTCCATCGGAATTCAAGGACAAAGTGGTCTTGCTGGTCGATGACTCCATCGTGCGCGGCACCACCAGCCGTGAAATCGTGCAGATGGCGCGCGAAGCGGGCGCGACGAAGGTCATCTTCGCCTCGGCCGCGCCGCCGGTGATCTACCCGAACGTATACGGCATCGACATGCCGACGCGTGACGAGCTGATCGCCTACGGCCGCACGACGGAAGAAGTGTGCCGCGAAATCACGGCCGATTACCTGGTGTACCAGGACATCGGCGCCCTCAAGCAGGCGATTGCCGACGTCAACCCGGCCCTGACGAACTTCGAGGCGTCATGCTTCGACGGCGTCTACGTGACGGGCGACGTGTCGCAGGAATACCTGGACCGCCTCGAATATGCGCGCCACCATCCGAAGGCGGCAGCGCCCGAAGATACGCCCCGTTCCCAGCTGAACCTGAACCTGGCAACGACAGAAGCGTAATTATCTTGCCCGGCTAGCGCCGGGCTTTTTTTGCTCCGCGATCATGAACGATAAAAAAAACTACGGCTTTACCACCACCATCCTGCATAACGACCGCCGCAAGGGCATCGAGCACGGCTCGCTGCACAAGCCCGTGCACACCTCCGTTGCCTTCGGCTACGGCGACGCGCGCCAGCTCGCCTCCGTCTTCCAGGGCAAGGAGCCGGGCTTTCGCTATGGCCGCCAGGGTAACCCGACCGTGTCCGCGCTGGAAGACAAGGTCAACAAGATGGAAGACGGCGTGGCGACCCTGTGCTTCGCCACCGGCATGGGCGCCATCGGCGCCGTGGTGCAGTCCTTGCTGCGCGCGGGCGACCACGTGGTGTCGTCGGCCTTTCTGTTCGGCAATACCAACAGCCTGTGGCAAACGGTAACGGGACAGGGCATGGCCGTGTCCTTCGTCGACGCCACCGATGTGGCGAATGTGGCGGCCGCCATCACGCCGGCCACGCGGATTGTTTTCGTGGAAACTATTGCCAATCCGCGCACACAAATCGCTGACCTGAAAAAAATCGGTGACCTGTGCCGCGAGAAGGGCATTTTGTACATCGTCGACAACACCATGACGACGCCCTACCTGTTCCGCCCGAAAGCCGTGGGCGCGGGCCTGGTGGTCAACGCCTTGACGAAATCCATCGGCGGCCACGGCAATGCGCTCGGCGGCAGCTTGACGGACACGGGTGTGTTCGACTGGACACAGTATCCGAACATTTTCGAGAATTACAAGAAGGCGGCGCCGGCCCAGTGGGGCATCGCGCAGATCCGCGCCAAGGCCTTGCGCGATTTCGGCGCCTCGCTGGGCCCGGAAGCGGCGCACCATCTCGCCGTCGGCGCGGAAACCATGGCCTTGCGCCTGGATCGCACCTGCTCGAACGCCCTGGCGCTGGCGACGATGCTGCAGGCGGACCCGCGCGTCGCTGCCGTGCACTATCCGGGCTTGCCGTCGCACCCGCAGCACGCGCTGGCGACGGACCTGTTCCGCAGCTATGGTTCGCTGTTCAGTTTTGAGTTGAAGGATGGCATCGATTGCTTCGATTTCCTGAACCGCCTGAATCTGGCCATTCCAGCCAGTAACCTCGGTGACACGCGCACCCTCGTCATTCCCGTCGCCCACACGATTTTTTACGAGATGGGGGCCGAGCGGCGCGCCAGCATGGGCATCGCCGAGTCGCTGATCCGCGTTTCCGTCGGTATCGAGGACGAGGTGGATCTGCTCGAGGATTTCAGCAGCGCGCTTGAGGAATGATGCCCAGCCAAACCTGCTGCGCGTCGGTATAGGCGGCTTGCGATGCTCACCGGCTCGGCGCCCCCGTACTGAGTATGGTTCCGCTTCTCGGCCACCTCTCCCTTCCGCTCGCGACGGTTTTGTCGGGCATTGAAACTTGCGTGTCAGGCATGAGACGGGGGCAACTAAAAACTGGGGTCAGACCCGGCGGGTCTGACCCCGGCGTGCAACTTAATGCCAGCTGCGCATCAAACCTACGGCTAAACCTTCCAGGGCGAATTCGTCTTCCGGCGATACGGTGATGACCTTGAAGTCGGGATTTTCCGGGAACAGTTCGATGACGGAGCCCGTCTTCTTGTAGCGCTTGACGGTGACTTCGTCGCCGATGCGGGCAACGACGATCTGCCCGTTCTTGGCGCTGTCGACCTTTTTGACGGCCAATAAGTCGCCATCCATGATGCCGGCGTCGCGCATGGACCAGCCACGCACTTTCAGCAGGAAGTCCGGCTTGGCCGAAAACAGGGCCGGGTCGACGTTGTAGCTCGCTTCCAGGTTTTCCTGCGCCAGGATGGGGGAGCCGGCCGCCACGCGGCCGATCAGGGGCAGCGACATCAGCAGGGCCGGCGCTACCTTCGGCAGCGCCTCGGCCGCCGCACCGATCAGGCGGATGCCGCGCGAAGTGCCCGGCGAGATCTCGATGGCGCCCTTGCGGGCCAGGGCCTGCAGATGCTCTTCGGCCGCGTTGGCCGATTTGAAACCCAGTTCATTGGCGATTTCGGCACGGGTGGGCGGAAAGCCCGTGTTTTCAATCGCATCCTTGATCAGGTTCAGGATTTGTTCTTGTCGTGCTGTCAGCTTGATCATGAGCGGTGGGTGCATACTAAAATGCTGTCTATATGAACAGTCTGTATTTTTGTACAGTATCGCCCACTATGCAAGCGGAATTCGGCCTTTTTCAGCGATTTTGAAAGAAAACCTGCTGTTCGGGCAAGAACGGCGGTCGCTGGCGGGCGCGGCGCAAGCAATCATTGAATAGTTCGCAAAAGGCAGTTATAATCTTCGGCTGACCTTCCCACACCCGTCTTGACGCCGGGGTGGGCGATTATTAATCCGACCTGAAGGAGTTTGCATGCGTCATTATGAAATAGTCTTTATCGTCCATCCGGACCAAAGCGAGCAAGTGCCCGCGATGATCGAACGCTACAAAGCCAGCGTAACCACCCGCGGCGGTTCGGTTCACCGCGTGGAAGATTGGGGCCGCCGTCAAATGGCTTACTCGATCCAAAAGCTGCCTAAAGCACACTACATCTGCCTGAACATCGAATGCGACAACGAGACCCTGGTCGAGTTGGAAACAGCATTCAAATTCAATGATGCCGTGTTGCGTCACCTGACCGTTAAAATGAAGAAAGCTGAAACAGCTCCTTCGCCGATGATGAAATCGGTACAACGCGAAGACGCGGCCAAAAGCCACCGCACCGAAGCACCAGCAGCCGCTCCAGCCGCAGCCGCTTAATTTCTGACCAGGATCGTGCGCTGAACCAGCTACAAGTTACCGCCATCATTGCCGAGCGCGAAATATTGCGCTATACCCCGGCAGGGCTGCCGATTGTGAATGCAGTATTGCAACACAGTTCGCAGCAGATGGAAGCAGGAATTGCCCGTTTGACCGAGTTTGATGTTGCCGCGCTTGCCGCTGGCGAAATTTCAGGCCGGTTCAGCCAGGCAAGCTTGGGCGGGGTCTATCAGTTCACGGGTTTCCTGGCCAGAAAGAGCCGCAACAGCAAGAGTTTGGTGTTTCACATCATTGATTTTAGTGCAGTCATTCCCGACTAGCGCATTTTAGATACAGGAGCCTGACATGGCATTCGGTAAAAAGTTCGACAAAAATAAGCTCAAGCTTAAAGAAAAACGCAAACAGCAAAACCCATTGTTCAAACGTAAGAAGTTCTGCCGCTTCACGGCAGCTCACGTTGAGCAAGTCGACTACAAAGACGTCGACACGCTGAAAGACTTCGTCCAGGAAAACGGCAAGATCATGCCAGCACGCCTGACCGGTACCAAAGCGCACTACCAGCGCCAAGTCGACACCGCAATCAAGCGCGCTCGCTTCCTCGCGCTGCTGCCATACACCGATCTGCACCACGCTTAATCGGTCAGATATTCCTGGAGAAGAACTATGCAAATCATTCTGTTAGAAAAAGTTGTAAACGTCGGTAACCTCGGCGAAGTCGTCAAAGTCAAGGACGGTTACGCACGTAACTTCCTGATCCCGCAACGCCTGGCACGTCGTGCCACGGCAACCGCTGTGGCTGAATTCGAAGTCAAGCGCGCCGAACTGGAAAAAGCTGCTGCCGCCAAACTGGCCGCATCGCAAGCCCAGGGCGAAAAACTGAGCGGCCTGACCGTTCAAGTTGCTCAAAAAGCTGGCGTCGATGGCCGTCTGTTCGGTTCCGTCACCAACTTCGACATCGCTGAAGCGCTGACCAAGCAAGGTTTTGCTGTTGAAAAAGCACAAATCCGCATGCCTACCGGCCCGCTGAAGATCGTTGGCGAGCACAACGTTTCGGTTGCTCTGCACACCGACGTGGTCGTGGAAGTGGTGATCGCTGTCGTTCCAGACGCGAACGCGTAATCGTCTGCGGGCCTGGCCCGCAAGCGCTGCCGCACTATGAAAAGCCGGGTTCGCCCGGCTTTTTTGTGGCCTTTTTTTCGCTCATTTTCAGCCCTTTATTTTTGCCGGCACGCCGAAGCGGGTATAATTCGCGCCATGAACGCCCCCTCTGATCCGCAACTGGATTCCCTCCGTATTCCGCCGCATTCGATCGAAGCAGAACAATCCGTCATCGGTGGTCTGCTGCGCGACAATGCCGCCTATGACCGCATTGCCGACTTCATGCATGCGGAGGATTTCTATCGCTATGACCATCGCATCATCTTCGAGCAAATCGTCAAGATGGTTAACGCTTCCAAGCCAGCCGATGTCATTACTGTTTTTGAAACCCTGACCCAGCTCGGCAAGGCCGAGGATGTGGGCGGACTCGCTTACCTGAACGCCATGGCGCAAAATACGCCATCGGCTGCGAACATCCGGCGCTATGCCGAAATCGTGCGCGACCGCGGCGTGCTGCGCAAGCTCATCACCGTCGCCGACGATATCTCCGGCACGGCCTTCAGCCCGCAAGGCAAGGAAGTCAAGCAGATGCTTGACGAGGCCGAATCGAAGATTTTCGCCATCGCCGAAGAAGGCGCGCGCGGCGCCCAGGGCTGGACCGCCATCCAGCCCCTGCTGACGCAAGTGGTCGAGCGCATCGACGAACTGTACAGCCGCGACAACCAGAGTGAAATCACGGGCGTGCCCACCGGTTTCATCGACCTCGACCGCATGACCTCGGGTCTGCAGCCGGGCGACCTGGTGATCGTGGCGGGACGTCCGTCGATGGGCAAGACGGCGTTTTCCGTCAACATCGGCGAAAACGTGGCCATCGACAGCGGCTTGCCCGTGGCCGTGTTCTCGATGGAGATGGGCGGCGCCCAGCTGGCCATGCGTATGCTCGGCTCCGTCGGCCAGCTGGACCAGCACCGCCTGCGCACGGGCCGCCTGAACGACGAAGACTGGCCGCGCCTGACGAATGCAATCCAGAAGATGAACGACGCGCAGTTGTACATCGATGAAACGCCGGCGCTCAACTCGATCGAATTGCGCGCCCGCTCGCGCCGTCTGTCGCGTCAATGCGGCAAGCTTGGCCTGATCATCGTCGACTATTTGCAGCTGATGTCGGCCAATACCCCGGGCGACAACCGCGCCACGGAAATTTCCGAGATTTCGCGGGGCTTGAAGGGCCTGGCGAAGGAACTCGGCTGTCCCGTGATCGCGCTGTCCCAGCTGAACCGCTCGCTGGAGCAACGCCCGAACAAACGTCCCGTGATGTCCGACTTGCGCGAATCGGGCGCTATCGAGCAGGATGCCGACGTGATCCTGTTCATTTACCGCGACGAGGTGTATAACCCCGACTCGCCGGACAAGGGAACGGCCGAAATCATCATCGGTAAACAGCGTAACGGTCCAATCGGCAGCATCCGCCTCACCTTCATGGGGCAGTACACCAAATTTGGCAATTACAGTGGTGGCCTGGCGCTTTACCAAGGCGACTAAGACTCAGCAGCACTGGCAATTCCATCGGCCGCCCCCTCATACGGGGCGGCTTTCTGTAGTAAATAACACGACTCAATGCTTAACGGAGAATGACATGTTTGGACGCTTGATGCCCACTGAGGGCAAGTTTTTTGAATTGTTTAACCAGCACGCGGAACTGTGCGTCAAAGGCGCAAAAGAGATGCTCGGCCTGATGACCAATTTCGACGACCTGGAAAACCGCGTGCATGCGATCGAAAGCATCGAGAAACAGGCGGACAAAGTCACCTACGCCACCGTGGAAATGCTGCACAAGACCTTCATCACGCCGATCGACCGCGATGACATCCATCAGCTGATCACGCGCCAGGACGACATCCTCGACCTGCTGGAAGACGCCGCGCAAACCGTCTCGCTGTACGACCTGAAAGCCGTCACGCCGGAAGCCAAGCGCCTGGCTGAACTGGTGCTGGCCTGCACCGAGAAAGTGCGCGACGCCGTCGCCATGCTGCACAACATGGATAATTCGCGCAAGATCGTCGCCATCTGCGAAGAGATCGACCGCCTGGAATCGGACGCCGACCACGTGATGCGCGCCGCGATGTCCAAGCTGTTCCGCGACGAACCGGACGTGCGCAACCTGATCAAGCTCAAAGCGATCTACGAAATTCTGGAAACCGTGACCGACCGTTGCGAAGACGTGTCCAATATTATCGAAGGCATCATCGTCGAAAACGCGTAAGCGTTGGGCCTGTCCTGAACCAGAATCAGAAAAGAAACTACAATGACCATACAAATCAGCATCTACGTGCTAGGCCTGTTGATCGTCCTCGCGCTGCTGTTTGACTTCATGAACGGCTTCCACGATGCCGCCAACGCGATCGCCACGGTGGTCTCGACGGGCGTATTGAAACCGCAGACCGCGGTTGCCATGGCCGCCACGTTCAACTTCGTCGCCATCTTCGTGTTCCACCAGCTGACCGTGGCCGCCACGGTGGGCAAGGGCACCATCGACCCGGCCGTGATCGACCAGTACGTGGTCTTCGGCGCGCTGATGGGCGCCATCTTCTGGAATTTGTTTACCTGGTACTACGGCATTCCATCGTCGTCCTCGCACGCGCTGATCGGCGGCCTGGTGGGCGCCGCCGTCGCCAAGTCGGGCACGGGCGCGCTGGTCGCGGCCGGCCTGTGGAAAACCGTGGCCTTCATCGTCATCGCGCCCGTGCTGGGTTTTGTGTTCGGCTCCATCATGATGCTGCTCGTGTCGTGGATATTCGTCCGCTCGACGCCGCGCAAGGTCGACAAGTGGTTCCGCCGCCTGCAACTGGCATCGGCCGCCGCCTACAGCCTGGGCCACGGCGGCAACGATGCGCAAAAAACCATCGGCATTATCTGGATGCTGCTGATCGCCGCAGGTTATTCCAGCGCGAACGACCAGATGCCGCCGATGTGGGTCATCATCTCGTGCTACACGGCGATCAGCTTCGGCACCCTGTTCGGCGGCTGGCGCATCGTCAAGACCATGGGCCAGAAGATCACCAAGTTGAAACCGGTCGGCGGCTTCTGCGCCGAAACGGGCGGCGCGATCACCCTGTTCGTCTCGACGGCGCTGGGCATTCCTGTGTCGACCACGCATACGATCACGGGTGCCATCGTCGGCGTCGGCTCGTCGCAAAAAATGTCGGCCGTGCGCTGGGGCGTGGCTGGCAATATCGTCTGGGCCTGGATCTTCACGATTCCCGCTTCCGCGTTTGTCGCGGCAGTCGCCTGGTGGATTGGCCACCACATCATGTAAGGCACCTCTGCAAACCTACTGCGCAGCCCACTATCGAATATCCGTTGCTCACTGTACTAAAGTACAGCTCCGCTACTCAGTCCGATATCGGGCTTGCTCGCTACGGTTTTCAGAGGGCCTTGGGTCAACTGGGCGCATGTATAAAAAAGGGAACCAAAAGGTTCCCTTTTTTTATGCGCCGGCCAGTTCCACCGTCAGCCCCTCGCTGGCGAGGAAGACCTGCAGGCTGCCCAGCCGGCTCGCATAGCGGCCCATCACGTCGGCGAACACGGCTTCCAGTTGCGCGTCGCTGCGCGTCGGTTCGTGGTGGGTGCAGTACAGGCGCCGCGCGCCGCAGCGCAGGGCCAGGTCGAAGGCCGCGTCGAAGGTGCCGTGGCCCCAGCCCTGCTTGCCCGGGTATTCCTCGCGCGTGTAGGAGCAGTCCATGATCAGCGCATCGACGCCGGCGACCAGCGCATCGATGCCGGCCTGGCGCTGCGCGTTGCGCGCCGCGCAGGCCGCGTGCTCGGCATGGCCGGGCGGATGCAGGTTGTAGAACGGTTCATGGTCGCCGCTGAAAAACAGCGAGGCGCCGGCGCAGTCGATGCGATAGCCCAGGTTGACGACCGGATGGTTCATTTCCGTGCCGCGCACGCGCGCGCTCCCCACTTCGACGGTGTCGCCGGGCGCCAGGGTGCGGTACTCGATGCGGGCCGCCATGGCCGCTTCGCTGACGGGAAAGTAGCTGTTTTGCAGCTGCACCGCCATTACATGCTCGATGCCGCGCCCGCTGATGGCGTCCATGGCGCCATGCAGGCGCATGCGGTTGCCGGCCACGAACAGGGGCGAGAACATGGGCAAGCCATGGATGTGGTCCCAGTGGCTGTGCGTGATGAAGACGTGCGCATCGACGGGCTGGCCCGCCGGCAGCTGCTGCGCCAGTGAAAAGATGCCGCTGCCCGCATCGAGAATGATCAGGCTGTCGTCGGTGCGCACTTCGATGCACGTGGTGTTGCCGCCATAGCGGGCCGTGCGCGGACCGGGGGAGGGGATAGAGCCGCGTACGCCCCTGAACGTGAATTTCATTCAGTACCTTGTTACAGTGTAATTATTGTTGATTCTATTCTAATTAATGAGATTGGCGGCAACATTTGTGAGTGTTGCAACACGGCAAGTTATTTCATTCTGTTGTGACTAAGTAATGTACAGTGCGCGGGACGGCCGTTACACTGGCGCTTGCCGACTTCCCCTTTTTTTGCTTGCCCATTACCTGATCGCTGCCAACATGCCTCAGCTGCACCCTGAGAAAATCGCCCACAGACTGGAGCAATTGACCGAGCTCAGTGTCGCGCTCGGCCATGGACAGGGAAGCCAGGGGCGCGATCTCGGACCGTTGTTGCAGCGCATCGTTATGCTGGCAAAAAACATGAGCGGCGCCGACGGCGCCACGCTGTACCGGCCCGCCGCGGACGGCCGCCAGCTCGATTTCCACATCAGCGTCAACGACAGCCTGGGCATCATGCAAGGGGCGGACATCGGCTTGCCCGGCGTGCCCCTGTTCGACGCCGCCGGCCAGGCCAACCTGGCATCGGTGGCCGCGTATGCCGCCAACCTGCGCCGCTGCGTGAATGTCGCCGACGTCTATCGCGACGAGGCCTTCAATTTTTCCGGCATGCGCGAATTCGACCGCCATCACGGCTACCATACGCAATCGATCCTGACGGTGCCCATGAGCGACCACGAGGGAGACTTGATTGGCGTGCTGCAACTGATCAATGCCAAGGATGGCGAGACGGGCCAGGTGCGCGCCTTTTCGCCGACCGACCAGCGTTTCATCGAAGCCCTGGCGGCGCAGGCTGGCGTGGCGCTGACGAACCAGCTGCTCATTTCGCAGCTCGAAGAGCTGCTCGAGTCGCTCGTCACCCTGATCAATATCGGCATCGATGAAAAGTCGCCGTACACGGGCCGCCATTGCCAGTTCGTGCCCGAACTGACGATGCTGCTGGCCGACGCCGCCCATGCTGTCGATACGGGGCCATTGGCCCAGTTTCGCCTCAGCGAGAACGAGCGCAAGCAGCTGTGGCTGGCAGGCCTGCTGCACGATTGCGGCAAGATCACCACGCCCGTGCACGTGGTCGACAAGGCCACCAAGCTGGAAACCATTTTTGATCGCATCGCCCTGATCGACACGCGCTACGAAGTGCTGCTGCGCGACGCCGAGATCGCCGCCCTGCGCCAGCAGGCGGCGCAGCCGCAGCAGAAGGACGCCATCATGCAGGCGCTGGCGCAGGAACAGGCCGCGCTGCGCGAAGAGCGCGAGTTCATCCGCCGCGTCAATGTGGGCGGTGAAAGCATGGCGCCGGCCGACCAGGAAAGAGTGCGGCAGATCGCGCGGCGCCGCTGGCGCGCGGCCGACGGCGAACTGAGCGATTTCCTCGACGCCGACGAGACGGAAAACCTGACCATCCGCGCCGGCACCCTGACGGCGGCCGAACGGGCCATCGTCAACAACCATATCAGCGTGTCGATCCGCATGCTCGAGGCGCTGCCATGGCCCAAGCACCTGAGCAAGGTGCCCGAGTATGCGGGCGGTCACCACGAGCGCATGGACGGCAAGGGCTATCCGCGGGGGCTGACCAGGGAGCAGATGTCGGTGCCGGCGCGGCTGATGGCCATCGCCGATATTTTCGAGGCGCTGACGGCGCGCGACCGGCCGTATAAAAAAGGCAAGCCGCTGTCCGAATCCCTGCGCATCCTCGGCAATTTCAGCCTGAACGGGCATATCGACCCGGAGCTGTTCGACGTCTTCATCCGCAGCAAGGTGTATCTGACCTTTGCTGAAAAGCACCTGCATCCGAGCCAGATCGATGCCGTCGACGAGGCGTCCATCCCGGGCTACACCCCTTGAAGCTGTCGCCGGCCTTGCGCAGGCATGGCGCGCGCTGGCTGCTGGGCGTGCTCCTGATCCTGGGCGCCGCCATCGCCTGTCTGGCAGGCAACGAAAACATTGCGCGTCTGGACGCCATGCTGGGCGACTGGCGCATGCGCGCGGAAAAGCCGCAGCTCGACGGCCGCATCGTCATCGTCGATATCGATGAACAAAGCCTGGCGCGGATAGGGCGCTTTCCCTGGGGCCGCGACGTCCAGGCGCGCCTGGTGCGCCAGCTCACCGGCCATTACCGCGTGGCAGCGCTGGGCTTTGATATTTCCTTTCCCGAGCCTGACACCAGCTCCGGCTACGCCGTGCTGGAAAGGCTGGCGCGCGGCGAACTGGCCGGCGTGCCCGGCTTGCCGGCGCAGCTGGAAAAACTGCGTCCGGCCATGGACTACGACGGCCTGCTGGCCGATGCCATGCGCGGCCAGCCCGTGGTGCTCGGCTACAGCGTCTCGGCGCAGCAAAGGAAGGGCGTGCTGCCCAAGCCCGCCTTCACCGTCGCCGATTTGAACGGGCGCACGCTCACGGCCTACGTGGCGCGCGGCTACGAAGCCAATATCGCGCCCCTGCAGGCGGCCGCGCGCGGCGCCGGCATCTTCACGGCGCTGACCGACGCCGATGGCGTGGTGCGTTCCTCGACCCTGTTGCAGCGTATCGGCGATGGCTATTACCCTTCGCTGTCGCTGGCCACGGCCGCCGTCTACCTGCAGGCGCGCGCCATCGCCCCCCGTTTCACGGGCACGGCCGACAGCCTGTCGGCACGCGAACTGGCGAATGGCGGCCTGGAACACGTCGTGCTGTTTGCGCCGCGCGGCGCGATGGCGATTCCCGTCGGCGAAGCCTTGACCACCACGGTGCAGTACCGCGGCACGGGCGGCCCCGCCGGCGGCGCCTTCCGTTATGTCTCCGCTGCCGACGTGCTGGCCGGCACGGTGCCTGCCGCGCTGCTCAAGGGCGCCATCGTGCTGGTGGGCACCACCGCGCCTGGCCTGAACGATATTCGCGCCACGCCCGTGAATGCGGAATATCCGGGGGTGGAAGTGCACGCCAACCTGATCAAGTCCATCCTCGACGGGCGCTTCAAGGCACGCCCCGACTACGCGCCGGCGCTCGAACTGGTGCAGATCGTGCTGTTTGGCCTGCTGCTGGCCGGCGCACTGGCCGTGCTGCCGCCGGCCGGCGTCATGCTGGCTGCCGTGGGCGCGCTGGCGGCCGCCATCGGCATCAACCTGTACCTGTACGCCGTGCACGACCTGGTGCTGGGCGGTGCCGTGCTGTTGCTGCTGATCGTCGCGCTGTTCATCGTCAACCTGGCCTGGGGCTATTTTTTCGAGGTGCGCAAGGGACGCGCGCTGGTGGCCCGCTTCGGCGAATACGTGGCGCCCGAACTGGTGGCCGAGATGGCGGACAACCCGCAGCGTTACACGATGGATGGCGAGAACCGCGAATTGACGGTGCTGTTTGCCGACGTGCGCGGCTTTACGGCCATTTCCGAGCAGCTGGCGCCTGCCACGCTGCGCGAATACATCAATCAGTACCTGACCGCCATGTCGCAGGATATCCGCGACAGCCACGGCGGCACTCTGGACAAATACATCGGCGACGCCGTGATGGCGTTCTGGGGCGCGCCCGTGGCCTTTGCCGACCATGCCAGCCGGGCCGTGGCCAGCGCGCTGCTGATGCAGCGCAGCGCGGCGCGGCTGAACCAGCAGTTTTGCGCGCGCGGCTGGCCGCCGCTGCGCATCGGCATCGGCATCAATACGGGCGCCATGCATGTGGGCGACATGGGCTCGCGCATTCGCCGCGCCTATACCGTGATGGGCGACAACGTCAATCTGGCCGCGCGCCTGGAGGGGGCCAGCAAGCAATATGGCGTGGGCATCGTCGTGGGGGCCGCCACGCGCGCGGCGGCTCCCGCCTTCCTGTATCGCGAGCTGGACCTGGTCAGGGTGCTGGGCAAGCAGGAGGCCGTGGCCATTTTCGAGCCACGCGGCATGCGCGACGATGCGGATGCGCAGGAACTGGCCCAGCTGGCGCGCTGGAGCGAGGCCCTGGCGCTGTTGCGCGCGCGGGACTGGGACGCGGCCGCGGCCGCCGTGGCCAGCCTGCAGACGGATTTCCCCGAAGACGGTCTGTACCGCCTGTACGCGGGGCGGCTGGCGCAGTACCGCCTTGCGCCGCCGCCAGTCCACTGGGATGGCGTGACCGTATTGCATAATAAATAAGGCCGTGATGTGACCGGAAAATGTTGTCGCTTGCATCATTTTTCGCGCTTGTATGCATGATGTATGGTGCTGCTGCCGTGAAAATCGCGGGAAAACGTTAGAAATTTCTGACTGGAAACTAAAAGCCGTCTAAAATTTGTCTTCAATCCATTGCCGGATACAGTGCCCTGGCGCCCGCGGGACCGCGCGCTTGTCCGGTTACACAAGAAATCCTTCACATGACATATCGATTGGTGCACCTGCTTGCGGGTTCCGCGCTGCTGTTCGCCGTCGGCGCCGCCGGCGCTGCCGTTTCCATGGATGACACCACGCCTGCCGCGCAGGAGGACGGCGTGCCGCGCTTCGACATCAGCCGTTTTGAGGTGCAGGGCAACACCTTGCTCAGCGACGTCCACGTGCAGGCCTTGCTGGCGCCGTTTGCGGGGCCGCAGCGCGATTTTTCCTACCTGGCGCGCGCCGTCGAGGCGCTGGAAAACGCCTATCGCGCGCGCGGCTACGGCGCCGTGCAGGTGCAATTGCCTGAACAGGAGCTGGAACGGGGCGTGGTGCGCCTGAGCGTGCTGCAAACACCGCTGGGCAAGGTTGCCGTCAGCGGCAATGCCTATGTGGACGAGGCCAATGTGCGGCGCGCCTTGCCGCATCTCCGCGAAGGCGAGACGCCGAACTTGGCGGCCCTGTCGCAAAGCCTGAAGCTGGCCAATGAAAACCCGGCGCGCAAGATCGAAGTGCGGCTGCAGGCCGACGAACCGGCGGGCGCCATCGACGCCAGCGTCACGGTAGCCGATGAGAAGCCCTGGAAAGCCATGCTCAACGTGGACAATACGGGCAATACGCAAACGGGCAAGACGCACGCGGGCGTGGTGCTGCAGCATGCCAATCTGTTCGGGCGCGATCATGTTGCCAGTTTGCAATACACGAGCAGCCTGGAAAAACCGGACAAGGTCGGCGTGTATGGCGCCGGCTACCACTTGCCGCTGTACGCGCTGGGCGATTCGATGGACTTTTTCGCCAGCTATTCGAACGTCGATTCGGGCAGCGTTTCGGCTGGCATTTTTGATCTGGCCGTCAGCGGCCAGGGCAGCATGGCCGGCATCCGCTACAACCAGAACTTCGCCCGCCGCGACGATTTCGAGCCCAAGCTCGTGTACGGCATCGATTACAAGGCTTACCGCAACAGCGTGCAGCTGTTCGGCATGGAGCTAGGCGCCGACGTTACCGTGCACCCGCTCAGCGTCAGCTATATCGGCGCCTGGTCGCTGCCCGCAGGCGAGACCAGCGTGGCTGTCACCTTCACGCATAACATTCCTGGTGGAAAACACGGTGCGCAAGCCGATTTCGACCGCGTGCGCGCGCATGCCAAGGCCGCCTACAATACCTTGCGGCTGAGCGCCAGCTCGGGCCGCGTGCTGGCCAACGACTGGCAATGGCGCGCCCTGTTCAATGCCCAGGTCACGCCGGACGCGCTGGTGCCTGGCGAGCAGTTCGGCGCCGGCGGTGCCGCGTCCGTGCGCGGCTTCGCCGAGCGCGAGGTAGCGAATGATTCCGGCGCCAGCCTGAATCTGGAGCTGTACACGCCGAACTGGTGCGGCCAGGCCCTCGGCTACCAGTGCCGCGCGCTGGCGTTCTATGACACGGCCTGGCTGCGCCGCAACCATGCGCTGCCCGGCGAAAGCGCCTCGCAAGGCATCGCCAGCGGGGGACTCGGCGTGCGTTTGCTGCTGAGCCGCTACGCCAATCTGCAACTCGATTACGCGCACGTCGTCAACGGCGGCGACACGGGCCAGCGCGGCGCCAACCGCCTGCATTTCCGACTCGCCTTGGCTTACTAGCATCAGGATGAACACCATGCACAATAACGCCCCCTTTTCCGCCTTGCCGTTGCCGCCCTGCGGTCCGCCGTTGCGGCGCACGGCGCTGGCGCTGCTGCTCGCCGGCTGTTTCGGCGCAGCGCAAGCCAACCCCGCCTTGCCGCAGGTGGTCAATGGACAAGCCACGTTCAACCAGCAGGGCAATGTGTTCTCGATTACGAACACGCCCAACACCATCATCAACTGGCAGAGTTTTTCCATCCATGCGGGTGAAATCACGCGTTTCATCCAGCAAAACGGCAATAGCGCCGTACTCAACCGCATTACGGGACAAGACCCCAGCAAGATCCTCGGCAGCCTGGAATCGAACGGCAAGGTCTTCCTGATCAACCCGAACGGCATCGTCTTCGGCCATGGGGCGAGAGTGGACGTGAACGGCCTGGTCGCGTCCAGCCTGGGTATGTCGAATGAGGATTTCCTGGCTGGCAAGCGCCAGTTTACGGCGGGCGGCGCGGCCGGCGGTGTCAGCAATGCGGGTGTGATCAATGCCGGCAAGGGCGGGCAGGTACTGCTGATCGCGCCGAACGTGGAAAACACCGGCGTCATCACGGCGCCGAATGGCGAAGTGATCCTGTCGGCCGGGCGCAGCGTGCAGCTGGCCGACCCCGGCAACCCGGAATTGCGCGTGCTGGTGTCGGCGCCGGCGGACCAGGCCCTGAACCTGGGCCAGATCATCGCCCAGGGCGGCAGCATCGGCATGGCCGGCGCGCTGGTCAGCCAGCGCGGCGTGCTCAATGCAAACAGCGCCGTCATGGGCGAGAACGGCAAGATCGTGCTCAAGGCCAGCGGCAAGGCGTTGCTCGAGGCGGGCAGCATCACCAGCGCCACGGGCGCGGCGGGCAAGGGCGGCGAGATCCGCGTGCTGGGCGACCAGGTGGGCTTGCAAGGCAATGCGCGCGTCGATGCCAGCGGCGCCACGGGTGGCGGCACGGTCTTGCTGGGCGGCGATTACCAGGGCAAGAACGCGGCCGTGCAAAATGCGCGGCAAGTGCTCGTCGGCAAGGATGCCAGCGTCAATGCCGATGCGATTGTCAGCGGCAACGGCGGCAAGGTCATCGCCTGGGGCAATGAATCGGCCCAGGTGCACGGCAGCATTTCCGCGCGCGGCGGGGCGCAGGGCGGCGACGGCGGCTTCGTGGAAACGTCCGGCCATTACCTGGCCGTCGACGGCATCCGCGTCAATACCAGCGCGGCGCGCGGCAAGCGCGGCAACTGGCTGCTCGATCCGTATGATATCGACGTGGTGCAGGGCGCAGGCGGCAGCCTTGCCAATGTCGATCAGTTCAGCGACATGCCGTCGAGCGGCAGCACCAGCATCGGCGCCGATACGATCTCCGGCGCCACCAGCGACGTCACCTTGCAAGCCCTGCACCGCATCAATTTCAGCAGTTCGGTGAACATGCTCAATTCCGGCGTCAGCCTGACGGCGCAGGCGGGTGAAACCATCAATGTCTACGCCGCCATCACCACCAACGGCGGCAATGTGACCCTGTCGGCGAATGACCCTGCTAGCACCGGCGGCAACTATGGCCTGGGATCAAACGTCAATCTGAACGCGGCTATCACCAGCAACGGCGGCAACATTTCGCTATCCGGCGCCAGCATCGAAGGAGCCGCCACGGTCCATGTCGGTAACGGCAATCTGAGCTTGCGCGCGAATGACGCGCTGGGCGGCATCAATCTGTCGGGCGGCGCCAGCCAGCTTGCTGGCAGCGGCATCGCCGGCCAGACGGTGACCCTGCAGGCCGACAATATCACCGTTGCCGGCGGCATCGACGTCGGCGGCACGGCGGGCGGCGCAAATGTCATCATCAAGCCCCTGAGCAGTGCGCGCAGCATCGACCTGGGCACCAAATCGGGTACGGCTCTCAGTTTGAACGCGGTTGAGCTGGCCGGCATCTCGGCCGCGTCGCTGACCATCGGCGACGGTACGAATACGGGCGGCTTGCGGATATCGGATGCGCTTGCCAGGACCGGCGATCTGCACCTCAATTCCGGTTCCGCCATCACGGCCACGGGCGCCGTGACGGTGGGCGGCAGCTTTGTGCTCGACGGCGGCGTCTGGGTGCAAAACGCGGCGGCCCTGCCAGGATTTAGCGCCAGAAACTTCACCATCGGCAGCGGCGCCAGTTTCCTGCGCGTGGCCGGCGGCGACGGTGCCGCCACACCTTATCTGCTCGCCGATATCTATGGCTTGCAAGGCATCGCCAGCCTCGGTCTGGGCAACAGCTATCGCCTGGCCGGCAATATCGACGCCAGCGGCACGGCGAACTGGAACGATGGCCAGGGCTTCGTGCCGATCGCCGGCAGCGGCATCGGTTTTTCCGGCGTGTTCGATGGCGGCGGATTTACACTCA
The DNA here is from genome assembly GCF_002127585.1 of Janthinobacterium sp. GW458P. Taxonomy (GTDB): domain Bacteria; phylum Pseudomonadota; class Gammaproteobacteria; order Burkholderiales; family Burkholderiaceae_D; genus Janthinobacterium. Next base: position 183,650 of record NZ_NEGZ01000002.1, read on the forward strand.
GCAATTTGAAAATCGACCGCAGCCTGGTGCCAGGACCGGCGGCAGGCCTGTTTGGCACCGTGCAGGGCGGCACCTTGCGCAACCTGACCCTGAGCGGCGGCAGCGTCACCGGCAGGGCGAACGTGGGCGCGCTGGCCGGCGAGGTCGTCAGCGGCACTATATCCGGCGTGAACAGCAGCGTCGCCGTCAGCGGCCAGCGCAATGTCGGCGGCCTGGTGGGCAGCAACGGCGGCGCCATCACGCTGTCGGCCAGCAGCGGCGCCGTCACCGGCGTCAATGCCGACAACGGCGGCGCCATCGGCGGCCTGGCGGGCTCGAATGCGTCCGGCGCCAGCATCGCGACTTCGTACGCCACCGGCGTGGTGACGGGCGCGCGCGAGATGATCGGCGGCCTGGTCGGCAACAACCAGGGCGCGCTGAGCCAGTCTTATGCCACCGGCAATGTCACTGGCGCGCGCAGCATCGGCGGCCTGGTGGGCTTGAACGGCGGCAGCATCGACGATGCATATGCCAGCGGCGCCGTGGGGCGGGCCGTTACCGCCGATCCCATCCTGTCCATGGAAAACATGGGCGGGCTGGTCGGTGAAAGCACGGGCAGCGTCAGCCATGTCTTCAGCAGCGGCGCCGTGAGCGGCGACGGCTACGCGTCCGTGGGCGCGGTGGCCGGCCGCGTGTCCGCCGGTTCCCCGTTCAGCTATGGTTTTTTCAATTATGAAACATCGCTGGTGCAGACCGGTGGCGGCGGCTCCAGCGGCCGCAGCACGGCGCAGATGCGGCAGCAGGGCAGCTTCAGCGACTACAATTTCAGCAGCGTGTGGCGCATGTACGAAGGCTACACGACGCCGATGCTGAAGGCTTTCCTCAAGCCGCTGCAAGTGAACCTCGCGGGCAATGCCACGGGCAAGGTCTACGATGGCCAGCTGGCCGCCTTCCTCGGTTCGATCGCCTATGTGGGATTGATCGACGGCGACACGGGCGTGAATGGCAGCCTCGGCTACGGCAGCAACGCGCGCAACGTGGGCAGCTATGCTGCGACGGGCCTGTGGTCGACCAAGTACGACATCACCATGGGCGGCACGACGACTTTCGCCATCACGCCGCGCACCCTCAACGTGCAATTTAACGGCGTCAACAAGGTCTATGACGGCACGACGGGCGCCGCGCTGGGTTTCGGCGATGACAGGGTTGCCGGTGACCGCCTGGACCTGTCGGCCCTGGCCAGCTTCAGCGACAAGAATGCGGGCGCGGGCAAGACGGTATTCGTGACGAACCTGAGCCTGGGCGGCGCCGATGCGGGTAATTACCTGCTGACCTCAACGGGCGGCACGACGCAGGCGACGATTGCGCAAAAACAATTGTCGACCTGGGTAGGCAGCGGCAGCGGCTTGTGGAGCGATGCGGCCAACTGGGACGGCGGCGTGGTACCGGAAGGCGCGAACGTGCTGGCTGTCGACTTTAGCAACAGCAAGGGCATCGTGACCTACAGCGCGGCGGCCGGCAACACCATTCTGAAAAACCTGACGGCGTCCGCGGGCTTACTGCTGACGGGCGGCAGCCTGACCCTCGGTGAAAAGGCGCCGGATAGTTCCCTGCTGGCCAGCCTGGAAGTCAACGGAGGCAGCCTGTTGCTGAACGGCAGCCTGTCGGCCGACCGCTACGCGCAAGGCGGCGGCTTGCTGAGCGGCAACGGTAACTTGCTCGTCGCCAACAGCTTTACTCAGACTGCCGGCGCCATCCGGCTGGCGGGCCAGCTGGCCATCACGCAAGCGGCTGGCGACCTGCGCTTCGCCAGCCTGGCGGCCAACGATGTGCAGCTGAGCGCCCTGAACGGCGCCATCGGCCAGGACGGTGCGGTGCTCGCCAGCAGCCTGACCGCGCAGGCGCGCGACGGCATCGTGTTGAGTCATGCGGGCAATCAGGTCAGCAGTTTTAGCGCCAGCAATCGTGCCGGGGGCGGCATTGCGCTGAACAATACCTCGGCGCCGGGCATCTTGACCCTGGGAACGCTGACCACTGGCGCGGGCAATATCGCCATCGACAATACGGGCGGCGTCACGGCTGGCAATATCGATGCGAATGGCGGCAACGTCAGCGTGACGGCGCGCAGCCCCGTTACCGTCAACGGCAGGATCGCGGGCAATGACATCGCGCTCAATGCCAGCACCGACGTGGTGCTGGGCGATGGCGCGCAGCTGGCGGCGGCGCGCGACATCAGCCTGATGGCAGGCGGCGACGTCCTTGTCGGCGGCAACGCCAAGATCGTCGGCGGCGGCAATTTTTCCGCCAGCGCACAAGGCAATGTGCGCTTTGCGGACACGGCCGGCTTCACTTTGCCGGCGGCGACCAGCATGAGCGTGCTGGCGAAAACGGGCGGCATCACGGGCGGTTCCGGTGTGCGCATCAACCGCCAGCGCGCCAACGTCAGCTTGCAGGCGCCGAACGGCGCGGTGTCCATGGCGGATGCCATCTTCCTGCCCGTCACGACCATCGACCAGCCCGTCATCATCGTCATCACCAATAGCACATTGAACGTCATCAAGCAGGCCGACCATGCCAACGCCCCGCTCGCTTTCATGCTGCCAGTCAAGCCGGATGACAAGGTACCGGACGACAAGGATGGTGCCGCCTCCACAGGTAACTCAACAGGACTTACAAAAAATGATGCTGCTAAAAAAATGTACTGTAATTAATGCCTTTTTGTGGCTGGCTCTGATGTGCGTGGGCGCGCACGCCTGGGCTGGGCAGGTGGCCGGTACCGTCATGCAATTGAGCGGTCCGCTGATGGTGAAAAAGGCTGACGGCAAGGTGAAATTGCTGGCCATCAAGTCCGAAGTCGAGCAGGGCGACACCTTGCTGACGGAAAAAGAGACCTATGCCTTGATCAAGCTGATCGACAATAGCGAAATCACCTTGAAACCGAATACCAGTTTCGTGATCGAGCAATTCAGCTACACGGCCGAGCAGCCCGATGGCGACCACGCCATCTTCAGCCTGCTCAAGGGGGGCTTGCGTTCCGTCACGGGGCTGCTGGGCAAGCGCAACAAGGAGCGCTTCGAGATGAAGACGCCGGCCGCCACCATCGGCATTCGCGGCACGACATTTATTGCCGAGTATATTGGCCCGTCGACGCCTGCACTGTCGACGCCTGTGGTGTCGGCGCCTGCATCGTCGACGCCACGGGCTCCCGGCCTGTATGTGCAAGTGCTCGATGGCCTGATTCATGTGACGAATCCATCGGGTACGAGTAATTTTTCCGCCGACCAGTTCGGCTATACGCCGAATTTCCGGCAGCCGCCGGTGGTGCTGCCGACCAATCCGGGCATGAAGTTTGCGCCGCCGCCCGTGTTCAATTCCAGCATGCCCCCGACCGCCAGCAGTACCACGCCGGGCAAGTCGAACAACGTCGACTGCGAAGTACGCTAAGTTTCGCTTGACCTTCCCATCATGGTAGGGACGATCCTGTAGACATCACCTCTTATCTACAGGATCCGCGCCATGCAGCCAGCTTCCCCTTATTTGCAATCGTTCACGGTCGACGGCATGACCTGCGCCTCGTGCGCCGCCCGCGTTGAAAAGGCGCTGGCGGCCGTGCCGGGCGTGACCAGCGCCAGCATCAACCTGGCCACCGATACGGCCAGGGTGGCGTCCAGCCAGAACGTTCCGCTGGCCACCTTGCAGGCGGCGGTGGACAAGGCCGGCTATGCGGTGGCGCAGCGCGAGATCGACCTGAACATCGCCGGCATGACGTGCGCCTCGTGCGTGGGCCGGGTGGAAAAAGCCCTGCTGAAAGTGCCGGGCGTGCTGGCCGCCAGCGTCAACCTGGCCACGGAAAGCGCGCGCATCAAGGTCACGGGCGGCGCGGATGCCGCCACCCTGATCGCCGCCATCGACAAGGCCGGCTATGCCGCCACGGTGCCCGCCGCCAGCCAGGCCAGCGCGCCCGCAGTGGCCCCCAACCGCGACGGCATGAAAGTGGCGTTCGCGGCCGTGCTGGCCTTCCCCCTGATGCTGCCCATGCTGCTCGAGTGGGCCGGCATCCATTTGATGCTGCCAGGCTGGGCGCAATTCGCCCTGGCCACGCCCGTGCAGTTTTATTTTGGCGCGCGTTTCTACAAGGCGGGCTGGAAGGCGGCCCGTGCCGGCAGCGGCAATATGGATCTGCTGGTGGCGCTGGGCACGAGCGCCGCATATGGCTTGTCTGTCTACCAATGGCTGACGGCGGGCGAGATGCTGCCGCACCTGTACTTTGAAGCGTCGGCCGTCGTCATCACCCTGGTGTTGCTGGGCAAATGGCTGGAAAGCCGCGCCAAGCGCCAGACGGCTTCGGCCATCCGCGCGCTGCAAGTCTTGCGTCCGGAATCGGCCCGCGTGCGCCGCGACGGCGTCGAGCTCGACTTGCCCGTGGAACAGGTGAAAGTGGGCGACCTGGTGGTCATCCGCCCCGGCGAGCGCGTGGCCGTCGATGGCGTGGTGGTGGAAGGTGCCAGCCAGGTCAACGAATCGCTGATCACGGGCGAAAGCTTGCCGGTCGATAAGCATCCGGGCGACAAGGTCACGGGCGGCGCCATCAATGCCGATGGTTTGCTGCTGGTGCGCACGCAAGCCGTGGGCGGCGAGACGACCTTGTCGCGCATCATCCGCCTGGTGGAAGATGCGCAGGCGGCCAAGGCGCCCATCCAGCATCTGGTCGACAAGGTCAGCGCGGTTTTTGTTCCCGTGGTGCTGCTGCTGGCGCTGCTGACCATGCTGGGCTGGTGGTTCGCGACCGGCGAGCTGGAAAACGCCATCATCAATGCCGTGGCTGTGCTGGTCATCGCCTGCCCATGCGCGCTGGGCCTGGCTACGCCGACGGCCATCATGGCCGGCACGGGTGTTGCCGCCCGCTACGGCATCCTGATCAAGGATGCGGAAGCGCTGGAAGTGGCGCACGCCGTCAATACCGTCGTGTTCGACAAGACGGGCACCCTGACGGTGGGCAAGCCGGCCCTGGCGGCCCTGCATGCGCACGGCATCGACGATGCACGGCTGTTGCAGCTGGCGGCCAGCATCCAGCGTGGCAGCGAGCACAGCCTGGCTACGGCCGTGCTGGATGCGGCCGGCGCGCGCCACATCGACCCCTTGCCGGCCACGGCCCTGTCGGCCTTGCCGGGCCGCGGCCTGGCGGCGCATGTCGATGGCCTGGACCTGAAACTGGGCAGCACGCGGCTGATGCAGGAGTTAAACGTGGACATGGCGCCGCTGGCGGCACAGGCCTCGTCGCTGGAAAACACGGGCAACACGATTTCCTGGCTGGCCTCGGGTACGCAATTGCTGGGGCTGTTCGCCTTCAGCGACCAGGTCAAGCCGAACGCGCAGGCGGCCATTGCCCATCTGCACAGCCTGGGCATCCGCACGGTGATGTTGACTGGGGACAACCAGGGCAGCGCCGACGCCGTCGGCAAGGCCCTGGGCATCGACACGGTGGCGGCGAAAATGTTGCCGGCCGATAAAACCGCTAAAATTGTCGTGTTGAAAGGCGAGGGCGCGAAAGTGGCCATGGTGGGCGACGGCATCAACGATGCGCCCGCGCTGGCCGCTGCCGACGTGGGCATCGCCATGTCGACGGGCACGGACGTGGCCATGCATGCGGCCGGCATCACGCTGATGCGCGGCGATCCGGCCCTGGTGGCGGACGCCATCGATATCTCGCGCCGCACCTACAGCAAGATACGGCAGAATCTGTTCTGGGCCTTTATTTACAACCTGATCGGCATTCCGCTGGCCGCCTTCGGCTTGCTCAACCCCATGGTAGCGGGCGCGGCGATGGCTTTCAGTTCCGTCAGCGTGATCAGCAATGCCCTGTTGCTGCGTCGCTGGAAAGCGCGCAGTCATGCAGGCAACGCGCATACCAAGGAGTCATGAGCATGAATATCGGCCAGGCCGCCAGTGAAACTGGCGTATCGGCAAAAATGATACGCTATTACGAGAGTATTGCCTTACTAAAACCCAGCGCGCGCAGCGACGCCGGTTACCGCATTTATACGCCGAACGACTTGCATGCCTTGCGTTTTATCAAACGCGCGCGCGGGCTCGGTTTTTCGCTGGAGCAGATACGCGAGTTGCTGTCGCTGTGGCAAAACGATCAGCGCGCCAGCGCGGACGTGAAAGGCATCGCCCTGGCCCATGTCGCGGACTTGAACCAGCGCATCGCCGAACTGACGGAAATGCGCGACACGCTGGCCCACCTGGCGCAATCGTGCCACGGCGACGACAAGCCTGATTGCCCCATCCTGCAAAGCCTGGGGCTGGCCGGCGATATGGAAGCGAAGGCTTGCTGCCATTGAGGTAAATCAACGGAGGTGGGTATGGCTTACGAACTGTACTACTGGCCTACGATACAGGGGCGCGGCGAATTCATCCGCCTGGCCCTGGAAGCGGCGGGCGCCGACTACCGCGATATCGCCCGTTTGCCTGAACGCAAGGGGCAAGGCGTTCCCGCCATGCTGGCCTGTCTCGATGGCGGCAGCGCGCCACAGGCGGCCTATGCGCCGCCCGTGCTGCGCGACGGCGACTTGCTGATCGGCCAGACCAGCAATATCCTGCTCTACCTGGGCCGGCGCCTGGGCCTGGCGCCGCGCGCGGAAAGCGGCCGTTTATGGCTGAACCAGCTGCAACTGACGATGGCCGACTGGCTGACGGAAGTGCACGACACGCATCATCCGCTGTCGATGAATCAATATTATGAGGAACAGAAACAGGCGGCCATGCTGCGCAGCGCGGATTTCCGCGAAACACGGTTGCCGAAATTCCTCGATTATTTCACCCAGGTCCTGCTGAATAATCGCAGCCGCGGCCACTATCTGGTGGGCGCACGGCTCACGTATGGCGACCTGTCGCTGTTCCAGATGCTGGCCGGCCTGCGCTTTGCGTTTCCGCAAGCCATGGCGCGCCTGGCGCCCGCATACCCCGCCTTGCTTGAGTTGCACGACGCCGTGGCGGCGCGGCCGAATATCGCCCGCTACCTGCAGTCGAAGCGCAGAATCGCCTTCAATGAAGAAGGCATCTTCCGCCATTATCCGGAACTGGACGGGTAAGCAAAGACAGCCGGCGCGAAGGCCGGCTGTTGTGCGTGTCGCTTTGCGTGCCGCTTATTGCGCGCGGGTAACGGGGTAGCCCGCCTCCACGATGGCGGCGCTGATGGCGCCCAGTTCACTCGACGATTCCACCGTGACGCGCTTGCTGGCCAGGTCGATCTGCACCTGGGCTTGCGGATCGATGGCTTGCACCGCTTTCGTGACCGAGCCGACGCAATGGCCGCAGCTCATGTTTTCTACTTGTAACTGATACATGGCAAGCACTCCTTGAATGATTAAGTGTCTCCACTGTAAGCCTTCCCCCGATGGTAAGGTCAAGGGGAAAGCTGGCGCGCGGATCAATTCAGCAGGAAGTCGACGGCTTCCATGGGCGGTGGCACATTGTCGTCTTGCAAGGACTGGCGCAGACTGATCTCGATGGCGCGGCACATGGCCGACAGGGGTAAATCGTTCGCATCCTCGCCGAACGGTTCCTCGATCTCGTCGCCCAGCGCGTCCAGGCCAAAGAAGGTGTAGGCGACGATGGCGACGACGAAGGGCGTCATGAAGCCAAGAGAATCGACGAGGCCGAATGGCAGCAGGAAACAGTACAGATAGGCAGTGCGGTGCAGCAGCAGCGAATACGAAAACGGGATCGGCGTGCTGCGGATGCGTTCGCACGAGGCGCCCGCGCCCACCATGGCGGAAATCGAATTGTCGATCTGCGCGGCCAGCATGCTGTCGATGCGGCCTTGCCGGACGCAGTCGGCCAGGTCGTGGCCCATCTGCAGCATCAGGTAGTCGGACGGGTTCGCGGCCAGGCACGCCGCTTCCCACTCGCCGGGCCGCAGCAGCGGCTCCAGGTCGGCCGGTCCGCGCGTGTCGCGCAGCTGGTGGCGCAGCGCATGGCAAAAGGCGATGGTGCGGTAAATCATGCGCACGCGCACGTCATCGAGGCCCAGGCTGGCGTGGGCCGGCGTGTCGCTGCGCAGCATCGTCTGGCACTGGCGCGAGAAGTTGCGGCTGCGCAAGACCAGTTCGCCCCACAGCTTGCGCGCTTCCCAGTAGCGGTCGTAGGCGGCCGTGTTGCGAAAGCCCAGGAAGATGGCCAGCGGCAAGCCGATCAGGGTAAACGGGATGGTGGTGAGGATGACCTTGTGGTCGAACAAGGTGCCATGGCACCAGGTGACGAGGGTGGCGATCAGGGTATTGACGATCAGGGTGGTGCGGATGCGCGGCAGGACGGAGCCGCGTACCACCAGAAACAGCCGTAGCGCCGAAGGGCGCTCGCGCACGATCATGACGGACTCCCTGCAGGGGGCTGGGCAAGCGGGGAAATGCTGGCCCGGTGACTGATCAAAAATGGGGAAATGCGAAGTGGCAGGTGCCGGGAACAAAAAGCCCGCAGTGCGTGCGGGCTGAGCTGGGTGTGCATGGGAAGCAGTGTAGGGGAGACGGCATGAGTATAGGCCGCCGATCCGCTTCCGGCCAATTCACAGTGATAATGGGTATTATTCATTTCATGAATGAATATTTCATTTGTGATATGTCGCGTGAGTCAGTTGCCTGGCCCCTGCCTGATTTTCTTGCGGTGCTCCGCCTGCTGACGCTTCAGTTCGGCGCTGGAGGCATATTCATCACGCAACCATGTCCGATTCTTCTTGCTGCCCGGCCAATCGCAGCGCAACATATTGGCCACGTCGGCGCAATCGCAAGCGCAGTCGAGCAAGGGCGCGTCGCAGTCGCAATACCCGGCCTGGGCCTGGCGGCGCGGGCTGCGCCGCGCTTGCGGATGCAGCGCCAGGTGCTGGCGGTGGCGTTCGCCACAGGCGCGCAGGCGCCGTTGCAACAGCGCCCATCCCGGGCGCAAGCCATGGCGCACGATGACCTTGTAGCCGTAGGCGGAACAGCTGTCGCGTCCCGTCAGCACGCGGTAGGCGCAGGAAAAACCTTTCCATGGCGACAGGTAGCGCCGGTAGGCGCGAATGGCCCACAGGGCCAGGTGCTTGCCGCAGGTATCGAGCGTGAGAATGATGCATCCTTTGCGATGGCCGTCAGGCAATGCTTCGAGCATACGACAGCTATGCCGAAATGCATAGCGCTGGGCCAGCATGAATGATCAATGTGACAAATGGATAGAATCGCTCAGCTCGCCTCTGTTACGCTGAGTGAGCGATTTGGAAATATTTCCTAAAGCAAATACACCATCCCGATAGCCGCCGCCAGGGGCATGGTCAAGCTTGTTTATCCTTCCTGTGAAAGTGATCTGCATGTTTAAAGCTTCCAGCATCTGCCTCGCCACCCTGATCCTGTTGCAAGCGCCCGCCGGCTGGGCCGGCCAGCCAGCGCCGCTGAGCCAGCAGCAGCAAGCGCTTGCCGCGCAAATCGACGCCGGCATCGCGCCGTATTACAAGGCCGGCGATCCCGGCGCCGTCGTTATCGTCGTCAAGGATGGCCAGCCGCTGCTGCGCAAGGCGTATGGCCTGGCCAGCGTGAAGGAGGGCACGCCGCTGGCGCCCGACATGTCGCTGCGCCTGGGCTCGATTTCCAAGCAATTCACGGCCGTCGCCATCCTGCTGCTGGCCGACCAGGGCAAGCTGGCCCTCACGGATAGCATCACGAAATTCCTGCCCGATTATCCGACCCACGGCAAGAACATCACGATCGAACAGCTGCTCGCGCACACGTCCGGCATCCACGACTACACGCGCAAGCCGGAATTCGTGCCCAACAGCACGAGAGACGTGAGCGTGGCGCAGATGATCGATTTCTTCAAGAACGATCCCCTCGACTTTGAACCGGGCACGCAGTGGCGCTACAGCAGTTCCGGCTATTTCCTGCTGGGCGCCATCATCGAAAAGGTCTCTGGCCAGCCGTATGCCACGTTTGTGGAACAGCGGATCTTCGTGCCGCTGGGCATGAACGACACGGCCTATGAAGGCCATGAGCGCCGTCCGGCCAGGCGCGCGGCCGGGCATATCCGCTCGGGCGAGGCCTATGCGCCGAACTTGCCTTTGAGCATGACGCAGCCGTATGCGGCCGGCGCCCTCGTTTCCACCGTGGATGACCTGGCGCGCTGGGACGCGGCCATCTCCGACGGCAAGCTGCTCAAGGCCGCCACCTGGCAGCTGGCGTTCACGCCGGCCAGGCTGAACGATGGCAAGGCGACCCGTTCCGGCCTGGGCTGGAAGGTGGGCACCTGGCAAAACACCCCCGTCATCCACCATGGCGGCGGCATCAATGGGTTTGCCACGTATGCGATGCGCTTGCCGAAGGAAAAAGTCTACGTGGCCGTGCTGGAAAACTCGGACACGGGCCTGGTCGACCCTGACGTGGTGGCCCGCAAGGCGGCCGCCATCGCCGTGGGCCGGCCGTATCCCGAGATCAAGCTCATCACGCTCAAGCCTGCCATCCTGGACGCCTACGCGGGCGTGTATGCCATAAATGACAAGGCCGGCTATACGATCCGCAACTTCGAGGGTAATCTGTTGCTGCAGCGTACAGGACACCCGGCGCAGCGCATGCTGGCCTACTCGCCCAACGGTTTTCTGATTGAAAACACGCTCACTACTGCCGAGTTCGAGCGTGGCCCGAAAGGCGAAGCGCAGCTGATCCTCAACGATGGCGGCGAGTCGAAGTCCGTGCATGAGCGGGCCAGCGCCGTCAAGCCGGCGCGGGCCGTGGTTGCCATGACGCCCGCGCAATTCGACGGCTACGTGGGCCGCTATGCGCTGGCGCCCGAGGTCTACCTGGAAGTGACGCGCGAAGGCGACAAGTTCTTCGCCCAGGTGACGGGCTTCCGCAAACTGAGCATGCTGCCGATGAGCGAGACGGCCTTCTTTTCGAATGAAGTCGATGCGGAGGTGCGTTTCAACAAGGATGCCAGCGGCAAGACCGATCAGTTGATGCTGCGCCAGGAAGGGCAGGACATGCCGGCCAAAAGGGTGAACTGACGTGTGCAGGCCGGCTTGCGCCCAAGCGCCAAGCCGGCCTGCAACGACATGGCTTGCCAGGCATGCAGGCCGAACGCCGCCGCCCATGCCAGCAAGATCGCCAGCCCCGGCAGCAACAGCCATTTTGCCGCCGTCTCTTCCCACGCCACAAAGGGCTTGCCGCCTCGCGCGATGGCCAGCAGCGCCTGGCCCCCGTTCAAGCCGCCAAACGGCAGCAGGTTGAAGGCGCACAGTTTTAACGAGAACACGGCGAACACCAGCGGACAGGCGTGCGCGCGGGCATACGCCTCGCCCGCGTCCAGCAGTGCCTGCGCGGTCGACAAGGGCGCCAGTGCGCCGGCAAATATCTGCCCGAATGCCGCGCTAAAGCTGTCCCAACCCTGCGCGCCCGCTATTCCCAGCGACAGCGCCAGCAGCACGGTCACGCCGCTCAGGGGCAGCAGCACCTGCTTCCACAGCGGCTGGAAGTTGTAGGCGTCAAGGCCGGGATCGTCGTCATACAAGGTTTCCTCGCGCGTATCTTTCAGTACCAGATTGCCGGCCAGGGGCAGCAGCTTAAGGTGGACTTTTCCTCTGGTCAGCAAGGTGGGACCCACGCCGTAGCTGATGCTGCGCACCGTGATGCCGAACAGCCTGGCGCAGGCCGCCATGACGGAAATGTGGAGGAACATGAAAAGGACAATAGCTAGGAAGAATTGTATGGCCGGAGACATTGCTGATATTTTGAAGGGCAGGGGGCGACATTAGAACATGCTAAAAGAATCAATACGCTCGCTAGTTCGAAATTTATCCTTGATAGATGTTGTAAATAACTTTAGCCGTATCTGATTGGCAACTATATTTATTGACTTGACAGAAATTCAGTACTATTCGGCCGCTTTAAGCTCGTCAATGAACATTAGGGAGTAAAGTTGTGCGTGAAAATTCAGTAGTCCAAGATTAATGATGAAGTGGCGAGGCAAGAATGAACGACTCAGATATAGTATCTCCAGCTTTTGAATCAGATTTTCTGCAAGGCAGTCTGTCTGCAGATGCAAAGCTTTAGCGCGCCCGTACGGAGTTGCTGGACCTGACTGCACGCAACCGCCTGCTGAATATTCCACGCTCATCTACCACTGCACGCACCATTGATGTGGTTGATGAGAAGTCGAGCGAGATATTTCGGTTGATGGTATCTGAAAGTCGCCCATTTAACTTTTTGCCTGGAAGGGCAGCAAGCAAGACTGAACTTGACAATGCTGATGCTGATGAAATTGCGGAATTGGCGCCAGCCCATGATGACAGTGTCGACGCGCGCGGTGTTCTGAACCGGCATGCCGATACGCGCCTGCAAACTAGGCTGACCGTGAAGGGGCTGCAGAAGCGCCTGCTCGACATGTATCTCGATGCACGGACCTTGGAAGAAGAACAGGGGGTTAATATCTTGTTCTTGGCGCTCGGCACCTTGAAATGGCTGGATCCATTGAATGCGAAGAATGTGCGATACGCGCCGCTGATCCTGATTCCCGTTAGCTTGGAAAGGGGCAACGCCGCCGAGCAATTCAAATTGAAATGGCGCCAGGAAGAGCATTCATCGAATCTGTCGTTGGAAGCCTTTCTGGAACGCGCGCACCATTTAAAAATGCCCGCATATGAGGCGGGCGATGAATTCGATCCCATGGCTTACATCGACGCTGTCAGGAATGCTGTGCAGTCGAAAGACGGCTGGGTGGTTGATGCTGACGATATAGTGCTCGGTTTCTTTTCCTTTTCCAAATTCCTGATGTACCGCGACCTCGATCCTGCCATGTGGCCGGAAGGCGGGCTGACGAATCAACCCTTGATGCGCGGTTTGTTATCCGATGGTTTTGCTGCCGGTACACCTAGCATTCCCGAAGACGCCAACCTTGACGACTATATCGCACCGGCTGATTTGCTGCATATCGTCGATTGCGACAGTTCGCAAACGCTGGCCGTGCACGACGTGCGCGCTGGGCGTAACTTGGTGATCCAAGGGCCGCCCGGTACTGGCAAATCTCAAACTATTGCTAATGTCATCGCGTCGGCGATTGCCGATGGCAAGACGGTGTTGTTCGTAGCGGAGAAAATGGCCGCGCTCGAAGTGGTCAAGCGGCGACTGGATCAAGCCGGCGTTGGCGATGCCTGCATTGAATTGCACAGTAATAAAGCTAATAAGAAAATGTTTCTCGATGAGCTACGCCGTACGTCTGAACTGGGCTCACCCAAGGGTGATGCGGCCACCACATTAAACAGCCGGTTGCTGGTGGCGCGCGATCAACTCAATGCACACAGTGCGCGCCTGCACCTGCAGCACTCCGCTGCCAGGCTCACGCCCTACCAAGTGATCGGCGAATTGAGCAAATTGCGCCTGGAGCATGTCAAGCCGGTGGATATCCGTTTGCAAGAGCCTGAAAGCTGGTCGCCCGACGAGGTGCAGCAGCGCCTGGCAGTAGTTGAGGAATTGGCGCAGCGCATCGTTGATATTGGCGAGCCGGGCGACCATCCATGGCGCGGCGTGGCACTCAAGATGATACTTCCCAATGACGTGGAGCGCTTAGTGTTGCGCATCACGGCCATGCGGGCGCGCTGCAAGGAACTTGCTGAACAACAGGCAGAGTTGGCCATGTCGCTCGATACGGTGGCGCCGCCGGTGCTGCGCGACTTTACTTATCTGGTGGCGCTGGCGCGGGACGTTGCTGCGGCGCCCAATCTTGCCAATGAAGCCCTGCGGGCGCCAGAGTGGAGCGAACAGGCGCATGCCCTGACGGCTCTGATCGACGATGGCTTCCAATTTCAGTCCGTGCAGGCCGCTCTGATCGGCGAAATCCATGCAAACGCGTGGGAGATTGACGTGCTTGACTTGCGCCAGCAACTGGTTGGCTTGCCGCCGTACGCGAACGGCCAGGCATTCGAACGGGCGGTGGCCTTGCAAACGCTGCTTAGCAGGCTCGACGGGGAGGTTGCTTTGCTCAGCCGGCTGCTCGGTGTCGATGCAGGCAGCCCAATGGCGAGCTACAGCGAGATCAACCGCCTAGCGTTGACGGCACAGAAAGTAGCGACGGCACCGGATGTCAGTCCTGACGTGTTTGTTTCGACGGTATGGGATCAAGGCTTGGAACAGGCTGCCGACCTTGCGCAATGCGTGCTGGAGTTGGAAGGCTTACAGGAGCGACTAGAAGGAAAAATCAGCAGCGATGCGTGGCAGCTTGATCTGTCTGGGGCGCGCCAGACGCTGGCTGCCCACGGCGACAGCCTGCTGCGTTTCGTCAGCAGCGAGTGGCGCGCGGCTAGCAAGCAGGTCAAGGGTCTGTTGCGCAATCCGGAGACAGCGCTGCCCGAACAGCTTGAAATTCTCGACCATTTGGGCGAAGCGAGAAAGCTGCTGGAGCGGATTGAGTCAAACAACACATTTGGTAGCGGGGCGTTTGGCGCCGACTGGAAGGGGGGGCAATCGCGCGCGGCGCCCATGCTGGCGCTGGTGGAATGGATGCGTAGCTTGCGTGGCTTGGGAGCGCAACCGCGCATTATCGCCAGCAAGTTGCCAGACCGCCCGGAAATCAGCCGTCGGGCTGCACTGCTGGAGAGCCTGCTGCAGGAAATCCGGCCTTTGCTAGACGCGATGTGGTTTAACGGCTGGAAAGATGAACCCGCTTTTCGTGAATGGGCTAGCGTGGAAGCCTCCGCCCTTGAAACGGTAGTCGGGCAAGTATCCCGGCTTGCATTTTGCCAAGCCGGCTGCCAAGCTGTGATACAACATGTACCGCTTGATCTTTCAGGAAAAATAGCGCGTCTCGACTTGTTGATCGAAGCGCAGCAACTGCGCCGACGCATTGATGCGGGTAGCGAATTGGGCCGAGCTGCGTTTGGCGCGCATTGGCAGGGCCTATTGTCTGACTGGCAGAATTTGCGCGTCAGCACAGTATGGATGGCGTCCAAGTCTAGCCTGCGCTATATGGTCTCGCGTCACGATAATCGCTCCGTACCGCTACATCGCGCATTGGAGCTTGAAGCTGTGCAGGATAAGTTCGTGAGTGAACTTGACGAACTCTATAGCGAGTTATGCACCAATAACGAAAAGCTGTTTCAGGTGCCAGCTATCTTGGATTTGCCCGCCTTTGCTTTGCTTGGGCGCATGGCAGTGTGGATTGAATTTTCCGAAGAGTTGTCGAAGTGGGTGATCTACCGCGATCGCTGCTCTAAGGCGCGCCAGTTGGGTATCGGTGAAATTGTGACGCAACTGGAAGCTGGTGCGCTGATCCCGAGGGATGCCATGCGCACGTTCACAATGGCGTATTTCGAAGCGCTTTTTGCTGACCAAGTGCGCAGCGACGAGGCGCTGGCCCATTTTGACGGCCACCTCCATAGCCGCATAGCGGCAGATTTTGCGCAGATGGACCGTCAGCGCATTGCTGCATCCAGTCTGGAAGTAGTGCTGGCACACCACCGCCGCATCCCGCACGGAGGCGGTGCGATCGGCCCATTGGGCGTGCTGCGCGGCGAAATGGCCAAACGTAAAGGGCATATGCCAATACGCCGCTTGATGCAGCGCGCTGCACCCGCCGTTCAGGCGCTCAAGCCGGTATTTATGATGAGTCCGCTATCGGTAGCCCAGTTCCTGCCTCCTGGGCAACTCAGTTTTGATTTGCTGGTGATGGACGAGGCCAGTCAGATCCAGCCTGTGGATGCGCTGGGGGCCATTGCACGGTCGCGCCAAGTGGTTGTGGTGGGTGATGAGCGGCAATTGCCGCCAACCAAGTTCTTTTCCAAGATGACTAGCGCTGAACCCGATGAAGATGGCGACGATGACGCGCAAGTCGCCGATATCGAGAGCATCCTGGGGTTGTTTACTGCACGCGGCTTGCCGCAACGCATGCTGCGCTGGCATTACCGCAGCCGGCATCAGTCCTTGATCGCAGTGTCGAACAGCCAGTTCTATGAAAACAAGCTGTTTATCGTGCCCAGTCCCTACACCCAAGAGGCGGGCATGGGCTTGCAGTTTCATCACGTCGCTAACGGCGTCTTTGATTCCGGGAACACTGGCACCAATGCGGAAGAGGCCAGGGTCATTGCCAGGGCCATTATCGACCATGCGCGCAACTCACCGGAACACTCGTTGGGCGTGGCGACTTTTTCGGTCAAGCAGCGGCGAGCCATCCAGGATGAACTGGAGTTGTTACGCCGCGAACACCAGGATGTGGAGCCCTTTTTTCAGCAGCATGCCAGCGAGCCGTTTTTTATCAAGAACCTGGAAAACGTGCAGGGCGATGAGCGCGATGTGATTTTTATATCGGTTGGCTACGGTCGCAACAAGCTCGGCTACATGGCCATGCGCTTCGGCCCACTGAGTGCCGAAGGCGGTGAGCGGCGCCTCAATGTGCTGATCAGTCGCGCCAAGCGCCGTTGCGAAGTTTTTGCCTCAATTACCGATGAAGACATCGATCTTGAGCGTGCCAAGGGACGGGGTGTAGTGGCCTTCAAGCTATTCCTGCATTTCGCGCGCACGGGCAGGCTGGGCTTGTCGCGCGTATCTGGGCGCGAATATGACAGTCCGTTTGAAGTACAAGTGGCCGATGCCGTTAAGGCCTGTGGGTACGAAGTCCATCCACAAGTCGGCATCGCTGGGTTTTTTATCGACCTGGGTATTGCCGACGCGCAGCATCCGGGCCGCTACCTGCTGGGTATTGAGTGCGATGGCGAGTCTTACCATAGCTCGCGTTCGGCGCGTGATCGTGATCGCTTGCGCCAGGCCGTGTTGGAAGACCATGGCTGGATCATCCATCGCATTTGGGGACTCGATTGGTTTCAGAGGCCAAATAATGAGTTGCAGCGCCTGCTGATGGCCATTGATGCCGCCAAGACCGAGTTGGCAGCGCGCGCTGAACTCCATGGGCGGCAGGAGCGCAAGCCGGGTGTGTCTGTAGTGACCGTGGAGCGAGAAGATCATGCAGAGATTGGCCTGGAAAGGAGTGGACCAAACAGGCCGGCGGCCTATGTCGAAGCGATCCCTGCCAAACCTGCCTATGCCGACGAGTTGCATGAGATGCCGGTAGCGGCCTTGAGCGACTTGGTCAAGCAGATTGTCTCCCTGGAAGGTCCCGTGCACGTCGATGAAGTCGTGGTGCGCCTGCGCGCTGCATGGGGCTTGAAACGGACCGGGGCGCGAATCCAGGCAGCGGTGGAACGCGCCATCCATGCCGCCATACGCTTCGATGGCATGATCATGACGGAGCGCTTTTTGAGCATGGCTGATACCATCGTCAGCATCCGTGACCGCGGCGCTGTGGTTTCCGATACCTTGCGTAAACCCGACATGCTACCACCGCAGGAAATCGATGTGGCGATCCTTGATACGCTACAGAAAAACTATGGCGCAGGATTGGTCGAAATTGCCCAGTACGTAGCGCGCCTGCTTGGTTTTAAGGCCACCAGCCCGCAGTTGCGCGACACCATCCGCGTACGCATTGATGATTTGCTGCTGCGCGGCTTGCTGCAAAAAAATGGTGAGGTGTTCGAACTCAGGCAGCAGGACAGCGTATAAGGCTATCATTATGAAAAAAGCCCCGCCTGCATCGCTGCAGCCGGGGCTTTTGCATGACTGGGACGGCTGACGCCGCCCGCTGCAACTTACAGCACTTCGCTGGCGTGATCGGCCAGGCGCGAACGCTCGCCGCGGGCCAGGGTGACGTGGCCGCTGTGCGACCAGCCCTTGAAGCGGTCGACCACATAGGTCAGGCCGCTCGAGCCTTCCGTCAGGTACGGCGTGTCGATCTGCGCGATGTTGCCCAGGCACAAGATCTTCGTGCCGGGACCGGCGCGCGTGACCAGGGTCTTGACCTGTTTCGGCGTCAGGTTTTGCGCTTCGTCAATAATGAGGAACTTGTTGACGAAGGTGCGGCCGCGCATGAAGTTGAGCGACTTGATCTTGATGCGCGAGCGGATCAGGTCTTGCGTTGCCGCACGGCCCCATTCGCCGCCATCGGAGTCGGACTTGTTCAGCACTTCCAGGTTGTCGTCGAAGGCGCCCATCCATGGCGACATCTTTTCTTCTTCCGTGCCCGGCAGGAAACCGATGTCTTCGCCGACCGGCACCGTGACGCGGGTGACGATGATTTCGTTGTAGAGCTTGGTTTCCAGCACTTGCGCCAGGCCGGCGGCCAGGGCCAGCAGGGTCTTGCCGGTACCAGCCTGGCCCAGCAGGGTGACGAAGTCGCATTCCGGGTTCATCAGCAGGTTCAGCGCGAAGTTCTGCTCGCGGTTGCGTGCAGTCACGCCCCATACATTGTTCTTCGTGTGGCTGAAGTCGCGCAGGGTTTGCAGCACGGCCGTCTTGCCGTTGATCTGTTTCACCTGGCCATAGAACGGCGCTTCGCCGTTTTTCGGCTCCAGGTAGATGAACTGGTTGACCAGCATGGACGGCACGAACGGGCCCGTCACGCGGTAGAACGTGGAGCTGTAGCCGTTCTTGCTTTCCTGCCAGGATTCCATGTCCTTGCCGTGCTTGTTCCAGAAGTCGTCCGGCAGCTGCACGATGCCCGAATACAGCAAGTCCGTGTCTTCCAGCACATGGTCGTTGAAGTAGTCTTCGGCAGGCAAGCCCAGGGCCCGCGCCTTGATGCGCATGTTGATGTCCTTTGACACCAGCACGACGGGGCGGCCATCCTGTTCCGCTTCCAGCGAGCGCACGACGGCGAGGATCTGGTTGTCTGCCTTGCCTACTGGCAAGCCAGCCGGCAGGTCGGCGCTCTGCAGACGCGTCTGGAAGAACAAGCGGCCCTTGGCATCCTTGTTGCCCAGCTTGGACAGGGGAATGCCGTGCTCGATGGCGTCGTCGTCCGTGTTGCTGATCAGGGCGTCCAGGGTGCGCGATACCTGGCGTGCATTGCGCGCCACTTCCGTCATGCCCTTCTTGTGGTTGTCCAGCTCTTCCAGGGTCATCATCGGCAGGTACACATCGTGTTCCTCGAAGCGGAACAGCGACGACGGATCGTGCATCAGCACGTTCGTGTCGAGCACGAACAGCTTGCTGATGCCGCGCTGGTCGGCGGCGCGGCTGGCGGATGACTTGAGCTGCACTTCGACCGCCTTGTGCTTGGCCGGGTGCGGCTGCTCTGCCTGCTTGACGGACTTGATCGGCGTGACCTTGGCGGCGGGCGCCTTGGCTTTGATTGCCGGCTTGGCCTTGGCAGCGGGCGCAGGTGCAGCTACGGCGGCAGGCGCCGGCACGGGCTTGGCGACCATCAGGGCCGCCACTTGCTTGATCTTCGTGGCCGCATTGCGGACCGGCTTGGCAACTTCGGCGATCGCCGCTTCAATGATCGGTGCAGCCACTTTCTTGGCTGCCGGGGTTTTGGTGGCCGGGCGCGCTGCGCCTGCGCTTGGGTAATCTTGGGTGGCCAGGATGGTGGCTGGCTTGCTCGGTAATTTTGGCAGTGGCATCAGGATCTCAATCAAAAAATTTCTGGAATGAATCGCCCATGGGCTGCCAGCTTCTGGCGGCACTACTCATGGGGTGGATGCTTGGGAACAACAATGGAACAGGACGAGTGACTGCCGGACGGCCGGCTGCTTGGCCGGTCATGAACGCCATGGGCGGGCTGCAGGCCCGCCTGGCGGAGTGGGTAGAGGCGCTTCGTTGACTCAAAATGGCGATAGGTACCGTGAACTGGACTGCGGTTGAACTAAGCTGGCTGGATGCCGGCAACGCGCATTCGATCAGAACAGATGATCACTTCAGACGCGCTACGAATTCCAGCACTTCTTCCACGTGAGTTGCGACCTTCACGCCTCTCCATTCTTTCACCAATCGGCCCTGGGCGTCAATCACAAACGTGCTGCGCTCGACGCCGCGCACGGTCTTGCCGTACATCTGTTTCATCTTCATGACGTTGAACAGCTGGCAAACGGCTTCGTCCGGGTCGGAAATGAGTTCGAACGGCAGTTCCAGCTTGGCCTTGAAGCTTTCGTGCGAGCGCAGGGAATCGCGGCTGATGCCGTAGATCTCCACGCCGGCGGCCGTGAACTGCGCATAGGCGTCGCGAAAGGCGATATTTTCAGTGGTGCAGCCTGGGGTATTGTCCTTCGGATAGAAAAACAAGACCGTGGCCTTGGCCGGACGGCCCAGCAACTGAAAAGTCTTGCCGCTGGTCATGGCAGCGGTGAAGTCGGGAATGCTAACGAGGGATTGGCTATCAGCCACAGGTTCTCTCCTGAACGGTGATCATAGCGCTGTTTTTAATCTGGCAACGCATCCAGGTGCAACGATACAGCATTCAGGCCGCTTTGCCCTGCACAATCAGGCGTCCCGAACGCCCTGGCAATTCATCCCAGGTGATGGGGCAAACGGGCAGGTCCGTATTTTTTATCTTTTCATAATAGTCGCCCATCGCTGCAAACTGGTAGCCCTGGGCTTTCCAGCCAGCCAGCAGTTGCTCGAAAATGGGGGCGAGTTTCTGACCTTCAAGTTCCGCATGCAAGGTATACACGTGATCGCGCGGATTATCCGCCGTCAGCGACAATATATGCGCGGCAACATTTCCGGTTGTGATGGTTTTGCCATCGATTTCGCAACCGAGCAGCTCGTCCAGGGTGGGCAGGGTGGTGGGCAACTGCACGCATTGGAGAATGGTATTGCCGTTGCGCACGCGATGCGGACCCTGCGCCGGCTGCTCCATGGCGCCGCGCGCGTCGAGCATGGCGCGGCCATCGGACGCAAAGCGGTAGCCGGCCGTGTCATGCTCGACAAAGGCGCTGACATTCATTTGCCAGCCGGCCGCGCCGTGCGTGTGCGGCTTGGTGCCGAACACCTGCTCGTAGCGGTTGGCGGCCTTGCGCATCATGCTGATGGTCCAGGCGGCGTTGCGCTTGGCCACGTTGTCTTGCCACAGGGTATGGTCCCAGGTGTGGATGCCGCACTCGAAACCGGCATCGCGCACGGCGCGCAATTGCGCCGCGCATTGCTTGCCGATATCGGGTCCCGGCAGCAAGGTGCCGTACATCAATGTTTTCAAGCCGTAGTGCTCGACCACCGAGGTGCGCGACACCTTGCTGAAAAAGCCGGGCCGCAAGGCGCGCCGCAAGGCCCAACCTGTATGGTCGGGACCCAGCGAGAACAGAAAGGTGGCGTTGGCCTGGTGCGCCTGCAACATGCGCACCAGATTGCCCATGCCTTCACGGGTGCCGCGATAGGTATCGACGTCGATCTTCAGGGTCAGGAACGGCTTGCTCAACATTAATCCATCAGGGCTTTGGCTTGGGCTACCTGGCTGCGGTAGGCGTCGAAGATATTACGCAGGGAATCGGCCATGGACGTCGTTGGCGCCCAGCCCAGTTCTTCGCAGGTATTCGTGATTTTCGGCACGCGGTTCTGCACGTCCTGGTAGCCGGCGCCGTAGTAGGCGCCCGAGGTCGTTTCCACGATTTTCACGTGTTTTGCGCCTTCGGCGTATTCCGGGTACTCGGCGGCCAGGTTCAGCATCATGCCGGCCAGGTCGCGGATCGAGTAATTATTGGTCGGATTGCCAATGTTGTAGATCTTGCCGCTGGCGACGCCATTTTTGTTGGCAATGATGCGGATCAAGGCATCGATGCCGTCGTCGATGTAGGTGAATGCGCGTTTCTGCGCGCCGCCGTCCACCAGCGAGATGTTCTCGCCGCGCACGATATGACCGAAGAATTGCGTCACGACGCGCGACGAGCCTTCTTTCGGCGTGTGGATCGAGTCCAGGCCCGCGCCGATCCAGTTGAATGGACGGAACAAAGTGAAGTTCAGGCCTTCCATGCCGTAGCCCCAGATCACGCGGTCCATCAGCTGCTTGGCGTTCGAGTAGATCCAGCGCGGCTTGTTGATCGGGCCGCAGATCAGTTCCGAGTTTTCCGGATCGAATTCTTCGTCGTGGCACATGCCATACACTTCCGAGGTCGACGGGAAAACCAGGTGCTTGCCGTACTTGGCGGCCGAGCGCACGATCGGCAGGTTGGCTTCGAAGTCCAGTTCGAACACGCGCAGTGGCTGCTTGACGTAGGTCGACGGCGTGGCGATGGCCACCAGCGGCAGGATCACGTCGCATTTCTTGACGTGGTACTCGACCCATTCCTTGTTGATCGTGATGTCGCCTTCAAAGAAGTGCATGCGCGACTTGTAGTTTTCGTCGTCCAGCAATTCCGTGATGCGGTCCGTGTTCATGTCCATGCCGTAGACATGCCAGTCGGTGGTTTCCAGGATGCGCTTCGACAGGTGGTGGCCGATGAAGCCGTTGACGCCTAAGATGAGGACTTTTTTCATGTGAGATTCTCGAGTGTAATATTCAATGTGTGCTGACGCGGGTGGTCAGTCTTTCTTGCAATTGCTTGGCCGAAATCGTCTCCTCACCGGCCTTCAGCGCGGAAATGGCCAGCATGCGGCCGTCACCGCAGACGCCAAAGATGCAATTATCCACTACCGCCAAGCCCGGTGGCAAACTTCCCGCTGAAAGCTTGCTTAAACGGGCTGTTTCGATGATGTAAACGACATTGTTGACCTCGGTGAAGGCACCCGGATACGGTGGCGCGACGGCCCGGTGCAAGTTGTACACCTGTTGCGCGGGTAACTTCCAGTCGATGCGGCCGTCTTCGGGCTTGCGTCCGCCAAAATAGCCGCCCTGGCGCAGGTCGTTCAACTGGCGCGGCGCCGTGCCGTCCAGCAAGGCGGGCAGCACGCCCCAGAGAGTTTGCTCTGCGGCAACAGTTACCTTGCCAAACACTTCAAACGCCGTGTCGTCGGGCAGGATGGGCACGGCCGTCTGCGCCACGATGGCGCCGGCGTCGGGTTTGACCGTCATTTCATGCAGGGTGGCGCCCGTTTCCGTGGCGCCATGCAGCACGGCCCAGTTGACGGGGGCGCGGCCACGGAACTGCGGCAGCAGCGAGCCGTGCATATTGTAGGCCGGCGCGACTTCCAATATGCTGGCCGGCAACATGTGACGGTAGTAAAAACTGAACAGCATGTCCGGCGTGGCCGCCTGCACCTGCGCCAGCAGCTCCGGCGCGCGGGCGTCGCCCGGCGTGACATAGGGGATGCCTTCGGCCCGGCACAGGTCCGCCACGGACTCGAACCACAGGTTTTCCGTGGGGCTGTCTTCGTGCGTGACGACGAGGGCGATATCGACGCCACCGGCCAGCAGCACCTTGATGCAGCGCACGCCGACGTTGTGGTAGCCGAAGACGACGGCGCGCGGGGCACCCATCAGCGCCCCACCTGGCGTTGTTCCAGGCGCACGTACGGCTGTGCCTCGGTTTCCGCCTGGGTCATGCCGTCCTGCAAGATGGTCTGCACCACATAGCGGGGACGGGCGCGCACTTGCTGGAAGATGCGTCCCACGTATTCGCCCACCAGGCCGATGCCGAACAGGATCACGCCCATGAAGAAGAAGGCGATGGCAAACAGGGTGAACACGCCTTCGGCTTCCGCGCCCAGCAGGAAGCGGCGCACCAGCAGGAAGAACACCAGCATCGCCGAGCCCAGCGACAAGGCCATGCCGAGCATGGAAAAGATCTGCAGCGGCACCAGCGAAAAGCCCGTGACGAGGTCGAAATTGAGGCGGATCAAGCTGTACAGCGAGTATTTCGACTCGCCGGCGGCCCGTTCTTCGTGCTCGACGGTGATTTCCGTGGGCTTGCGGGCAAACGTGTAGGCCAGCGCGGGCACGAAGGTGTTCACTTCGGCGCACTGGTTGACGAGGTCGATCACGTTGCGGCCATACGCGCGCAGCATGTTGCCCTGGTCGGTGATCTTGATATTCGTGATCTTTTCGCGCAGGCGGTTCATCATTTTCGAGGCCAGCGTGCGCCAGGCGGAATCTTGTCGCTTGCGCCGGATCGAGCCTACGTAATCGTAGCCTTCGCGCATCTTCGCCACCAGGTTGCCGATTTCCTCGGGCGGATTTTGCAGGTCGGCGTCGAGCGTGATCATGATCTGGCCGCGCGAGGCTTCAAAACCGGCCAGGATGGCCATATGCTGGCCGTAATTGCCGTTAAATAAGACCACGCGCGTGACGTCGGGCCGCTGCCGGAATTGCTCGGCCAGGATGCTGACCGAATTGTCGCGGCTGCCGTCATTGATGAAGACGATCTCGTAGCTTGTTTGCAAGGCATCGAGGGCCGGATACAGGCGCGCAAACAGGGCGGCCAGGCCATCCTGCTCGTTGTAGATGGGAATGATAATGGACAGTTCAGGTTTCATCGGCGCGTTACTTATTTGATGAGGATGGATTTGACGGTGGCGACGGCACGTTCCACGTCCTGTTTCGTCATGGCGTAGAACATCGGCAGGGTCACGGTCAGGCGGCCGATCTTTTCCGAGACAGGGAACATGCCTTCGGTAAAGCCGCGTTCGCGGTACATGGTAAACAGGTGGATCGGTGCGTAATGATAGCCCGTTCCCACGTTCTGCTGTGCCATCGCCTGCATGAATGCGGCGCGCGTGCCGGGGCCATTGTCGGGCAGGATGATCTGGAACAAATGCCAGTTGCTGTTCTCAAAGTCCTGCACCGGCAGCTGGGCGCCGCTCTGCGCTTCGAAATCGTTGCCGAATTGCGCGAAATAATGGCGTGCCAGGGCGCGGCGGTGGGCCGTGATGGCATCGATGTTGGCAAACTGGCCCAGGCCGATGGCGGCCATGATGTCGCTCATGTTGTACTTGCCGCCCAGCACATCGACATCGATGCCGTCGACGCCGCTGCGCGTGACGCCTTGCAGCCGGTATTTCTCGGCCAGCTTCGCTTCTTCCAGGTTGTTCAGGACCAGCGCGCCGCCTTCTCCCGTGGTGATGTTCTTGTTGGCCTGGAAGCTGAACGAGACGAAATCGCCGAACGAACCGATGCGCTTGCCCTTCCATTCGGAGCCGAACGCCTGCGCCGCGTCTTCCACGACTCTTAAGTTGTGCTTTTGGGCAATCGCGTACAGGCGGTCCATGTCGACCGGCAGGCCGGACAGGAAAACGGGGATGATGGCTTTCGTACGGGGCGTGATGGCCGCTTCCAGCTTGTCGAGGTCGATATTGCGCGTGACGGGGTCGATATCGGCGAACACGGGCGTGGCGCCCACTTCGATGATGACGTTGGCTGTCGCCACCCACGACACGGGCGTGGTGATGACTTCGTCGCCGGGGCCGATGCCGGCGATGCGCAGCGCAATTTCCATGGTGCAAGTACCCGAATTGAACGTACGCACGGGGCGCCCGCCGAAGTATTCGGACAGCTGGGCTTCAAAGGCTTGTACTTTCGGTCCGCTGGTGATCCAGCCAGAGCGCAGCACTTCGCCGACGGCGGCGATGGTTGCTTCATCGATGGTGGGTTTGGAAAAAGGCAAAAAGGGCAGGGTAGAGGTCATGGGGCGCTGTTCTTGGGTTGACTATGCTGTATGGGTTGTTGCCGAGGCCGCCAGCGAGACCGTTGTCCGCGGGCCGTCATGCTTATTCTAAATCTATATTGCGGGAGCGGCGCAGCCGTTTTTTGGGGGTGATCAGCTTCCGATGCGGGCGCGGACCGTTCTGGTACGCGCCCTGTCATGCACGTTGTTCTTTACTGATTGGCAATAACCATGCGGCGCGCATCCTGCGCCACGACGCGCATGGGGATGCCCCGTTGCTGCAATTCCTTGTAGCGATCGAGGCTGATGATGGCCACGTCGCGCACACCGGCAGCCGCGTCGCGCGTCCACTGTTCGATGAAGGGCTCAATGGTCGGTATCGACAGTTCGGGCTGCTGTTTCAGGCCGAAGGTGAACTCATCCCAGTAGTCGACGAGGATCACGGTGCGCTGCAGGTAGTACGTGAGCGACTGTTCATAGATGCCGACGGAGTAGACCTTGGTGTCGGGCTTCAGTTCGGCCTGGATCTGCGGCAGCATATCGGTGCCGGCGCGGTTCTGGCCATACAGTTCGGAACCGGCC
Organism: Janthinobacterium sp. GW458P; assembly: GCF_002127585.1. Lineage (GTDB taxonomy): Bacteria > Pseudomonadota > Gammaproteobacteria > Burkholderiales > Burkholderiaceae_D > Janthinobacterium. The sequence continues at coordinate 209,580 of NZ_NEGZ01000002.1, forward strand.
AGGATGCAGTGCGTGGCCAGGAAGCCGGCGCCGGCGATGGTCAGTATCGTCATGTCGCGGCGCAACTGGCGCGCATGCAGCAAGGCCAGGGCGCCGCCGGCCAGGGCGAAGAAGCCGGCCGCCATCAGCCAGGGCTGGTAGCCCTTGAGTGCAATCAGGGCGGCCGGATCGCGCGCGCTGGCCTTGCCGAAGGCGATCGGGCCGCCGATCAGGATGGCCGCGCCCAGCACGCACAGCAAGCCCGCAGCGAGCATGCGCTGGCGCCGCGACGCCGACTCCAGGAACAGTGCGATCAGCAGCGCCAGGGCGGGGAAGACAGGCACGATGTAGCCGGGCAGCTTCGAGGTCGAGTAGCTGAAGAAGAAAGTGATGAACAGGACCCAGATCAGCACCATCAAACGGGGCTGGAAGGCGCCTTCCTGGCGCTTGAAGGCGGCCGCTATGCTTTGTGGCAATACACCCAGCCAGGGCATGATGCCCGGGATTAGCAGCACGAGGAAGTAATACCAGGCGCCTTCGCGTTTGTGGCCCTTCATCAGGAAGCGCTGGAAGTGCTCGTGGATGAAGAAGAAATGCGGCTGTTCGGGGTTGCGCAGGGCCACCAGCACGAACCACGGCGTGGCGATGGCGAAGAAGACGAGCAGGCCTTTGACCAGGTGCAAACGGGTCCAGATGCGCCAGTCGCGCGCGCACAGCGAGTACAGTACCAGCACGGCGCCCGGCAGCACGATGCCGATCAGGCCCTTGGCCAGCACGGCCAGCGCCATGCCTGCCCAGCACAGCAGCATCCAGTTGCGCCGTTCGGCGGGGCCGGCCTCGTCACGCTGGGCGATCAGCAGGCTGGTCAGCACAATGGTCATCATGGCCGACAAGCTCATGTCCAGCGAATTGATCTGGCCGGAAGCGAGCCAGAACAGGCTCGACGCCAGCACCAGGCCGGCATACAGCCCCACGCGCGGACCGAAGACTTTCCTGCCTGCGTAGGCGGTCATGCACACGCCGATGATGCCGCACAGGCCAGTCCACAGGCGCGCCTGCCATTCGCCCAGGCCAAAGGCGGCGAAGCTGAGCGCATTCATCCACGTTTGCAGGGGCGGTTTTTCGAAGTACTTGATGCCGTTCAGGCGCGTGGTGATCCAGTCGCCGCTGACGAACATCTCGCGCGCCATCTCCGCGTAGCGGCCCTCGTCGGGCGGCACCAGGGTGCGGATGCCCAGCGCGTACAGGGTGACGATGATGAAGATGCCCAGCAGGGACCACATCAGCACCCGTGACGAGTGCAGTTCGTTGACGTTGATTTTCATGCGTTCTTGCCTGCGCCTGGGGCCAGGATCAGGGCCAGCGTGACTTTGCGGCCTTCGCCCATGAGGATGTTGTAGGTGCGGCAGGCAGCCTGGCTATCCATGCATTCGACGCCAATGCGGCGCATGGTCAGCGCGGCCGTCAGCTTCGGATGCACGAAGCGCTGGCGTTCGCCCGTGCCGAGGATGACCACGTCGGGCGCGTCGGCCAGGATTTGCGCGAAATGCGCCTCGCTCAGCTGCTCGAAACTGTCCACATCCCACGCCCGTGGCGGCATTTCCGGCATGACGATCAGGCTGTAGTTGTACGGCAGGGCATTGATTTCAACGCCATTTTCGTCGTAGCCTGTGACGGTTTGGTATTGTTGGGTGCTGCTGGCATGAAGTTTCATGGCGATGGGATGGTCGTGTCGGTTGATCGGAGCGCGCGCCGTCTGGATGCGTGCTGCGACGAAGGGCGTAAGCATGCCATAAATGACAGAAAAGAGCGAATGCAATGCAACATTCTTTCCAATTTGCAATGTTTGCCGCCGCGCTCGCAGACGGTGCTGGCGCCATGGTAGTGGGTAAAGATTAAGAGAAGATGAAGGTGCTCTGGCCGGAATGGCCGTTCGCGGCGCCCGGCGTGGCAGAATCGGCGCGAAATGCTGCAGTTCGCCATGTTTAATTTGATAAAATGGCCTGCTTTCGGCGAGAATGGTTGTTTTCGCATTGCAGTCTCATGGGTTCATAGTTCTGGCGCGGGTGTTACGCCGCAAGCGTAAGGCCGGCAGCGCCGCATCACGACAGGGATTTATTTTGCGACCGATTCAGAAATCGAATAAATTGGCGGACGTCTGCTACGACATCCGCGGCCCGGTCCTGGAAAAATCCAGGCAAATGGAAGAAGAAGGCCACAAGATCACCAAGCTCAATATCGGCAACCTTGCCGTATTCGGCTTTGATCCGCCAGACGAGATCGTGCGCGACATGATGCTCAACCTGCAGAACGCGGCCGGCTATACGGATTCGAAGGGCATGTTCGCGCCGCGCAAGGCCGTCATGCACTACACGCAAGGAAAGAATATCGCCGGCGTGACCATCGACGACATTTACCTGGGCAATGGTGCCTCGGAACTGATCGTCATGTCGATGAACGCCTTGCTCAACAGCGGCGACGAGGTGCTGGTGCCGGCGCCCGACTATCCGCTGTGGACGGCCGCCGTCAGCCTGTCCGGCGGCAATCCCGTGCATTACGTATGCGACGAGCGCAACGAGTGGTACCCCGACATCGAGGACATGCGCCGCAAGATTACGCCGCAAACAAAAGCCATCGTCGTCATCAACCCGAACAATCCGACGGGCGCGCTGTACCCGGTTTCCGTGCTGCTGCAGATCGTCGAACTGGCGCGCCAGCACCAGCTGATCATTTTCGCCGACGAGATTTACGACAAGGTGCTGTACGACGAAGCCGAGCACGTGTCGATCGCCTCGCTGGCCGACGACGTGCTGTTCATTACCATGAACGGCTTGTCGAAGAATTACCGCTCCTGCGGCTACCGTTCCGGCTGGATGGTGGTCTCGGGCGAAAAGCGCCACGCAAAAGATTACATCGAGGGCCTCAACATGCTGGCCTCGATGCGTCTATGCGCCAACGCCCCGGGGCAGTTTGCCATCCAGACGGCGCTTGGCGGCTACCAGAGCATACAAGACCTGGTGGGGCCCGGCGGGCGCCTGTTGAAACAGCGCGACCTGGCGCACAAGCTGCTGACCGATATTCCGGGCGTCACCTGTGTCAAGCCGAAGGCTGCGCTGTACATGTTCCCGCGCCTGGACCCGGAGATCTACCCGATCGCCGACGACCAGCAGTTTGCCTATGAATTACTGGCCGAGGCCAAGGTCCTTATCGTGCAGGGCACGGGTTTCAACTGGATCGCGCCCGACCATTTCCGCGTCGTCTTCCTGCCCAATTCCGATGACCTGACCGAGGCCATGGGCCGCATTGCCCGCTTCCTCGAAGGCTATCGCAAGCGTCACGGCCGGGGCTGAACCGGCCAGCAGCAGCAATCTCGATCAACCATACCGATCAACCTGGCGCCGCCCAAGGGGGGCGCCACTTATGAGCAGTCAAGCACAACTATGAAATCCATCAAGATCGGCCTGCTGGGCCTGGGCAATGTCGGTTACGGCACGTTCAGCGTCCTGCAACGCAACCAGGAAGAAATCAAGCGCCGCGCGGGCCGCGGCATTGAAGTCGTCGCCGTCGCCGTGCGCGACGTGGCGCGCGCCGAGACGCTGGTCGCCGGCGGCTGCAAGGTCGTCAATGACCCCTACTTGATCGTCAACGACCCCGAGATCGACATCGTCGTCGAACTGATCGGCGGCTACGACCTGGCAAAAACCCTGGTGATGCAGGCCATTGCCAACGGCAAGCACGTGGTCACGGCCAACAAGGCCCTGCTGGCCGTACACGGCAACGAAATCTTCGCCGCCGCCCAGGACAAGGGCGTGATGGTGGCCTTCGAAGCGGCTGTCGCCGGCGGCATCCCCATCATCAAGGCGCTGCGCGAAGGCCTGACGGCCAACCGCATCGAATGGATCGCCGGCATCATCAACGGCACCACCAACTTCATCCTGTCCGAAATGCGCGACAAGGGTCTCGATTTCGCCACCGTGCTGAAACAGGCGCAGGAACTCGGTTACGCGGAAGCCGACCCTACTTTCGACATCGAGGGCGTGGACGCCGCGCACAAGGCCACCATCATGTCGGCCATCGCCTTCGGCATCCCGGTGCAGTTCGACAAGGCCTACGTGGAAGGCATCAGCAACCTCAATGCCGTCGATATCCGCTACGCCGAGCAGCTGGGCTACCGCATCAAGCTGCTGGGCATCACCAAGCGCGCCACCGTCAACGGCGTGGAAGGCATCGAGCTGCGCGTGCATCCGACCCTGATCCCGGCCAAGCGCCTGATCGCCAACGTCGAAGGCGCCATGAACGCGGTGCTGGTGCACGGCGACGCCGTCGGCGCCAGCCTGTATTCGGGCCGTGGCGCCGGCGCCGAGCCGACCGCCTCGTCGGTGATCGCCGACCTGGTCGACATTACCCGCCTGGCCACGGCCGACCCGGAACACCGCGTGCCGCACCTGGCGTTCCAGCCGAACGCCATGACCGACATCGCCATCCTGCCGATGTCGGAAATCACCACCAGCTACTACCTGCGCATGCACGTGGCCGACCAGCCGGGCGTGCTGGCCGACCTGACGCGCATCCTGGCCGAGCGCAGCATTTCGATCGACGCCATGCTGCAAAAAGAGCCGGCCGAAGGCGAGACGCATACGGACATCATCATGCTGACGCACCAGACGCAGGAAAAGAACGTCACGGCCGCCATCGCGAAAATGGAGGCGTTGCACAGCGTGGTGGGCACCGTCACCAAGATCCGCCTGGAAAACCTCAGCTGACCGTTTGCGGCGATCCATGCAAAACGGCGCCCGCGGGCGCCGTTTTTTTATCGTTAAACTGTCTTACAGCTGCGGCACATCGGGCGCGCCGACGGGGCCCACGTCCATGCCGTCATAGCTGGCCAGCTGGTTTTCCTGCGCAAACTGCATCAGTTCGCCATTGCGCGCATGCAGGCTGTCGACGCCGTGCACTTCGGCCTTTTCCACGTGCAGCACCCACACGGGGGCGGCGGCCGGGTCGTCCAGTTCCGGCTGGTACAGCTCCACGGGGCGGTAGCCCTGAATCGCCAGCAGGGAGGCGGCCTGCTCCAGCGGTTCGGACGTGGGATTGGTGAAGTAATAGCCCCACAGCAGCGGCTGGGACAGGTCCCACGGCGCGTTCTCGGCGATATTGGCAAACAGTTCGCTTACATCTTCTTTGGTCATCATGGCGGCAGGCTTTCATTGAAATCTCAGGGCGCGATCTTAACATCGGCACCGGTGACGCGCCACGCGCCCATAAAAAAAACCGGCTTTGCAGCCGGTTTTTATTATCCGCCGTCAAAACGGCGGGATGCTGGTTCGCGCAAGCGCGAATTAGAACTTGTAGCGCAGGCCGATCGACAGCAGGTCGGCTTTCAGTTTGTCGCCGCCTTCGCTGGCAACTTTGCCGAAGTTTTCGTATTCCGCCACAGCCGACAGGTTCTTGCTGATGTTGTATGCCGCGCCGATGCCAAAGATGGCGGAGGTCTTGTTTTTCGATTCGCTACCGCTCGCGTCGCTGATGCTGATTTTGGTGCGGTTTTGCGATACACCAGCCTTGGCGAACAGCGAGAACTGTTCGTTCAGCGGCAGGGTGCCGGTCGCGGCGACGTAGAATGCATGGCTTTTTGCTTCCAGCGTCGTGCCGTCAATGGTGCGGTTTACCTTGCCGAAGTCGACATAGCCGGCTTCTGCGCCGAAGTTTTGCGTGAAATCGTAGCCAGCGTACGCTTTGTAGCCGGTGTTGCTCTTCTTGTTCGAACCGTCTTGATCGATAGACAGTTTCAATTCCGAACGGCCGACGTTAGCGCCGATGTATGCGCCTTCTGCTTGAGCGAACAAAGGGAATGCCAGGGCGGCGCCAACAACTACTGCAAACAATTGCTTTTTCATATTGATCCTAGATAATTAATGCGGGGAGACTGCCTCGCCGCTTAATGGGAACCGAATTGTATAGGGATGAATATGTTTACGTAAGGCAATTATTTAAAAAATATTAGAAATAAACTACGTGTTGTTTTTGAGCAACGTTCGATATCGAAGGCATATCGAAGGCATATCGATGCAATGCTTCACGTGGCAGCGCTGAAAAGCACGCTGACTTTCAAGCCGTGCCCATTGGCCGCCGTCGCCAGTTCCAGCCGTGCGCCGTGCAGGGCGGCGATGTCGCGCACGATGGCCAGGCCCAGCCCGGCGCCGCCAGGATTGCTCTCGAGCGCCGCGCCGACCCGGTAAAACGGTGTAAATACGCGTTCGCGTTCCGCAGGCGGGATGCCGGCGCCGCTGTCTTCCACTTCCAGCACCGTTTCACGGCCATCGCCATTCATTGTCATCACGCGCACGCGCAGGATCACGTTGCCGCCCTGCGGCGTGTAGCGCAGTGCATTGTCGACCAGGTTGGCCACCAGTTCGTGCAACAGCAAGGCCTGGCCATGCACGGGGGCTTCGTCGCGCGCTTCCAGCGACAGGTCGATATTCTTGCTGACGGCGCTCATGGCCATTTCCAGGCCCACTTGCTGCGCCACGTCGCGTAACGGTACGGTGTCCATGGCCAGGCTGTCGCCGCCATGTTCGATGCGCGCCAGGGTCAGCAGGCGGTTGGCCAGCAGCACGGTCGAATCGGTGGTGACGGCGATGGAACGCACGATGTCGCGCAGCGCGGCCACGTCTGCCGCACCGGGAGAGGTGCCGCTCTGGCGGTCGCAGGCCCGCAAGGCCAGTTCGGCCTGGGTTTTCAGCACCGTCAGGGGCGTGCGCAGCTGGTGCGAGGCGTCGGCGATGAAGCGGCGCTGGCTGGCGATCAGCTGCTGCAGGCGCGACATGGAGCCGTTCATGGCGCTCACCAGCGGGCGCATCTCCTTGTGCACCAGCGCCGGGTCGACGTCGGACAGGTCGGACAGCGTGCGCGTCTCGACTTCCGTTTTCAATCGCATCAGCGGCTGCAGTACCAGGCGCACGGCGAACCACACGAGGGCGCCCATCACCAGTATCATCGCCGCCTGCCAGCTCAGGGTGTCGAACAGGATCTGGTTCGACAGGCCGCGCCGCGCATCGAGCGTTTCGGCCACCTGGATCAGGGCGATGCCGCGCATCGAGTCGTCATACACGGGTTGCAGCAGGGCGGCGATGCGGATCGGCTTGCCGTGATAGTCGGCGTGGTAGAAGCGCACCAGAGCAGGGTAATTCTGCGAGCGGGGCACGTTTTTCGGCACGGGCGGCAAGTCGCCATAGCCCGAGACCAGTTCGCCGTTGATGCCGGTGACCTTGTAGTAGATGCGGCCCAGGGTATCGGTCTCGAAGCTGTCGAGCGCCACGTAAGGCACTTCCGCCACCACTTTGCCGCCCACGATGGAAACGCGCTCGGCCAGCGCGCGCGTTGACGCCAGCAGCGAGCGGTCATACGCCATGTCGGCCGCATCGAGCGCGTTGCGGTAGACGAAGAAGGCGTCCAGCAGCACCAGCATCACCAGCGGAATGAGCAGCCAGCGCAGCAGCTGGCTGCGCAGGCTGCCCAGCGGCCGGCCCTGCGCGGAGTATCGGCGCAGACGTTCGGCCAGCGGCAGGCGGGACACACTCATTTTGACGCTGCCGGCACCATGGCGCTGCGCGGCTGCAGCAGGTAGCCGATGCCGCGCAGGGTGGTGATGGCGGCGGCGTCCGGCGCATCGCTTTCAAGCTTCTTGCGCACGCGGTGGATGTACAGTTCAATGGCGTCCAGGTTGGCGTCGTCGGCCAGGGCGAAGACTTCGTCGAACAATTTTTCTTTCGATACGGCGCGGCCAGAGCGCGTGATCAGGGCCTCAAGCACCGCGTGTTCGCGCGGCGTCAGGGCCAGTGCCGCACCGCCATAGCTGAACATGCGCGTGACGGTGTCGAAACTGAGAGCGCCGCAGCTATGCACCAGCGCTTCGTTTCCCTGGCTGCGGCGCAGCAGGGCCTTTACGCGCGCCTCCAGTTCGGCCAGTTCGAACGGCTTGGCCATGTAGTCGTCGGCGCCCAGGTTCAGGCCCTGCACTTTTTCATCGAGGCCGCCGCGCGCAGTGAGTATCATGACAGGAGTCTTGCCGCGCGTGCCGCCGCGCGCGCGCAGGCGGCGCAGCACGTCCAGGCCATCCATCTTGGGCAGGCTCAGGTCGAGCAGCACCAGCGAGTATTCCTGCGTGTGCAGCAGGGCGTCGGCATCGGCGCCGTTGTGGGCGGTCTCCACCGTCAGGTGCGCGTCGCGCAAGGCCTTTGCCAGCCAGTGCGACAGCTCCAGATGGTCTTCCACTAATAATATGCGCATGGTCTCCGCCATTCGTTGAAATGAAGCAGTGTAAGCCTGGCGGCAGGGGAGGCGATGAATATGTTGATGTCCATTGTGGCTGGCCAGCGACACCTGTCCATCTGAAAGCCAATTGAAAGGATGGCGCTCATATAGTGTGATCCTGATTCATGAAATTGATCAGGCTTATCACCAATAACTATATCTGAGGGAGACTCTACATGAAGAAAACCGCATTCTCGCTGGCTGCCATGGCTGTTCTTGCCGCAGCCGGCGCTGCCCACGCCCAGTCGAACGTTACCGTGTACGGCTTGCTCGACGTCGGCGTCGACAATACCAGCAATGCCTCGCCATCGAAAGGCTCGGTCAGCCACGTCAGCTCCGGCGGCATGAATACGTCGCGCTGGGGCATCCGCGGCAGCGAAGACCTGGGTGGCGGCCTGAAAGCCGTCTTCAACCTGGAAGGCGGCATCCTGATGGATACGGGCGCTGCCGATGGCGCGCTGTTCAAGCGCCAGGCGTATGTCGGCCTGGAAGGCAGCTATGGCCGATTGGTGCTGGGCCGTTCGTTCACCACCGTGTACGACTTTGTGCTGCCGTTCGATCCGATGGGCTATGCGCCTTACTACTCGTGGGCCACGTCGGCCAACGCCAGCGGCCCCAGCAAGTACGGCATGACGACCGCGTTCGACAACCTGGTCAAGTATTCGGGCAAGGCCGGAGACTTCAAGTTCGGCGCCTCGTATGGCTTCGGCGAGCAAGCGACAGGCGCCCAGGACAGCGCCAAGTTCTCTTCCGGCGTGACCTACACGGCCGGTCCCGTGAGCCTGCTGGCCACGTATGAGCGCGTCAACGGCAATTCCATTGCCGGCGGTGCGCGCGACAAGACGACCTCTTACCACCTGGGCGCGATGTACAGCGAAGGTCCGTGGAAGGTGCAGGCCGTCGCCCGCGACTACAAGCTCGATCCGGCCGCCGCCGGCAAGGCTGACGTGCGCGGTACCTTGTACTGGGGCGGTGTCAGCTACATGACCACGCCGCAAGTCACGCTGACGGGCGTCATCTACTACCAGGACGTGAAGAACGTGGCGGCCAATACGGATGCCGATCCGATCATGTACGTGGCGCGCGTGCGCTATGCCCTGTCCAAGCGTACCGACCTGTACGTGGCCGGCGCCTACGCCAAGGCCAAGCATAACCAGCTGGTCAGCCTGTCGCGCGACGATGCCGGTTTCGACAACACGCAGCGCGGCGTGATCGCCGGCATCCAGCATCGCTTCTAAGCCCATGACGATGCCGCGCTCCCTGTTCCTGTCGCTGTTGTGCATGCTCCCCGCCGTGGCCGTGGCCGCGTCCGGGGCGCAGGCGTCCGCGCCAGCGGAGTGCGTGGTGCCGTCCAAGCCGGGCGGCGCCATGGATCTGACTTGCAAGCTGGCGAAAAAAGGCCTGGCGCAGGGGAGCGCGGCGGGCGTCGCAGGCCCGATGCGCATCACTTATCTGCCTGGCGGCATCGGCGCGGTGGCCTGGCATTCGATGGGCTCGCAGCGCCGCCGCGCGGAAGCGAACACCCTGGTGGCTTTTTCGGGCGGTTCGCTGCTCAATCTGGCGCAGGGCAAGTTCGGCAACGCCAAGGCAAGCGACGTGCGCTGGGTGGCGGCGCTGGGCGCAGACTACGGCATGATCGCCGTGCGCAGCGATTCGCCCTACAAGACGCTCGGCGACCTGATCGCGGCATTGCGCCAGCATCCGGACACGGTGCTGATCGGCGTCTCGGGCACGATCGGCAGCCAGGACTGGCTGAAGATGGCGCTGGTGGCGCGTCACGCCGGCATCGACCCGAAAGTACTGCGCTTCGTGGCACTCGAAGGTGGCGGCGAAGTATTTACGGCGATGCAGGCCGATTACGTGCAGGTGGTGTCGGGCGATACGTCCGAAGCGACCCTGAACGCGAGCGCCAATCATGCACGCGTGCTGGCGGTACTGTCGGAAAAACGCTTGCCGGGCGTGCTGGCGAACGTGCCGACGGCGCGCGAGCAGGGCATCGACGTGGTATGGCCCATCATCCGCGGCGTGTGGATGGGGCCGCAGGTGCCCGAAGCGGACTACCAGCGCTGGGTGGCCACTTTCGACCGGGCCATGGCCACGCCGCAGTTCGCCGAATGGCGTGCGCAGGCCGGTCTGTACCCGTTCGTGCTGACGGGGGCGAAGCTGACGGCGTATGTCAGGAAGGCGGTCGACGAATATGCGCGGCAGGCCACCGAGCTCGGATTAATGCGCTGAACGGCATCACACTTTAAAAATATCTATTTCATAGACGGAGACAACCTCATGCAAACCAAGACCCTGCTTCAAGTCGCCATTGCCACCGCGTTTGCCAGCCTGGCCGGCGCCGCCTTTGCGCAAGTGCCGTCCGGCTATCCTGCCGACTACCAGAAGATCATCGACGCGGCCAAGAAGGAAGGCAAGCTGGTAATTTACAGCGCGACCGACAGCAAGGCGGCCGCACCCCTGATCAAGGATTTCAGCGCCCTGTATCCAGGCATTTCGGTCGAATACAACGACATGAATTCCACCGAGGTGTACAACCGCTTCATTTCCGAGGTGGCGGCAGGCGGCAACACGGCCGACGTGATGTGGTCGTCCGCGATGGACCTGCAGATGCGCCTGGCCTCGGACGGCTACGCCCTGAAGTACAAGTCGGTCGAAGCGGCGAAGATTCCCGGCTGGGCGATGTGGGACGACCAGGCATACGGCACCACGTTCGAGCCGGCCGCCATTGTCTACAACAAGCGATTGCTCGACCCGAAGGAAGTACCGAAAAGCCACGACGACTTCGTCAAGCTGATCGCCACGCCGAAATTCAAGGACAAGGTCACCACCTACGACATCGAGAAATCGGGCGTGGGCTTCATGTTCATGGCGCAGGATGCCAAGGAGTACCCGCAGTTCCTGGCGCTGGAAAACGCCTTTGGCACTGCCAAGGTGCGCGTGCAGTCGTCGACGGGCACCATGATGGAGCGCATCTCCTCGGGCGAAAACCTGATCGGCTACAACGTGCTGGGCTCCTACGCCCTGGTGCGCGCCAAGACCGACCCATCGATCGGCGTGGTGCTGCCTAAGGATTACACGCTGATCCTGTCGCGTGTGCAGTTCATCAACAAGAACGCGAAGAACGTCAACGCCGGCAAGCTGTGGCTCGATTACATCCTGTCGCATCGCGGCCAGACCATCATCTCGAACGGCGCCAAGCTGTTCGCCATCCGCGCCGACGTCACGGGCGAGACCACCTCGGCTGAATTGATCAAGGAAATCGGCGCGGCCAACGTCAAGCCGATTCCCGTGCACCCGATCATCCTGCAATTTTTGGGACCTGCCAAGCGCATGGCCTTCCTGAAGCAATGGAAAGAAACAGCCGGCAAAAAATAGGGACCTCCGAAAAACCTACTGCGCGTCGCGATTTGCGGCCTCCGATGCTCACTGTGCATTCGCACAGCTCCGCTTCTAAGCCACAACTCACTGCCGCTCGCTACGGTTTTATCGGAGTTCCTAGGCCGCCTGCGAACCGCGGTTCGCGGACGGATGCCGCACCCTTCATTCATTGGATTCATCATGCAAACTGCTATCTTGCCGCCGCCAGCACGGTCGCGCTCTCCCTTGTCGCGCCTGAACTGGTCGCGCGGCGTGGTCGTGACGATCACGTTAATCGCCATTTTTCTGCCGCTGTTCCTGATTTTTTACCAAAGCTTCCTGAACGCGCCGTTTTTCATGCCGGTGCGCGAATTCGGCTTTGATTCCTACCGTTTCATCTTCGATGATCCCGATTTCGCCATGGCCTTCAAGAATGGCCTGATGCTGGCCTTCGGCCTGACCGTCATCGCCGTGCCGCTGGGCGGCATGCTGGCCTTCCTGATGGTGCGCACCGACTTGCCGGGCCGCGGCTGGGTCGCCCCCATGCTGCTGGTGCCGATCTTTGTCTCGCCGATGGTGATGGGCTTCGGCTACGTCGTCTCGATGGGGCCCGTGGGCTTTTATTCGACCTGGGCCAAGGAGTTGCTCGGCTTCGTGCCCTGGAATATCTACTCGTTCACCAGTATCGTGATCATCGCCGGCCTGACGCACGTGCCGCACGTCTACCTGTACGCTTCGTCGGCCCTGAAAAGCCTGGGTTCGGACGTGGAAGAGGCGGCCCGCGTGGCTGGCGCCTCGCCGATCCAGGTCATGCTGAACGTGTCGCTGCCGATGATCATGCCGGCGCTGGCATATGCGGGCGTGCTGGTGTTCTTCCTCGGTTTCGAGGTGTTCGGCCTGGTGCTGGTGCTCGGCGATCCGGAAGGCCATCTGGTGCTGCCGACCTACTTGTACAAGCTGACGAACAAGCTCGGTACGCCGTCGTACCACCTGATGGCGGCAGTCGCCGTGTGCCTGGTAATGGTGACCATGCCGCTGGTGATGATACAGCGCTGGCTGCTCAAATCGGCCAACAAATATGTCTCGATCAAGGGCAAGGGTGCGCGCAGCAAGGCCATGCCCTTGGGCCGCTGGAAGTGGCTGGCGTTCGCCTTGCTGGCCGGCTGGCTGATCTTCACCATCATCCTGCCTTTGAGCGGCATCGTGCTGCGCTCCTTCGTGCAGTACTGGGGCGAGGGCGTGCACCTGGCCGACGTATTGACCTTGCAGCATTTCCGCGACATTTTTGATCAGCCTTCGCTGGTGCGCGGCATCGTCAACACCATCCTGATCGGCGTCGTCGGCGGCGCGTTGGCCGTGGCCTGCTACAGCTTCATCGCGCTGGCGATGCACCGCAAGCAGGATGGCATCACGCGCCTGCTCGATTACAGCGTGCTGGTACCGCGCGCCGTGCCAGGGCTGCTGGCCGGCCTGTCCTTTTTGTGGGTATTCCTGTTCGTGCCGGCCTGGCTTGACGGTATATTCAAAGGCATGGACAACGGCGTGGCCCTGTGGCTAAGCGGCCATGTGATTCCCGTGCTGCGCGAACTGCGTTCGACCATCTTCGCCCTGTGGCTTGCATATTCGGTGGTGTGGATGGCCTACGGCATGCGCCTGATTTCCACCGCGCTGCTGCAGGTGGGGCCGGAACTGGAGGAGGCGGCGCGCGCCGTCGGCGCCAGCCGCGGCCAGGTGACGCGCGACGTGACCCTGCCGCTGATCAAATACGGCTTGCTGGGCGCCTGGCTGATGGTCTTCCTGATCTTCGAGCGCGAATACTCGACGGGCGTGTACCTGCTCTCGCCAGGCACGGAAGTGATCGGCGCCATGCTGGTATCGCTGTGGGCGGGCGGCTCGACCGACCTGGTGGCGGCGCTGTCCTTCATCAACATCACCCTGGTGGCCATCGGCCTGGGCATCGCCTTGCGTTTTGGCGTGAAACTCCATAATTAATAGAAGACTGAGACCACATCATGAATGAATTGACCGTCAATGAATTGCACCTGGACTATGGCACCGGCCCATCCGCCAACCAGATCCTGAAGGGCGTCTCGATGCACCTGCAAAAAGGCGAAGTGGTCGCCCTGCTGGGGCCTTCGGGCAGCGGCAAGACTACCCTGCTGCGCGCCGTGGCCGGGCTGGAGAGCCCGAAGGCGGGCACCATCCAGATCGGCGAGCGCAATGTCTTCGACGGCGCGAAACATTTCGAAATGCCGGCCGAGCAGCGCAACCTGGGGCTGGTGTTCCAGTCATATGCGTTGTGGCCGCACAAGACCGTCTTCGACAACGTCGCCTACGGCCTCAAACTGCGCAAGATGGGCAGTACGGAAATCGCCGCGCGCATCAAGGAAGTGCTGACGCAGCTGGGTCTCGGGCACCTGGGAGAACGCTACCCGCACCAGCTGTCCGGCGGCCAGCAGCAGCGCGTGGCGATCGCCCGCGCGCTGGTGTATAACCCGCCCGTGATCCTGCTCGACGAGCCGCTGTCGAACCTCGACGCCAAGCTGCGTGAAGAGGCGCGCGCCTTCCTGCGCGAGCTGATCGTGCGTCTGGGCCTGTCCGCGCTGATGGTCACGCACGACCAGGGCGAGGCCATGGCCATTTCCGACCGCATCTTGCTGCTCAATAACGGCAAGATCGAGCAGCAGGGCACGCCGCAAAGCATGTATGAAACGCCGGACACCCTGTTTACGGCCGAGTTCATGGGCAGTAACAACCGCCTGCCCGGCAAGGTGGTGCAGCGCGAGGGAAATCTGGTGCGCCTGCTGGTCGATGGCGCTTCCATGCAGGGCGTGGCGCGCGGCGCGAACGTGGGCGCGGAAGTGACGACGATGATCCGCGTCGAAGAGGTGAAGATCAGCGCCACGCAGGTGGACAACGCCATCGAGATGCCGCTCCTGACCTGCATGTACCTGGGCGACCGTTGGGAATGCCTGTTCGAGCGCGGCGGCGCGGACAACATCAGCCTGCGCGCGTATTCGCGCCACAAGCTTGAAGCGGGCAAGTACTGGCTGCATATGCCTGCTGACAAGCTCTGGGTGTTTTAACGGTGCCATGGTGGCCACGCTGGCGCGCAGTCTGTGCCGCGCTGGCAGCCGGTCTGGCGGGCGCCGCCATCAGCCTGTGGCTGCGCACGCCGCTGCCGTGGATGATCGGCCCCCTGTTCGCCACGGCCGCGCTGCGCCTGGCGGGGCGCGAACTGGCTTGCCCCGTGCGCGTGCGCGAAGCGGGGCAGTGGGCCATCGGCACGGCCCTGGGCCTGTACTTTACGGCGCCCGTGCTGGCCGCACTGTCTTCCTATATCCCGTGGATCGCCGGCGCCGTGCTGTTCGCGCTGGCGCTCGGCGCTGCCGGCGCGCTGCTGCTGCGGCGCCTGTCGGGCGCTGATCATGCCACCGCCTTTTTTGCCATGGCCGTTGGCGGCGCCTCTGAGATGGCAGTGCAAAGCGAGCGCCATGGCGCCGACGTGGGCAAGGTGGCCGCCGCGCACAGTCTGCGCATGATGCTGGTGGTGGCGACGATTCCCTTCGGCGTGCGCTACTGGGGCAGTCATGGCCTGGAGGCGGGGCATGAAACCTTCGTGCCGGGTGCCGCGCTGGTCGATTATGGCGGGCTGGCGCTGCTGGTCGGCATCACGGCGCTGGCGGCCCTCGCCTTGAAACGGGGCAGGCTGCCCAACGCCTGGGTCATCGGCCCCTTGCTGGCGGCCTTGCTGCTGACGGCGTGCGGCATCCATCTGTCACGCCTGCCCGAGTGGATGATACGCGCGGGCCAGCTCTTCATCGGCATCGCCCTGGGCACGCGCTTCAGCCCCGCCTTCCTGCATGCGGCTCCCCGTTATCTGGCCAGCGTGGCCGTCTGCACGCTGTTGATGCTGCTATTGGCGACCGCCTTCGGTCTGGGCCTGTCGCGTTGGCTGGCCATTCATCCGGGTACGGCCATCCTGGCCACGTCGCCGGGCGGCATTGCGGAAATGTCGCTGACGGCCAAGACATTGCACCTGGGCGTGCCCATCGTTACGGCATTTCATGTGGCGCGCATGGTGGTGCTGGTATTGTTGATTGGCCCATTCTTTTCCATGTTGAAAAACCGGCATCGGCAGCGTTAAATCACGTCACGTAAAAAGGCATAAAGCAAACGCTCTGAATTGCCTCCGCCATGGCTGTATTTAATGCGGGCGGCAGTCGGTTCGCAGCGCTGCGTCACACTGTGGAGCGAGTATGTCCGGGAATATATTTGCTGGAATTTTCCTCCGTTAGCGCACTCTCCGGTCATGCATGGCGCCGGCATCACACCCCCGCTCGTGCCTCTCTGGGCCGGTGCGAGACATGTTATCCAAAAACAACGTTGTTGCAGTCATTGTAGGCATCATGTCTTTAGCGTTGGTAAAGAATTCTTATTTTGAAAAATCGCGCCAGTTTGCGGAAGAATGCCGCTTTTCCATGTGGAGAGAATGGGTAGGGTGTTACAAATAGTAACGGTGGGCGTATTTTTATGAATGCCGGTTTTTTGGGGTGTGTATTTAAAAAGTTGCCACGCGGCCATTTATTTTAGTTATTTTTACTTCCATCGTTTATAATTTGAAAAGAACGCCGGCTGGGCTTTTTGCGCAGTTTTTACGTGAGTTCGCCCTTTTTTTGAGCTCAGGAAATTGTATATGCGCACCGATGGTGTCCGTTTTTCGATTGTCAGACAGGCTGCCTGGGCGCCGGGAATGGAAACGCCGCAGCAATGGCAGGTGTGGGCGCAAGCCGGCCCGTCCGTCGCGCCGATCGACGTCATTGGCGAGCCTGGTGTGCGCCAGATGGCGCCGCTGTTGCGCCGCCGTGCCGGCCAGTTGGGCAAGATGGCGCTCGAGGTGGCTTATGCCTGTCTGGCGGGGCAGCGTGATGTTCCCCTGGTCTTTTCCTCGCGTCATGGCGAAGTGGCGCGTGCCGTCGAATTGTTGTCCGCGCTGGCCCAGGGCGAGCCCTTGTCGCCGACCGCATTTGGCATGGCCGTGCATAACGCCAGTGCCGGCCTGTTTTCCATCGCCCGCGCCGATACGGCCAATCAATTGGCCATCGCTGCCGGCGCCGCCAGCCTTGAGGCCGCAGTGATCGAAGCGTGTGCCTTGCTGGCCGATGGCGCGCCGCAGGTCCTGCTGGTGCTGGCGGAATGTCCCTTGCCGGCACCCTTCGAGGTCTTCGAGGATTGTCATGAGCAGCCGCATGCGTTTGCCTGGCTGCTGCAGGCCGAATCTTCCCCGGATAAGGGTTTCAGCCTGACGTGGCGTACCCGTGGCAGTGACGATGCCTTGCCGGCCGCTGCCGCCGCGGTGCCGGCCAGTCTGGCCGTACAGCGCTTCATGCTGAGCGGTGCCCGCACGTTCGAGCACGTCGCCAATCGCCAGGTCTGGTGCTGGAGTCGCCATGCGTAAGCTGGCGCACGTGCGTACCGGCGTCTCCGTGGGCTGGCGGATCTTCGCCACCGGACTCAGTTTTGCCGCCTTCGGCGTAGGCGGCTTGCTGCTGCGCGTGCTGGTGTTTCCCATGCTGCATGTGCTGGTGTGGCGGCGCGAGGCGCGCATCGCCGGCGCGCGCGCCATCATCCGCTGGAGTTTTCGTTTCTATATCGGCTTGATGCGACTCCTCGGCGTGCTGCGCTATGACCTGCGCGGCCTGGATAAACTGGAGCGTGGCGGCTTGCTGATCCTGGCCAACCATCCGACTTTGATCGACACGATTTTCCTGATGGCATATGTCAAGCAGGCCGATTGCATCGTCAAGTCTGATTTGTGGAACAACCCGTTTACGCGCGGCCCTGTGCGCGCGGCAGGCTATATCAACAATACGGGCGGTGCCGAACTGGTGGAGGCCTGCCTGGCATCGCTGGCGCGCGGTAACAACCTGATCATCTTCCCGGAGGGGACGCGCACGCCTCGCAGCGGCGAGATCCTGCTCAAGCGGGGCGCGGCGAATATCGCCGTGCGCGGGCGGCGTGACGTGACGCCGGTGCTGATACGTTGCCTGCCCAGGACTTTAGGCAAGGGCGAGCAGTGGTGGCGTGTACCGGCCCGCCGCGCGCATTTCGAGATTGCAGTGCAGGACGACCTGGCGATCGACGAGTTTACCGGCGGTGGCGCCAGCGACGTCCTCGCGGCGCGCACTTTGACCAATCATCTGCAACATTACTTTAGCGGGAAACAGGAACAACATGCTTGAACAAGAAGTGAAGGAACTGATCATCGAGGCGCTGCAACTGGAAGACATGAGCGCCGCCGATATCGATACGGATGCCCCCCTGTTTGTTGAAGGCCTGGGACTCGATTCGATCGATGCGCTGGAGCTTGGCGTCGCCCTGCAGAAAAAATATGGTATTTCCCTGTCGGCCGATTCGGCCGATACGCGCCGCCACTTCGCCTCCGTACGGGCACTGGCGGCCATGGTTGACACTCACAGAAAGAAGTAAGGGAGCAGCAAAAATGGTAGATATGAGCGCAATGAGCCGCGATGAACTGTACGCATGGGTAGTGCAACTGCTGGCCGAAATGTTCGAGCTTGATCCGGCGGCGCTGACGCCGCAGTCGAATCTGTATGCGGAACTCGATATCGACAGTATCGACGCGGTCGACCTGGCGGTTAAGCTGAAGCAACTGACGGGTAAGCGCCTGCAGCCGGAAGTATTCAAGACCATCCGCACCATTGATGACGTGGTCGAGGCGCTGCGTGCGATGTCGGTGTCGGAACAGGCGGCATGACGCGTGCTGCTTAATGCCGTCGCATTGCTGCTGACAGTACTGTATCCGCTGGCAATCTGGTTCGGCCATGGCCTGGTCGAACCGCGCTGGCTGGCATTGCTGTTGTTGCTGGCCGTCGCCTGCCGCCTGCCCGCATTGAAGCTGCAGCCTGCTGCACGCTGGTCGGTGGCCGCCGCGCTGCTGCTGGTGGCGATCGCGCTATGGAGCAATCTGCTGCTGCCACTGAAGCTGTATCCGGTGCTGGTCAATGCTGTGCTGCTGGCCACTTTTGCCTACAGTCTGTGGGCGCCTCCATCCGTGGTGGAGCGCCTGGCGCGCCTTCGCGAGAAGGACTTTCCGCCAGCCGCCGTGCGCTATACGCGCCGCGTGACGCAGGTCTGGTGCGGCTTTTTCATCGTCAACGGCAGCATTGCGCTGGCCACCGCCTTGTGGGCCAGCGATGCCGTCTGGTCGCTGTACACGGGCGTGGTCGCGTATGTGCTGATGGCTCTGTTATTTGGCGGCGAATACCTGGTCCGCCTGCGTTTTAAGCGTCTGCATCATGTCTGAAGTCCTTATGCCGGAAACTCATTCTCCCGTTGCTTCCCTGGCCCGCCTTGCGCTGGCCATGCATGCCCGTCCGGCAGCCCTGGCCGTGGGCTGGCGCGATGGTGCCGTGCTCGATCACGGGCATTTTGCCGCACGCATGCAAGCCTGGGCAGGCATGCTGGAGTGCCAGTCTGGCCACGATTTCGCATTGTATCTGGACGATAGCATCGAGTTTGGCGCCGCCTTGCTGGGAGCCTGGCAGGCGGGGAAAACCGTCTGGCTGACAGCCGATACATTGCCGGCCAGCTGTGCCTCGCTGGCCGCGTCGGTGGACGGCTTCCTGGGACAGTTCCCGGCCAGGCATGCGCCGCTGTCGCCGCCGGCCGCCAGTGCTCCGGCGCGGGCGTGGAAAGTGCTCGCCGAGGATTTCCCTGCTTTGGTTGTGTACACCTCCGGCAGCACGGGGGCGGCGCAGGCCATCCCGAAAAAGCTCTCGCAACTGGCCAGCGAAGTGGCCACGCTGGAGCAGCTGTTTGGCAGCCATGCCGATGGCGCGGCCGTTGTTGCCACGGTCTCGCACCAGCATATCTACGGCTTGCTGTTCAAGGTCTTGTGGCCGCTGGCCGCCGGGCGTGCCGTGCATGCGCACAGCGCGGACTACCCGGAGCAGCTGTCCGCCTTGCTGGCGCGCGGTCCCTGCGTGCTGGCGGCCAGTCCCGCGCACCTGAAACGCCTGCCAGAACACCTGGACTGGTCAGGCGCGCGAGCGCAGCTGCGCGCCGTGTTTTCATCGGGCGGTCCGCTGGCCCTGGATAGCGCGCTGGCGGCAGGAAGTTTGCTTGGCCGCGTGCCCTGTGAAATCTATGGCAGTTCGGAGACGGGCGGCGTGGCTTGGCGCCAGCGTGCGCCTGAGCGGCCAGACGACGAGAGCTGGCAAGGTTTTCCCGGCGTGGATTGGCGCCTGCAGGATGACGGCGCGCTGGAAGTGCGTTCGGCGCATCTGGCCGGCGATGGCTGGCTGCGCCTGGCGGATCACGCGCGGCAGACGGATGCGGGACGATTCCAGCTGCTGGGGCGCAGCGACCGCATCGTGAAGATCGAAGAAAAACGCATTTCTCTCAATGCCATCGAGGCGGCCTTGCTGGCCACGCCGCTGGTAGCCGAGGCAAGAGTGCTGCTGTGCGACGCGCCGGCCGGCGAGCGGCAGAAAGTGGCTGCCTTTATCGTTTGCAGCGCCGCCGGCCGCGCGCTGCTTGGCGCGCAGGGCAAGCTGGCCTTGAACCGCCAACTGCAGCTGGCGCTGGGCGGGCAGGTCGAAGCGGTCGCCTTGCCGCGCCGCTGGCGCTACCTGGAACAATTGCCCATCAATGCGCAGGGCAAGACGACGCAGGCCTTGCTGCTCGCGCTGTTGGAACAGCCGCGTTTGCCGCATGTGGAACTGATCGAGAGCGCTTCCGGGGGCGATACGCCACGGCTGCTGTTCGAGTTGCGCGTGCCCGCGAATCTGTTTTATTTCGATGGCCACTTCACGGGCGCACCCTTGCTGCCCGGCGTGGTGCAGGTGGAGTGGGCACTGCACTTTGCGCGCCAGCATCTGGCGCTGCCCGCGCATTTTCGCGCCATGCATGCCTTGAAGTTCCAGCAGCCGGTGCTGCCGGACCGGCCGGTCCGGCTGGCGCTGGAGTATGACGCGCTCAAGGCCAGCCTGCAATTCCGTTATCTGTCGGACGCCGGCCAGCATGCCAGCGGCCGCATCCTGTTTCACCCGAATGCCGCTGCCGTTCCTGGTGGCGGCTCCGATACACCCACTCCAGCAGCGAGCGCATGTTAGATAAAAAATTCTCACCCGAACGCCAGACCGCTTTTGCCGCCCGTTTTGAAGCGCAAAAAATCGCTTTCGGGCCCGTCGTCTTTCAATGCGTGCGCTATGCCTGGAAGCGCGGCATGTTGCAGGCGCTGGCCGATACCGGCCACACCGGCCTGACGATCACCGACATGGCCGCCAGCGGCCGATGGACGGAATATGCACTGAAGGTGGCGCTGGAATCATGCCTGTCGGCCGGCGTCGTTTCGCTGCGCGACGGCGCTTATGTGCTCGACAAGGTGGGTTTTTGCATGCTCACGGACAGCATCACCCAGGTTAACCTGGACTTCATGCATGACGTTTGCTACCAGGGTTTGTTCGACCTGGACCGCTCGCTTGACACCGAGCAGCCTTTGGGACTGGCCGCGCTGGGCGACTGGCCAACCTTGTACCAGGGCTTGTCAGCCCTGTCGGAGCCGGCCAAGGGCAGCTGGTTCGCCTTCGATCATCATTATTCGGATACCTCGTTTCCCGAGATCTTTCCGGACGTCTTCGCCACGGCGCCACGCCGCATCTTGGACATCGGTGCCAATACGGGCAAGTTCGCCACTGCGGCGCTGGCTTACCATGCGGGCGTCGAACTGCACCTGGTCGACCTGGAACGCCAACTGGCGGTAGCCGACCGTACCCTGACCGACGCTGGCTTGCGCGAGCGTGCGCACTTGCATGCCTGCGACCTGCTCGACGACGCGGCACCCCTGCCGGCCGGCATGGACCTGATCTGGATGAGCCAATTCCTCAGCTGCTTTTCCGAGGCTGCCATCGCCAGCATCCTGCGCCGCGTGGCGCAAGCGCTGGGGCCAAACGGGCAAGTGCTGATCATGGATACCTTCTGGGACCGCCAGCAGTACGATATCGCGGCCTACTGCCTGATCAACACCTCGCCCTATTTCACGGCCATGGCCAGCGGTAACAGCAAGATTTACCAGAGCAGCGACTATATCCGCCTGGCGCAAGCCGCCGGCCTTGAGTTGCTGACCACGCGCGACGGTATCGGCTATTGTCATTCGCTGCTGCGTTTTGGCCGCGCCGGAGCGCACAGTGACTGAAGTGCGTTTTTACCCCTGCATCGTGATCCCGGTGTTCAATCATGAACACGCGATCGGCGCCGTCGTGCAGCGCCTGCTGCCGCATGGCGTGCCGCTGATCCTCGTCGACGACGGCAGCTTTGACGCCGGCGCGCGCACCCTGGACGCGCTGGCTGCCGCGCATCCGTCGCGCGTGACTCTGCTGCGCCATGCGCATAACCAGGGCAAGGGTGGGGCGGTGCTGACGGGCTGCCGCCACGCGCATGCGCAAGGCTACAGCCATGCGCTGCAGATCGACGCCGACGGCCAGCATGAAACGGACGATGTGCCGCGCTTCCTGGCGCAGGCGCGAGCCACGCCGGCGGCCGTGGTGATCGGCTACCCCGTGTACGATGCCTCGGTTCCCAATGCGCGCTACTACGGCCGCTATGCGACGCATATCTGGGTATGGATCAATACCTTGTCGCTGCAAATTCGTGACTCCATGTGCGGTTTCCGCGTCTATCCGCTGACGCCGCTGACGGCGCTGGCGCAGCGTGGCGTGCTGGGGCAGCGCATGAATTTCGACACCGATGTGCTGGTGCGTCTGTATTGGGATGGCCTGTCGATGGCGAATCTGCCCACGCGCGTGGGTTACCCCAGCGACGGCGTCTCGCATTTTGAGCTGTGGCGCGACAATGTACTCATTTCGCGCATGCACGCGCGCCTGTTTTTCGGCATGCTGTGGCGCGCACCGCGCCTGCTGGCCCGCCATTGGCGCGCGCGATGACGGCAGCATCGAACGGGCAGCGCAGCCACTGGGCCGGTTTCAACGAAGTGAGCTTCGTGGCCGGCATGCGCCTGCTGTTCTGGATCTGCCGCGTGTTTGGCCGCTGGCCGTTCCGCGTCGTGCTGTACCCGGTGCTGGCCTGGTATGTGCTGACGAATGCCCGCGCGCGCCGCGTCTCGCGCGCCTATCTGCGCCGCGTCGCGGCCTGCGGCGGAGCGGAGGACCTGAGGGTGCTGCGCCATTTCGGCTCGTTTGCCGAATCCATCCTCGACAAGATGCTGTTGTGGGGTGGCCTGTTCGATACGCACAGCGTGAGTCTGCATGGCGTCGATGGCGCCGATGGCGTCAACCGCTGTCTGGACGAGGGACGCGGCGCCTTGTTGATCTGCGCCCACCTGGGCAACCTGGACCTGTGCCGCGTGCTGTCGCAGCGCAATGCGCGCCTGAAGCTCACGGTGCTCGTGCATACGCGCCATGCGCAGGCCTTCAACCGCATGCTGGAGCGGCTCAACCCCGACAGCCAGCTCAATCTCATGCAGGTGACGGAGATGACGCCGGCCACGGCCATGCTGCTGGCCGAGAAGGTGGCGCAGGGCGAGTTCGTCGTGATCGCCGGCGACCGTATCCCTGTCTCGCCGCAGCCGCGCGTGGCCGTGGCGCCCTTTCTGGGGCAGCCGGCTGCGTTTCCGATTGGCCCCTATGTTCTGGCCAGTGTGCTGCAATGCCCGGTGTATCTGCTGTTTTCGATGCGCAGCGGCCA
The DNA here is from genome assembly GCF_002127585.1 of Janthinobacterium sp. GW458P. Classification (GTDB taxonomy): domain Bacteria; phylum Pseudomonadota; class Gammaproteobacteria; order Burkholderiales; family Burkholderiaceae_D; genus Janthinobacterium. The sequence continues at coordinate 232,962 of NZ_NEGZ01000002.1, forward strand.
GCGTTCTGAGGTGCACTTCGAACTTTTCCGCGAGTCGCTGCATCTGCCGCGCAAGGCGCGCGAGGCGATGCTGGCCGAACTGGCCGCCGACTATGCGGCGCGCCTGCAGTATCACTGCCTGCGTTCGCCGCTGGAATGGTTCAATTTTTACGATTTTTGGCAACTCCCCGATACTTCAAGACTGGATACACCCGATGCATCTCGCTGACCTGAAAAACACCCGACGCGCCGTCCGCTTCGACCGCGAACGTCTGTGCATTGAAGACATTGCCGATATTGCGCATGGCCGCGCCAGCGCCGAACTGTCCACCGATCCCGTCTTTCGCGCGGCGATAGCGCGCGGCGCCGACTTCCTCGACCGTCTGCTGCGCGAGGATGGCACCATCTATGGCGTGACCACCGGCTATGGCGATTCGTGCACCGTCACCGTGCCCCCGGAGCTGGTGGCCGAGCTGCCGCACCACCTGTACACTTATCACGGCTGCGGCCTGGGCGAATTCTTCACGCCGGCGCAGACGCGCGCCATCATGGCCACGCGCCTGGCGTCGCTCTCGAAGGGTTTTTCCGGCGTCAGCGTGGAATTGCTGGCGCAGATCGCGCGCCTGCTCGACGCTGGCCTGCTGCCGCTGATCCCGTCGGAGGGCTCGGTGGGCGCCAGCGGCGACCTGACGCCGCTGTCCTACCTGGCGGCGGTGCTGTGCGGCGAGCGCGAAGTGTGGCGCGATGGCGATCACGTGCCGGCGGAACAGGCGCTGCGCGAAGCGGGCATCACGCCGTTGCGCCTGCGCCCGAAGGAAGGCCTGGCGATCATGAACGGCACGGCCGTCATGACGGCGCTGGCCTGTCTGGCGTATGAGCGCGCTGAATACCTGGCGCGCCTGACGACGCGCATCACGGCCATGGCTTCGTTCGCGCTCGATGGCAATGCGCACCACTTCGACGAAACGCTGTTTTCCGTCAAGCCGCATCCCGGCATGCAGCAGGTGGCGGCGTGGCTGCGCGAGGACCTGCCGACCGATAGCTGGGAGCGCAACGGCAAGCGCCTGCAGGACCGCTATTCGATCCGCTGCGCGCCGCACGTGATCGGCGTGCTGGCCGACGCCTTGCCGTGGCTGCGTTCGTCGATCGAAAATGAACTCAATAGCGCCAACGACAATCCCATCATCGATGCCGAAGGCGAGCGCGTGCTGCACGGCGGTCACTTCTATGGCGGCCATATCGCCTTCGCCATGGACAGCATGAAGAACACGGTGGCCAACCTGGCCGACCTGCTGGACCGCCAGATGGCCCTGCTGGTCGACAGCCGCTACAACCAGGGCTTGCCGGCCAACCTGTCGGGCGCCACCGGCCCGCGCGCGGCCATCAACCACGGCCTGAAGGCACTGCAGATCAGCGCTTCCGCCTGGACGGCCGAAGCACTGAAGCTGACCATGCCCGCCTCGGTGTTTTCGCGCTCGACCGAATGCCACAACCAGGACAAGGTCAGCATGGGCACCATCGCCGCGCGCGACTGCCTGCGCGTGCTGGAACTGTGCGAGCAGGTGGCAGCGGCGCTGCTGATCACGGTGCGGCAGGGCGTCTGGCTGCGCTGCAAGGCCAATCCCGACGTGCTGCCGCAAGCGGCGCTGACAGCGATGATGGAAGCGCTGGCGGCCGATATCGCGCCCGTGGAAGAAGACCGCCGCCTCGATCCGGAACTGCGCGTGCTGCTCGAACGCATGCGCGCCCAGGCATGGCCGCTGTACGGAGCCGAACATGGCTGATATGCAGGCACCGACGCACAAGGGACGCGGCAGGAAGGCCGCGCCCAGCCGCTGGCACGCGGAAGTGGAGATGCAGGTGCAGTTCTTCGACCTCGACCCGATGGAGATCGTCTGGCATGGCCGCTACGTGAAATATCTGGAAGTGGTGCGCTGCGCGCTGCTCGACAGCATCGGCTACAACTACGTCGAGATGAAGGCGTCCGGCTATGCCTGGCCCGTGATCGACATGCACCTGCGTTACGTGGCGCCGGCCACGTTCGGCCAGCGCCTGACCTTGCGCGCCGACCTGGTGGAGTGGGAGAACCGGTTGAAGATCGAATACATGGTCAGCGACAGCCTGACGGGCAAGCGCCTGAACCGCGCCAGCACGACGCAGGTGGCTGTGCATATCGCCAGCGGCGAGATGTGCTTTGCCTCGCCGCCCGTACTGTTTGAAAAATTGGGATTGGAAGCCGTATGAAGCACATCATCAGTAAAGCGCTGGCTGCTTGCAGCCTGGCAGCCATGGCCGCGGTGTCCCCTGCGCAAGCGGCCGCGCCCGTCGCGAAGATTGAAGCCATGCTGGCCAAGCCGCAGCAGCTGTGCGGCCGCTTCGACCAGAGCAAGCAGCTGGCCGGCATGAAGAAGCCGCTGGCGTCGAATGGCCGCTTTTGCGTGGTCGCCGGCAAGGGTGTTTTGTGGCGCACCTTGCAGCCGTTTCCGAATACCCTGCGCCTGACGCGCGACGAGATCGTGCATTTCCAGGGCGAGCGCGTGGCCATGCGCCTGGAGGCGAAGACGGAGCCAGTGGTCAAGATGATCAACAGCGTGCTGTTTTCGCTGCTGGCCGGCGACCTGGCGCAGCTCGACAGCCTGTTTGAGGTGGACGGCAGCATCGACGGCGGCACCTGGCAAGTGGCGCTGAAGGCGCGCCAGCCGGCGCTGGCCAAGGCCATCGGCAACATCCGCCTCGATGGCGGCGCCTTCGTGAAAAACATCAGCATCAGCGAGGCGAGCGGCGACCGCACGAGCATCGTGTTCTCGGCGATTGAGACGGGACCGGCTGCCATTACGGCGCAAGAGGCGGCCCTGTTTTGAGCGCGCTGACGAAGCGCAGCCGCAACACCGGGCGCATGCTTGCCATCGCCTGGGCGCTGGTGGTGGCCCTGCTGCTCGCGCATAACGCCTACCTGTGGCTGGGCAAGCGCATCGCGCCTGAAACGGACATCCTGGCCCTGCTGCCGGTGCAGGAGCGCGACCCGGTGCTGCAGGCCTCGTTTACGCACATGGTCGACGCGGCGCAGCAGCGCCTGGTGGTGCTGGTCGGCGCGCCCGACTGGGCCGACGCCAGGCGCGCGGCAGATGCCTACAGCGCCGTGCTGGCGCGCCATGCGGGCCAGTTCCAGTCCACGCCGCTCGATGAGCAGACGCAGAACGACTGGCTGGCGCTGTTCCAGCAGCACCGCTTGACCTTGCTGACGGCGCCGCAGGAGACGCAGCTGCGCCGGGAAGCGCCCGCGTTCTGGCGCGATTCGGCGTTGAGTCAGCTCTACAGTCCTTTCGGCGGGCCGAAACTGGGCGCCTGGCAGGACGATCCCTTCGGCCTGTTCGGCGGCTGGGTGCAGGAGCGCGCACAGGAAACGCCCGTGCGTCCGCGCGACGGCCATTTGTTCGTCGCCGACGGCGAGCGCCAGTATGTGCTGCTGCCGATGACCCTCAACCTGCCCGCCTTTTCGCTGGGCGCGCAGGAAGGCGTGTTGCCTGCGCTGGCGCAAGCCGAAGCGGCGGCGCGGCAAGCCGTGCCCGGCGTGGAAATCATCAGCGCGGGCGTGATCCTGCATGCGGCGGCGGCCAGCAGCCAGGCGGCGGGCGAAATGTCGACCATCGGCCTGGGGTCCCTGGCCGGCATCATCCTGCTGACGTGGTTCACCTTCCGCTCGTTCAAGCCTATCTCGCTGATCCTGCTGTCGATCGGCATCGGCTGCCTGGGTGCCCTGTCCGTGTGCTGGCTGCTGTTTGGCAAAATACACCTGATGACATTGGTGTTTGGCGCCAGCCTGATCGGCGTGGCGCAGGACTACGGCATTTATTTCTTGTGCAACCGCCTGGGGGCCGATCCGGCGCTCGATTCGCGCACCTTGCTGCGCCGTTTGCTGCCGGGCCTGTGCCTGACCCTGCTGGCCGCCGTCATCGGCTACATGGGCCTGGCCCTGACGCCATTCCCCGGTTTGCGCCATATGGCCGTTTTTTCCGCCCTGGGCCTGGTGTTTGCCTGGCTGACGGTGGTGTTCTGGTTCCCCGCACTGGTCAAAGGCGGCGCCTTGAAGAGCGGCGCGCTGGTCAAACAGTATGGAGCGGCGCGCGCGCACTGGCCGCTGTTGCGGGCCAACCGCGCCACCCTGGCGGGTGGCGTGCTGTTTGCCCTGTTTGCGCTCTTCGGCATCAGCCGCCTGGGTGTCAACGACGATATCCGCTTGCTGCAAACGCCGCCCGCGCACCTGATACGCGACCAGATCAAATTGAGCAAATTGCTCGATGGGCCTACGCCGGTGCAGTTCTACCTGGTGCGTGGCGACAGCGCGGAAGCCGTGCTGCAGCGCGAGGAAGCGTTGAAACAGCGGCTGCTGCCGCTGATCGCGCAAAAGCACATCAGCGGCTACCAGGCCATGTCGAACTGGGTGCCGTCGCTGCAGACGCAGGCGGCGCGGCGCACGCTGCTCGACACCGCCATCCTGCAGCCGGGCGCCGCGCTCGACTTGCTGGCGCAGGCCGTTGACGAGGGCCCGGAATGGGCCGGCGCAGTGCGCGCGCAGCTGGCGCAGGCGGGTGCGCCGCTGTCGATCGACGCCTTCCTGAAGGTGCCGGCCAGCGAGCCATGGCGCCATCTCTGGCTGGGTAAGGTAGAAGGCGGCTATGCCTCCATCGTTGCCCTGCGAGGCATGCAGTACGCGGCCATCCCGCTGCTGGCGCAGGCGGCCGACGGTCTGCCCGGCGTGCAGTGGGTCGACAAGGTGAGTGAAATTTCCTCGGTGCTGGGCCGCTACCGCGTCTACATGGGTGCGGTGGTGCTGGGCGCTTACCTGGTTGTATGTGGCTTGCTGCTGCCCCGCTACCGGCGCCGCACCTGGCGCGTCCTGGCGCCCACGGCGCTGGCCAGCGTGGCGGCCCTGGCCTTGCTGGGCTACCTGGGCATGCCGCTGCAGCTGTTCCACGTGCTGGCGCTGATGCTGCTGCTGGGCGTCGGCGTCGATTACGGCATCTTCATGCAGGAGCACCCTGGTCGCCGCAACGACACGCCATGGCTGGCCGTGGGCCTGTCGGCGGCGAATACGATTCTGTCTTTCGGCTTGCTGGCCTTGAGCAAGACGGCGGCATTGCAGGCGTTTGGCCTGACCATGCTGATCGGCACGGCGCTGGTGTGGCTGTTGTCGCCGTGCTTTGCCGAAGCCGATTCCCATCACCGTAGTACAAAGGCGGCCGATGCCGCAGGAGTGGCCTGATGGCTTTGCGATATACATCATCGATAGCGACGCTGATGCTGGCGGTACTGGCGGGCTGCGCCAGCGCGCCGCCCGCCGCGCCGGCGCGGCTGGGCCTGAAGCTGGCGCCGCAGGCGCTGGGCGCCAGCGTCAGCGTGCAGCAACATTTGATCGTGGAGCGGGCAGGGCGCATCGACGAACTCGATGCGGCGCTGGAAGTGGAGCCGTCGCACCTCGACCTGGTGGGGCTGGCCTTCGGCCAGCGCGTGCTGTCGCTGCATTACGACGGCAACGAAGTGAGTTCCTGGCGCCACCTGATGCTGCCGGCACAGGTGCGCGCCGAAGACGTACTGGAAGACATGCAACTGACCCTGTGGCCGCGCGCGGCCATCGAGCAGGCTTTGCCGTCTGGCTGGCGCATCGAGGACAGCGGCTTGCGCCGCACCCTGTTCCTGCATGACGAAGCGGTGACGGTGATCGATTACAGCGCGATGCCGCGCTGGAGCGGCACGGTGGTGCTCGACAACCTGCGCTACCGCTATCGCCTGACGATACAGAACGCCCCGGAAGGAAGCTGAATGGCTGGCTTGACTGCGTATTTGAATGACTGCGGCATCGTCTGCGCGCTGGGAGCCAGCCGCGCGGAAGTGCGCGCACGCCTGTTCGCCGCGCACAGCGGCGTGGTGCCCACCGGGTTGTACACGCCAGGGTGCGTGCTGCCGCTGGGCCTGGTCGACGTGGCCCTGCCCAGCGTGGAGCACCACGCCATCGCGGCGCGCAGCCGCAACAACCGGATGGCGCTGGCGGCGCTGGCGCAAATCCGCCCTGCCGTGGAACATGCCATCGCGCGCTATGGCGCGGACCGGGTAGCCGTGGTGATCGGTACGAGTACTTCGGGCATCGCCGAGACGGAAGATGCCATTGCCCGGCATGTAACGGACGGCGGTTTGCCGGACGCCTTTCACTATGGTCAGCAGGAGATGGCATCGCCGGCGCTGATGCTGGCCGAAGAGCTGGGCATCGATGGCCCGGCCCTCGTGCATTCGAGCGCCTGTTCGTCAAGCGCCAAGGCGATGGCCAGCGCGGCGCGCCTGCTGCGCATGGGCTTGTGCGACGCCGTACTGACGGGCGGCGTCGATACCCTGTGCGGCTTTACCGTGGCGGGATTCTCCGCACTGGCCTCCGTCAGCGCGCAACGCTGCAATCCTCTGGGTGCGGGGCGCGACGGCATCAATATCGGCGAGGGTGCGGCCCTGTTCCTGATGACGGCGGAACGTGCCGCCGTGGCCCTGCGTGGTTGGGGCGAGTCGTCCGACGGCCATCACATGTCGGCCCCCGATCCCGAAGGCGGCGGCGCGCGGCTGGCCATCGGCCAGGCCCTGGCGCGCGCTGGCATCACGGCGGCGCAGGTCGACTACGTGAATTTGCACGGCACGGCCACGCTGCAGAACGATGCGATGGAAGCGCGCGTGGTGTCCGACCTGTTCGGCGGCACGGTGACGGCCAGTTCCACCAAGCCGCTGACTGGCCACGCGCTGGGCGCTGCGGCGGCCATCGAGGCGGCGCTGTGCTGGCTGGCGATGCAGGACGATAACGCCGAGGGCTTCTTGCCGCCGCACCTGTGGGACGGCGTGCCTGATGAATCCCTGCCGCCGCTGCGCCTGGCCTTGCCCGGCGCGCGTCTGGGGCGACCGCTGGCCTGGGCGCTGAGCAATTCGTTTGCCTTTGGCGGCTCAAATGCCGCCTTGCTGTTCGGGAGGGGAGCATGAATTTTCCGGATATCCGCGACCTTGTCCCGCATTCCGGCGCCATGGTGCTGCTTGACCGGGTGCTCTCGGCCGATGCTGAAAACCTGTGCGCCGAGGTGCGCATCCATGCCGGCAGTGTGTTTTATGACGCGTCGGCGGCCGGTGTCGGCAGCTGGGTCGGTATGGAATACATGGCGCAGGCGATCGCCGCGCATGCGGGCTATCGTGCCCGCCTGGCTGGCGCGCCCGTGAAGATCGGTTTCTTGCTGGGGGCGCGGCGCTACGAAGCGCAGGTGCCCCTGTTTGCCGCTGGCAGCGTGCTGCAGGTGCAGGTACAGCAAGCCTTGCAAGGCGAGAACGGACTGGGCGCTTTCGAGTGCCGTATCGAGAGGGCGGGCGTCGTGCTGGCGCAGGCGACGATCACGGTGTTTCAGCCCGAGGATGCAAAGCAATTTCTGCAGGAGAGTATGAATGGAGCGCAGCATGAGTAAAAGTGTGTTGGTGACGGGATCGTCGCGCGGCATCGGCAAGGCGATCGCCTTGCGCATGGCCCGCGATGGCTTTGACGTGGTGCTGCATTGCCGCAGCGCGCGCGCGGAAGCGGAAGCGGTGGCGCAGCAGGTGGCGGCGCTGGGACGCGCGGCGCGCGTGCTGCAGTTCGATATCGGCGATCGTGCCGCGGCAGCTGCCGCGCTGGAAGCGGACATCGCCGAACATGGCTGCTATTACGGGGTCGTGTGCAATGCCGGCGTGGCGCGCGACAATGCATTTCCCGCCATGTCAGGCGAGGATTGGGACATTGTCCTGCAAACCAATCTTGATGGTTTCTACAATGTGCTCAATCCGCTGGTCATGCCGATGGTTCAGCGGCGCAAGCCGGGGCGCATCGTCACCATGGCGTCTGTCTCGGGGCTGATCGGCAACCGGGGACAAGTCAATTACAGCGCCGCCAAGGCCGGCATCATCGGCGCCACCAAGGCGCTGGCGCTGGAACTGGCCAAGCGCGCCATCACGGTCAACTGCGTGGCGCCTGGCCTGATTGAAACGGACATGATCAGCGACGTGCCGCTCGACGAAGCGCTGAAGATGATTCCTGCGCGCCGCGTCGGCACGCCGGAAGAAGTGGCCGCCGCCGTCAGTTTCCTTGTCGGCGAGGAAGCGGGCTACATCACGCGCCAGGTCATTTCCGTCAATGGAGGCATGGCATGAGCCGCCGGGTCGCAGTGACCGGCATGGCCGGCATCAGCCCGATCGGCAACGACTGGCCGTCCATCCGCCAGCGCCTGGGAGCATACCGCAACGCCGTCGTGCGCATGGGGGAATGGGCCGATTACGAAGGCTTGAATACGCAGCTGGGGGCTCCGGCCGCGCCGTTCGCGCTGACGGAACGGTACAACCGCAAGGCCGTGCGCAGCATGGGCCGCATCGCGCTGATGGCGACGCGCGCCAGTGAACTGGCGCTGGAACACGCGGGCCTGGCCGGGCACCCGATGGTGACGAGCGGGCAGATGGGCATTTCCTTCGGCTCGTCGGCGGGCACGCCGAGCGCCATCGGCGACTTTGGCCGCATGATGGAAGAGCGCACCACCAAGGGCATCAACGCCACCACCTACATCAAGATGATGGCGCACACGGCGCCCGTCAACATCGGCGTGTTCTTTGGCGTCACGGGAAGAGTCATTACCACGTCGAGCGCCTGTACCTCGGGCAGCCAGGGCATCGGCTACGCCTACGAGGCGATCGCCGGCGGCAAGCAGCTGGCGATGATCGCCGGCGGCGCCGAGGAGCTGTGCGCCACCGAGGCGGCCGTCTTCGACACCCTGTTCGCCACCAGCACGCGCAATGACGACGGCCACACGACGCCGCGCCCTTTCGACGCCAGCCGCGATGGCCTGGTCATCGGCGAGGGCGCCGGCTGCCTGATCCTGGAAGAATTCGAGCACGCGCAGGCGCGCGGCGCCACCATCCATGCGGAACTGGTGGGCTTCGGCACGAACAGCGATGGCTGCCACGTGACCCAGCCCAACGCCGCGACCATGCGCCAGGCGATGCTGCTGGCGCTGGCCGACGCCGGCCTGCAGCCATCCGACATCGGTTACATCAACGCGCACGGCACCGGCACGCAGCAGGGCGATATTGCCGAATCGCAGGCCACGTTCGAAGTGTTTGGCGACCGTACGCCTATCAGTTCGCTGAAAAGCTACATGGGCCACACCCTGGGCGCCTGCGGCGCGCTGGAGGCGTGGATCAGCATCGAGATGATGCGCGAAGGCTGGTTTGCGCCGACCATCAACCTGCAGCAGGTGGACCCGCAATGCGCGCCGCTCGACTACATCGCCGGCGAAGGCCGGGCCATCGAATCCGAGTATGTGATGTCAAACAATTTTGCCTTTGGCGGCATCAACACGTCGCTGATTTTTAAACGCTACCGGCCGTGACGCCCGTTTGTGCCGGCGCAAACGGCAAGTGTGGCCCCTTTCGTACTATCTCTATCTAATCGAGGAAAACAGCATGAAAAAAATGATTATCCTGGCGGCAATGAGCGCAGTGCTGACGGTTGCCCTGCCGGCACAGGCAGGCGATACCAAACACATGATGTCGATCGCCAATGCGATGACCGCCAACGATGCCCAGGCGCGCCTGGGCGATACCGTCAAATTCTATTTTGGCGACCAGGCAACGCCGCCGATTGCTACGCGCATCAGCAGCGACAAGACGAGCCAGAAAACCAATGGCGTCGGCAAGTCGGCGGAAACCTCGTGCAACTGGGCCTTCCTGTCGGCCATGCTGGCGCTGCAAAAGCGCGCCCAGTCGGTGGGTGCCGATGCCGTCGTCAATATCGTCAGCAATTACAAGAACGTGGAAAATTCCAGCGCCACGGACTTCGAGTGCCACGAAGGCACCATGATGACGGGCGTGGCCTTGAAGGGGGAGTTCGTGAAGTTGAAAGCAGCGAAGTAAGCAGCGCAGTAGCGGTAAGCAAGAAGCAGCAGGAAGCACCAGGGTAGTCCTCCACATCGGTAAGCGGCGCAATCAGACGCAACGATTGCGTCAGGGAGCCATTTCAATAAAAAGTAGAAAGAGAATATGCAAAAAGTATCGAAAACGGTCATTCTGGCTGGCGCAGTGCTGGCCTTGACCATGTTGCAAGGCTGCGCTACGCGCATCAAGGCATCGTCGACGACCAATCCGCCGCCGAGCGAGGCTTTCTCGTCGTTTGGCCGCATTGAAGTCAAGCCGACGGTCTTTGCCGAAGGCTACAAGGGCAACCAGGCCGGCATGGCGAAGATCGACGAGAATATCCGCAAGGACCTGGCCGAATCGCTGACCAGCTGGAATGCCGCCCCGGCCAATGGCCGCGTGCTGATCATCGAGCCGATCGTCGAAGAAATCCAGTTCAAGAGCGGCGCCAAGCGTGTACTGCTGGGCCCACTGGCCGGCAGCTCGGGCGTGCGCATGCGCGTCATGATCCGCGACAACAAGGGCGCCCTGGTTGCGACGCCGGAGTTCTTCCAGCGTGCGGATGCGATGGCGGCCGGATTCACGTTTGGCGTGCACGATAACCTGATGCTGACCCGCATCGCCAACCTGACCAGTGCTTACATCAAGGCCAATTATGTACGTGCCGAAGGCGGCCCGACTGGCGCCGATAATAAAGCGGTCGAAGCAGCAATGACGAACTAAGACGGGCGCGGCGCGCAAGCGCTGGCAGGCCTGCTGATAGTGGCAGCGACGGGCAACCGCGCTGCCATTTTTTTGCCGCATGCATGCTGGCAATTTGTGGCAGACTGCGCCTTTGCCTATCCAGACCTTGTCATGCCATCAGCCTTGCCCAGTACCGGCGCCAGCATCTGGCTGCTCGATTCCCGCCGCATTGATCTCGCGCAGATCGGTCTCTATGAAGCCTGGCTGGGTGCAGCTGAAGCGACCCGATACGCGGGCTTTCTGCGGCCGCAGCGCCGGCGCCAGTTCCTGCTGGGGCGTGCTTTGCTGCGCGCAGCCATGGGGGACATGCTCCAGGTGGCGCCGGCCGCCATCGCGCTGGAAGAGCGGCCAGGCCAGGCGCCGCGGCTGCTGGCCCCCGCCGTAGCTGTCCATTTCAGCATCTCGCACAGCGGCAACTGGGTGGCCTGCGCGCTCAGTGGCGCGACGCCGCTGGGACTCGATATCGAGCTGCAGGACCCGCGGCGCGACGTGCTGGCGCTGGCGCGCCAGGCGTTCGGCGCGGCCGTGGCGGCGGCGCTGGAACAGCTGCCGCCGCAAGAGCGCCGGGCGGCGTTTTACCGGCGCTGGAGCGAGGCGGAGGCGCGCTACAAGCTGGGCGTGGAGGCGGCCAGCTGCGTGGCGCTGGCGCATGCTGAACTGTCCATCGTGTTGTGCAGCGCGGCGCCGCTGGCGCAGCCGCCGCTCCTGATCCTGTCCGGTCTGGCGCCGGATTAGTTGCCGCGCACCACGATTTCCTGCGCCTTCGGTTCGCGCTGCCGCATGAAGCGCACGATGGAGTCGACGGTGACGACGTCGATCTGGCGCGTCATGCGGCGCTCGAACGGGTGGTCGTCGAAAGCGATATTGGCGCGGAACATGCGCGCGCCCAGGCGCGTGGCGGCCGGTATGCTCAGCGTTTGCGGCGCGTAGCTGGCGCTGCGCAGCCAGGCTTGCGCTTCGGCGCGCGTTTCGATCTTGCCTGGCTCGTTGCTGGCGGCGGCCAGGGTTTCCAGCACCCACTGGTTGGAGTTCTGGTACTTGGTGGAAAACGGGTAGGCCAGCATATTGTAGTGGGGCTCATGCAGGCGCTTGGGCGTGTTCGACGTCAGCAGGCGCGCCAGTTGCTGCTGCGTATCCTGGCCGGGAATCAGGATCAGCGTTTCATACATGAAGACATCATCCATGAAGAAATTGCCCAAGCCTTCGTTGTACAGCGACGATTGCGCCGTGCCGCATTCATTGAGTTCATGCACCACCAGCCAGCGGCCCTTCGGGTGGTCGCGCCAGGCCAGCGCCATGTGCGAATAGCGCAAATTGTACTTCGACAGGTCCTGCCCGGCGCGCGCCACCAGCGCCACCTGCGCGCCCGAGGCGTCGAGCGCCTGCAGGGTCTTTTGCGCCAGGTCCATCGATTTGACGAGGGTGGTCGCGTCCGTTGGCTTTTCCTCGCACGAGCGCCCCGCGTGGGCGGCGCCGGCCAGGACCAGGCTGATGACGATGACGGTCAGGCGTTTCATGGGGTTCACGCTTTCGAATGGTGGAGGATGGCGTTGCCGGCCGCATTCGGCACATAGGCGATGGCCTTGCCCGACAGCATCAGCATGTGGCCCGTCGAGACGGCCACTACATTGACCACCGTGCCGGCCGCCAGCGACAGGCCTTGCATGGCCTTCTGGCTCAGCTTGACGGAAGCCGTGGCGGCCGAGGACGCGCCCCTGGCCGCGCTTTTCAGCACGAGGACGCTGCCGTCGGCCACGTCGTCGACTTTGTCGATGACGATTTCACCGGCGGCGGCCAGCGCCGACATGGAGCCGACGAGCACGATGGCCGAGGCCATGCTGGCATTGTCGGAGGCGTTGGTGGTGTCCGAATTGGCGGCCTGGCCTGTCAGGGTGGCGGCGCACAGCAGGGCGGTGGCGAGTAACTGTTTCATGGGTTTTCCGTTTTTCATTGGTGCTTATACTTTGGAGTGGTGCAGCAGGGCCTTGCCCAATTCGTTCGGGATGAAGGCGATGGCCTTGCCGGAAAGAACCAGCATATGGCCGGTGGACAGCGCCACCACGTTGACCACGGTGCCGGCCGCCAGCGACAGGCCCTTGGCCGCTTGGGTGCTCATCTGGATGGACGCGCCGCCCGCTTCGGAGGCGCCCTTGAGCACGATGACGATGCCCTCGCCCGCTGTTTCCACGCTGGCGACGACCACCTGGCCGGAGGCGACCAGCATCGACATGGAGCCGGCGACGACGATGGCGGAACCCTGGCTGAGGTTTTGCGAGCCTTTCGACAGGTTCTCCGAGGCTGCGGCGTGGGCCAGGCCGGGGGCGGCCACGGAGAGCGTCAACAGCGACAGGGACAGGCAGAGGGGCAGCAGGCGTTTCATGTGTTTCTCCTTCAAGTGTGCCAAGTGGCAACGCCATCATTGTAGACTGTGGGCAATTGGTCAATGAAAACGCTACTCGTAGCGGGCAAGCGTACTGCGGGTAGCGTATTTCGCTACTTTTTTGCCGCTGGAACCGATGCTATTTTTATAAAGGAAGTGCATGCCGCAAACCCACGCCCTGATCGAGGCCCTGAAACGCCTGTTGAAGGCGCGCGCCGTTACGTATGCCGAATTGGCCCAGCGCATCGGCGTGTCCGAAGCCAGCGTCAAGCGGATGTTTTCGCAGAAGCAATTTACCCTGCAGCGCCTGGACCAGATCCTGGTGGCCGTGGGCAGCGACTTCCAGCAACTGGCGCTGGCCGTGCAGGCAGCACACGCGGCGCCCACGCTGATCACGGGCCTGACGTACGCGCAGGAAAAGGAAATCATCGAAGATACCCGCTTGTTCGTCGTGGCCGTATCCGCCCTGAATTTGCTGCCGCTGGAGCAGATCGTCGCCATCTATGACATCAGCGAGGCGCAAGCCGTCAAGTATCTGTTGCGCCTCGACAAGATCGGTTTTCTGGAACTGCTGCCGAATAACCGGGTCAAACTGCTGGTGGCGCGCACGTTTGCGTGGATACCGAACGGCCCGATTCATACCTACTTCAAAAAGGAGGCGTATGGCGACTACCTGAATTCGCAGTTCGATGGCGAGACGGAACTGCTGCGTTTGGTGAACGTGATGCTGTCGAAAAAATCCACGGCGGCCCTGCTGGAACGCCTGAAGCAGGTGGCAGTGGAGTTTTCGCAGCAGCACCAGGAAGATGCGCGCCTGCCCGGCGATGAACGCCTGGCCATCAGCTTCATGCTGGCGGCACGTCCCTGGATGCCGCAGACGTTCAAGGCCTTGCTGCGGCAGTGAGACAGGCATATCGCGGGCAAGCGGCTAATGTTCCTGTTTGTCGGTACTGCCTTGCTCCTGTTTTATCTGCGACAGCAAGCGCCAGGCAAAAAAGCCCAGCACGGCCACGCCCAGCAGCAGTGCGCCCCACAGCGCGGCCAGGCGCCACGTTGCCCCGTCCTTGGTGACGCCTGCTGGCGCCGCCTCGCCCCCGTTGGGTGTGAGCGCGCCGGCGCTGGCAGTCTTGAGCGCCAGCAATTCGTCCGCCCTGAAGCCGGGCGCCACTTGCGACAGCGGTTGCGCCACGGCGGCGGCGTTGCTGTTGCCGAACGCCAACTGATAGGGCGGCTTGCCGCTGGCCAGGAAGACCACGGTGGCCGGTGTCCAGCCCAGGCGCATGGCGGGCGCATCGCTGGCGGAGAGCGAGAGATCCGTGGCCGTCAGCAGCACCCATTCGCCTGTTTGCGTCACGGGCATGGCCAGGTCGCCCGAAATGCGCTCCTTGCCATCGAGGCCGATGCGGTAAAACGTCGTGCTCAGCAGGGGTTCGAAATACGCGCCTTGCGCGGGACGCGCCTGCTGGCGCAGGTGCAGCCTGTGCCGGGGAACATAGCTGTTCTGGCGATACACGCCCAGAGTCACGGGCAGCACCACATTGTTGTGCGTCAATTGCAGGGCGATGCTGTCGGCGGGAATGGCGAGGGGAGTGGCGTAGCGCCATTCATTCGCCTGCTTGCCGGGCAAGCCTTGCAGCACGATGGAGGCGCGCGGTGCAGCGATGTCCGTTTCGCTGACGGCTTGCGCCGTAATCGCCGCAAAGGCCAGCGGTTCGCCCGCTTGCCAGCTCAGGCGCGCATAGCGGAAGGCGCGCGGCGCAAAGGCGATGCTGTCGTTGGCCAGGGTTCGCGTGTCGCTGTTGCTGAGCCAATTCAGGGTGGTGGTGCCGATGGCGTCCCATTGCTTCAGGTCATCACTCACTTCCAGCAGCACTTGCGCGCTGTAATTGTCCGTGCGGGCCGGCGGCGTGAAGCGCAAGGCGGCGATGCGCTTGTCTTGCGCTTGCTTGCCCAGGTCGAGGATCAGCGCCTGCAGCGCGGCCGTGGCCGCTGCCGTGCCGGCGCGCGTGCTGACCGACAGCAGCCGGCCATCGTCGGCCGTGCGGATGTCGATGGCTTGCAAGCCATCGCCAGTTGCCGGCGTGCCCGTCACGGGGAAGATACGGGCTGGAAGGCTGGTCCGCTGCGTGGCCGACTGCGCGGGCGGCGCACCGATGGCATAGGCCAGGCGCTTGCCGTCAGCGTCGAACAAGCGCAGGTCGGCCAGGCTGGCCGAGCTGGCGTGCAGGTAGACTTCCCGGGGTAACACTAGCTGGACGATGCCCGCGCCCGCCGGCACCTGCACAGGCATGCTCCAGGCATAGTTCTGTGGCCGGTCCTGGCCAGGCGCGGCCAGCGCGGCGCCCGCCAGCAGCAGGCTGCAACAGATCGATATGGTTTTCATGCGGCTCCCGGGTGCGGTTCGGCCGGCGCTGTCGCGGCAGCCTTGGGGAAAGGCGCCAGGTAGCCGATCAAGACCATCAGCAAGCCGACACCGACAAAGGAGATGATGCGTTCGATGCCGCCCACGTTCGACAGGTCGATCAGGAACAGTTTCAAGACAACCAGTCCCAGCAGCACGGCGCCCATGCTCCATTGCTGGCGCCGCTGTTGGCGGGCCGCATGGCGCATCAGCAGCAGGGCCGTGACGCTCCACACCAGGGACAGCATCGCTTGCACGAACTGCGAGGCCAGCATGGCGTCAAAGGTGTAGGGCACGCCAAGGTAGTGCGAGACCGTGCGCAGCAGCATCAGGTTGAACCAGCCATACAGCACGCACGCGGCCACGACGGGCAAGCGTGCCTGCCACAGGGACGGCAGCGGGATCTGGCCGGCCGGGAATAAACGGTAGCTGGCAATGGCCAGCAGCACGGCAAAGCCCGTGCTCAGGTCCAGCGGATTGAGCAGCGGCAAGTAGGGCAGCGGTGCCATGCCGCCGTCGTCAAAGACGTTCCATGCGGCGATCAGCAGCAGCGACCACAGCGCGCCCAGCGGTATCAGGATGCGCCGGTACCACGCGGCAATCGGCGCCACCGGCCAGGCGCCAGCGCGGCAGCGGCGGATCAGCCAGGCCAGTACCAGCATCATGGCCCAGGCCGGCAAGTAGCGGGCCCAGGCGGGGCTGACGCTATCTTCATGGTGTGCCAGCCAGGCGCCGACGTGCATGGCGCCGACGGGCCACAGCATCAGCCATGGCGCGGCCGTGCGCAGCGTATGCAACAGGCGCTGCGCCCGCACGTCGAGTGACCAGCCCGCTTGCGGCCAGGCCCGCAGCAGGTATTCGCCGGCCGCCAGCGCGCAGGCCAGGGCCAGCCAGCTCAAGCCCGTCGGCAGGTAGTCGCGCAGGTACAGCGCCAGCAGCAGCTTGGCGCTCCACAGGCCCAGGCCGAGCCAGGCGGCCACGGTCAACCAGCGCAGTTGTGGCCAATCGAGGCGCCGCGCCAGGATGGCGAACACGGGCGTTGTGACGGACACGGCAATCAGGTATAGCGCCAGCCAGTGTTCGCCCGCGTGCGGGTGCATGCTCAGGTCGCCGTCGATCAGGCGCAGCAGCCAGCTGGTGAAGGGCACGAGGATGGCGGCAAACCACAGCAAGCCGCTCCAGACCAGCAGCGGGCGCGCTCCCAGCGCCAGCAGCGCGTCGCCGCCGCGCGCGCGCAGCGCAAGGAAGCGGGCGCTGGCAAAGGCGGCGGCGCCCAGCAGCAGCGCGCTGAGGAAGGAGCCTTCGAACAGGCTGGCCGGATGCCGGTCCCAGGCCCAGCTGGCGCGGCTGAGCATGACCATGCCGGCAAGCACCTGCACGGCCAGCAGCAGCGCGCGCGGCGCATGCCATTGTTCGCGCCGCGCCAGCGCCGCCAGCAGGGCCGCCACTGCCAGCGCGCTGATCGTCAGCAGGTTCAGTTGCGTGGCGGCGTCCGTGCGCAGCAGGATCTCGCTCCAGATGCCGCCCAGCAGCCAGACCGTGGCGGCCGTCAGGAACAGCACGGACAGGCTGCGCATGAACTCCGGATGCAAGTGGCTGCCATGGCGGCGGAAATTGTAGGCCATCACCAGCGCGGCCGCGGCCAGCAGCGCGCAGCCGAGCCAGATGTTGGCCTGCAGGGCCGCTGCCGTATTGAGGTCCTGTAAGGCGCCGAGGAAGGCAATCCACGCGGCCCCCTGCACCAGCAGGCCGAAGGCCCAGGCCAGGGTCTGGCGCTGGCGCAAGCCGACCCAGACGATGCCCGCGCCTTCCAGCGCCCAGGCGGCCGACGTCCAGCGGCCATCGAGGGCGAACGGGATGGCCAGGGTGCCAAAGACGATGCCCAAGGCCAGGAAGGCTTCGGCCAGCAGGCGGAAGCCCTCGCGGCGCCACAGGGCCACGGCCAGCCCCGTGTAGGTCAAACCGGCGGCCAGCGCGGAAAACGCCAGGCCAAATTTAAAATTCCAGACCAGGCTGTATTGCAGGCCCATGGCCGCCAGCGGCGTGCCGAAGACGAGGGTGCCATCGACGTAGTGCTTGAGGCGCGGCGCCTGGCGCGCGCAATAGGCAATCGCGATGCCGATATAGAACAGCACGAACAGGATCAAAAACAGCTGCGTCGACAGGTAGTGCTCTGGCGTGTAGCGCAGCAGGCCCCAGGTGGTGGCGACGACGAAGGTGAAGCCAAAGCTCAGCACATTCAGGACGCGCCAGGCGCGTTGCAGGGCGATGGCGAAGACGCCCGCATTGAGCAGCGCGTAATAGCTGAACAGGCCGATATGGTTGCCGCTGCCCGTCGACACGAGCAGGGGCACGGCAAAGCCGCCGACGATGCCGAAGACGGCCAGCCAGACGGCGTTTTGCAGCACGGCCAGCAAGCACGTGAACGCCGTCAGCACGAACAGCACGGCAAACGTCAGGCCGGCCGGTATTAGTGCATACAGGCGGAAGGCGCCGAACGTGACCAGCATCAATATCGCCAGCGCCGTGCCCTGCAGCGGCAGGCTGATGCCGGGACGCTTGACGCGGATGCGCCAGGCCCAGGCCAGCAGGGCGATGTCGGCCAGCGCGATGCCGGCCAGGCGCAGTTCGATGGGCAGCGTGACCTGCGCCGACACATATTTGAGCAGGAAGCTGACGCCGAGGAAGAGGATCAGCAAGCCCAGCTTGGCGACCAGGTTGCCGGTAAATAACCAGTTTTTCGCCTTGGCAAGCAGGCCGTCCGGACGCGCGATCCAGGTGGGGGTATTGGGGGCGGGCCTGGCGGGATGGGGCAGGGTTGGCTGCGCCGGCTTCGGCGGCACAGGGGCGGCTGCCGGCACGACCTTCGCCACTTCGGCCACCTTGATCTCGGCCGCTTGGGGCACAGGTGCGGGCGGCCGCGTCGTCACTGGCGCCACGCTATCGACTGCGACGGGGGCAAGCGGCGGGACGTTCGCGTCGGCCTGGCCTTCCAGCGCTTGCAGGCGCTGCCCGATGCCGTCAACTTCCTTGCGCAAGCGCGCTGTCAGCAACTCCAGATCGGCCACTTTCCTGCGCTGCTGCAGCACCTGCACGAAGGCGGCGATCAGCAAACCTAGTATGACCAGCGTTAACAATCCAAACATGGGGCAGCTTTCATGGAAGAGCCGGGCGAAAGCGCCCGATGTATGCGCACATTACCTTATTATCAAGAAACTGGCGATTTATTGCTGTCTATGCAAGTGCCAGGGACGGCGTGCGCAAGATGGAGCCAGCATGGTGCGGCACGCCGTTTTCCGTATTGATGCTAAGCAAGGAGGAGACATTAAGATTGTCGTGCGCAGGATAGTGCTGTATTTTAGCAATTCCTTAATTGCCAGTCCCCCATGCCATGAGTCAAAGCAGCCAGTTTTCCTTATTGTCGCAGCGCCGTTTCGGGCCGTTTTTCTGGACCCAGTTCTTTGGCGCCTTCAACGACAATCTGTTCAAGACGGCCCTGATGGTGATCCTCGCCTACGATGCGCTGAGCTGGACCACGCTCGATCCGTCGACCATCACCAACCTGATTCCCGGCCTGTTCATCCTGCCCTATGTCGTGTTTTCGGCCACGGCGGGCCAGCTGGCTGACAAGTTTGAAAAGGCGGGCCTGGCGCGCTTCGTCAAATGGATGGAGCTGGCCATCATGGCCGTGGCCGCCGCCGGCTGGATGACGCACACGCTGTGGCTGCTGGTGGCCGCCGTGGTCGGCATGGGCGTGCATTCGACCCTGTTCGGCCCCGTGAAATATGCGTATCTGCCGCAACAGCTCAAACCCGAGGAATTGGTCGGTGGCAATGGCCTGATCGAGATGGGCACCTTTGTCGGCATTTTATTGGGTGAAATCCTCGGCGCCGTCCTGATCGTGCATAAGCCGCTGGGCGTGGAACTGGTGGCTGGCGCGACAATTGCCGTGGCCGTCTTCGGCCTGATCGCCAGCTACCGCGTGCCGCGCACGCCCGCGCCCGAGCCGGACTTGAAAGTGAGTTTGAACTTTGTTGCCGAATCGTTCCGCAACCTGAATTTCTCGCGCAAGAACCGTCCCGTCTTCCTGGCCATGCTGGGCAATTCCTGGTTCTGGTTCTACGGCGCCCTGATCCTGGCCCAGTTCCCCGTGTATTCGAAGGATTTCCTGCACGGCGACCACAGCGTGTTCGTGCTGCTGCTGACCGTGTTTTCCGTCGGCATCGGCACGGGTTCCCTGCTGTGCGAACGGCTGTCCGGCCACAAGATCGAGATCGGCCTGGTGCCGTTCGGCTCCATCGGCCTGTCGCTGTTCGGCATCGACCTGTATTTCGCCAGCAATGCCTATGCGAATACGCACATCGTCGACGCGCTGGCCTTCGTGGGCCAGGCGGGCGTGCCGCGCATCTTGCTCGACATCGTCATGATCGGCGTGTTCGGCGGTTTCTTCATCGTGCCCCTGTTCGCGCTGATCCAGACGCGCTGCGACCCGAAGCACATTTCGCGCACGATTGCCGGCATGAATATTTTGAATGCCCTGTTCATGGTGGCGGCCGCCGGCGTGGCCATCGTGCTGCTGGGCAAGGGCTTCACCATACCCCAGCTGTTCCTCGTCACGGCGATTTTGAATGCGCTGGTGGCCGCCTACATCTTCTCGCTGGTGCCGGAATTTCTCATGCGCTTCCTCGCGTGGATACTCATCCAGACCGTGCACCGCGTCAAAGTGGTCGATGGCGAGCGCATTCCCACGGAAGGCGCGGCCGTGCTGGTATGCAACCATGTCAGCTATGTCGACGCCATCGTCATCATGGCGGCCAGCCCCCGTCCCATCCGCTTCGTCATGGACCACCGCATCTTCAAGATGCCGCTGATGGGCTGGATTTTCCGCACGGCCAAGGCGATCCCGATCGCGCCGGCCAAGGAAGATCCTTTCCTGATGGAAAAGGCCTTCATTGATATTGCGCAAGCGCTGCACGAAGGCGAGCTGGTGTGTATCTTCCCTGAAGGCAAGCTGACGCGCACGGGCCAGATCAGCGAATTCAAGGGTGGTATCGCAAAAATAGTCGCGCGCAGCAAGGTGCCCGTGATTCCGCTGGCGCTGCGCGGCCTGTGGGGGCATTTGTTGAGCCACCGCAATGGTCATTTGTTCGAGCGCGCCTTCAAGGCGGGCTTGCGCTCGCGTTTGTCGCTGGCCGTGGGCATGCCCGTGGCGCCCGAGGCGGCAACGCCGGAGTTGCTGCAGCAAAAGGTGCAGGAATTGCGCGGGAAATGGAAGTAGGCCTCATCGCGTCGGCGTAGACGCCGCCCGCTGCGCCAGGTGCTGCTGCAGCCGGGCGGCGAGGGCGGCGAAGTCCACGGGTTTCGTCAGGTGATGGTCGAAGCCGGCTTGCGCCGTGCGCTGGCCCGCATCGCCCCAGCCCGTCAATGCGATCATCAGCACGTCGCGCCCCCGCGCTTTCAGGCGGATCTGGCGCGCCGTTTCATAGCCATCCATGTCCGGCATGCCCAGGTCCATCACGATCAGCTGCGGCCACACGGCATCGACGGCCGCCAGCGCCTGCGCGCCGTCGTAGGCAACCCGCACGGCATGGCCTTCCAGCAGGAACAGCGCCTGCAGCGAATCGGCCGCGTCGCGGTTGTCATCGACCACCAGCACCTGCACGGCCTGGCCCGGCCGGGCCGGTGCGTCGCCGGCCGGCGTGGCGGCCGATGCGGCCATGCTGGCGGCCAGGCTGACGACGAAGCGGCTGCCTAGCCCGGGCCCGGCGCTGTGCGCTTCGATCTTGCCGCCATGCATCTCAGCGAACTGGCGCGCCAGGCTCAGGCCGATGCCCAGGCCGCTGGCCATCTGGCCGGCCACCGTGCGGCCCTGTTCGAACATGGAAAAGATGCGCGGGATGGCGTCCGGGTCGATGCCGATGCCATTGTCTTCCACGGCCACCTGCAGCTGGCCGTCGGCCAGCTGGGCCGTAATATGGATGTGTCCGCCGTTCGGCGTGAATTTGACGGCGTTCGAGACGATGTTGGCAAAGATCTGTACCAGGCGCGCATAATCGGCGTGCAGCATCACCGTGTGCGGCGGCAAGTCCAGCGCGATGCTGATGTTGCGGCTGCTGGCGGCCGGCTGGCACAGCTCGATCACGTGGCTGAGAACTTGTTGTAGCGCAATGTCCTTGCATTGGAGCACTACCTTGCCGCTGGTGATGCGGGCCACGTCGAGCAAATCATCGACCAGCCGCGTCAGGTGCGTGACCTGGCGTTCGATCACGCCTTTCACCTTGTTCACCTGTTCCGATTCCGGATACAGATGGCTGAGCAGGGCGATCGATGTCTTGATGGGCGCCAGTGGATTGCGCAATTCATGGCCCAGGCTGGCGAGGAATTCATCCTTGCGCCGTTGCGTTTCGCGCACCTGGTACTGGCGCGCGCGCGCGCGCAGCATGGCGTGCGCCGAGGTGATCAGGGTCAACATGTGCACGGGGCGTTCCAGCAGCGTCAGGTTGCCCAGGGTGGCGATGGCTTGCCGCAGGGGCAGGGAATCGAGTCCCGCATGCGTGAGCAGGATGATGGGCAGGTCGGACCAGTCCGGCTGCTGGCGGCCGTACTCGTCGAGCACCTGGTAGGCGCCCGCATGCAGCGCCTCGTCTACCGTCAGCACGCCGCCGGCGCCCAGCGCCAGCTGTTCGGCCAGGTCGCAGGCGGAGCGGCAGGCGTGGCTGGCAATGGCGCCGCTGGCCAGCACCTGGCTGGCCAGGGCGGCGTCCTGGCCGCCCGGCGCGTAGATCAGGATGCGCTGTTCCATGGCCGGTCCTAGGGGAATGGCGTGCCGCCGACGGTGGGCATGCCCGACAGGATGCCGTGGAAGCCGGCCAGTGTCGGACCGATGCGCAAGCCCTGCGGGCCGATCTCGAAGCGGCGGATGCTGCGTTCATGCGCGCTGCCGCGCTTCTTGAAGACGGAAATGGCTTGCCGCACTTCGCCTTCCGTTTCGTAGTAGCGCAGCATGATGACGCTGTCGGCCAGGTAGCTGGCGTCGGCCGAGGTAGTCATCGACATGCCCAGCATGTTCTGCTGCACGCCGACGAGCAGGGCAGACACGCCGCGCTGGCTCAGGTAGTTGAGCAGCTCATGCAAATAGGTGCTCTGGAAACGCTCGTCGGGCACGGCGTGCATATAGCCGTTCAGGCTGTCGATGACGATCATCCTGGCACCCCGTTCGGCCGCGTCGACGACGGCCTGGGCGAATTCGCCCGGCGTCAGCTCGGCCGGGTCGACTTGCTGCACGCTCAGCAAGCCCGTGTCGAGCGCCTCCTTCAAGCGCATGCCCAGCTCGTCCGTCCGGTGCAGCAGCTTGCTGCGCGCTTCCTCGAACAGGAACATGGCGCATGGCTCGCCGCGCGTCGTGGCCGCATGCACGAATTGTGCCGCCAGGGTCGACTTGCCGCTGCCGGCGGGGCCGGAAATGAGGGTGCTCATGCCTACTTCCAGGCCGCCACCCGTCATGGCGTCGAGTTCCGCAACGCCGCTCGACAGGCGGTGGTGGTTGCCGTCGCGGCGCGTGTCGGCCGCCACCAGGCGCGGATAGACGACCAGGCCATCACGGGCGATCTTGTAATCGTGCGTGCCGCTGCGAAACGGCACGCCCCGGTATTTCACCACGCGCACGCGGCGCCGGTCGTTGCCATAGGCCTGGTTTTGCAGCTCCAGCGAAATGACGCAATGGGCCACGCTGCGTACCTGCAGGCCGTCATCGAGGGCGGAACGGTCATCGATCAGCATGGTGGTGCAGTGGCGGTTGGCCATGTACTGTTTCAGAGCTATCACCTGGCGCCGGTAGCGCAGGGGATTTTCCGCCAGAAGTTGCAGTTCGGATAATGAGTCAAGTACCAGGCGGGCGGGACGGTGCTTGTCGATGGCCGCCAGGATGCGCTGGTTGGTCGCCGCCAGCTCGATTTCCGACGGGTGGAAGATGGTGTACTGGCGGTCGGGGTCGAGCATGTCGTCGCTGGGCGCCACCTCCTCGATGGCGATGCCGGCCAGGTCCCAGCCGTGCGAGTCGGCCGCGCCGCGCAGCTCGATTTCCGATTCGGCCAGCGCGATGTACAGCACGCTTTCGCCCGCGCGCGCGCCTTCGGCCAGGAATTGCAGCGCCAGGGTGGTCTTGCCCGTGCCCGGTTCGCCTTCGAGCAGGTACAGCCGCTCGGCCAGCAAGCCGCCGGCCAGTACGGCGTCAAGGCCGGGCACGCCCGTGGACAGCAGGGGCGGGATGGCCGGACCGGCCCCTGCCTGCATGGTGTGCTGCGCCGATGCCGTCATCGCAGTGCCCCCTGTCATGGCTTGCTGTGGGCATCCATCTTAGCGCACCTGCGGCGCCATGTCTTTTCGATACCATTGGTAAATAATTACGCGGGCGGGGCAGGCGTGGCCGGCAATGTTGTATCCTTGTCGGTCAGTTCAGCAAAGAAATCTTGACCCTGCTAAAGTATTCACTCAATCCAACTTTCCCGCTTTGCCGTTTTGCCGCCGCCAGCCTGTTTTCTGATGAACCCTGCTGGTGCGCCCTGCTGTTGTTGTCACCACTTAATTGCATCATTAGCAATAAAAAACGCTTAAAGGTCACTTTGTTTCAATTGTAACGATGCTTGACGATTTTAGAATGATCGTTCATTCTTTGATCTGCGTTAATAAATTTAGTCATTTCTAACGACACTAGCCAGCTTCTTTTTCAGAAAGTCCAAGATGCAACCAACCTTTTCCTTGACGTCGCCGCGTACGAGCGGCGCTATTGCCGTTCTGTGCGCCACTGTAATCATGGCCGGCTGCAGTAAAAAACAGGAAGCACCTCACGCGCAGCAAGCGCCACAGGTGGTCGTGTTTACTGTTAATCCGGCCGCGTTGCCGATGAGCGCCGAATTGCCCGGCCGCACGAATGCCTACCAGGTCGCCGATGTGCGCCCGCAAGTCGGTGGCTTGATCCAGAAGCGCCTGTTCGTCGAGGGCAGCGACGTGAAAGCGGGCACGGCCCTGTATCAGATCGACCCGGCCACCTACCAGGCCGCCTACAATTCGGCCAAGGCCGCCCTGTCGAAAGCCAAGGCCAACCTGCTGACGGCCGGCCCGAAAGCATCGCGCTATAAAGAACTCGTCGCGATCGAAGGCGTCAGCCGCCAGGAATACGACGACGCCGTGGCCGCCTTTGAGCAAGCCAAGGCCGATGTCGAGTCCGCCACTGCGGCGCTGGAAACGGCGAACATCAACCTGAAGTACAGCACCGTGACGGCGCCGATCAGCGGCCGCACCAGCCGTTCGGCCGTGACGGCCGGCGCGCTGGTCACGGCAGGCCAGGCGCAAGCCCTGACCACCGTGCAGCAACTCGATCCGATCTATGTCGACGTGACCCAGTCGAGTACCGACCTGCTGCGCCTGAAGCGCCAGATGGCCGACGGCTCGCTGAAAAAAGTCGGCGAAGGCCAGGCCAAGGTCGACCTGATCCTGCCGGACGGCAGCAAGTACAGCGAACCGGGCAAGCTGCAGTTTGCCGGCGTGACGGTCGATCCGACCACCGGCAACGTGGTCTTGCGCGCGCTGTTCCCGAACCCGAAAGGTGAATTGCTGCCAGGCATGTACGTGCGCGCGCAGCTGGCCACGGGCGTCGACGAGAAAGCCATCACCGTGCCGCAAGTGGGCGTGACGCGCAACCAGAAAGGTCAAGCCACCGCCATGATCCTGAACAAGGAGAACAAGGTTGAGCAACGCATCCTGACCACCAGCGGCACCATCGGCAATGACTGGCTGGTGACGTCCGGCCTGGCCGCAGGCGACCGCGTGATCGTGGAAGGCTTGCAAAAAATCAAGCCAGGCGCGCCCGCCGTTGCCGTGCCGGCCAAGGCCGAAGCTGCGCCTGCCGCTGCAGCCTCTGCCGCAGCATCGGCTGCCAGCGCCCACTAATTCAGGAGAATATTAATGGCCCGTTTTTTCATTGACCGCCCGATTTTTGCCTGGGTGGTCGCGATCGTCATCATGCTTGCCGGCGTGATTTCGATCCTCAGCCTGCCGATCGCGCAGTACCCGAGCATCGCCCCGCCGTCGATTTCGATCAGCGGCTCCTACCCAGGCGCCTCCGCCAAGACCGTGGAAGATGCAGTCACCCAGGTCATCGAACAAAAGATGAAGGGTATCGACGGCTTGCGCTACATGGCTTCGTCGAGCGATGCCACTGGCGGCATCAGCATTACGCTGACGTTTACCAGCGGCACCAATCCTGATATTGCTCAAGTGCAAGTACAGAACAAGCTGCAGCTGGCCACCCCACTGCTGCCGACGGCTGTCACGCAGCAGGGCCTCGTCGTGTCGAAAGCCACCAAGAACTTCCTGATGGTGTTCGGTTTCATTTCCGAAAACGGCAAGATGGACCAGACCGACTTGAGCGACTATGTGGCCGCCAACGTCGTCGATCCGCTCAGCCGCGTGGCGGGCGTGGGCGACGTGACCCTGTTCGGTTCGCAGTACGCCATGCGTATCTGGCTCGACCCGGCCAAGCTGCAAAGCTTCAACCTGACGCCGGCGGACGTGATCACGGCCGTGCAGGCGCAGAATGCGGAAGTGTCGGCCGGTGAACTGGGCGGCACGCCGTCCGTCAAGGGCCAGCAGCTGAACGCCACCGTGTCGGCGCAAAGCCGCTTGCAGACAGTGGAACAGTTCGGCGCCATCCTGCTGAAAACCACGACCGACGGCGCCATGGTGCACCTGAAGGACGTGGCCCGCATGGAACTGGGACGCGAGAACTACAACACCGTGGCCCGCTACAACGGCCATGCGGCCACCGGCGTGGCCATCAAGCTGGCGACGGGCGCCAACGCGCTCGATACGGCCAACGCGGCGAAAGCCATGCTGGGCAACCTGAGCAAGCAGTTCCCTGAAGGCATGAGCTACCAGGTGGCGTTCGACACGACCCCGTTCGTGAAACTGTCCATCGAGGAAGTGGTCAAGACCCTGGTCGAAGCGGTCATCCTGGTGTTCCTGGTGATGTATTTGTTCCTGCAAAACTTCCGCGCCACGCTGATCCCGACCATGGCCGTGCCGGTCGTGCTGCTGGGCACTTTCGGCATCCTGAACGCGTTTGGCTACTCCATCAATACGCTCACCATGTTCGCCATGGTGCTGGCCATCGGTTTGCTGGTCGATGACGCGATCGTGGTGGTGGAAAACGTCGAGCGCGTGATGAGCGAAGAGGGCTTGTCGCCGCTGGAAGCGACGCGCAAGTCCATGACGCAGATCACCGGCGCGCTGGTTGGTATCGCCATGGTGCTGTCGGCCGTGTTCGTGCCGATGGCCTTCTTCGGCGGTTCGACGGGCGTGATTTACCGCCAGTTCTCGATTACCATCGTCTCGTCGATGGTGCTGTCCGTCGTCGTCGCGCTGGTGTTTACGCCGGCCCTGTGCGCCACCTTGCTCAAGCCGGTCGAAAAGGGCCATCACGCCACCAACAAGGGTTTCTTCGGCTGGTTCAACCGCAGTTTCGACAGCAGCAGCAGCAAGTACCAGGGCTGGGTCGGCGCCATGATCACCCACCGTTTCCGCTCGATGCTGCTGTACGTCATCCTGCTGGCCGGCCTGGTATTCGTCTTCATGCGCTTGCCGACCTCGTTCCTGCCGGAAGAAGACCAGGGCATCCTGTTTACGCAGATTCAGTTGCCGACGGGCGCCACGCAAGAGCGCACCCTGAAAGTGATCGAACAGGTCGAAGACCACTTCCTGAACAGCGAAAAGGACAACGTCGCGTCCGTGTTTGCCGTGGCCGGTTTCAGCTTCGGCGGTAACGGCCAGAACACGGGTATCGCCTTCGTGCGCCTGAAAGACTGGGCCGAACGCAAGGCCGTGGCGCAGAAAGCGCCGGCCGTGGCCGGTCGCGCCATGGGCAAGTTGTTGCAGATCAAGGATGCGATGGTGTTTACGTTTGCCCCGCCTGCCGTGCTGGAACTGGGTAACGCCACCGGTTTTGACATGCAGCTGCAGGATATCGGCGGCGTCGGCCATGACGCCCTGATGGCAGCGCGTAACCAGCTGCTGGGCATGGCGTCGCAGAATCCGGCCATGGTGGGCGTGCGCCCGAACGGCCAGGAAGATACGCCGCAGTACAAGATCGAGATCGACCAGCAGAAAGCCACCGCGCTGGGCCTGCAAATCTCGGAAATCAACCGCGTGCTGAGCGTGGGCTGGGGTAGTTCGTATGTCAACGACTTCCTCGACCGCGGCCGCGTGAAGAAAGTGTTCATGCAAGGTAGCGCCGAAGCGCGCATGCAGCCGGAAGACTTGAACAAGTGGTTCGTGCGCAACAGCACGGGCGAGATGGTGCCGTTCTCCGCATTTGCCACCGGCAAATGGATTTACGCTTCGCCACGCCTGGAACGCTACAACGGCTTGCCGTCGGTAGAGATCCTGGGCACGCCGGCGCCGGGCCAGAGTACGGGCGCCGCCATGAACGCGATGGAAGAGATGGTGGCCAAGTTGCCTCCTGGCATAGGTTTCAGCTGGACCGGCGTCTCGCTGGAAGAGCGCGAATCCGGTTCGCAGACGCCGCAGCTGTATGCGCTGTCGCTGCTGATCGTCTTCCTGTGCCTGGCCGCGCTGTATGAAAGCTGGTCGATCCCGTTCTCCGTGCTGCTGGTGGTGCCGCTGGGCGTGATCGGCGCCGTGCTCGGCACCTGGCTGTTCGGCCTGTCGAACGACGTGTACTTCCAGGTGGGCTTGCTCACGGTGGTTGGCCTGTCGGCGAAGAACGCCATTCTGATTGTCGAGTTTGCCAAGGAAATGCAGGAATCGGGCATGTCGCTGCTGGACGCGACCTTGCATGCGGTGCGTCTGCGTCTGCGTCCGATCCTGATGACCTCGATCGCTTTCGGCCTGGGCGTATTGCCACTGGCGATCTCCAGCGGCGCCGGTTCCGGCAGCCAGAACGCCATCGGTATCGGCGTGCTGGGCGGCATGTTGACGGCCACCTTCCTCGGTATCTTCTTCGTGCCGGTGTTCTTCGTGCTGGTGCGCGGCTTCTTCTCGAAGTCGGACGCGCCGGCGACGCCTGGCGCGCCAGCCGTCACGCTTTCTAAGGATGCGCATTAATATGAAAAAAACGCTACTCTCCATGGCGGCACTGGCCTTGCTGGCCGGTTGCAGCCTGGCCCCCACGTATGAGCGTCCGGCAGCGCCGGCGCCCACGGCGTGGCCGACCGGCCCGTCCTACAAGGCCGACACGGCCGCTGCCGACGCCAAGCCGGTGGCGGACGTCGCCTGGCGCGAGTTCTTTGCCGATGCGCGCCTGCGCCAGGTACTGGAACTGGCGCTGGCCAACAACCGCGACCTGCGCGTCTCGATCCTGAACATCGAGAAGGCGCGCGCCACGTATGGCATCGAACGCGCCGCCCTGATCCCGACCCTGTCGGCCTCGGGCGGCCAGTCGGCCACGCGCATCTCGAAAAACGCCAGCCCGACGGGCGAAGCGTCCATCAACCGCCAGTACACGGCGAACCTGGGCGTATCGGCCTACGAGCTGGACTTCTTCGGCCGCGTGCGCAGCCTGTCCGACAGCGCGCTGGAACAATACCTGGGCACGGAAGAAGCACGCCGTGCGCAGCAGATCAGCCTGGTGGCCGAAGTGGCCAGCACCTATCTGAACCTGGTGGCCGACCAGCAGCGCCTGCGCGTGGCGCAGGACACCCTGAAGAGCCAGCAGGCCTCGTACGACCTGGCCGTGCGCCGCTTCAGTGCCGGCGCCACGTCGGGCCTGGACAAGTACGATGCCCAGACCAGCGTCGAATCGGCCCGTTCCGACGTGGCTGTATTCACGAGCCAGGTTGCGCTGGATCAGAACGCGCTGGTCCTGCTGGTGGGCGGCCCCGTGCCGGCCGACCTGCTGCCGCAAGGCGAGTTCGGTAGCGTCACGGCGCTGGCGGACATTCCGTCCGGCCTGCCATCGGACGTGCTGCAACGCCGCCCCGACGTGCTGGCTGCCGAGCGCACCCTGCGCGCCGCCAACGCCAATATCGGCGCGGCGCGCGCGGCCTTCTTCCCGCGCATTTCGCTGACGGCGACGGCCGGTTCGGTCAGCGACAACCTGTCGGGCCTGTTCAAGGCGGGCAGCGGCACGTGGAGCTTCCTGCCGCAGATCAGCTTGCCGATCTTCGATGGCGGCGTGAACCGCGCCAACCTCGATATCGCCAAGGTGCAGCGTGAAATTTCCGTGGCGCAATACGAAAAGGCGATCCAGGTCGCCTTCCGTGAAGTGTCCGATGCGCTGGCCCAGCGCGGCACCATCGACGAGCGCCTGCAGTCGCAGGTCGCGCTGGTCGAGGCGTCGACGAAGAGCTACACCATCCACGACGCGCGCTACAAGCAGGGCGCCGAGTCCTACCTGAACGCCCTGGTGGCCCAGCGCGCGCTGTACACGGCGCAGCAAAGCCTGATCACGGCGCGCCTGGCCAAATCGACCAACCTGGTGACCTTGTACAAGGTGCTGGGCGGCGGTTGGCAACCTGAGCAGACAGCCGTCGCGGCGGCTGGCGGCGTCCAATAATCACGGGGACGCCGACGCCGGCCTTGCCCGCAAGGGCAGGGCCGGCGCGCTACTGGAAAAGTCATGAACCAAGTTGAAAAGAAGCATCCGGATCCCGAGCGCGCCAACACGCGGCGCAAGCAGGTGCTCGATGCGGCCGAAAGCTGTTTCAGCCGCCGCGGCTTCCACGGCGCCAGCATGGCCGAGATCTCGAAGGCGGCCGGCATGAGCGCGGGCCATATCTATAATTATTTCGACAGCAAGGATGCGATCATCGCCGCCTTCGTCATGCAGAATACGGAGCGCGTCTCCAATTTGATGCAGGACCTGGCGCAGCGCGACGATCCGCTGCAGGCCGTGATCGACAATGCGGGCGAGCACGTGCTCGAAGCGCTGGACGCGAAGACGTGGATGATGCCGCTGGAAATTTTTGCCGAAGCGTCGCGCAACCCGGTGATCGCCGCCATGCTGCAAACCTCGGACCAGCGCTCGCGCCAGTTATTTCTCTCCATCATACGCGACGCGCGCATCAAGCGCGGCTTGCCGGCTGACGAGGAAATGCTGCAAGGACGCCTCGATGCCCTGGTCGCCCTGTACCAGGGTTTGCCCGTGCGCTTCATTCACAATCCGGACGTGAAGGTCGAGCCGCTGATCGCCGGTTTTCGCATCATCCTGACGGCGCTCTTGCTGCAAGAATAGGCCGCTTGCCAGCGATGGATAAAAATCTTTGTGCAGTTCGATATGAATCAAGCGCAAAGCATGGCAAAAACCTAAAAGCGTCTGCTATAATTCTTACCTCGTCGGGGCGTAGCGCAGCCTGGTAGCGTACATGCATGGGGTGCATGGGGTCGGAAGTTCGAATCTTCTCGCCCCGACCATTAGATTCAAGGAGTTACAGCGCAAGCTGTATAGAAACCCAGTACTGTATATTATACGTTTGTATAATATCGGTGCTGGGTTTTTCCGTTTACGTGACGTATGATTTGATCATCGCCGCGTACCGATGGCTGCTTTCGGCCAGCACCGAACCTCAACTAATATTTGAATATTATGAAAAAGCCAAATATTATCAATGAGACAGCGCTTCTTGATGAGATGAAGCGCTCGTTGAAAGACGATGCTGATTTTTTTTCGAATAATGGAAAGGAGGCTAGGGAAATATGGGTGGTACGTGAATTCCTGCGCCGCATCAACCTTCCATTTGAAGACTCAGAATTGGTGTCGCAAAGGCAAGATAGTAAGATTGATTTGCAGTTCCGCTCGGCTAATTTCCAAATTAAAGAAATAACGGACCCAAATATCAAGCGTGGCGATGAGGTCAGGGCTGCCTACAAAAAAGTCAGGGATGCTAAGACTCTGGAAGACACTCTTGGCCCTGGTTTTGTGTATGATGTTCCCGCGATATCGAGTGCCTATCAGTTGGTGAGAGAGAAAGCTTCGGGAGCTAAATATAATGGCCACAAGGCTCAATTGGACTTGCTATGCTACGTTACGCGTACACGCGCGTCGAAGATATCGGCGGACGAAGTTCAATTGCCAGAGCTGACTGCACTTGGCTGGCGTTCCATTTCGTGCCTAATCGGCGATCAGGCGACAGTTCTATGTATCGGACATGATGCTCCTTTATTTCTGATAGAGGCCGCGAAAAATCAGATATTTACATGAATACATTGACTTACTTTTGGGATCGGTGAAGACGCCATTTGACCAAAAGCAGCTGCTCAACAAATATTTAAAGTCCCATGCAGGACAAATCTCAAGCAGTTTTACTGAAAATGGCATCGCTTTTGCAGACCCACTACGGATCGATCCACCGGTTAGATACCACCCATGAGCATTTACTCGTTCCAACTCAATCAGCAGTACAACCGAAGCGAAATTAGAGCTGCCGTCGGACTCGACCCAAAATCGAAAGGTGGTTCCATTGACACGGGGTATGTGCAGCTAAACGGGGCAGATTTTGTGTTCTGCACTGTAGGTGGCACCAGCCGCACTGGTCATAACTACAATAATTACTTTGAAGGCAAAGATTTGATCTGGCGCGGGAAGACTAACAGCCATATTCATCAGCCTACTATCGAGAGAATGACAGGGGCAGATGCGGAAGTCCATGTTTTTTGGCGCGTAGGTGACCGCGATCCCTTTACCTATGCAGGGCTGGGGAAAGCAGCTGCGGTCTGGGACGAAACGCCAGTCAGAGTCCGTTGGCGGTTCAGCGCTGATCAAGGATTGGTCAAACTGTTGCGTAGTTCGAAACGGCTACCAGCTATAGAGTTAAAAAAGATTGGCCAAGACCACGTTCATCAAGCAGTTCAATTAATCCGCGATGGCAGTGCTGAGCATCAGTTTGGTCCTTCGACAGACTATGATTTGATCGACTCGGACGGTGTTAGGTTGCCACCTAAAGCAGTATTCGGCCTTGCGGCGCGGCTTGCTTTAGGATTTGATGTTTTGCCTGGGCACTTCACGGCAGGCGAGACATCCCCTTGCTTTCGCATCCTTCGACGGGCGGGCTATCAGATCGTTCCCAAGGAAATGCAGGACGAGTCTATAAACGGATTTGCTGAGGATTCGCAGGATGAGCCGGCACTTGAATTATCTGAGGATGACCGGGAATGGGTCGAGGGTAGGCCGAAGCTCATAAGGCATCTTGTGCGTGAGCGTGCTAAGGGACTTGCGCAAGCAAAACGTTTGCGTTTTAAGCGAGATCATGGGAAGTTGTTTTGTGAGCGCTGCAAGCTTGACCCCGTTGAGTTTTACGGATCGATCGATGGCGAGGCCTGTATTGAAGTCCATCACAGCGAAACTCAAGTGAGTGAGATGAAACAGGGGCATAAGACTCACTTGGACTCCCTTCAGTGCCTGTGCGCGAACTGTCATCGATTAGTACACAAACAGTTGAAGGAAGGATATCCTACGTAATAACTGGCGCAAGTCTCTGCTGGGAGTGCCTATTGAACATCCAGCGGATTTGGTGTCACATGCGGGCGAGCTTGAACGTTCATCGCGACGGGTGATTCCGTCGAGAGGTGGAACCGCCATCCAGCGTTGATATAGGACGGCGGCAGTTTGCAAAAGTCGGGCTTCACTCTAGCCAGGGTAAGGCCATTGGAATCTCAGAAACATCCGCAATCACTTCCTTGATGTAGATATCAGTGGTCTTGCCAGACGTGTGCACCAAGCGCTTTTGAATGTCGCTGCGGTTCTCGCCGCGCCGTGCCGCATCCGTGGCCGCCAAAGCCCGGATATCGCGGAATACAACGTCATCCTTCATGCCAATGCGCTCCTTTGCGCGGTCCCACATCGAACTGAGGCCCGAGCGGGTGTAAGCGCCGCCTTTTTGCGTCGGGAATACGAACTGGCTGATTAGCCCATACTTGATTTTCAGTCCACGGGCGCGGGCTATCACTTCGGCAATCTCAGGCGTGACAACAATATCGACTGCCTTGCCGCTGGTTTTTTGCGTTTTACTTGGCTTGATCCTGATCCGTCCATCTTCGATCTGTGATTCTTTGAGCATGCGGATATCGATGCCGCGCGCCCACAGTAGGTAAGACATATCGATGATGCACGCGAACATCGGACCGCTGGCTGTGGGGATGCTCAAGCCCGTGCCCTTGCGTTCCTTGCTCATCATGCCGGCTTCGCGTATCGCTTGCACTTGCGCATGTGTGGCCAGCACCTCGCGCCGTCCGGTCTTGTAGCTGGACATGTCGAGTTGATCGATAGGGTTGTCCTGGCGCAGGCCCAGTTCACCGATGATGAACTTGAACAGCCGGCTCATCAGTGCAGCGTATTTCTTCGCTGTGTTCGGCGTGCTTTTGAAGTTGTCGCGCAGGAAGCCGGCGCAGTCCTTGGTTGTCACCTGGGAAGCATGGAATTCTTCGAACTCGTCCGCGATCACGTCCAGGTAACGACGGTAGGCATCTTGCGTGTCCTTGCCGTAGTTACTTAGCTTATTTTCTTTGAACTCCACGCACGCATGTGGCATTGAGCCTTCCACAAGTTGCGGACTGCCCAGCAGCGCGGCCAAGGCCGCCAGCATCTTGCTTTCTCCCTCGGCCTCATAGGCCAGATGAATCCAGCTTTGCATCTTGCCGTTGGCGGGGTTGCGCATCGGTGTGGCCGCCAAGTAGCGATACGCACCATTTTTCAGATATACGCGACGCGGCAGACCGCGCTTGATTTTGCGGTGACGATTCATTTTCTCGCAGATTTCCTTACAGGGGCGGGGGCCGCCGGCATGGTGGCGGGATGGATAAGATGCATGCGCAGCACACGAACTGTGTTGTCGTGCAATCTGGTGGCGGGAACGCCCATTTCCTTCAATACGCGAAGCTGCTCTGCCGCGCGCCGGTAATGCGTCAGGTCGATGACCTCTTGATCGCTCAATGCCAAGTCGCTCATGTCGGTATTTATCCTCATTGGTCTATGAAATAGTTTTTATCAAGTCAAGCTGTCGCGGGTCGCTATGATCCAGTACGTAGATATAGGTCATACCAGCTGGCGCGCGCTCTTCGCAGTCAGGTTGGCCGTTGGCCTTGGCAAGTGCTGCGGCAGTGGAGCACACACCGAACGATCGTTCAAACAGACAACCATCGCAGCCCACCGCCTCTGCCTTGTACGCCTTGAAGCGCACCGCCGTCGGATCGACGGGCACGGCGCGCTCACCGCGCCATTTATCGCTTGTGATGCACTTCGTCATGCTGCTGTCGCTGCGAGTAGCTGAACAGCGCCCAGCGGCACCGCGCGGAACATGCCCGGCCACTGGTGGTCCAGCTCGACCCACGCATGCAGCTCGCCATTGCCCACGTCGCGGCGCAAGTCGTTGACGGTGCCGGCCTGGTAGCCTTCGTCGGTATCGAATGTCACGCGGTCGCCCAGGGCGATTTGCCGCGGTGAATCGGTCAGGGTGTTCAGCATTGCGGTGCTCCTTTCAGTTTGGCGGTAACGCCGCATACGCCGAAGTGGTCGATGGCGGCCTGGATCGCGTCGCCGCTGGAAGCGGCAATCGCGGCGTATTCAAAGCGTTCGGTTTGCGTGCGAACGATCACGGCATAGGTGCTCATGTGCCATTTCCTTCATGGGGTGGGTTGTCGGGGAAGATCAGCCGGGGATACGGGCAGGCGTTGACGGCCGCCCAGGCGGCAATCAGCGCTGTTTTTGCCTCGTCAGACAAATTAGGGATTGGCGCCGCCGGCGGCGTGACCGGGGCAGGGCGGTCGGGGTGCGTACAGTTATTTACACGAGTCCGAGGAACGGCAACCCCAACAGCCACCGCGCGAGCGCCTGTGGCCTGTACCGGCGTCCACGTATGGCGCACGGACTTGAAGACCACGCCGATCAGATCGCTGCAGCGCACGCCGTAGGGCGTGATACGCAGTGTTTCACCGTAGCGGCCGATGACGGTTTTTTCGTCTTTGGCCAGCGTGACGGCCAGTTCCTTGCGCGGCACCAGGGCGCCGCCCTGGGCGCGCAGGTATTCGGCCCAGCAGGCGCGCTTTTCGCCGTCGATCTTTTGCACGGCATCCCAGGCGCGGCGCATGGCGGCCGGGGCTTCGTTGAGCATGTTCTCCTCGATGCGGCGTAATTCGCGCCACACGGTGACGGGCGCGCC
Source organism: Janthinobacterium sp. GW458P (assembly GCF_002127585.1). Taxonomy (GTDB): domain Bacteria; phylum Pseudomonadota; class Gammaproteobacteria; order Burkholderiales; family Burkholderiaceae_D; genus Janthinobacterium. The sequence goes on from NZ_NEGZ01000002.1 coordinate 268,582, forward strand.
GCCCCATTGCTGGAATTGCCGGATGCCCCAGCGCGCGGCCCACGCCTCGACGCGTGCCGATGGCGTCAGTTTGATGTCGCCTTCGGTATCGGCCGTGACGATGTAGCCTTCCTTGGTCTTGTGGTCGGCCACGCCGTCAATGTTCTTGGCTACGTACTTGGCGATGTAGCCGGCCGCGCTGCCCTTGGCCCAGTCGATGCGCTTGACGTCCAGGCGGCGCTGGAAGGCGCCCGGTTCGCCACGGTCCACGCGCCAGGCGTAGCGCTTCATGATGCGGATGGCGCGGCCGGCCACATCCTGCAGGTGGGCCGTCTTGTATTTCGCGGTGGGGCGCACGAACAGCAGCAAATGCCAATGCGGGCAGCCGTCGTGATGCGGTTCGGCGATGCGGAAGCCGTACAGGCCGATGCCACGGCGCGCCAGCGCGGAGCGGCACAGGGCCGTCATCTTGCCCAGGTAGGCGTTGGCCTCGCGTGGTGTTGAATTATCGTATTTTGGGTTTGGCTTGCCGCTATGCTGCATGGCGTGGAAGCGCGATGGGCACGTCCACGTGATGAAAATGCCCTGGTCGCCGCACTCGCGGGCGATCTGCTCGAAGCCGTTGATGCGCAACATCAGCTCGCCGCGCCGGATGGCCTTGTTCGCTGTCGTTTTTTCGGCCAGCTCGGCAATGCTGAATTGCTGGCCATTCTCGTTTTGCACCAGGGTTGCGGCCAGCGCCGCCGCATTGCGACGGTTCTGCGCCAGGCGGGCCAGCACGGCCTCTGTGCTGGCGTAGGGTTCGCCATGATAGTTGACGTAGCCCAGGCGGATATTGCCCGCCTCAAAGGCGCGGCCTACGCGCTTGCGCAGTTGCCGGCGCCACCAGCGGGCGTCCACCAGGCGGGCGATGGTGTCGGCCGCTTCGTCAAATTCCGGCAGCTCGATGCCATACGAGGTGCATTCGTCTTCCATGATCTGCAGGGCATGCTTGTCGGAGATAGCACCCCACAGCATCTTGACGATGCCGGCCGCTGCGCGCTCGGCCGTGGCCACGATGTCGGCATCGCTTTGCGACAGGTCAACGCCGGCCGGCACGTACTGTTCGGCGAACTCGCGCACAAAGCTGGTAGCGATGGACTCATAGATTTTGTACCAGGACGACCAGGCCATCTTGGCCAGGGCCGCGTTGATGATGCGATTGCGCCACTTGAACGGTATGCGGGCCAGTTCGGGCGCGAACTGTGCGGATCGCAAGAAGGCTTCGTGACGCTGTGCGTCAGGCAGCAGGATTTGTTTAGATTGCATTCAACAGTCTTTCGTACACACGGATAGCGGCAGAGGTGGCGGCGCGCAGCTCGATGCGCTCTTCCTCGGTAAATGAGTGGATGGGCGATTCCCAGCGGTCGGCGTCCATGCCGGCGGCGATCAGCACGGAGCGGCGCGCCCCGCGTGGCGACAATCCCCAGGCCTGGGCCATGAAGGGCGCCAGGTTGCGCGGCTTGATGCTGCGTAGCTGGGCCTTGGCTTCGGCGATGGCGGCCAGCGCGTGTCCGGCGCCTGGTGGCGTCGGCATGTCCTTGTCGCGCGCGGCCAGAATCTCGGCAGCAGGCTGGAAGGACAGGTGATTGTCGATAAGGGACGCCGGCATGGTTCAGTCCTTGATGGCGCCGATGGCCCGCAGCACGTCAGGGGTAATGACGATCAGGAGCGACAGCAGCCAGATGCCGCAGGTTTTGGCCAGGCGCAGCATCAGCGTGCCCCTTCCTTAGGAAAATACTTGGCCCAATCAGTCTGTGTTCTTAAGGAGCTGATGTACGGCACGACGCCCAATTCGCTGGCGAACAGATAGCGCAAATCGATTGCCAGATCGCCGAGCAGAACACGTTGGTGCTCAGGTGTAAAAAAGCCCGAAACATTCAAAGCTTGCGCATCGCTGATGATGAAGGTGAGATTGGCTGCGCCGTAGGCGTGATAGGTCTTGGCAATCTCATGGATGCGGGCGGTCAGCGCCGCGATGCCGATGCCCGAGCTGGCTTGCAGCAGAAAACACGTTGGCGCCACGGGGACAATACAGTTTTGCAGGGTCGGGCGGATCGTGCTTGATGCCATGGATTTGTCGGCATGACTGGTGGCGTGCAGCGTGTTTTCCATCGGTTTTCCTTATTTCAGGTTGAACGAATCCCGCACGCTCAAAAAGGAGCGCAGCAGGGCACAGCAAAAGAGGGGAGTTACGGCGGCCGGGCTACGGCGGCGCGAGGATCAGGATAGTCATCAGCAGCCCGCAGTCAGGTCCAGGGCCAGCTGGCTGGTGGCTGCCGTGCGCGCATGCTGGGACATCGGGATGCGGATATCCGGCTTGGGCATGGCGGACAGCGAGAGGGTGCGCAGCACTTCCAGGCCTGCCACGAAGGAGTGCCCGCAGTCCGGGTTCTGGCACATGTAGGTGATTTCCTTGAACATGGCGGACATCGTGCGGCTCTTGACGGCGCGGACGGTGTATTCGCAATGCGGGCAGGGCAGGCCGATGACTCTCATTTCAGCTTTCTTTCCACTTGGTACAGGGCGCGACCGCGACCTGTCATGTTTTTTGACTGCTTGCGTAAGCGCGATTTGACGAGCCATTCGGCTGCTTGCTCGATACTTGCCAGCCCTTGCCGTTGACGAACGACTTCCAGCGCTGCAAGTTCTTCGTCATTGATATGAATTTCGTGATCGGGCATGTTCGGCAGCTTTTCAGTTACTCAAAAGTTACTATTCAGGGACTCGGTTTAAGCGCTGCGACGCTGTACGCTGTCGATGTCGTCAGCAGCAATAGCGGCAAGGGCTTCACGCATGACGATCTGGCGCACAAGTACCGCGATTTCTTCGCCTTGGTAATTGGCGATAGAGGAAACGAGCTGGTGCTCGTAATCGTCCAGGCGCAGCATGACTTTATGGCTGCGGATACGTTTTGCATCGGGATACATGACGTTGTCCTTAGTGGGTGGTTTGGGTAGCGAGTTCGCGCTTATAGTCGGCGAGGCCGCGCAAGATCAGGAAGCGTAAGAACCAAGCACGGGACCGTTGTTGCGCAGCGGCAAAGGATTCGACTTCCAGCACCTCATCAGGCGCCAGACGGACGCCTAGAGGCTGCGACGTGGCGCCCTTGGGAGTGCGCCCGATTTTGGATACGTTTTTCATAATGTTATGATGTGTAATCGCTACAGGATGGCGTAACTATAGTGTACGAACGTACACCTGTCAATGAGATTTAGTGAAAATATGAGCACCATTGGGGAAGCACTAAAAGCCGAGCGCCTACGCTTAGGCATGAATCAGGAAGAGTTTGGAGCGGCGGGTGGCGTAAAAAAGCGTACTCAAATATCGTATGAACAGGACGAGCGTTCGCCGGATGCTGTTTATTTGCGCGCAATCTCTTCAATCGGCGTTGACGTTCAATTTATCCTTACTGGAGATCAGGCGACAGCCTCGCTCACTCAGGACGAAAAGGAATTGCTGACTGGTTATCGTGGCTTGGATATTCGAGGAAAAGCAGGTGTGCTAGGGATGATCGACGGGATGAGCTCTACCCCGGCAGCGGCCCCTGCAAAGAGCGGCCCACATGTCGAGTTCCATGGAAAGGTTGGCCACCAAGTGACCGGCAATATCACTGGAAATCAGACCATCAACATGGGTGGCGGCAAGAAGAAGATTAAAGATTAGGAAAATGACGGATCACTGATGGCAGAGAAATCAGAGTTTTACGGGGAAGTTGGTCAGGCTGTTGTTGGGGATGTGATAGAGGGGCCTCGCCAAAGTAACGTGGTCAATTTCACGATAGGTTCGAAGCCTGAATTTCAGCCGCTGACGAAGTTGCAGCGGCAAGATGTGACTGCCAAGGTTAAGACACTGGTTGGGCTTAGTGGCGGGCCAGCATTGGATGTTTACCGCGTGCTGCTGAATAATTTCGGTGCGGCTAATATGAATGCATTCCCTGGTGATAAGTACATGGCAGCGATGGCGTTGCTAAATGCCCGTATTGTTGCCCTGCAGAATGGGCCAGGACCAATGCCCGTGCCGGTAGGTCCGGTTGCTCCCACTATCTCACCACATCAGGAAACCGTGCACCTGAAGATGCCGTGCGCGTCCTGCGTTCGTCACGCGGCCGAAATGAAACGGATGTGGGCTACGGTTTTAGTGTTGTGCGTACTGCTGCTTGGTTCGGCGCTGCTTTGCGGCTGGCTATTGCTGCCTTCGGCTGTCGGTGCTGCACCAGGATCGTCCACTGAGACACAGTGTTTCGTCGATGGCAAGGCGTATTCATTGGGAAGTTCCAGCAGGATGCCGAATGGGGCGGTACGCGAGTGCGTGAGTAACGTCTCCGACGGGATTCCCCGGTGGTCCGCAGGCACAAGAAAATGAGGTTCTTACTAGTCAAGAAACTAGCCTTTACCGCCTGCCTACTTGCATGCATCCCACTGCTGGCGGCCAATACGCCATGCTCGGGCCGCAAAGGTGGCATTTCTCATTGTGATGGCGCGACTTTCGTCTGCAATGACGGCTCGATCAGTGCATCGAAAAAGATATGTTCCGCAACTGGTCAGCCAGCCAAGGCGCCTGTGGCTGATTCCTCCGGCTGCTCTTGTCGCAGTGGAAGCTACTGCACTGGACCGCGTGGTGGACAGTACTGTCTGAGCGACAGCGGCGCCAAGAGTTACCGACGCCGCTGATTCACACTTTGTTTTATACACACTGACATTTATATGAAAAAAACAATCGCTGCCATTGCATTATTCTCGCTTCCTTTCCTCGTTTTTGCCGATGCCAAGACAGTCACGTCCCCAGTCGAAGTCCAGAAAATCATTGCCCAAATTTCCGTTGCCGACAAGACTTTTGGCTATAAAAATATTGGCGAGAGAATGCAGAAGATTGGCATGACAATCAGCTCCGTTCGAGTCGACCAAGTTGGGAAAGAAGATGCCGAGCCACCAATGTATCGTGCCGGCGACCAGGTGATTTCAATATTTACCAGTGAACCATCGGAAGCGGTCAAAGCCATTTGCCCAATTATGGGATCGCCGGTGTTTATCAAGCGCGGCGGCGCATACATTCCTTCTGGTCGGACCGCATATTGGTTGATGCACAATAAATGTGAGAATGGAGAGCGACGTTAACTTTGAATAGCTCAGGTTTATTCCGACATTTAGCGTACGATGAATGGCATGTTCTGCCCCTGAGACTGACGTTAGAGGAGAACGATCGATACCGCAATGATAGCGTTACCGCGCGCGCTGGCCCTGTCCGACTTTAGCTCATTAGGTGCCACATGTGCGCGGCTCCCCAACCACCACAGTATTTACTTGGGAAGTGCCATATTATGGAATACGCAGCGTACGGGCGAGCGATAGCGTTGTCCTCTGCACCTATTGTTGGGCTTTATCGTTTTGGCGACGAATTTCAGATATACCCTGCGCCCGTTGGTTCACCGACAACCAATCATATCGAGGCAACCTATCCTTTCATCATCGAGGTGAAGTATATGGCCACAGATCAAGGGAAACAACTTGAAATGGGCTTCATCGAGCCTGACTGGATTAATCAAAGCCGGCGAGTTGACCGCATTAACCATGTACTACTTTGGCTCACCACTTTAACGGCCTTCCAGCTTGTTTTTCCTAAACAACGATCATCATGGTTCCGGTCGGATTCGGATCGCCACGTCGATCCGTTCCCACTCCCTCAATGGGGAACTGAGGCATACATCCTGCGCGAGATCGGCCCTTGTATCGAAGCGTTTACGGAACCTGACTACGCTGCGATTCAGCATACAGAGATTCATGAGTATCACTCACGCATTGGACTCATACTGGGACATGAGTTCGATCTGCCAGACTCGATCACTGAGTTGCTGAAAGATGTAATTTCACTTGATGCTGAAGCGACGGAGACGTTTCTCTCTGCGTGTTTATTGTTTCGTCAAGCGATTGATCTATGGCAATGCTATTCAAGCTTATCCTTTGCTTCGGCTGTTTCGGCGCTTGAGACGCTCATAGATTACAACCATAGAGAGCTTAAATTAGAACGTTGCGGAACGTGCGGGCAAGAACGATATCGAGTTGTGAAAAAGTTCCTTGATTTCTGTCTTCAATATGGTGTTGGCAATCGCAAAGATCTTTATCAGGAGTATAAGAAGGCCTTTAGTAAGATATACAGCATACGTTCTGCATTGTTGCATACAGGAAAACTGATGCACGATGACTTGTATTGCCCCACTATCGGAACATGGGACAACTTTGAAGAGCGCGAACAACATCGCACCCTCCTGAGGTTGTATCGGATATGCGCGCTAAATTGGTTGCGCGCAACTGCTGCAGAGCAGAGAGTAAAGCGGGTGGGTTAATCCTTGGCTCAAAGAAGCGGTATTCTCGTAGGGGTACACTCATGTTGTTTCGCTGTCATTGTGGGCCGCCGTGTACCTATCTGTTCATGGCACCTCGCCATTCTCCCTGATGATGTCGCGCACTTCCTGAATGCGCTTCCACGCATGCAGCGCCGCCCGCTTCGCGGCCTGCTTGCTCTTGTAAACGTGATCCAGCGTCTTGAGCGTGCCCGTGGCCCCAGCCTGTTCCTGGCCCGTTTTTTTCTTCTTCGCCGCCACGTCCTTCCATTTCGCCGCCACGCCCGTGATGCCTTCGTCCGGGTCTTTCTCTTCCTCTCGCTCGGCCTCTACCGCTTCTGTCTTCGTTTCAAATTCCACCCGCGTGGTAAAGCCGTTGCCGCCCAGGTTGTGCGTGACCTTGACCGATAGCCATTCGGTAGCGTCGATCTCGGGCTTGAAGCCTTGCACGGTCACGGGGGATTGCGGGAACACGGCCGGGTTGCCCAGGGCCAGGCTCATTTCAAAGGTGGCCAGGCCGCGCAGGATGCGCTGCCATTCGGCCACGGCCGCCGCGCGCGCATCGGTTTCGCTGGCGAAGGTCGTGCGCAGGCGCTTGCTGTTGCCCGGCACGCCGGCCACCACGCTGCGGCGGCGCGCGTAGCGCTCGTCGTGCCAGAACGCGCGCACGCCCGTGTAGGCGTCGCTTTCGGCGCTGTGGTAGCGGTGGCCGTCGCCCAGGGCGCGCGTGATGGGGATGACGGGCAGCGCCTTGCCGCTTGCGGTGCGGCTCTGGTTGATGGGGATGAAGAGCAAGGTGTCGTTCTTGACGGTGGCCACCGCGTCGTATTTCCTGCCCAGCCGGCGCAGGAAGGCCGCATCGCTTTCGTGGGTCTGGTCGATGTGCTCGACGGCGGTATCGCGCAGGCGCGCGGACACGCCCGACGCCAGCTCGTTGCGAAAGGCGATGGCCTCGATGATGGCGCCCAGAGTGGTCTTGTGAAAGCTGTGTTCCTGCTGCTGTTTAAACGTGTCGATCAGGTTGGCCGACCTGGCGCGCAGGGTGATGGTGTCGGGTGCGCCGCTGTGCTCCACCTCGTCGACGGTGAACCTGCCCATGTCTACCAGGCCGGTGGCTTGCCAGCCCAGCGCCAGGGCGATCTGCGCGCCGCGCGGCGGCAGGGCCAGCTTGCCGTCGCTGTCATCCAGGGAAATGTCGAGCTGGTCGCTCTCGTCGCCACGGCACAAGGTGAGGGTCAGATTGATTAGCCGCGGTGACACGATGGCCGTCAAATCCTTGTCCTCGATGCTGACCTTGAAGGCGGGGATATGCTCGCTCATTTGAACTTGTCCGCCGCGCTGCCGATGGCGCCGCTGATGGTGCCCCCGATCTTGTCTTTCATTTCACTCACTACACCGCCGTATTTTGACGTGATGCCGCCGACCACATTGCCCACGACGCTGCCCACGGCATTCTTGGCCGCGCCGGCAATGCTGCTGGTCATGCCGTCGATGCTGAGCATGTTTTTCAGGTCGCCGATGTCGCCCAGGCCGACCATGGCCAGCACGCCGTCGTCGTCGCGCTTGAGTGCAATCGAGAACTCGACGCGGCGCGCGCCGCCGCTGCCGTCCAGGATGGTGCGGCCTTCCGTCATGCTGGTGATGCGGTAGGAGCCGAGTATTCGACCCGTGCCCTGGATCAGAATCCACGATTTACCCGTGTCGGCCATCATGCGCAGCGCATCGAGTGAATACAGGGAGCCGGTCAGTTCCGGCGCCACCCAGCCAGACAGGGTGATGGTGTCGTCGCCGGGCCCCACGTACTGGTGCGCGTCGCGCAGGCCCATGCGCGCCGTGCTGGCGTGCTTCCATTCCGTTTGCCGCTGCAGCTCGTGATAGGCCAGCGTTGGCAGGCTGAACACGAACATTCCTAAAATCATCATCATGGTGTGCTTCTTTCTTTAATCGTGGTCGCGCAGGGAAGAGCGGATGCGTGCGGCCTTTTCACGGTCGCGCTGATCGAGCGCCGCGCTTACCGCGCGGGCGATGGCCTGCGGATCGGTGCCGGCCTGCACGTTGAAGGTGATTTCGATCTTGTCGCCCTGGATCGTCATACCGGCGCCGAACCCGCCTTGGGACAACGGGGCGCGCGTGTCGAAGGCGCTGGCGGGCAGGGCCGTGGCCGTGCCGATGGCGATACCGGCGCCCAGTTGCGTCAGACGCTGCGCCAGTCCGGAAACCTTGGCAATCGGCGCACCCTCGCTGCGGTCCAGGCCCACGGCCAAACCCTGCATGGTGTAGTCGCCCAGCTGGGCAAACACGCGGCTTGGGCTGTGGATGCCCAGCTTTTCCTTGAACCAGGCAATGGTGCTGGAACCGGCATTGCTGATGGCGTCCTTGACGGCGCCCATGGAACCCGTGATGCCGTTGACCAGGCCGCGCAGGATGTTGGCGCCGAACTCGGTGAACTGGGCCGGCAGCTTGATGCCGAACCAGCTCAACACGCCCGCGAACGCCTGATAAAACACGCCGACCGGTGACCAGTTGATAATCAGGGCGCTGATACCCGCCAGGCCGCCGGCACACGTCGCCTTGAGCTGCGACCACACGCCGGCAAAGAACGTCTTGACCGGCTCCCAGCATTGATAGATGACGTTCAAGCTGCTGGTGATGCCGCTGGCCATGCTGCGCAGCAGGCCGCTGCCGAAGTCGCTGAACCTGGCCGGCAGCGCAATGCCGAACCAGCCCAGCACGCCCGCGAAAGCGCGATAGAACAGGCCGAGCGGTGACCAGTTGGCGATCAGGGCGCTGACGCCGCCAATGCCGCCGGCAAACGCAGTCTTGACGTGCGACCAGATGCCGCTGAAAAACGCCTTGATCGGCTCCCAGTATTTGTAGATCAGGTAAGCGGCGCCGGCGATGGCCGTCACGGCCAGGCCAATCGGATTGAGCATGAAGGCACGGCCCAGCCACAGTACGGCCCGGCCCGCCCACATGAAGGCGCCGCCCAGGCCGCGCAGGATGGGCGTGAGCACGCCGCCCGTCACGCCCATTTTGGCAAACATGACATGCAGCATGGCATACGGGCCGATCATGGCGGCAATGCCCAGCATCAGCGGCCCGAGTACCAGCAGCAGGCCGGCCAGCACGGCAAAGGCGGTAATCATGACCTTGGCCACGGCCGGGTTGCGCTCCATGAAGCCATTCAGGCGTTGCACGGCGCCAATCGCCATTTCCAGCCCCTGCGCGTACAGCGGCAGGATTTTTTCGCCCATGGTGAGCTTGAGGTTGGCCAGCTTGGCTTGCGCTTCCAGTTCCTTGCCAGCGGCAGAGTCGCGCCCCAGCTTGTCCAGTTGGGCGATATTGGCGGCGCCCCGGTTGAGCTTTTCGTTCTTGTGAATCTGCACGCGCTGCAAGTACATCTGCGAATGCAGGTTCGACGCGGTGCGGTTGGAAAAAATGCTGCCGATGGCGTCGAGCACCTGTTTCTTTTCGGTGATGCCCTTCTTTGCCAGTTGCGGCAACAGCACCTTTTCCAGCCATTCGAACTGATTTTCGCGGAACAGCTCTGAACCCAGCAGCGCGCCGGGATCGAGGAAGGAAATTTGCCCCGCTTTGTCGTGCTTGACCTTGCTCTTGTCGCCGATCAGGCCGAATTCTTCCAGCTTTTTGGCTGAGCGCTTCGTCGTGCGGCCCTGGTACAAGTTCTGGTAGGCGCTCATCAGGGACGTACCGACGCGGTTGCCGCCCATTTCCTGCACCAGCGGTTCCATCTGGTAGTAAAAGGCATCGTCTTGCAGGCCCTTGGCGGCGAGGCCGCCGGTTTTAATCATGTTCAGCCATTCATTCGGGCCGACGCGCCCGCCCGTGGCAGTGATGACTTGCTGCACGATATTGGCCTGGGCCTCGAACTTTTCCTTGCTCTCCAGGCCGCCGCGCAGCTCGATGACCTTGAGCATGTCCATGAACTTGCGTTCGTTGTCGGCGCCCTCGGCCTCGCCGAAGAAGGCATGATTGGCAAACTTCATTTTGGCCAGGGTAGGGGCGACCATTTCCGCGTGGTGCACGTCGGCAAAGGCGCTCATGCCGTCGCGCATGAGCTGCAGGTTGTCGAGCTGGCTGGTGCCGTAGGTTTTCATGTTGCGCGCGAAGGCGACGGCTTCGGCAGATACCTTGTCGCCCAGGCCCAGCGCGTTGACGCGGCCCACTTCCGTTTGATAGTGCTTGGCCTCGTTCAGTCCCTTGACGACGGGCGCGCCGATGACGGCGCCCGTGGCGGTCGCGCCAGCGCCGGCCATGGTCAGGTTGCCCGCGCGGTTGCGCAGCTTGTCGGCGTGCTGGGTGGCGTTGGTGACGCGCTGCTGCTTGGCGTTTGCATTGGCCAGCTTCTGCTGCTGCAGCGTCATGGTTTTGTTGGTGGCCTCGATTTCGCGGCGCAAGGTGCGCTCGTGGTTGGCCAGGTCTTTGGTGCCGATGCCGGCGCCCGCCAGGCGCTCGCGCATGACCTGCAGTTGCTGCGCCTGCTGCTGGCCGGCCATCTTCAAGGCGCCGGCCGCTTTGACTGCGGCGTTAAACTCGCGCGTCATGGCGCGCGTGGGCGCTTCCGTCTGTTTCATCTTGGTGGCCAGGCTGGCCACCTTCTGCTGCGCCGCTTCCAGCTTGCTGCGGGTGGCGTCCAGGCCGCCGTGCAGCTCGCGAAATTTGCTGATGTTCTTTTGCTGGGCGTTCAAGTCGCGCAAGCGGTCGCTGGTGGCCTTCAAGGCCTTGGCCGTGTCGCTGGAGCCGCCCATGATTTTTTTCAGCGGGCCGGTAATCTTGTCCAGTGCCGCAAAAACTACCTGTAATTTCAGATCCCGACCAGCCATCTATTCCGCTCCGCTTCGTTGCCTGGCGCGTTCGCGCCAGGCCATCAGTTCATCCATCGTAAAGCCGTCCATCGCGGCCGGCGTCCAGTGAAAGACGCCGGCAATGTCGGCCATGGCGTCTTCTACTTCGCCGGGGATACCGAAAGGCGATCGGCCTTGCTCGCCAAAAAACCGGCAACCTCGGCGCCCACGGCCAGCAGGTCGGCCGGGTCCATGTTGGCGATGTCGTGCGTGGTCAAGGTCGGCTCGGTGATGCGCGGCAGCACGATCTGCAGGGCAGATACGTTCAGGTTGGCCAGTTCGATCAGGGACACGCCGCGCAGGGCGCCCGCCTTGGGCTTGCGCACGGTCAGCGAGGTGATGACGGTGTCGCCGCGCTTGATCGGTTCGTCCAGTTCGATGACGGATTGGTTTTGGGTATCGTTGTGCATGGTGTGGTCCTTGTAGGGTGGTGGTAAATAAAAAGGGGGTTACAGGCCGATGGCCTTGCGGATGGCCGCATTGGTGTCGCCGCCGAAGTTTTCGGTGCCGCTCATGAAGTCCAGTTCGATGACGGTGGCGCCGTCGATCAGCAGCTTGTAGTAGCTGCAGGGCATCGTGTATTTGTGGGTGGTGTCGTCGCCCATCTTGGCCGCGCCCATGTCGATTTCCTTGTAGCGGCCGCGTACGACCACTTCCACGGCGGCGACCGTGCCGTCATCGTCTTCCTGGTAGGCGCCGGCAAAGCGCAGTTGCACGGCGCCGTGCGTGTGCGCACCGTACTGTTTCAGGGCTTCGGCGATCAGGCCGCCGCCGCTCCATTCCAGCGACAGCGCCTCGTTGCCGAAGTCCACGGACACGGGGCCGCTCATGCCGCCGGCGCGGTACTCTTCCATTTTGCGGCTCAGTTTCGGCAAGGTGACTTCCGGCACCATGCCCAGGAAGGACACGCCGTTTTGAAACAGGTTGAAATTTTTCAGTTTGCGGGGCAGGCCCATAGTGTTCTCCGTTGTTCAGTTGCGCCCGCGCGGGCGCGGGCAGGGTGGTGATGGCGATTACGCGGAGATGCGCGAGGCGAAGTCGGCCAGGTAGCGGTCGGTAATGCGCTGCTGGAAACGCAGGTTTTCCAGCGGCGGCACGGGCGTGTAGTCGTAGTCGATGGCCAGCTTGCCCGCCTTGAGCGTGTCCTTGTCGTTGAACTGCTCGTCATACCAGGCGTGGCCGTCGATGATGTAGCCCTGCAATTTCAGGTCGCGGAACTTGGCGTTAATGCTTTCCAGCAGGTCGCGCACCAGGGACGGGTGCAAGGGCAGGTCGACAAAGGCGAAATGCGCTTCGGCGATGGTGTCGGCCAGCACCTGGGCCGTGCGCGTGTAGCTCTCGAAATAGAAGAAGCCGCCCGGCGCCTCGCAGGTGCGCGAGCCCCAGAAACGATAGCCGCCCATGTTAATCAGGGTGGTGACTTCCTTGGCGTTGAGCACGCCGGCGTCGGTGGCCGGGTCTTGCAGGTCGAAAAATACGTCACGGGTCAAGCCGGTCGGGCCGTTGATGACGACGTTCGACAGCGTCTTGTGCCAGCCCGTTTCCTCGTCGATCTTGGCGCGCAGGCCCATGGCGTAGGCCACGGCGGAAATGCTTGCCTCTTCATCGATGGCGGTATCCCAGTTCACAAAATCGGGCCAGATGATCATGACCTCGCGCTGGCCGAACTGGCCGCGATAGGTGGTGGCGGCCACGACGTTGCTGCAGCCATATGCGGAGGCATACACGAAGGCGCGCAGTTGCTGCGCCACGCTGGCCAGGGCGTTGGTGACGGCCTTGGTGTCCAGGCCCGGCGCGCCCAGGATGCGCGGTTTGACGCCCAGCTTGCTTTGTGCGGCCAGCAAGGCTTTCACGCCCAGGTACTTGCCGTCCGGCGACACGCCGCCCACCACATTGGTGGTGGTTTCCGCTTCCGTCTCGCCTTCGGCCACGCGCACGACGATGGTCAGGGGTTTTGTTTGCGCGGCGATCGCTTCCAGCGCGCGGCACAAGGTGCCCGTCTTGCCGGCCTTGCCCATGGCGGCCAGCACGTTGGTGATGAGCACGGGCGTGTCCAGCGGGAAGGCGGCTGGGTCGGCGTCGTCGGCCGTGGCGATCAGGCCCAGCACGGCCGTGGAGACGGTGCGGATGGGGCGCGAACCCTCGTTAATTTCAATGACGCGCACGCCATGGTGGTAGTCGGTGGCCAAAATTAGTTCTCCTGGTGAGTGGTGAATGGGGCGTTACTGGGCAATGGGGGGCACGAGGGCAATGCCGGCATCGTCGAAGGCGCGGCGGGCCTCGCCCGGCAAGCTGGCGGCGATGCGGTCGTATTCGCCTTTGATGGCCGCCTGCAGCGCTGGCATATCCTGCGCGGCGATGACCGATGGGCAGATGGTGATGTCGAGCAGCGCCTGGCGCGCTTCGATAGCGCCTTCCACGATGTCCGTTTCGCCGTTCATCATCGCCGCGAAGCCGATACCGGCCAGGCGGTTCAAGACGGCCTCACGCGCGGCGCGCACTGCGTTGAGGTAGACGGCGGCCAATTGCACATACGGCGTGGGCGCGCGGGCCGTCACGATCCACTGGCCACGGGGATCGAGCGAGACGGTGGCGCCTTCGGCTACCGCCGCCTGCATGCCGGCGAGCAGTTCGGCAGGAATCAGCACGGCGTCAGCGGGCCATGAGCCGGCGGCGTCATAGGCCGCGCGCAGGCGTTCGGGGTAGAAGCCTGCCGTTTGCACGGAATAAAAAACGGCGTCAAGGTTGTCGGGGGCAAGCATATCCATGGGGCTTCCTCTTGTTAATAGCCGCGTGCGGTATAGGTGATGGGGTATGCCAGATAATCACTGGCGCTGGAATTGACAACCGCCACCGGCACGCCGCTGCGCGTTTTTGCATCCATGTTGAAGTTGACGGAACCGGCCCCCAGGGAACCATGGATGACGTTGCCTTGAATGGACAGCAGCCCGTTAGGGAATGCCGTTGGGAATGTCAGCATGCTGTAGCCGGTTTTACTGGCGACAAAGGTTCCTGTCTGGCACATGATGCCGCCGGGCGATGCCTGGCAGGAACTCACGCCCGCGCTGGCAATGGACGTGAGGAAATCGGCGTTACGCCACATTTCCGCCGTCGTGTCGATGACCTGCCATACGCTATCGGCAATGGCGGCAAGGGTGATGTACTGGCCGGATTTGACGTCCATGCCATTCACGCCGGACACATCGGCATTGAGCGAGGCGCCGGGGCCGGGGGCAAGTCGTCCCACTTTTCCGGCCAGGCCGAAGAAGTGAATACAGCGGCCGGAATTGGTCGTGATACCCAGGTCGCTCGGCTTGGGAAGCGTGAACAGCACATTGTCGGAAGAAAAATACAGGCATTTGCCGATGTCCTCGCCGGTCAAGCTGCGCGACGCCGATACTGCGCCGGATGCCACGATATTGCCCTGTTCCTGCTGTACAAAAGCAGCATTGACCAGCTTTTTCGATGCATCGAATTTTTCCAATGTCGCCACTTCCTTCCTGCTGTACTGGGGGTGCGGGTCCAGCGCAGCCAGGTGCAGGGCCAGTTGCTTGTCTGCATAGGCGCGCACTTCGCTGTCCTGCTCGTCGGCATACTGGCGCGTGGCCAGCACGACGGACGGGTCGATTTTCAGCTCAATGGCGGCCGTGCTGGCGACGATCAGCACCACGCGCACCACTTGCGTGCGCGCGCTGCCCTCGGCCATGACGGGCTTGTAGCTGGGCGGGCAGTTGGCCACGGCGCACAGGTCGCCCGCCTCGTCGTAGATGCCGATTTCGCGCAGCCACCAGCCGCCCACGTTTTCGGGCAAGACTTGCTCGACGATGATCTGGCTGGCGTTGGCCGGGTCGATGGCGAGCTGGTTCAGGTCGGCGCGGCGCACTTCATGCACGAGCGCCTTTTGCGCGCGGTCGGGAATCGGCAGGGCGCCGTTGCCGTCGCCCACGCCCATTTTTTTCAGTTTCAGGGTGTGGCCCAGGGCGATGGCGTTGGCCAGCTTGGCCTCGCCCACCTGCGTCAGAATGGCAAAGTATGTGCTCATGGATAGATGGTCATGGTGTCAATGGTATGGGGTGCGCCGCGCTGTACCAGCGTGCCGCGCACTTCGATTTTTTCGGCGATCCACGGATAAACTGTCATCGCATCGCCGTGATAGGCGGCCAGGCCGATCTGCACCTGGCCACGGGTTTCCAGATACAGCGCCAGGCCCGTCAAATGCCGGCTGACGGGCTTGGCGTCGGCGATCAGGCGTTCCATTTCCTGAAACATGGCATCCGTGATGCCCGTGTCGAGCACGCCCACGTCGAGGCGGAAAGTGCCCGGCGTACCGGGCGGCGTGGTCTGCCACCATTCGGTGATGCGGATCAAATAACCCAGGGACTCGACCACGCGGCGCACGGCGGCAATCGTGCCCTTGTGCTTGTGGATGAAATAGGCCGCCTTGATGGTGCCGCGCTTGATCGATTCGGGCCAGGCGTCGTCCCAGCGGTCGACGGAACAGGCCCAGGCCAGGAACGGCAGCAGGGCGACCGGGCAGCGGTCGGCGTTCCACAGGTCGCGCAGCGGCACGGGCACGTTGACCAGTTCGGCGCAGGCCACGGCAATGGCGCGCTCCAGCGCCGTGGTGTTCGGCGGAAGAGTGGCAACGTGCTTATTCATCGAGCACGACCACGTTGAGATTGATGCCGGTGCAGCGCGCGGCCTGGGTGGCGTCCAGCTCGATGTCTGCCGCCGGGCTGGTCAAGACGACCTTGCGCACGCCTTCGACGTGGACGGCAGCGCTGCAGGCGGAACGGTAGATGCTGTGGCCCAGCGGGCGGCGCGGCTGCGACACGCGCACGGCGTTGGCGCGCGCGGCGGCCAGCAAAATCGGCACTTCCGGGCCGACGCCGATAAACAAGGTGGCCTCGATCTGGTAGTCGATGACCTGGGCGGCCTGCACGGTGAGGCGGTCGCCCAGGGGGCGCACATCCTCGGCGTTGAGCGCGCGCGCCACGGTGGCCAAGAGGTCGGCGCTGGCGATGCCGCCGGCCTCAACTGACAGCACCGTGACGATGACGCTGGCCGGCGCCGGGCTGGTGGCGCTCGCGTCCTTGACGCGGCCGTCGCTGCTGCGCGAGTGGAATTCATACGAGGCTTTCGGGCCGGCCACGGACAGGCCGTCCGGCGCTTCCTGGATGCGCAGGCGGTAGGCGTCGTTGTCTTCCATGACGGCGGCCACGGGCGGCAGGGCGTTGGGATTGGCCGGCGTGATGACCAGGCGCGCCACGTTGACGTTGGCCCCAAGCTGGTCCAGGTCGCCATCGAGGGCAAACGCCAGCATGACGGCCTTGCCCGCCTCGTTGACGCGGTTGCGCAGGATGGTTTCCTGATACGCGTTCTCTTCCAGCAGCTTGGTGGCCGGTTCCGATTCCAGCTCCAGGAGCGCCGTGACGGCGGCGCGCTCGGCTTCCGGCAGCAGGCTCACCAGGTGGGTCTTGCGGCCGGCGAGGATGGTTTCGAAGTCCAGCACCTCGACCACGCTGGGCGCCGGCAATTGGGTCAGGTCGATGGGCGTGCTCATACAACGTCCCCCTGCTTGATGGGCACGGCCAGCGTGATGCCCTGGCCGTTGGCAGTGCCATCGAGCAGCAGGGCGATGGCGCCGTCCGTGTCGCGCGTGAGCTGTACGCTGGCGAGCTGCAAACGCGGCTCCCAGCGGCGCAGGGCAAAGGCGGTGGCCGCGTAGATGCGCAATTGCGTCGCGCTGTTCAGGGGCTGGTCGATCAGCTCGGGCACTTCGGAACCATAGCGGCGGCGCCTGATGCGCGAGCCGATGGGCGTCGTGAGAATATCGGCCACGGACTGGCGCAGGTGGCCAAGGCCCGTCAGGCTGCGCCCGGTGGCGGCGTGCATGCCCATCATGATTGTGGCCCGCCCGACTGGTCGCCGCCGGCCTTGACGCCACCGTGCGGATGCTTGGCCAGGCTGATGGCGCCGGCCAGCACGTCGTCGCTGGCTTTGATCGTGCCTTGCACGGCCATGGCCACGCCGCCAGCGGCGCCGGCCTTGGCGTTCACGCCGCCGTTCAGGGTGGTGGCGCCTTCCACGGTGGTGGATTGCTTGACGATCAGGTTTTTCATGACGGTCAGGTCGCCCGTGCAAATGGTGCTCGGTGCGTTCGACGTGACCTTGTCTGCCGTGACGGTGGCCGTGCCGCCGGGCAGAGTGGCGGTTAAGGCATGGGCTGCATGGTCGTACTGCACCACGGCACCGTCGGGGTAATGGGTGGTATGGATGCTGTCGCTGGTTTCGGGAGCGTCAAATTCTTGCGAGTACAGCGCCGGCAGGATGATGCCGCGCGCCAGGTCGCCGCCGGGTGAAAAGACGATGACCTGTTCGCCCACGGTCGGTGCCGACCAGGTGCGCGTGCTGCCGGCGCGCCGGGTGGCCCATTTCAGCCATTCAGTGGTGAGCGTCGGCCCGAGTCGCACGCGCGCCTTGGCCCCTTTGACCTCGGCGATGGTGCCCAGGCGGATCAGGTTCTGCAGCAAGCGGGTGAGGTCGGACAGGTCGGCGTTCATGCAGTGCATGTTGCCGAAGTCCGCGTGCGGATGCACGCGGGGGCGGGTTGTTATGCAGCTTTGTGACTATGGGATATGGCGTTCTTCATATAATGGATACATGTCGATAATATATGATTTGGTTTTCCTAAGTTTTTTAGCGTTGCTCCCCGCTGACATGTAGTCAAATTTCCATCTCTAAACAGTGTTAATTTTTACTTTGCCCTCTCTTTCTTCAATGTCAAAATAAGCGCGTGCTGTAAATACTAAGATGCAAGCAACTAAAAATGATGCAAGGAACATTCCTAGATGTATCCAGTTGTCATAGATCGGTAGCTTATTTTTTCCAAAGAGAAAATTTTCAATAAAGCGATCAAATTTTGAGAGGACATAACCAGATAGAAATGCAGAAATGGCTTGTCCAATGGTTACAAACTTCAATGCTTCTTTTCTGTCGTATGGACTGAGGTACATGCCAGTTGTCCAGCCAAGTAAAAAAGCAATTAAAATAATAAGATAATTTTTAGCCAAAACCTCTCCATTTGGGGAAATTGTCCATGCTGTCCATATAAGAACACCTGTGGCAAAAAATCCGCAAATAAGGGTAATAATGGCCGTGAGTAAGTATTCTTGATTTTTACTTAAGTGCCGAAAGTCGAGTGCCATAGCTAACTCCTAAGTTAGTAGTTAATTTTTAAGTAATTCAATGCTTTTTATATATCCAATGTCAGCCATTGTCTACATCTCACTAATAGTGATCACCGGCATAAAACTTTAGCTTATTTGATAACTTTTGTCAGTAGGGTTTTACTTTGACTACCTTAGATTGACTCCAAGTGTTGCAGTAAAGATTCACGTAGTAACGCCCTATCCTGTTCACTTAATCCCAGCAGCGGCCGCTCTGGATATTTGTATAAATGCCCTTTTTTTGACATGCGGTCTTGCTGGCCAAACTGATGCACCCGCGCCACACGTGCTACCCAGCCAAAGAACCCGACCTCTATCTGGTCGCCGGTCGCCTTTACTTTCAGGTGTTTGGCGGTGCGGATCTTGGCAAACATGGCCGCCTGTTGCCGTTTGATGCGTCCATTCTTCCCCTTGAATTCCTTGCGCCGCTTGCGCGCCGGATAGGCCGCGCCATTCGGCCCCTGCTGGGCCTTGATGCGCTGCGCCTGGCTGCGGCGCAGGTCGATGGCCACCTTGTGATTGATGGCGCGGCGTTGGGCCGGTTGCAGCTTGGCCAGCAGGGCGCAGGTCCAGGCTTCCAGCGCGTGCAGGTCGTCGCTCATGGCGTTGCCTCGGGCGTGCGCCATTCTGCCAGCAGGGTCTCACCGTCATACAGTTTCCAGAATTCATTTGCATAGGCCGGCATGTGCTGTATCTCGGCCAGGTGCTTGATGTCCAGGCGGCCCGCCTCGCCGGTCTTGACGGCCACGCGCTCGGTCAGGTCCAGCTTGATGGAAATGTCGACCGTTTCATGGTTGTTGAAGTCCACTTCGAAGGCGATACCATGCTTGCGGGTTTCTTCGTTGGCCATCAGGTCGAGCTGGTGCACTTTCAGCCAGGCGATCAGGGCCACCATGATGGCGTCGGCATCGCCCGCGTAGTCGGTCACGATCAGGTTGAGCTTGAAGCGGTATTCGAAGGACAGCGAGGCGGTGGCGGTGGCCACCACATTGCCCTCGTCGGCGAAGACCAGCAGGCGGTCGGGGTCGCGCTGCAGGGCGGGGATGGCGGCGGCCAAGTGCTGGCGCAGGCTATTCGGTTTGTACATGGTAGGTGTCTCGGACTAGGTTGTAGGCGTCGATGCAGGCGTTTAGCTGGCGGGTGGCGTCGTCACCGTCGCCGGCAATGGCGTCAAGAGCTGCCGCAGTCGCTGGGTCAAGTTCGGCGCGCGCTTGGTGCCGATCGCTTGCGGCAGTGGTGGTATCTGCAGTGGCGGCGCACTGGCCGTTGGCAACGGGGATTGACAGGCGCACAGCGCCGCTGCGCACATCAAGATTAAAGCGGTGACGCTCGGTTTTCGCATGGGTTTGCTCCTGGGTGAGGTGGTCGGCGCGCTGCACCAGGGCGGCGCCGGCCGCGCGCTCCAAGGTGAGCACGCGGGCGGTGGCCTGGGCCAGCGCGGTGGCGGCGGTGCTTTTACTGGTGGCCGCCGCCCGCTGCAGTTCGGCGATGCTGGCGTCCTTGCGCCAGCCCTGCGTCGTCCAGCCCGCGATGGCGCCGCACAGCAGGCACGCGGCCAGCGGGCGCCAGGTGCTCGTCGTCACATGGCCACCCGTTCCTTAATCCAGCCGAACAGAAAACGGCGCTGGCTCTTGTTGGCTTCGGTGATTTCCAGGTAACGCGCCGCCTGCAGGCCGTTCAGAGCACGCAGCAGCACGGCGGCACCGTCCTGGCCGCGCCATTTCAGGAAAGCGGCCAGCGCGCCCAGCGACTGCGTGCCCAGGCGGCCGTCGACGAACAGGGCCGGGTAGCGGGTGCCGGTGTCATTAAAACCGTTCAGCCAGCGCTGCAGGAACTCGGCCGCGCGATGCGGCCCCATGTTCACGCCCGTGTCGATCACTTCGGCGCCGATGCCGGCATGCAGGGCCAGCACCTGGTCGAACTTCGGTTCCGTGATGTAGCGCGCCGTGTAGATGGCGCGTGCCACGGCCACGGGCAGATCGCGCATCGGGCCTTGATAGCCGTTGGCGCGCGCCACGGCCACGGTGATGCCGTAATTGGTTTCGCCGCCTTTGTCTTGCGGGTCGTTCACATAGCCGCCTTCGGCGCGCAGAATGGCGTCGATGGTGCGCGCGATCAGTGGATTGTCGGTGGTGGCCATCAGTGCTCCTTCGCGTCTTTGACCAGCTCGGCGATGTCCTTGTCGCTGCGGCGCTGGAACCACAGGGCCACGGCGCGCGATACCCACCAGCCGGGTGCGCCCACGATCAGGTCGATGGCGGAGGCGTTGACCATGGCGCCGATGCTGGGCAACTGGGCGCACAGCAGCTGGTACACGGTGCCGCCCAGCAGGCACGAGAACACGCCCGCGCAGGCCAGGCGGGCGACGAATTCGCCCTTGTTGAAGGTGCCGTCGCTGTTCAGCGGCGGCAGCACGATGTACAGCATGGCGGCGCCGACCATGCCCAGCGCCGCCTTGAAGCCGTACAGTTTGACCAGGGTGGCGAAACCACCAAACGATTCTGCGGACATTGCTTGATACTCCGAGGTGAGGGGTGATAAATTTTTCATGAGGGTAAAAATGGATGATTGCTGCGTTAATCCCATAGCTGCACGATGTCCGCGACCTGGCCGGTGCTGGGCGCCGGCTCGGGCAGGGTGACGACCAGACCGGCCTGCAGCACGGCGCCGTGGCGCGCCAGCGCGGGATTGATTTCCAGGGTGCGCTCGACGTATCCCGCGCCGTCGCCCAGGTAGCGCCACACCAGGGCGTCCACCGTGTCGTGCTGTTGCGTGCGCACCTGCATCAGATCAATTCCACGGTCAGATGCGTGCGGCCGACGATATCCGCGATGGCCCATTGCGCATTGCGCCGCTGCGCGCCTGGCGCCTCGTCGAGCCATTCCATGCTTTTCTTGTCGCTGACGGACGTGGCCGTGCTGTCGTAATCGCGGTAACGCTCGATCAGATCCGCTTTTGCCGTGCTGTAGACGGCGCGCCGGTACTGCGCCAGCAGGCGCGATTCGCGGTTGATGCGCGTGGCTGGAACGTCCACCAGGGCGGCAATACCGGTTGCGGCCTGCTTGCCCTGCCAGTCGGCCAGTTCGCGGTTGACCTGCAGGATGGCATCGACCACGGCTTGCACCAGGCGCGCGTCGGTGACGGTGCCGTCCAGGCGCATGGCGTCGCGCATATCGGCGAGAAGGATGTCGGGAAACCAGCCGTCGTTCTCGATGAGGCTAGGCGCAGGCGCCGGCGGCGCCGGGGAGGTTCCAAGCTGGGTTGACGGGGGCAGGGCCATGAAGGACATACGGGGCGCTTTCAAAAGTGGGCGGTGGACGGGGTTCATCAGGCAAATGAATTAGCCAGAATCCCCCCGTGCCGCCGTGCTGCGGGGGATGCTCTTTACGTGGAACCGGCCGCACGCTTGAGGCGTCGTTCCAGCTTTTCCATATCTTTCTTGACGCCGCACGATTCCGACAGGGCGCGGGCGCGTTTCAACTGGGCCATGGCCGTTTCCGCCTGCGCCACCAGTTCAGGGGCGATGTCGGCTTCGTCCGCTTGATCCAGCACGGCGATCATGGCCAGGCCCATGGCCTTGTGCAGCTTGGCGCGCGCCTGGTCGGGCGCGTCGCTGGCGGCCGTCAGTTGCTCGACGGTGCCCAGCACCTGGGCCGCGTGCTGCGGATCGGCGGCCAGCTTGCCGTGCAGGAAGCCCTCGGCAAATTCGTCCAGCATCAAAGTGGCGATGTCGCGGCTGTAGGTCTCGGGCAGCGTGAACTTGTGCGCCAGCGCGTATTCGGCCATGACCAGGGCGCGCGCATACTCGCCCGTGTCGATGTGCCACACCAGCAGGGTGGCGAATACGTCATCCTGCGCGCCCTTGCCGCCGGCCAGCACGCCGTCGATCCATTGCGCGTAGTCGGGCAGCAAGGTGGCCTTGACCTCGATCTTGCGTTCGACCGACTGAATGGCTTTCAGGCGCCGGCGGTCGTCGGCCAGCTTGTAGAGCATCAGCTCGTAGGCCGTGCCGGTGGTGACGCCCTGCGGCGCGGCGGCGCCGGCCGTGCGCTCGGCCAGCATGCGCGCACGGTGGCGCAGGGCAGGGGATTGATTACTCATCACTTGTCTTTCAGCTCGATGTTTTCCACCAGCGCGGCGAGGCCCAGGTCTTCGATCACGTAGGCGTCGTTGGACGACTCGTAGTTTTCGATGCGGTCGCGCTTGGGCTCGTCCACTACGCGGCGGCGGCGCGCGCCATCCTGGAAGTAAATCGACAGATTGTCGAAGCGGGTAATCAGGATGGCGTTATCCGGGAAGTACGGCACGCGCGCCGCCGGCAAGCCGCCGATGCGTTTCTGGCTGATGATGATGTCGGCCGCCAGCGTTTCCGTGGGCGCCTGCTTGGTGTTTACCAGTGGAAAATACTTGTCGTTCAACAGCTTGCGCCCGACGATGGCCACCAGGTTGGTGTCTTCCTGATACCACGGGTCCAGCAGGTTGACGGCATCGGTGACGGCCGCGTCGAGGTTGGCATAGTCGGCGCCGTCCATGTCGCCGATGATGACCTTGCCCGGCATGCCGTTGGCGACCAGGCCCAGCACGCGCTCGGGCGCCTGTTCGCGCAGGTGCTGCAGCCAGCCCTTGTTCACGTCCTGCAGCAGCGGGTTGGCGGCCAGGTAGGTGGTGGCCATGACTTTCACGCCATTGAAGCCGATGACGATGCGGTCCAGCGCCTGGCGCGTCAGGATGGCGTTGGCCACGCGCGACTGGAAGTCCTGGAACTTGGCCCAGGCGTCCAGCTTGGCATAGCTCAAATGCGTGTCGAAGTTGGTTTGCTCGCAGCGGTACTTCGTGCTGTCCATGGTGGACAGGTCGCGCGTTTCGCGTTCCTTGTCCTTGGTGTTGGTGCGGCTGGCAATCGGGCCTGACACGCCCAGGCCCAGTTTTTCGCCTTCCTGCTCGCCCACGCCGATGACGTTCACTTTCGACAGGAACTCGCTCGATTCCTGCATCTTGTTTTCCAGCTTTTGCTGCACGCTGGGCGTGACGCTGAAGGTCTTGGCCACGTTGTCCGTGTCGTTCAGTTGGCCTAGGCGGGTTTCATACTGGCCAAATACCTGGCGCGTTTGCTTTTTCATGGTTCGGTGCTCCGTTGTTGAATGGGGTGTTGGTGGATGGCGCGCGCTTAAAACTCGGTCTGCACGGCGCCGTCGTTGCCGGTCGCGGCTGGGCGGCGCGGGCCGTTGCCGGGCGCCTCGTCCATCTGCGCCTTGAAGGCGGCCAGCTCGTCCTGCGTGGCCTTCAATGCCGTTTCGGCTTTTTCCAGGCGCGTCACGGCGTCCGCGTAGTTGTCGTTGGCGGTGACGACGTGGCCGGCCAGCTCCTGCACGGCTTCGCTGATGTCGGCGAACTGCGCGGCGTCGGCGCCGGATTTATTCGAAAAGCGCGACAGCAGGTTTTTCACGGCGTCGGCCAGCCTGATGCCCTGCTCTTCGAATTCCAGCTCGACCTCGACGGCCGACGTGAACAGGTTGGTGCTTTGCTGCTTGCGGGCGGCGGAGAACTTCAGTGCCTCGGTGCCCAGGCTGGCCGGGCTGTCGGTGACGCCCAGGCCGACCAGGTAGGGTTGCGCCGTGTCGGCAAAGTCAGGCTGGATTTCTAGACTCGTGTACAGCTTCTGTTTCGCCTTGTTGATGGCGACCAGTTCCGGCGTGGGTTCGATCTGCGCGAACAGGGCCAGTTTCTTGCCGTTGTCCGTGTCCACTTCCTCGGCTTTCACCGCGATCACGTCGCCGTAGGCCTTGAATTGGCTGTCGGGCAGGATGCCGCGAATATGTTCGAGCCAGATGCGCGCGCCGTAGGTCTTCGGGTTGTAGGTGGCGGCGATCTGCTCGATGGTGGCGCGGTCGATGTTGCGGCCGTCCGTGGTGGCGCCTTCGGTGGCGACGCGGAAGAATTGGGATTTAGGCATGGTGGCGTGTCTCGGTTGATCGGATAACGCCATGGTCAACGTCTTGGCCCGGCGATTCAATGCGGGGCGGGTTGCTATGGCCCATAGCGACTTTTGCCTTTCCCCGTTCCGCGCGCGCGCGGCCTACGCTGGCGGCATGCTGACAATCGAGAAAACAAGCGAACAAACGGCGGACGAAAAAATCGCCGAACTGGCCGTGCCCGAATCCGAGCCGCGCCGTGCCGCGCGCGCCCTGTACTGGAAGGGCTGGCGCATTTCGTCCATCGCCCGGCACCTGGGGATCAAGCGCAGCACCATCAATAGCTGGAAAGAGCGCGACGAGTGGGACAAGGCGCAGGCCATCGAGCACGTCGAGGCAGCGGCCGAGTTGCGCCTGGTGAAACTGATCGAAAAAGAGGTCAAGAGCGGCAGCGATTACAAGGAAATCGATCTGCTGATGCGCGCTATCGTGCAGGCGGCGCGCGTGCGCCGCTATGAGCAACCGGGCGGCAACGAGGTCGATCTCAACCCGAAGCTGGCGAACCGCAATGCCGGCCCGAAGAAGAAGCCGACGCGCAACGACTTCAGCGACGAGCAGCGCATTCAGCTGCTTGACGCCTTCCAGGACTCGCTCTTCGACTATCAGAAGGTTTGGTATCGCAACGGCGACCAGCGCACGCGCGCCATCCTCAAGTCCCGCCAGATCGGCGCCACCTGGTATTTCGCGCGCGAGGCGCTGGCCGACGCCATGGCAACGGGCCGCAACCAGATCTTCCTGTCCGCCTCTAAAAGCCAGGCGCACGTCTTCAAGCAATACATTGTGCAATTCGCGCGCGAGGCGGCCGGCATCGAGCTGACGGGCGACCCCATCGTGCTGCCGAACGGCGCGCACCTGTATTTCCTGGGCACCAACGCGCGCACGGCGCAGGGCTACCACGGCAATTTCTACTTCGATGAATTCTTCTGGACGCAGAATTTCCAGGAGTTGAACAAGGTGGCCTCGGGCATGGCCATCCACAAGAAATGGCGCAAGACGTATTTCTCGACGCCATCCTCGACCACGCACCAGGCTTACCCGTTCTGGACGGGCGAGCTGTTCAACAAGCGCCGCGCCAAGGCGGATCAAGTCAACATCGACGTGAGCCATGGCCGCCTGTCGTCGGGTTTTACGGGCGAGGACAAGATCTGGCGCCAGATCGTCACCATCCTGGACGCCGAGCGCGGCGGCTGCAACCTGTTCGACATCGACGAGCTGCGCAACTTCGAATACAGCCCCGACCAGTTCGACAACCTGCTGATGTGCAACTTTATCGACGACTCGGCCTCGGTGTTTCCCCTGGCCGAGCTGCAGCGCTGCATGGTCGATTCCTGGGTCGAGTGGGACGACTATAAACCGTTGCTGGGCCTGCGCCCGTTTGGCAACCGCCCCGTGTGGATCGGCTACGACCCGGCCTTGAACGGCGACAGCGCCGGCTGCGTGGTGCTGGCGCCGCCCATGACGGCCGGCGGCAAGTTCCGCATCCTGGAGCGCCACCAGTGGCGCGGGCAGAGCTTCGAAGACCACGCCGACGCCATCCGCCAGATGACCCAGCGTTACAACGTCGAATACATCGGCATCGATACCACGGGCATGGGTATCGGCGTGCTGCCGATCGTGCGCGGCTTCTTCCCGGCCGTCACGCCGCTGAACTACTCGCCCGAAGTCAAAACGCGCATGGTCTTGAAGGCCAAAAACATCATCAGCAAGGGCCGGCTGGAATTCGACGCCGGCTGGACCGACATCGCGCAGTCCTTCATGGCCATCCACAAGACCCTCACCCCCAGCGGGCGGCACGTGACCTATGTCGCCGGCCGCAGCGATGAAACCGGCCACGCCGATCTGGCGTGGGCCTGCATGCACGCCCTCGATCACGAACCCTTCGAAGGCACCACCGACAACCACCACTCTTTCATGGAGATTTATTCTTGAGTAAAGCACGACACATGCGCGCGCGCGGCCGGCAAGCCCAGCCCGCCCCATCCACAGCGGCCACGGCCACGGCCACGGCGCCGGCCGCCGCCGGCATCGAGGTGTTTTCCTTCGGCGACCCCACGCCCGTGCTGGAGCACGCCGACATTCTCGACTGCTTCGAATGCTGGAAGAACGGGCACTGGTATGAGCCGCCCGTCAACCTGGCGGGCCTGGCCAAGTCCTTCAATGCCGGCGTGCACCACAGCAGCGCGATCCACTTCAAGGCCAACGTGCTGGCGTCCACCCTGATTCCCAGCAAATACCTGTCGCGCGACGCCTTCAAGCGCATGGCGCTCGACTTCCTGACGTTCGGCAATGCCTACCTGGAAGACCGGCCCAGCCGCAGCGGCAAGGCGCTGGCGTACCAGCATGCGCTGGCGAAGTACATGCGGCGCGGCGTCGATCTGGATACGTATTTCTTTGTCAACGGCTACCAGGCCGTGCATGAATTCGACAAGGGCCGCGTGTTCCACCTGATGGAACCGGACGTGAATCAGGAGCTGTATGGCGTGCCGCAGTACCTGAGCGCGCTGCAATCGGCCTGGCTCAACGAGGCGGCCACCCTGTTCCGCCGCAAGTATTACAAGAACGGTTCGCACGCCGGCTTCGTCTTCTACATGACGGACGCCGCCGCCAACACCCAGGACGTGGACAACCTGCGCCAGGCCATGCGCGACAGCAAGGGGCCGGGCAACTTCCGCAACCTGTTCATGTACGCGCCGAACGGCAAGAAGGACGGCATCCAGATTCTGCCCGTGTCGGACGTGGCCGCCAAGGACGAGTTTTTCAACATCAAGAGCGTGACGCGCGACGACCAGCTGGCCGCGCACCGCGTGCCGCCCCAGCTGATGGGCATCCTGCCGAACAATGCCGGCGGCTTCGGCGCCGTCGAACCGGCCGCGCGCGTCTTCGCGCGCAATGAGCTGGTGCCGCTGCAGGCGCAGTTCATGGCGATCAACGAATGGGCGGGCGTGGAAGTGGTGAGGTTTGCCCCGTATGACCTGGCCACGGGCGGGGAGGGCGTGCAATGAGCGACCACGTAGACAACACCGACAAGATCATCTTTGCCGAGGTGGCGCGCGGCTTGGCCGCCGTGCGCGGCCGGCCCGCCCTGGTGGCGCACGGCGCCTGCCACTACTGCGACGAACCGCTGGCGCCCGGCCTACCGTTCTGCAACGTCGATTGCCGCGACGACTACGAGAAGGAGCAGGCGGCGAAGGCGCGCGCCGGCCGYCCAGCATGACCGCCACGCCGCGCTGACCGGCAGGGCCGGGCCGCGACAGCCCCGCCGCGCCAGAGCGCCCCAGCCACCGCACAGGCCGCCCATGAGGCGGCTTTTTCATGTCCCGACGATTGGCATTGCCATGGAAGCAAGAAAAAGCCCCATTTCGGCCCGGCGCGCGCAGTTGTCCCCCCTCCACACCTGCCCGTTATATAGGGGTCCTTTGACTCAAATGTGCGCCATGGCCGAAGGCGCATGAGGACTGGCGCGGCGGGGTGAAGAGGGGGCGCGCGTTTTGACGCATTTTGACGCAGTTTTTCGCCATATTGAGTTTGTGCGCGGAATGCTGTCCCGTTTGTGGCCGGATTGCCCTGTAACTTAATTTTTACAGAAATGTGGACCGTTCGACATCCATTCGAGGTTGTGTCATGGTAGTGTTGTTTTTAACTTTTTTACATCTTATTTGTGACGATGTGTGAGCATTTTGAGCGCTATTTGGCGCACACTCTTATCCACGTAAAACTGGGAGTTGTTCCATGGCTGATTCAAATAGTCTGCCGGCGCGTCTGATGGGCTCGGGCTTCAAGCGTTTTTCCTTGCTGCCGCTGGCGATCACATTTGTTGTCGTGGTTTGCATGTCACTTCTTGCAACTCAGCTATGGATGGTGTGGCGTGCAAGAGAAGTACAGCTAAGCGAGGCCGCCCGGGAGAGTGCTAATCTGGCGCAGTCGGTAGCCCAGCATGCCTATGACACGATCAAAGAGACTGATACCGTATTGATTGGATTGGTCGAGCGTATAGAAAAGGATGGAGTCTCAGACCTTGAGCTGACCCGTGTTCATGATCTGTTGGTTATGCGCGTGGCGGAGCTCCCCCAGTTGCATGGGATATTCGTTTATGCCAAAGATGGTAGCTGGCTGGTCAATTCTCAGAAAGTGTTGCTCACGAATTTGAACAATGCTGATCGAGAGTATTTCAAGTACCATCAAAACAATACTGAACGTGGCCCTTACATAGGTCCTCCTGTACGCAGCAAGTCGACAGGCGATTGGATTATTACTGTATCGCGGCGCATTAATCTACCTGATGGCAGTTTCGGCGGTGTTGCACTTGCTACAATTGACATGAAATATTTTAAGTTATTTTATGATAAATTTTCGATAGGGAAGCGAGGGGCGGTTTTTATCGCAAATGGCAAAGGAATACTTTTGCTAAGAAGGCCATTTGATGAAAAAATGCTTGGCAAAGATATATCTCAATTTCCATTATTCAAAGATCATCTTTCAAAAGGGCCGATAGGCACTGCATCCATAAAGTCAAAATTGGATGGCGTTACACGTATTAATAGCTACAGAAGGGTGGAGGAGTATCCTTTGGCCGTCTCCGCAGCATTGTCCCAAGATGAAGTGTTGGAGAGCTGGCGCAGTGATGTGTATATTCAGTTTTTGGTTGGCGGGATGTTGGTATTGCTCATCTCCTACCTTGGTTATCGTATGGTGAATCAAATAAATCTTCAATCAAAAACTGAACAGAAGCTATTGCTTGCTGGCATTGAGCTAGAACTGATTAATGAAACGTTGTCCCGGCTTGCCAGCCAGGATGGACTGACCGGACTGGCGAATCGACGTCATTTTGACGAATCGTTAATGAGCGAGTTTAATCGTGCGCAGCGTGGGGAAAGCTCGCTAGGGTTAATCATGATCGATGTTGATTTCTTCAAGCAGTACAACGATATTTACGGTCATGTGGCCGGCGATGAGTGTTTAAGAAAAATTGGCAAGGTGGTGGCTTATAGTATGCGCAGGCCAGGGGATCTTGCGGCCCGCTATGGCGGTGAGGAAATGGTCGTGTTACTACCTGGAACCGATCTCATCGGCACGTTGGCAGTTGCCGAGAGCATTCGTAGCGCTGTTCAATCGATGGGAGTTGCACATACTGGAAATCCGCTTGGGGTTGTGACGGTAAGTATCGGTGTAGAGGCATTTTTTCCGATCCATTTAGAAAGCCAGCCTATTGAACTGGTCGAGGCCGCCGACAAAGCATTGTACAAAGCGAAAGAATCAGGGAGAAATCAGGTTTGTTCTGCGCCTTCTTGCTTGGGGCACGTGACGGGAGAAAGCCTCTCGGCCTTTAGTTGATAGCTTTGCTTTTCAAATTTGATCGGAGTGCGGGAGCGCTCGCGGATCATAATGGACGATAGCAATTCTTGCATCTCATGCCGGCGATGGCATGGAGTGGGCAGTTGCGCTACCGGCCCGCGCGAACGACGATGCGCTGCGCACATGGAGTTCACGGCCCCGCGAAACTGTATCGGACCCTGGCGTTTTGCGTAAGACCGAACGGCGCAACTTTTGGCGTAGCTTATTTAAACTATCGCACACCATCCATAGGGGAAAAACGCTGTTACATCATCCATGTATGTTCGCGCTTGGCGTCTTTGCACGTGAGTTCCGGCACGTAAGTCTTTTTCATGTTAATTTCCCTCTGTAGGTAGGTTGGTAGGTATCGATGTTATTTTGACGCTGTATGTCCCATAAATCCTAGTTATTCGCATTACACCGCTTTAGCGGCTTTTTTCCGGAATTGAGCACGGCGTGCATGAGGTGGTGAGACGTGAAAAACAGCCGCAAAAATGTATAATTCTCGAAGAAAAAACGCCGAGACATGCGGTCTTGAGTACCTATCGAAAAGCACTGTATATTATACGACTCACCCCCTATATGTAGCATCCATGCGGGTTCCGGCTAAGTATCATCGAGCATGGGGTGCATGGGGTCGGAAGTTCGAATCTTCTCGCCCCGACCATTAGATTCAAAGACTTGGCAGTTTTTGTGCTGCTGAGATAAAAAGCTGTGTACACAGATGTGTACACAGCTTTTTTTTTGTGGCGATAGTTTTCGTAATGTATATGTCTTGACAAGAGCAAACGCTGTTTTCGCTATAGCGGGGTGGTTTTCAGTTTTTTTGCTACCTCTCGATTCTACAGAAGCTCGTCTGCAGCTCGCTATTTCTGAGTGTTAGTTATTGCCTTCGACAAGGGATGGTAGAGAAAGTGCTGCTTGAGTGCATCCGCAATTGTTTTCTCCCTCCCTGCAGTGGCGAGCGTCAAGACGTCCTTAGCCTTGCGCAAACACCCAGCAAATCAAACTCACCAGCAATCCCGCCATTACGCCATACGCCAGGTTCAGGGCGCTGTCGAACAGCAGCGGCGCCACCAGGCCCGACAACAGCGCGAACAGCAGCATCTGGATGAAGGACTGCATCGACGAAGCCAGGCCGCTGTTGTTGGGGAAGTGGTTCAGGGCCATCAGGGTCACACGCCATACGCCAGGTTCAGGGCGCTGTCGAACAGCAGCGGCGCCACCAGGCCCGACAACAGCGCGAACAGCAGCATCTGGATGAAGGACTGCATCGACGAAGCCAGGCCGCTGTTGTTGGGGAAGTGGTTCAGGGCCATCAGGGTCATCGGCGGCATGGCGATGGACAGGGCGAACGAGTAGAAGAACAGCGGCAGCACGGCCCATGGCACTTCGGCGGCAAAGAAGTAGTTGTAGCCGATATTGGCCAGCGCCGCCGCCAGCATCAGGATGAAACCGGCCCAGATCATCTGGCGCTGGCTGTAGCGGTGGGCGATTTTCGCCGACAGGGCCGAGCCGAACACCATGCCGCCGATTAGCGGAATGAACAGCCAGGCGAATGCCGTTTCCGGCAAATGCAGGATGTTGATGATGAAGTAGGCAGCCGAGCCGATGTACAGGGCGAAGCCGCCAAAGGCGGCGCCGATGGCCGTCGACAGCAGCAGGAACTGGCGGTGGCACAGCACTTTCCAGTAATTGACGGCGATGTCGCCCAGGTGGAAGGCGTGGCGCTGCTCCTTCGGCAGGCTTTCCGGCAGCGCGCGCCAGACGACGATGAACATCAGCACGCCGAAGGCCGTGAGGAACCAGAAGATCGCCCGCCAGCCCAGGCTGACCTGCAGCCAGCCGCCCAGCACGGGCGCGATGGCCGGCGCCAGCGCGAACACCATCATGATGTGCGAGAGGATTTTCTGCGCGGCGGCGCCCGCATAGCGGTCTTGCACGATGGCGCGGCCGATGACGGAACCGGCGCCCGCCGACAGGCCCTGCAGCACGCGCCAGGCCAGCAGCCARCCCAGCGTGGGCGCCAGCGCGGCGCCCACGGAGGCGATCGCATACAGYRCCAGCGAGACGAGAATGACGGGACGGCGGCCGAAGGAATCGGACAGGGTGCCGTAAAACAGCATCATGAAGGCAAACGTGAACAGGAAAAAGCTCAGGGTTTGCTGCACCAGCAGGGGGCTGGACTGAAAATCGTGCACGATGGCGGGGAAAGACGGCAGATAGGTGTCGATGGCAAGCGGTCCGACCATGGCCAGGCCCGCCAAAATCCAG